>DATAKK010000094.1:0-82126 GCA_036261615.1 Propionibacteriaceae bacterium | reverse complement strand
ACTTCGCCCACGTCACCGACGAGGCGATCACCACCATGCAGGACCAGCTCAACACCCGCCCCCGACTCACCCTTGACTGGGCCACCCCAGCCGAGAAAATGGCAGCACTACTCGGTGTTGCACCCGAATCTTGAGACCACCACGTTCGCGACGCGGCGAATCAGCAGCGAACGTACGCCGGAACGTCGCGAACGTACGCCGCTGGAACCGGGCCGGGGGACGGGGGGCTCAGCTGAAGCTGGGCCCGTTCACGGGGGTGGACGAGTAGCTCACGCTGGTCTGGTTGCCCAGCTGCTTCATCGAGTTGTCGCCCCAGCACGTGACAGCGCCGGAGGTGCGGATGGAGCACGAGTGGTCGTCGCCGACGGAGATCGCGGCGATGCCCGAGCCGAAGGTGGTCACCGGGGTGGTCGAGTGGCCCGCGGAGGTGCCGACGTCGCCGCCCCAGCACTTCTCGGCGCCGCCGGTGCTGAGCGCACAGCCGCCGAGCAGCCCGGCATCGACCGCCTTGTAGCCGGACGTGAGCCCCGACACCTGCACCGGGGTGCTGCTGGACGTCGTGCCGCCGTTGCCGAGCTGGCTCTGGTCGTTCTCGCCCCAGCACTTCACCGACCCGCCGCTGATCGCGCACGTGCTGCCGATGGACGCCGTGATCGCGGTGACGTTGCTCAGCCCACCCACGGTCACCGGTCGGGTGCGGTCGGTCGTCGTGCCGTCACCCAGCTGCCCGTACTGGTTGTCGCCCCAGCACACCACGGTGCTGCTGCTGGTGATGGCGCACGCGTGGGCACCGCCGACGGCGATCTGCTTGACCCCCGACGAGAGGCCGGCGACGTTGACCGGCGTGTACGAGTCGTACGTCGAGCCGTTGCCCAGGGTGCCGTTGTAGTTGTTGCCCCAGCACTGGACGCCGCCCGACCCGGTGATGGCGCACGCGGCCACCGAACCGACGTCGACCTGCTTGGCGCCGGAGCCGATGATCGTCATCGGCACGCTCGACTGGGCCCCGGCCGACGCACCGGCGATGCCGGTGGAGTTGTCGCCGAAGCAGCGGACCGCGCCGCCGGTCGTGCGGGCGCAGGTGCTCGTGCGTCCGGCGCTCACCTGGGCGCCGCCGCTCGCGAAGCCGCTCACCGTCACCGGCGCCGCCGAGTCGGTGGTGCTGCCGTTGCCGAGCTGGCCGGCGTAGTTCCAGCCCCAGCAGCGCACCGCCCCGCCGGAGGTGACCGCGCAGGAGTGGGATTCACCGGCCGACAGCGTCTCCTCCTGGGTGAGTGGGGGGCCTGACGTGCAGATGCTCGGGCCTGCGTAACTCACGTCTACTCCTCCTAGAAGGATTACCCGGCCTGGACTCAGCGAGGTCAATTCTTGAGAGGTGCTCCGGGGGACGCATCTAGCCGTCGTTAGAATAATGGGACCAGAGTTCACAAATGCGAGCGGAACCCCGGAAAGCGCGTCAGGGAAGCCAAAGCCGGTCGCCAGCGTTACTGAATCCGCAGCCCCAGGCCAAGAGGAAGAGGCAATTGCCGCGGCAGTTCCGAATCGGTCTTCGCCTGCCAGGACGCGGACCGTAGAGTTGGGCAGAAGGGACTGGATTTGATCGATAACAGCCGCAGAAACGACGTCCTTTCCTCCGAGAACGTAGACCCGTACTGGCTTGATCGTGCGTAATGACGACGCGGTGGCCATTGGAAGATGGTCTGGCTCGGTCAAAAGGACAGAGGCCCCATCCTTCGCCGCCGCCGGTCCGCCTGCGAGAGCGTCGGCGAAGCCCTCTCCCGAGGCGATGTAGACGGTGTGAGGCACGTGAACGAGGGTGGCTACGGCAGCGGCCGTCCCATAGCGGTCTGAACCGGCAAGTCGCTTTACGGAGGCGCCAGGATCAAGGAGACGCAACTGGTCGACCACCGCGTCCGAGACTGCGTCCGGCCCGCCTACAACGAAAATGTTTCGCGGAGCCAGACGCTTGATTTCGTGAACGGACGGATCAGGAACGGAGCCGGCACTTACCAACAAGATTGGAGCGCCCATTTCCGCTGCAACTGGGCTAGCCGAGAGACCATCTGGAAAGTTCTCACCCGAAGCGATAAAAACCGCCTCCTGCGGAGATGCGAAGGTCGACCTGCTAACATCAGCCGCGGTCTCATAACGGTCCGTACCAGCAATGCGCACGATCCCATTTGAAGTGATCGGAAGGGTATCAGCGTGAGCCAAGGGGGCCGCGAAGAGCTGCACAGCCATTGCGAACAGAAGAACGGAGGCTAGCCTCCTATAAGCACGCATGCATGATCCTAGGGCCTGAGAACAATGAGCAATCGACGGGGGATGTTCATGTCTTGACTGATAATGTTCATTCGAGCAGGACAGATGATGAATCCGTTCGCCTCTGCGTCGTGTCGACGGCGAGGGGACGACCAGGAGGATTCAACTATCGACTCCTGTCCGCGCACAAGCTCTTGCCCTGGGTCGGAACCTGCACTTGAGACTCGGACGCCGCCGGGGCGGCCCGGGGCTCAGCCGCCGGCGAAGGGCGGCAGCACGTCGATCGTGGCACCTGAACCGACCGCGCTGGCCGGGTCGCTGGTGCGGACCCCGTCGATGAGCACGCTGCAGCGGGCGAGCACCGCCTCGAGCGGCGGATGCGCGAGCACCGCGGCGGCCAGCGCGTCACCGAGCGTCGCCGCCGAGGTCGGCTCGACGTCGGAGCCCGCCGCCTCGGCCGCCGCACCGAACCATCGGATCGTCGCCATGGAAGCTCCTTGTCATCGGCGGAGCGGCCACCCGGCCGGGCCGCGGCTCCCACCGTACGTGACCGCCGGACGCCGCGCCCGCGACGGTCAGCGGGTGATCGCCCACAACGACACGGGCAGCTCCGGGGTCACCGCCGAGACATCCTCCCCGACGAGGGCGAGCGCGTCGGCGTCCGCCAGGTCGGCCACCTGCGGCAGGTCGGGCTCGCCCACCGGCGAGCAGAGCAGCACCCCGTCGCTGTCCACCCGCAGCCGCACCGGCATGACCTCCCGGACGCCGCGGAGCGACGCCCAGCCCGACTCCGGCATCGCCCGGACGCCGTGCATCCAGCCGTACTCTGCCCGCTCGTCGGTGACGCCCGACAGCCGGAGCAGCAGCGGTCGCAGCAGCAGGTCGGCGGTGACCGAGGCCGCGAACGGGTCGCCCGGGATGCACACGACGGCGGTGCCGCCCCAGCGGAGCCAGCCCTGCCGGCGTCCGGGACTCACCCGCACGGCCCGGAACCCGCCACCGGACGCCCGCGCGAGCAGCCCGGCGGCCGGGCCCTCGGGCGCGATGACGTCGGCGTCGGTGGGGCCACCGGCGAGCACGATGGCGTCGGGCCGGTTCGCGGCCAGCCGGTCGAGGGCCGCCTCCAGGCCCGCACCGGACACGTGCACGACCGTGGGGTGGATCCCCAGCCGCTCCACGTGGGTGGAGAGCAGGCCGCCGGTCGACTCCCACGCCTCGCCGCGGGCCCGCGGGTGGCCGGGGACGACCGAGTGGTCGGCCACGACGACGATCGCCACGCGCGGCGGCAGCCACACCTGGACCCTCGCCACCCCCGCCGTGAGCAGGGCCGAGGCGAGCCCGGCGTCGATCCGGCGTCCGGCCGACGCCACGAGGTCGCCGCGGTGCACGACGAGGCCGGCCGGACGCACGTGGGCCTCGACCCCCGCGGGGGGCAGCTCGCGCACCCGGACGCTCGCGCCGTCGACCACGACGAGCCCGTCGGGGATGACGGCGTCCGTGCCCGAGGGCAGCGGGCCGCCCGGCAGCACCCGGACGCACTCCCCCTCGTCGACCGGGGGGTTGCGGCGGGAGTGGCGGGGCAGATCCGCGACCCGGGTGAGCACGGCGGGGGGCCGGCGCACGTCCGCCCAGCGCACCGCGTACCCGGCCACCGTGGAGCAGGCGACGTCGGGGACGTCACCGGCCGCGGTCACGTCGGCGGCGAGCACCCGGCCGACCGCGTCCGCGACCGGGAGCCCGTCGGGGAGCGGGTACCGCCGGCCGGGCGCCTCCACGAGGGACAACAGCTCGCGGCGGTACTCGTCGAGACCCAGCTCGGCGCGCTCGGGCGGCACCAGCGGCGTCCCGGCCCGGGCCCGCACCTCGCGTCGCTCGCGGGGCGGCGTCACGCCGCGGGACCCCCCGCACCGGCGCCCACGAGCGGCCGGATGACCACCTCCCGCACCGAGGGGGCGAGCACGTCGACGAACGCGATGCGCCCGATGAGGGGCCGGCCCATGCCGCTGATCAGCTTGATCGCCTCGGTGGCGGCCATCGAGCCGACCTGCCCGCACAGCGGGCCGAAGATGCCGACCGGGCCGGGCGGCAACTGGTCGGCGGGCGGCGGTGTCGGGAACACGTCGCGCAGGCCGATGCCCGTCTCGGCGTCCAGGGAGTCCGGACGCCGGCGGGTGAACACCGACAGCTGGCCCTGGGTGTGCAGCAGGGCCGCCCACACGTGCGGGATGCCGAGCCGCTCACAGGCGTCGGCGATGACGTAGCGCGTCGGGAAGTTGTCGGCGCAGTCGACGACGAGGTGGTGGCCGCCGAGCAGCTCGTCGGCGTTGTCGTCGGTGAGCCGCACCCGGTGCACGGTGAGCTCGACGTCGGGGTTGAGGCCGGCGAGCCGACGGGCGGCCGAGTCGACCTTCGGCGTGCCGAGGGACGCCGTGTCGTGCAGCACCTGCCGGTTGAGGTTGCTCAGCTCGATGTCGTCGTCGTCGATGATCGTGAGCTGCCCGATGCCGGCGGCGGTGAGATAGGTGAGGACGGGCGAGCCGAGCCCGCCGGTGCCGAGCACCGCGACGCGGGCGGCGAGCAGCCGGCGCTGCCCCTCCTCGCCGAGGGCCGGCGTGAGGAGGTGACGCGCGTAGCGCTGCCTCTGCGCGTCGGTGAGTTCGGGACCCGAGGCGACCAGGGGCGGGGTGAGGGATGACGGCACCCGCCGAGCCTAACCGCGGCCGGGGCGCGACCACGAGCCCCGGCACTCCTGTGCGAATCCTGTGAATCGGTGGCGCCCCGGTGACGCGTGGGGTCGCGCCCCCTAGCGTGGCCACGTGCGCGACCAGCTGGCGGCAACTGCGGAGGGGCGACGCCTCGCCCAGTCGGGAGACCCCGAGTCGGCCTGGCGGCGGTGGGGGCCCTACCTCGCGTCGCGGCAGTGGGGCACGGTCCGCGAGGACTACTCCGCCGACGGGGACGCGTGGAACTACTTCCCCTTCGACCAGAGCCACCAGCGCGCCTACCGCTGGGGCGAGGACGGCCTCGGCGGCCTGTGCGACCGGTTCGGCTTCCTCAACGTCGCGGTGGCCCTGTGGAACGGGCGCGACGACCGGCTCAAGGAGCGGCTGTTCGGGCTGACCAACGCCCAGGGCAACCACGGCGAGGACGTCAAGGAGTACTACTGGGCGCTCGACGCGACGCCCACGCATTCGTGGGCCCGCTGGCTCTACCGCTACCCACAGGCCGCCTTCCCCTACCAGCAGCTGGTCGACGCGAACCGGTCACGCGGCCAGGACCAGGACGAGTTCGAACTCGCCGACACCGGCGTCCTCGCCGACAACCGGTTCTTCGACGTCGTCACCACCCACGCCAAGGTCGACTCCACCGACCTCTGCCTCGTCTACGAGGCCACCAACAACGGCCCGGACGCCGCGCCGCTCGACCTCGTCCCGCAGGTGTGGTTCCGCAACACGTGGGCCTGGGGCCGCGACGACCGGCGTCCCCAGCTGGCACAGACCGACAGCCCTGACGAGCACCCCCGGTTCCGGATCCACCACGCCTGGCTCAACAGCTACGTGCTCGCGGCCGAGCACGCGGGCCGGAGGCCCGGAGGTGCTGTTCTGCGACAACGAGACCGACGAGGTCGCGTGCTTCGGGGTCGCCCGGAACCCCGACCCCCACCCGAAGAGCGCGATCAACAACGCCATCGTCCACGCCGACCGGTCGGGCCTCTCCCCCACCGCCGAGGGCACCAAGCTCGCCCTGCGCTACCACCTGGACGCCGTCGCGCCCGGCGAGACCGTCACCGTGCGGCTGCGGCTGGCCGCGGGCGACCACCTCGACGACCCGTTCGGCGCCGCGTTCGACGCGACCGTGGCGCGCCGCCGGGCCGAGGCCGACGAGTTCTACGCCGCGGCGATCCCGCCGGAGGTCGACGCGAACGACCGCCTCGTCGCCCGCCGGGCGTTCGCGGGACTGCTGTGGGCCCGCAAGCTCTACCGCTACTCGGTGAGCGAGTGGCTCGAGGGCGACCCGGCGCAACCCGCACCACCGGCGGACAGGCGGCGTCCCGAAGCGCAGGGCGGGCGCAACACCGGGTGGAAGCACCTCGACCTCGCCGACGTCATCTCGATGCCCGACGACTGGGAGTACCCGTGGTTCGCGAGCTGGGACCTCGCCTTCCACACCGTCGCCCTGGCCACCATCGACCCCGACTTCGCGAAGAACCAGCTGCTGCTCATGTGCCGTGAGTGGGCGCAGCACCCCGACGGCCAGCTGCCCGCCTACGAGTGGAGCTTCAGCGACGTCAACCCGCCGGTGCACGCGTGGGCGGCGCTGCAGGTCTACTACGCCGACGGCGGCAGCGACCGGTCGTTCCTCGTCCGGGTGATGAGCAAGCTGCTGCTCAACTTCGGCTGGTGGGTCAACCGCAAGGACGCCGCCGGCACCGAGCTGTTCGAGGGCGGCTTCCTCGGCATGGACAACATCTCGGCCTTCGACCGCTCCACCGCGGTGCCGGAGGGGTGGCTGCTGGAGCAGTCGGACGCCACCAGCTGGATGGCGTTCTTCACCCTGTGCATGCTGCGGATCGCCCAGGAGCTCGCCCGCGGCGACCGGGCCTGGGAGGAGGTGGCCACCACCTTCCTCGAGCGCTTCGGGGCCATCTCCACCGCCGTGGAGAACTTCGGCGCGACGGCGGCGTCCCTGTGGGACGAGCAGGACCGCTTCTTCTACGACATCCTCGTCAACGGGGCCGGCGAGGTGGAGCCGGTGCGGGTGCGCTCGCTGGTGGGCCTCGTGCCGCTGCTGGCGGTGGCCAACTCGCCGGAGTGGGTGAACCGGGAGCTGCCCGACCTCGCCGCCCGTCGCCGGTGGCTGCAGCACAACCGGCCCGAGCAGTACCGCCACCTGCTCACCGTGTCCTCCGGCGACCGGCCGACGGCCACGATGAGCCTCGTCGGGCTCGACCGGCTGCCGGCCGTGCTGTCGCGGCTGTTCGACCCCGGCGAGTTCCTGTCTGACTACGGCATCCGCTCGCTCTCGGCGGCCTACCGCGACGGCGCAGAGGTCGACGTCGCCGGGCAGCGGCTGGCGATCCGCTACGAGCCCGGGTTGAGTGACAACCGGATGTTCGGGGGCAACTCCAACTGGCGCGGGCCGATCTGGTTCCCCGTCAACGTGCTGCTCATCGACGCGCTGCGCACCCGCGGGGCCGGCGCCGCGGGCGCCCAGACCTACGAGTTCCCCACCGGGTCTGGCGAGCGGCTCACCCTCACCGAGATTGCCGACCGGCTCCGGCAGCGGCTGCTGTCCCTGTTCCGCCCGGACGCCGCCACCGGCCGGCGTCCCGGCGAGCAGCGCGACATGGGGTCGGGCCCGCTGTGGGACGCCAACCCCAGCTTCAGCGAGTACTTCCACGCCGAAACGGGTACGGGACTGGGCGCCAGCCACCAGACGGGATGGACCGCGATGATCGCCCACCTCATCTGCGACCCGGGAGCCCAGCAGTTCGACCCCGAGCCGCCCCCCGCACCGCCGAGCCGACCGCCGGCCGGGTCCTGACCACCGAGCGACATCCGACACGACAAGGAGACACGTCAATGAGCGAGGCCACCAGCCAGAACACCTACGCCGACAGCGCCGCGGGCGACCAGCAGACCCTGCTCTCGGACGCCTTCACCCACAAGGCACTCAGCGGGCGCACGGTGATCGTCACCGGGGCGAACTCCGGCATCGGCGAGGCGATCGTCAACGCCTGCGCGGCCGCGGGGGCGAACGTCGTCATCGACTGGGTCACCCACCCCGAGACCGTCGACCCCGAGACCAAGGTCGCCGAGGACGCCGGGTCCGGAAGCGTGATGGCGGTCCAGGCCGACGTGAGCAAGGTCGCAGACCTGCAGAACCTCGTCGACCAGGCGGTCAAGCGGTTCGGACGCCTCGACGTCATGATCAACAACGCCGGGGTCGAGACACGCCACTCGCTGCTCGAGACCGAGGAGAAGGACTACGACTTCGTCATGGACGTCAACCTCAAGGGGACGTTCTTCGGGGCGAAGCTCGCGGCGCAGCAGTTCATCAGCCAGGGCGGCGGGGGCGTCATCCTCAACGTCTCCTCGGTGCACGAGGACTGGCCGATGCCGGGCAACACCGCCTACTGCGTGAGCAAGGGCGGGGCGCGGATGCTCACCCGCACGGCGGGGGTGGAACTTGCGGCTCACGGCGTCCGGATGGTCAACATCGCGCCGGGCGCCGTCAACACGCCGATCAACGCGCAGACCATGGCCGACCCCGAGAAGGCCGCCGCCCTCGACAGGTCGATCCCGCTCGGCCGGGTCGCCCAGCCGGAGGAGGTCGCCGCGGCCGCCGTCTTCCTCGCCTCGGACGCCGCCAGCTACATCACCTGCACCACCGTGGTCGTCGACGGGGGAATCATGATGTCGGCCGCGGGGTTGTGATCGACGAGAGGACGCCGGTCCCCCGGGTAGGCTCTCAGGGATCGTTCGGGGGTCGCCGGACGCGATCACAGGCAGGTGCTGATGGGCTCACAGCAGACGCACAGGGTCGGCCCGTTAGCTGAATCGTGCAGGGCGTCGTAGTCGACGCCAACGACGATCACCGCAGTCAGCGGTGGAACGGAGGCCCAGATGAGCAACGACTTCTTCTGGAGCGGCCAACACGACAGCTCCAACCAGCACGGCGGCGCGTCCGGCCCGGCCTCACCCCAGCCCTCCCAGCCGCAGGGCCCCTACCAGGCCAACCCGTGGGGGCCGCAGGAGCCTCCCCGGCCGCAGCCGACCGGCACCCTCACCCAGCCCCGCCGGGGCCGGCGCGGCCTCGCGACGATCGCCGCGGTCGCCGTCATCGCGGGCGGCATCGGCGGCGGTACCGGCTTCGCCCTCGACCGGGCCCTCAACCCGGCGACGACGTCGACGGTGTCCAGCGGCACCGGGCCGAACGACACGGCGTCCGGAAGCACCGTCACCAAGGTGGTGCAGGGCAACACCTCGAACCCCGACTGGAGCGTGACGGCGTCCAACGTCTCGAAGTCGGTCGTGTCGATCATCGTGCAGAGCGGGCAGTCGGGTGACGAGGGCACCGGCGTGCTGCTCAACAGCCAGGGCGACATCGTCACCAACAACCACGTCGTCTCCGGCGCCGGTTCGGGCGCGAGCGTGCACGTGCAGATCGGCAACGAGACCCTCAACGCCACCGTCGTGGGCACCGACGCGTCGACCGACCTGGCCGTCATCAAGATCGCCTCGGTGCCCTCGGGGCTGCAGCCGATCACCTTCGCCGACAGCTCGAGCGTGAAGGTCGGCGACCCCGTCATGGCGGTCGGCAACCCGCTCGGCCTGTCCGACACGGTCACCACGGGCATCGTCAGCGCCCTCAACCGGCCGGTCGTCACCCAGCAGGTGTCGTCGTCGGCCACCGACATCACCGGGTCGGGCGCCGTCTACACCAGCGCGATCCAGACCAGCGCGCCGATCAACCCGGGCAACTCGGGCGGGGCGCTCGTCAACGCCAACGGCGAGCTGGTCGGCATCAACTCCTCGATCGCGTCGCTGTCGGGCGGCAACCAGTCGGGCCAGAGCGGCAGCATCGGCATCGGCTTCGCCATCCCGTCGAACCAGGTGAAGTACATCACCGACCAGCTCATCAGCACCGGCAAGGCCGAGCACGCCTACCTCGGCATCAGCACCACGGACGCCGCGGTGCAGGTGGGCGGTGCGACCATCCAGGGCGCCAAGGTCGCGAGTGTCGTCCAGGGCACCGCCGCCGCCAGCGCCGGGCTCAAGGCCGGCGACGTCATCACCCAGATGAACGGCGTGACCATCGACTCCTCCAACTCCCTCGTCGCCGCCGTGCGCGGGGCGAAGGTCAACGAGCAGGTCACCTTCAAGGTCGTGCGGAACGGGTCGTTCAGCACCGTGCAAGCCACCCTCGGCAAGGCCCCCGCCACGGGCCGCTGATCCGGGTCGCGGCGTCGTCGTGGGGTCGACGCCGTGATCCCCTCCCCCGGGTGCCCCTTTCCCGGGGTCGAGGATGCCAGGGCCCGCCTCTCTCCGTCGTGGGGTCGGAGCGAGGCGGGCCCTGTGCCGTCCCCACCCCCTGGCCCCGTCCGGGCGAGGATCCGCTCATACCCCCGGGGGAATAGTTCCGGACGACCGGCTGTTGGGCGAGCTGATGGGACGCCACGACGTCCCCGGCTGGCGGATCGCCCCGCGCGGTCCGTTACAGTCGGAGCCCTAGCCGAAGGAAGGCAAGCATGAGCGATCTGAACCTCACGGGCGCACTCGGCGCGCTCAACCTCAACAACCTGCCCACCGACGAGCCCGCCGGCTCGGAGGAGTCGTGGCAGGAGCTGATGGACGACGAGCAGATCCGCGACGTCATCATCGTCGGCAGTGGGCCGGCCGGCTACACGGCCGCGATCTACGCCGCCCGCGCCGAGCTCAAGCCGCTGGTCTTCGAGGGCGCGATCACCGCCGGCGGTGCACTGATGAACACCACCGAGGTGGAGAACTACCCGGGCTTCCCCGAGGCCGTCATGGGCCCCGACCTCATGGCGAACATGCGCGCCCAGGCCGAGCGCTTCGGTGCCCAGCTCATCTCCGACGACATCGTCAAGGTCGACCTCACCGGCGACGTCAAGGTCGTCACCGACACCGAGGGCAACACCTACCGGTCGCACGCCGTCATCCTCGCCACCGGCTCCGGCTACCGGCGCCTCGGCATTCCCGAGGAGGACGTCTACTCCGGCCGCGGGGTCTCGTGGTGCGCCACCTGCGACGGCTTCTTCTTCCGCGACAAGGACATCGCCGTCGTCGGCGGCGGCGACTCGGCCGCCGAGGAGGCCACCTTCCTCACCCGGTTCGCCAAGTCGGTCACCCTCGTCCACCGCCGCGACGCCCTCCGCGCGTCCAAGATCATGGCCGCGCGCGTGGAGCGCGACCCCAAGATCGTCCCCGCGTGGAACAGCCAGATCGTCGGCATGAGCGGCGAGAAGACGCTCGAGTCGCTCACCCTGCGCGACACGGTGACCGGCGAGACGCGCGAGCTGCCCGTGCAGGGGCTGTTCGAGGCCATCGGGCACATCCCGCGCAGCGAGCTGCTCGTGGGCCAGGTGCACCTGGACGAGAACGGCTACGTGCTCGTCGAGGGCGACTCGACCCGCACCAACCTGCGCGGCGTCTTCGCCTGCGGCGACCTCGTCGACCACACCTACCGCCAGGCGGTCACCGCGGCCGGCTCGGGCTGCCGGGCCGCCCTGGACGCCGAGCGCTTCCTGGCCGACCTGCACGACGAGGCGCAGCCCCCCATCATCTGAACGACCACCGCAAACCCGCCGACACCCGCCCGGGCCGGCTTGGGACCACGGTCCCGGGCGGGAATAATGAACGGGTCCCCCGGGCGCCCAGTACGAGGAGTTTCCCCATGTCCGATGTCACTGAAGTCACCGACGCCGACTTCGTCGACCGGGTCGTCATGAACCCGAAGCCGACCCTCGTCGACTACTGGGCCGACTGGTGCGCCCCCTGCAAGCAGATCTCCCCGATCATCGACGAGCTCGCCCGCGAGCACGGCGACCGGATGGACTTCGTCAAGCTCGACACCAACACCAACCCCCGCACGGCGACCGAGCAGGGCATCCTCGCGCTGCCCACGCTCCAGGTGTTCGTCGGCGGCCGGGTCGTGAAGTCGATCCAGGGGGCGCGCAGCAAGGGCGCCCTCCTCAAGGTGCTCGACGAGTACCTCTGACGCACGCACCGAGCCCCCGGGACCACGTCGTCCCGGGGGCTCGCGCATTCCGGTGACCCCTGTCCCCGCCGCCCGTCGGACGTCCCCACCCACCTCGTGGTGAGCCGCCGAGGGCCGGGCGTTCTCAGGATCCGGTGAGCCGCGCGGGACGGCGCCCCCCACCCGTCACCGCCCCACCATGGCCGCGCCGTGCGCCGGCGCAAGCTCCCGGTTCGGACGCCGATCGTCGCTTTGCGCGCCGGGGCCGTCGGACCGTCCACCTCCGACGTGATCGCCCCTAGTGAACCGGGCAATGGAGCCTCGCCGGTCACTTCCTGAGATACCTCCTCTGCCGGGCCCATGGGTGCGCCCGTGCCAGTTCCGTTCCTTGTGGCGAGGCCCAGGCCGAGGGGGCCGGGGAGACGGAACGTCCCGCCCATCTGAGAAAGTTGGCGAGACAGTTTGAGAATTTCTCAGAGATTGCTTACTGTCTTCTCATCAACTGAATAGCCAGTCATCACTTCGGGGCTCGTAACACCATCCACCCGTCCGATGCTGGACGGCTCGCGACCTACCTCCAGGGCGCTGCGCCGCTGCCGCGCCCGCGGCAACACAGTCGATCCGGAAGGACCTTTCCACACATGAAGCAGAGCACTCGTATCGCGTCCCTCGCCGCGACCGCCGCCCTCGGGGCCGGCCTGGCCGTCGCGGTGGGCGCCACGCCTGCCCACGCCACCGACCTGTCCACCTGGGACCGCGTCGCGCAGTGTGAGTCGGGCGGCAACTGGGCGATCAACACCGGCAACGGCTTCTACGGTGGCCTCCAGTTCACCCGCAGCACCTGGCTCGCCTACGGCGGTGGCGCCTACGCCAGCACCGCCAACCTGGCCAGCAAGTCGCAGCAGATCGCCATCGCGCAGAAGGTGCTGGCCTCCCAGGGCCCCGGCGCCTGGCCGGTGTGCAGCGTCCGGGCCGGGCTCACCTCCTCCAACGGTGGCACCCAGATCACCGTGCAGGCGGCCCCGCGTGTCCGGGTCACCACCACCACCACCCACAAGGCGACGGACGAGTCCGAGACCACCCGCAGCGCGACCCGTCAGGCCGTCGTCGCGGCGCCGGCGCCCGTTCCCGCGGCGTCCACCGTTGCCGGAACGAAGTACACGGTGAAGAGCGGCGACACCCTCAGCGAGATCGCCCAGGCCAACAAGGTGGCCGGTGGCTGGCAGGGCCTGTGGCAGAAGAACAAGGCGACGGTCACGAACCCGAACCTCATCTTCGTCGGTCAGGTCATCACCCTCTGATCAGCCAGTGAGACCGGTGCGGTCACTCCCCCGCGACCGCACCACCAACACGGCCCGTGTCCTCCCCCGACACGGGCCGTGTTGCGTGCCGTGGGTCAGTGGGTGTGAGAGCGACGGAACGCGCGGCCGGCGGGCTCGTGCGCCACGCCCGGACGCGGCACCCAGCCGGTCAGCAGGTCGAAGGCCGAGCGCAGGTCGGGACGCCAGCGCAGGGTGGAGCCGAGGTCGAGGCGCATGCGCACCGGGCCGACACCGGTGTCCGCGGCGTCGACGGGGGCGAAGCCGACGCGGGTGAGCCAGTGCATCGGCGCGACCTCACAGGTGAGCGGAGCCACCGCGCCGAGGGCATCGATGCAGGTCGCCCCGCCGACCACCCTCGCGGCCGCGGTCTGCATGAGCTGGCGGCCGATCCCCTGCCCGCGGTGCGACTCCCGCACGGCGACCCCGAGCAGCATGGCCGAGTCGGCGAGCCGGGGGCCGCGTCCGAGCTGGTGCTGCGTGGGCACCATGAGCGCCGGGCAGTAGAGCACCCAGCCGACGACCTCCTCGTTGTCGACCGCGCTCACGCCGCACGAGCCGAAGCGCTCGACCGCGGCTCTGGCCCAGGCCGGCGAGGGGTCGGCGTCCGGGCCGAGCAGCGAGGTGTGGCAGTCCCAGGCGGGCAGGGTGCGCAGTCCCGCGACCGAGAGCGGACGCAGCCGACGAGCTCGCATGGGGCCTCCTCCCGCAGCAGCGGCCGCGCCGAAGCGCGGCCGACGGTGGTCTCAATGGTACTTTCCCCGCCTGTGCGGCACAGTGGACCCCGTGACTGAACCCGAGGTCGTCCGTCATGACACCCGCCTCGACCGGTACGTGGGCCACTACGCCGCCCGCACCCACGGGATGCGTGCCAGCGCGGTGCGCGCCCTGTTCGCGGTGGCCAACCGGCCCGAGGTCGTCTCGCTCGCCGGCGGCATGCCGAACATCGCCGACCTCCCGCTCGACGTCGTGGGCGACGCCATCCGCGACCTCGTCCTCGAGCACGGCACCCAGGCCATGCAGTACGGCTCCGGCCAGGGCGAGCCGGCCCTCCGCGAGCGGATCTGCGAGGTCATGAGCCTGGAGGGCATCACCGCCCACCCGGACGACGTCACCATCACGGTGGGTTCGCAACAGGGCCTCGACCTCGTCACCCGCATCTTCTGCGACCCCGGCGACGTCATCGTCGCCGAGGCGCCCAGCTACGTCGGCGCGCTCGGCACCTTCGCCTCGTACCAGACGCAGGTCGTGCACGTCACGATGGACGACGACGGCATCGAGCCGGACGCCCTCCGGGCGGCCGTCGACGCGAGCAGGACGGCGGGACGGCGGCCCAAATTCCTCTACACGATCCCCAACTTCAACAACCCCTCGGGCATCTCCCAGAGTCTCGAGCGTCGGCGCCAGGTCATCGAGACCTGCCGCGAGCTCGACCTGCTCATCGTCGAGGACAACCCGTACGGTCTCCTGCGCCTCGAGGGCGACCCGCTCCCGGCCCTGCGCGCCATGGACGCCGACCAGGTGATCTACCTGGGCTCGTTCTCCAAGACCTTCGCCCCCGGCTTCCGGGTCGGCTGGGTGCTCGCGCCGCACGCCGTCCGGGAGAAACTCGTGCTGGCCCAGGAGTCGGCGACGCTGTGCCCCCCGGTGTTCAGCCAGCTGGCCGTGGCCACCTACCTCGACCGTCACGACTGGCGCGGCCAGATTGAGGCGTTCAAGGACATGTACCGTGCCCGCCGGGACGCCATGCTCGAGGCCCTCCGCGAGTACATGCCCCCGGGGACGACGTGGACGACGCCGGGCGGCGGGTTCTTCGTGTGGGTCACGCTGCCCGACGGCCTCGACGCCCAGGCGATGCTGCCCCGCGCCGTGAACGCCCGGGTCGCGTTCACCCCCGGGACCGCCTTCTACGCCGACGGGTTGGGGAGCCGCAACATGCGGCTGTCCTTCTGCTACCCGACGCCGGAGCGGATCCGCGAGGGCGTCCGGCGGCTCGCCGACGTCGTGAACCGCGAGTACGAGGTGCACCGCACCTTCGGGCTCAGCGTCGACGAGCAGCCCCACCGGCAGCTCGACACGTTCGACGCGCCGGCGCCGGACCTGTCGTGAGCCATCCCGAGACACGTCAGCAGATTGGAACCTCGATGAGCACCTCCCCCACCGAACTCGCGCCGGTCGTCGTCCTCGCGGGCGGGTTGTCGCACGAGCGCGACGTGTCGCTCCGCTCCGGACGCCGGGTGGCGATCGCCCTGCGCGAGGCCGGGCACCGGGTGACCGAGTGCGACATCACCGCCGAGCTCATCCCGACGCTGACCGCCCAGCCCGGCGCCGTCGTCTTTCCGCTGCTGCACGGCGGGGTCGGCGAGGACGGCGCGGTGCGGGAGGTACTGGCGCTGCTCGGCGTCCCGTTCGTCGGCTCGAGTGCCGCCTCGTGCCGCCTGTCCTACGACAAGTCCGTCGCGACCCCCCTCGTCCGGGCCGCGGGGCTGACGACGCCCGAGCAGGTGGCACTCCCCCACGACATGTTCCGCGAACTCGGCGCCGGCACCCTCATCCGCGCGCTCGGCGAGCGCCTCGGCTTCCCGATGATGGTGAAGCCCGCGCGCAGCGGCTCCGCGCTCGGCGCCAGCCGGGTCGACGACATCGACGCGCTGCCGGCGGCGATGGTCGGCGCCTTCGCCTACGGGTCGACGGCGGTCGTCGAGCGGTTCGTCACCGGCTCGGAGGTCGCCGTCACGGTCGTCGACACCCCGGAGGGCCGGATCGCGCTGCCCCCCGTCGAGATCGTCCCGATCTCGGGCGTCTACGACTACGCGAGCCGCTACACCGCCGGTGACACCCGGTTCATCACCCCCGCCCGGCTGAGCGACGACGTCACGCGGGCCTGCCACGACCTGGCCCTGGGCGTGGGCGAGACCCTCGGCCTGCGCGACATCTACCGCGTCGACATCATCGTCGACGAACACGGGACGCCCACGTTCCTCGAGGCGAACGTCGCCCCGGGCATGACGGAGACGTCGTCCGCGCCGCTGGCGATGGACGCCGCCGGGCACGACCTGGGATCGGTCTGCAGCGCGCTGGTGCAGCTCGCCGCCACCCGATGAGCAGCGCCGGCGCTGCCGGGCGGCCGGCGTCCGTGCGGCTGCGACAGACCCTCACCCTCACCGTGGCCGCCGTCCTCGCGGGGGTGATGCTCGTGCTGGGCGTCTGGCAGATGTCGGTCTACCGCAACCAGGGCCGCAACTCCCTCATCACCCGCTCGGAGCGGCCCCCGGTGTCGCTGGCCGCCCGCCTCGACGGCGGGACGCCGATCGGCGACCTGTACGGCCTCCCCGTGACGCTCGAGGGGCACTACCTCGACCAGCCGTCCGTCCTCGTCGGGAGCAGCCCCCCATACCGGGTCGTGAGCGCCTTCGCCGACCACTCGCGGATCGTCCCCGTCGTCCGTGGCACGGTCCCCCGCCTCACCACCCCGGTCCCCGCCCCTCCCTCTGGCACCACGAGTCAGGTCGGCATCCTCATGCCGTCGGAGACCGACGCCACGGGCAACGCCCCCTCCGGTGCGCCGAGCGGATGGCTCGACGGCGTCCGGATCGAACGGCTGGCGCAGTCCTGGCCGGCCGGGGTCACCGCGGGCTTCGTGACGCTGGACGCCGCGGGCGCCGCCCAGAACGGGTTGCAGCCGGCCGGCGTCACCTTCCCCAGCGACGCGTCAGGGCACGCCCAGAACCTCGGGTACGCGATCCAGTGGTGGGTGTTCGCCATCTTCGCGATGGTCATGGGCATCGTCGTCGCGCGCTCGATGGGC
Source organism: Propionibacteriaceae bacterium (assembly GCA_036261615.1). Lineage (GTDB taxonomy): Bacteria > Actinomycetota > Actinomycetes > Propionibacteriales > Propionibacteriaceae > JAJYQH01. The sequence goes on along the minus strand of DATAKK010000094.1, from coordinate 65,014 downwards.
CGCCGGTCCGGTCCGGACGACGCCGACGAAGGCGCGGAGGCCACTGAGTAATCTGGGCGGGTGACTTCTCCCACTGACTCCCCGGCCGATGCACTCGACATCGAACTCGACGAGCGCCTCCGCCAGGTGAGGGGCGCCCTGCTCCGGTACCGGATCACCGCGTACATCGTCGGCACCCTGCTCGTGCTGCTCGTCTGCGTCGCAGTGCCACTCAAGTACTTCGGCCCCCACGACGGCCAGTGGGTCACCTACACGGGCATCCCCCACGGCTGGCTCTACATGGTGCTGCTCATCACCACCGTCGACCTCGGTCGCCGGGTGCACTGGGGACTCGGCCGGATGGCGATCATCGCGCTGTCGGGACTGATCCCGTTCCTCACCTTCTGGGCCGAGCACCGGGCGCGGCTTGAGGTCGAGGGGCTGTTGGCCGATGTCCGAGCAGGACGCGCCATCCTCGATTGAGCTCTATGTCGATAAAGCTCTTTATCGGCGAGTTGTTAAGGGGATTACTAGGCCTGGTTGGCTGAGCGCTTGACGAGCGACAGGATGCGGTCGAGGTCGTCCTCACCGCCGAACTCGATGACGATCCGCCCCTTGCGGCGTCCCATGTCCACCCGCACCCGCGTGTCGAAGTGGTCCGAGAGATCGTTGGCGAGGGCCTCGGCCCGCGGGTTCGCTGCCCGCTGACGGCTGCTCCGCACCGGCCGTTCCGTCGAAGCACCCATCGCCACGATCTCCTCGGTGCTGCGCACCGACAGCCCCTCGGCGACGATCCGTTGGGCCAGTTGCTCCTGGGCCACGGGATCGGTGAGACCGAGCAGTGCTCGGGCATGCCCCGCCGACAGGACGCCGGCCGCGACCCGGCGCTGCACCGGTGATGGAAGTTTCAACAACCTGATGGTGTTCGAGATCTGCGGGCGCGACCGCTTGATGCGGGCGGAGAGTTCATCGTGGGTGCACCCGAAGTCGTCGAGGAGCTGCTGGTAGGCCGCGGCCTCCTCCAGTGGGTTGAGCTGGGCTCGGTGGATGTTCTCGAGGAGAGCGTCGCGGAGCAGGTTGGTGTCGTCGGTCGCCCGCACGATCGCCGGTATCTCCGCCAGCGCGCCGAGCTTGGCGGCGCGGAGCCGGCGCTCCCCCATGATCAGCTCGAAGTTTCCGTCGCCGCGGTCGCGCACGACGATCGGCTGGAGGACGCCGACCTCCTTGAGGGAGCCCGCAAGCTCGGCGAGGTCGTCCTCGTCGAAGACCTGCCGGGGTTGGCGCGGGTTCGGCCGCACGCTGTCCACCGGCACGGTCGTGAGGTAGGAGCCGTCGCGGATCGGTGCTGACCGCTCCGCGCGCGGCTCGTCGGCGTCCTGGGGCTCGTCGGTGCGGACGAAGAGCTCCCCCAGGCCCCGCCCCAACCCGCTCTGGTGTCGTGTTGCCATCACGCCTCCTGTCGTTCCCTGACCCGTTCCGCGATCTCCTGCGCTGCGTAACGGTACGCGAGCGCTCCTGCCGATGCCGGGTCGTATGTGAGTACGGTGCGGCCGTAACTTGGAGCCTCCGACACCCGCACCGAGCGTGGGATCCTCGTGTCGAGGGTCTCCCGCTGGAAGTGGCCCTTGACTTCGGCGGCGACCTGCTGCGCGAGGTTGGTGCGCGAGTCGTACATCGTCAGCAGGATCGTCGAGAGGCTGAGGTCGTCGTTCAACTGGCCCTTGACCAGCTCGATCGTGCGGAGCAGTTGCGAGAGGCCCTCGAGCGCGTAGTACTCGCACTGGATGGGGATGAGCAGCTCGGACGCCGCGACCAGCGCGTTGACGGTGAGCAAACCGAGCGACGGCGGGCAGTCGATGAAGACGTAGTCGGTCTCGTGCTCCGCCAGGTAGCGTGCCAGCGCGCGCTTGAGCCGCTGTTCGCGCGCTTGAGTGTTGACCAGCTGGATCTCGGCGGCCGCCAGGTCGATTGTTGCCGGCAGCACGGTGAGGAGCGGCGCCTCCTCGGACGTCACCGCATGGGCGGAGATGTCCGCGTCGCCCAGGAGCACCTCGTAGGTGCCCTGCGTCCCCTCGCGGTGCTCCACGCCCAGCGCGGTGGACGCATTGCCCTGCGGATCGAGGTCGACGACGAGCACCCTGAGGCCGCCCATCGCGAGGGCGGTGGCGATGTTCACCGCGGTGGTTGTCTTCCCCACGCCGCCCTTCTGGTTCGCGATGACGAAGATGCGGGGGGCGTCAGGGCGGGGGAGGACGAGCCGTGGCGGTGTTTCACGTGAAACCGCCTCCTGCGCCGCGAATGCCGCGGCCTCCTCGTCGTCCAGCGCGGCCCTACGCGGCCCCCGCGCGTAAGCGGGAATCACGGGCGACGTTTCACGTGAAACATCCGCGGCAGACTTCTTGCCTCGCGAGAACTTGATCACCGGCACCTCCGGTGCGTCAGTCTAGTGGGGGAGTGCCGCGCGCCCGTCCATCACACGCGGCGCGCGGGCCTGCTCGGGTGGATCGGGCCCCCGGTTCCCTCGGTGGCGTTCACCGCGCGGAACGCCCGCTCTCGTCCCTGCGAAACATGCACCACCTGCCACACACCCTGCCGAGGGCGGGCGGTCTGGCAGGCCATGCGAATTTCGCAGGATGTTCCGGGCGCGGGCGGCGGCAGCACGGAGCAACCCCCACTTCGGGGAGGCTGTCGAGCCGCAACGGTCACCGCCGGGGACCCCAAGTGGGCCACGCCCACGTCGGAGTCGATGTCAACCCACAGCTGGACAACGCGCTGACGCGGTCCGGGGCCGGGGGAGTGGCGCGCCAGGGCCGGTCAGCCGCGGCGAACCCGGACGACCGTCGTCGGGTCGGCCCGCTGGTCGGCCCGCACGCGCAGCACCTCGGCCGCGACCCCCAGCCGCACCAGGTCACGTCGGGCCGCAGCGACCTCGTCCGCGGCGGACGAGCCCTTGAGTGCCAGCAGTTCCCCATGGGGGAGGAAGAGGCCCGACGTCCAGCCGAGCAGCCGGGCCAGGGGTGCGACAGCCCGGGCGACCACCACGTCGAAGCGCTCCTTCGTCTCCTCGGCGCGCCCACGCACCACCGCCACCCGTTCCTCGAGCCCGAGTTCTGCGACCGCCTCCTCGAGGAAGGTGTACCGCCGCAGCAGGGGCTCGAGCAGCGTGACGTCGAGGTCCGGCCGAACAACGGCGAGCGGGATCCCGGGCAGGCCGGCGCCGCTGCCGACATCGACGACGCGTGACCCCTGAGGGATCAACTCCGCCAGGGCGACGCTGTTGAGGATGTGCCTGTCGAACAGCCGCGGGGCTTCCCGGGGACCCAGTAGTCCCCACTCGATTCCTCGACTCGCCAATATATCGACATAGCGCTCAATCGCCTCGGCCACTGGATGCTCGAAGACATCGGCGGGGGAGAGGGACGCCCCCTCCTCCGGCCTCGCGCCGGTCACCGCCGCCCTCAGGCGGGCCGGATGACGACGTGGCGCTTCGGCTCGACGCCCTCGGACTCGCTCACGAGTCCGGCCTCGGCGACGGCGTCGTGGACGATCTTGCGCTCGAACGGGTTCATCGGCGCGAGCGCCACGGCCTCACCGGACGCCTGCACCTCAGCGATGGCGTCCTGGGCCAGCGCACGGAGCCGCTTGCGCTGCTTGTCCCGGAACCCCGCGATGTCGAGCATGAGCCGGCTGCGGTTCCCGGTCTCGGTCATCACGACGAGCCGCGCGAGCTCCTGCAGGGCGTCGAGCACCTCTCCGTCACGTCCGACGAGTTCCTCGCCGTCGGTGACGATGCTCACGTGAGCGCGGCCGCCCTCGACGTAGGTGTCGATGTCCCCATCGAGGTCGGCGATGTCGAGCAGTTCCTCGAGGTAGTCGGCCGCGATGTCTCCCTCCGCCTCCAGCTGCTCGCCCTTGGACAGCCGGGCCTGCGCGCCGCTGTCGGCGTCCGTCGTCTCGTCCTCCGCGACCTCCGGAACCACCTGATCGACCTCGGTGTCGGTCGCGGCGTGCTCCGGGGTGGTGTCGACGTCACTCATCACTGTCTCCTTGCTCGAATGTGGTCCGGGTGCCCGGACCGGGGCCGGCTGGGGACCGGGGGTCAGTTCTTCTTGCGGGCCGAACGCGGCTGGCGCTGCGGCTGCTGACGGCTGATGATCTGCTTGCCGTCCTCGTCGGGGCGGCGCACCGTCTGCCGGCTCACGTTCTGGCGAGCGACCACGTGCCGGGTCGAGCCGTCCTCCTCCACCACCTGGGCGGCAGGCGTCTCAGTGACCACCCGGCGCTTGCGCTTCTGCGCGCGCTCGGCCTCGATGGCGTGCGGGTCCTTGCCCCTGGCGCGCATCCGCTCCTCCCACTCGACGTAGGCCGGAGTGTTGGGGGAGGGGTTGTTGTGGATGATGATCCACTGCTGGCCCATCGTCCACACGTTGGTGGTGAGCCAGTAGATGAGCACGCCGATCGGGATGCTGATACCGGTGAACAGGTAGATGACCGGGAAGAGGTAGAGCATCATCTTCTGCTGCTGGGCCATCGGGCCGGTGAGCGACTCGGGCGGCATGTTCTTCTTGAGCAGCTGGAGCTGGGTGACGAACAGCACCGCGGACATCGCCACGATGAGCACCATCGCGAGCACCTGGGTGGCTCCGAAGCCGTTGGCGATCGGGAAGAACCGGCCGGCCAGCTGGGCGTTGAAGATCGACGAGTCGCGCAGCGAGGCCACGAGCTCGGGGTGGTGCTTGAAGAAGGTGCCGCGCGGGATCGCGTTCGGCTGGGCCGCCGCGCCCTCGAGCACCCGGAACAGCGCGAGGAAGATGGGCGCCTGCAGCAGCAGCGGCAGGCAGGACGCCGCCGGGTTGACGCCCTCCTCGCGGTACAGCTTCATCTGTTCCTGCGCGAGCCGCTCGCGGTCCGACCCGTGCTTCTCCTGCAGCGCCTTGAGCTTCGGCTGGATCAGCTGCATGCTCCGCGCGGAGTTGATCTGCCGCACGAACAGCGGGATGAGCAGGATGCGGATGACGACGGTGAGGCTGATGATCGCGAGCGTCCACGTCCACCCCGACCCCGACCCGAACACCGGGGTCCACACGCTGTGGAACAGCACGACGAGACCGGACACCGCCCAGTAGAGCGGCTGCATCATCGCCGACAGCACGTCGCGCAGCGACGTCCACAGGGAGAAGAACGCGAACAGCGGGACGAGAAGGGGAGTGAGGGTCATCGTTGGCTACCTTGATCGGGCGACGCCTCGCCGGCGTCCGGAAATGAACCAGGGGGGTCGGCTGGGACCTCGGTGGGGGAGTGGTGCGTGTGCTCCGACCCGGGCACCGGGTCGTACCCGCCCAGTGACCAGGGGTGGCAGCGCAGCAGGCGGCGCACGGTGAGCCAGCCGCCCTTGATGGCCCCATGGGTCTCGAGCGCCGTGAGGCCGTAGCTCGAGCACGTGGGGTAGTACTTGCACACATCCCCGTACAGGGGGGAGATCACGGCCCGCCACAGCCGGACGAAGCCGATCATCAGCCAGGCGAGGGGCGAATGCCGCAGGACGACCCGCAACCCTCCCACCGGTCGCGACCACGCGACGCCGGAGGCGCTCACGGCGTCACCTGCAACCGGCGGCGCATCGTCGACCAGGCGCCGACGAGGTCGTCGGCGAGGCGCTCGGGCTCGCGGGACGACCCGGGCAGCGCGCGGACGACGACCGACACAGGCATCGAGTCATCGATCTGGGACGCCGCGAGGTGCCGCAGCCGGCGCTTGACCCGGTTGCGGACGACGGCTCCGCCGACGGCCCGGGACACGACGAAGCCCACCCGCGACGGGGGGCTCTCGAGGGACCGTGCGTGCAGCACGAGAGTGGGGCGCGCCGCCCGGACGCCATGACGCATCGTGTCGCGGAACTCCCACGACGCGCGCATGCGATGGATCGCGGGCAGCACGTGCGTCAGGCCGACAGCTCCGAGCGACCCTTGCGACGGCGGGCGGCCAGAATGGCGCGGCCGGCGCGGGTGCGCATGCGGGCGCGGAAGCCATGGGTGCGGCTGCGACGCCGGTTGCTCGGCTGGAACGTACGCTTCGACATGGATCTATCTCCGAATGCTCCGCCGTGGTGCCAGGCGCGGGCGCGCCGTGCCACACGGGCAGGGATCGTTTGTGTATCGGCGGGTGGTCGGTTCGGCGCGGCGACCTCAGGCGATCCTCGAAAGGAAACCCCGCGGCTGACACGACTGCGACTGATCCACGATACGGGCTGGGACGATTCCCGGGCAAACTGCGGCCCCACTCCGCGTCCCGGCTTCATCCGGGACCCGCACACTGCGCAAGCGTGCGGCGTCCAGACGACACGCCGAGAAGCCCGCGAAATTTCGCCCAGAAGGTTGCACTACCTCCCCACCCTTGTTAGCGTCTCGGAGGCGCGGTTGTCCACAGGCGGCGCCAACCCCCATGGAGTGGTCAGCACACCCCCGCGGCTGGTCTCGACGGCAGCGGCAGCCCCACCAGTCGTCGGCACCGTCAGGTGAACCCCCCGGTGCGTACCCTGTGCACCCATGGTTCGGTCCACACCTGTGGACATCGGTTGTGGATAAGCAGCGGGAGGCGACCGTGCAGAGTGCGGCCACCCCCGCTACTGTGGATAACCCCCGGGCGATCCGCACGCAGCCGCCTGAGTCCCGTCGGCCCGGCCGACACGACCGTGAGGATGACGAAGAGCACATGAGCGTGGCGCACATGGCCGGTCCCGAACGGTCGCTCGACCAGGCCTGGCACCACGTCCTGAAGGCGGCGGCACCGCACACGCGCGCCTGGCTGAAGAACGCCAAGCCGCTCACCGTGCACGAGTCCACCGTGATGATCGCGGTCGCCAACGACTTCACCCGCGAGCGGATCGAGAGCCGACTCCGCACCCAGGTCGAGGAGTCGCTGAGCGACTACTACTCGCGGCAGATGCGGCTCGCCATCACCGTGGAGCCCGACCTGGAACTCAATCTCGAGAGTCCCGACAGCCCGTTCGACGAGGAGGACGAACTCCTCGAGCCGGTCGCCGCCCCGCGGGTCGTCCCGCCTTCGGCCATCCCGTCGCCGGTCAACGACGCGATCGACACCACGCCCTCGGGGGACCGGCTGAACCCCAAGTACACCTTCGACTCCTTCGTCATCGGGTCGTCCAACCGGTTCGCCCACGCGGCCGCGGCCGCCGTCGCCGAGGGCCCCGGCAAGTCGTACAACCCGCTGATGATCTACGGCGACTCCGGACTCGGGAAGACCCACCTGCTGCACGCCATCGGGCACTACGTGCGTCGCTACTCCGACCGCGCCCGGGTGCGCTACGTCAGCACCGAGGAACTCACCAACGACTTCATCAACGCCATCTCCGAGAACCGCACCGCCCAGTTCCGGCGGCAGTACCGCGAGGTCGACGTGCTGCTCATCGACGACATCCAGTTCCTGGAGTCGAAGATCCAGACGCAGGAGGAGTTCTTCCACACCTTCAACACCCTGCACAACGCGCAGAAGCAGATCGTCATGACGTCCGACCGGGCCCCGAAGCTGCTCGAGGCCCTGGAGCCGCGACTGCGCAGCCGGTTCGAGTGGGGTCTCATCACCGACATCCAGCCGCCCGACCTCGAGACCCGCATCGCGATCCTCAAGAGGTTCGCCGTGAACGAGCACCTCACGGTGGGCCTCGACGTGCTCGAGTTCATCGCGGCGCGGATCCAGACGAACATCCGCGAGCTGGAGGGGGCGCTCAACCGGGTGTCGGCCTTCGCGAGCCTCAACAAGCAGCCGGTCGACGTGTCTCTGGCCGAGGTCGTGCTCCGCGACATCATGCCCGCGGGCGCCGACGCCCAGGTGAGCGCGTCCAAGATCATGGCCGAGACCGCTGCCTACTTCGGCATCGGCATCGAGGAGCTGACCGGCTCGTCGCGCACGCACGCGCTCGTCACCGCGCGGCAGATCGCGATGTACCTGTGCCGGGAGTTCACCGACCTCAGCCTGCCGAAGATCGGCCAGCTGTTCGGCGGCCGCGACCACACGACGGTGATGCACGCCGACCGCAAGATCCGGGAGCTGCTGCGCGAGCGGCGCAGCGTCTACAACCAGGTGAGCGAGCTCACGAACAAGATCCGGCAGTGACCCCCGGACGCCGGCGGGCTCAGTCGGCGGCGCTCGCCACGACCGACGTCGCGGAGGCCGCGAACGAGTCGAGCACGGCCCGCTCGTCGGTGACGATGTCGCGGAGGAACTCGAGCACGGTCCCCGGCATGTCGACGGCCTCGCGGTCGTACATCCACTGCACCTGCAGGCCGTCCATGAGCGCCACGAGGCTGCGCGACGCCCGGCGGGGGTCGACCCCCTCGCGGAGCAGGCCCTGCTGCTGCATGTGGGTGAAGGAGAGCTCGTAGCTCTCGACCACGCGCTGGTAGCGCTGGGCGAAGTAGTCGTGGGCCGGGTGGCCGGGGTCGACCGCCTCCGCGGACAGCGTGACGAACAGTTCGACGAGGCCCGGCTGGGTGGCATTGCGCTCGACCAGGTGCACGAGGGCGGTGAGGGCGTCGAGGTCGCTCCTGTCGCCGACGATGTCGTAGCTCTTCTCGTCGCGGTGCGCGAGCACCGCCATCAGCAGTTCCTCCTTGCTGCCGAAGTGGTACAGGAGTCCCGGGTGGGTGATGCCGACCTGCTGCGCGATGTCGCGGAGTGACGCTCCGCGGTAGCCGGTCTCGGCGAAGTGTGCGAGGGCGACATCCAGGATCTGGGTGCGGCGGCGGTCTCCCCGCGCGCTCCCCCCGGGCTGAATGGCGGACATGCGTGACTCCTCGACTGGACGGCGCCGCGGGCTGGCCCGGCGGGGTTAGCCCCCGGCCGACCGGGCGACCGGCGTCCTTGCCGGTGCCGCGGCGTGGGCACACGCTAGCACCGACGAGTGGCCGCGCCCGGGTTTGCCGCGTTCTCCACTTTCCACATGGTTATGTGGAAAACCTACCGCCGTTGAGGAGGGACGGGGGACGGGTTCCCACACCCCACTCCGACCCGTGCCGCCGATCAACAGATCCTCCCCGTGTCATTCGGTGGTTCTCCCAAGGGCTGGGGACGGCCGAAGGCGGGGCCACAAGCGGGAACGCGGGTTATCCCCAGTTTCCCCAGAAGTGATGACGATGATGAGAGTAACCATGACCATCACCCCATCAAGGTCAGGCCTGTGCATGGGGACCGGGGATCGGGAGCGACATCGGCACCACCTATCGTGGAGCCACCATCGCTCGCTCCATCCACAAGACGACAGGACCAGTCCATGCTGCCCGACCTCGCCGCCGCCGACACCACGACCGGCCCCGCGGGGCGTCCCGATGCACCGGGCGACCGGGTCGCGGCCTACACCGAGGGACTGACCAAGGTCTACGGCAGCGGCGACACCCGGGTGGTCGCCCTGGACGCCGTCGACGTGCAGTTCGAGAAGGGCCGCTTCACCGCGGTGATGGGCCCGTCGGGCTCGGGGAAGTCGACCCTCATGCACTGCGTCGCCGGCCTCGACTCGCCCACCGCCGGTCGCATCGTCATCGGCGGCACCGAGATCGGCTCCCTCAAGGACAAGCAGCTCACCGAACTGCGCCGCGACCGGATCGGATTCGTCTTCCAGGCCTTCAACCTGGTGCCGACCCTCACCGCCGAGGAGAACATCCTGCTGCCGCTGGCCATCGCCGGACGCCGGCCCGACCCCGACTGGTACCGCACCGTCGTCGACACCGTCGACCTCGGGAGCCGACTGGGCCACAAGCCCACGGAGCTGTCCGGCGGCCAGCAGCAGCGGGTGGCCTGCGCCAGGGCGTTGATCAGCCGGCCCGACATCGTCTTCGCCGACGAGCCCACCGGCAACCTCGACTCCCGGTCGTCGGCGGAGGTGCTCGGGTTCCTGCGGCACAGCGTCGACGAGTTCGGTCAGACGATCGTCATGGTGACCCACGACCCGGTGGCCGCCAGCTACGCCGACCGGGCCCTGTTCCTCGCCGACGGCGCGATCGTCGCCGAACTCGAGCACCCCACCCGCGACTCGGTGCTCGCGATGATGGCGAGCATCGACCCGCGCCATGTGGACGCCGCCCAGGTCGCCAACGCGGCGGCCCGCGCGCGGACCCAGGAGCGGGGCACGCCGATGGCCGGCGGGGGAGAGGCCACGGCGTCCGCGGAGGACGACGAGCAGGCGGTCCGGCCCCGGCACGCGCTCGAGGGCTGAGCGCCGATGTACCGCGCCGCCTGGAAGTCGCTGCTGCACCGTCGGGCGCGGCTCCTGCTCAGCGCCCTGGCCATCGTGCTCGGGGTCGCGTTCGTGTCCGGGTCGCTCATCTTCACCACCCTGCTGTCCACGTCGTTCAACGGGCTGTTGCGGGGCACCGTCGCCGACGTGAACGTCGACCCGGTCGGCACCTACAGCTCGAGCGGGTCGCGGTTCGACCCGGCGACGAGCACCGCCGGCCGCGCCCTGCTCACCCCCGACCAACTGGCCCGGTTCCGCTCGGTGCCGGGCGTGAAGAGTGCCACCGGCACCGTCTTCTCGGTGAACACCTATCCGATCGGCTCCAACGGCAAGGTGATCGCCACCATCGGCGCTCCCGGCGTCGGCATCAACTGGTACACCGATCCCGCGTTCGGCGGCCTCACCGGCGTGGTGCTGAAGTCGGGGCGTCCCCCGCAGGGTCCGGACGAGATGGTCATCGACCCGGTCACCCTCGCCAAGAGTGGCTACCGCCTGGGCGATCGGATGAAGGTGTCGCTGCCCAACGGCGACGTCGTCACCAAGACGATCGTCGGCACGGGGCAGTGGGGCGGCGGTGGCACGGCCGGGGCCACCTACGTGTTCCTCACCACCCCCGAGGCCCAGAAGCTGCTGCTCGGGGGCAGGGACGGCTTCACCGCCGCCTGGATCACCGCGGCTCACGGCGTCTCGATCCCCGACCTCGTCGCGCGGGTCCGGGCCGTCACGCCCAAGGACTTCGAGGCGGTGAGCGGTCAGGCGGCGGCGGACGCGACCGCGAGCTCGGTGAACAAGGCGCTGAGCTTCATCAACACCTTCCTGCTCGTGTTCGCGGCGATCGCCCTGCTCGTCGCGAGCTTCCTCATCGTCAACACGTTCTCGATCATCGTGGCCCAGCGCGGCCGCGAACTCGCCCTCTTCCGGGCTATCGGGGCGAGTCGACGGCAGATCACCCGGGCCGTGCTGTTCGAGGCCGCGGTCACCGGGTTCGTCGGATCGACCCTCGGCCTGGGGCTCGGGTGGCTGCTGGCCCTCGGCATCCGGGCCTTGTTCACCCGCTTCGGCGTCGATCTCGGGTCCGCCCTGCCGGTCATCCCGTGGTCGGCGGTCGGCTGGTCGTACGCCGTGGGCATGGTCATCACGATGGTGTCCGCGTGGCTGCCCGGCCGCAAGGCGGGTCACGTGCCCCCGGTGGCCGCGATGAGCGGCGACGTCATGACCGGCACCGGAAACCTCGGCATCCGGGCCGCCATCGGCGTCGCGATGACGATCGCCGGCGCGGCCGCGATGGGGATCGGCCTGTGGACGCACGTCTCGCACCGCGCCCTGGTGATCGGGGTGGGAGCCGCGCTCGTGCTGCTCGGGGTGGCGGCGGCCAGCCCACTGCTGGGACGCCCGGTCATCGCCCTGCTCGGCTGGGTGTACCGGCGCTCGTTCGGCGAGGTCGGCAAGCTGGCGGCGCTCAACGCCGTGCGGCAGCCCCGCCGGACCGCGGCCACGGCGTCCGCGCTCATGTTGTCGCTCGCGCTCGTCACCACCCTGTCGGTGCTCGGCTCGTCGGCGTCCACGAGCATCCACTCGGTGGTCACCACGACCATGGCCAGCGACTTCACCCTGCAGTCGGTGACCGGCGGCGTGCTGCCGGCCGCCCTGCCCCAGAAGATCGCCGCCGTGCGCGGAGTGGCCGCCGCCTCGCCCTTCTACGCCACCTACGCCGGCGTCGACGGCCGGCAGACCTACCTCACCGTCGCGGACGCGTCGGCGTTCAACACCCTCATCGGGCAGCACCTGGTGAGCGGGCGGCTGAACACGGCCGACGGGTCGGTGATCGTCGACCAGCGCGCGGCCCAGCGCCGGGGCCTGTCGGTCGGTGACACGCTGGTGGCGGTGTCGCCGGTCAGCCGCACCCCGGTGACCCTCACGGTCAGCGGCATCTACGCCACCGACGCGGGCGGGTCGATGGGCGAGTACACCGTCAACGTGGCCACCGGACGCCGGCTGGGCGCGGCCGACGGCCCCACCGCCATCGCCGTCACCGACGCCGCCGGCGCAGACCCCGGCACGGTCCGGGCAGGCCTGGACGCCGCGACCGCCGACCTGCCCACGGTCGTGGTGATGAACCGCGACGAGTACGCCACCGAGATGACCTCGCAGGTCGACCGGCTGCTCAACATGATCTACGCGCTGCTCGGCCTCGCCATCGTCATCGCCGTGCTGGGCATCGTCAACACCCTCGCGCTGTCGGTGATCGAGCGCACCCGGGAGGTGGGGCTGCTCCGCGCGATCGGCACCACCCGGCCGCAGCTCCGACTGATGGTGACCCTCGAGTCCGTGATCATCGCGCTGCTCGGCTCGGTGCTGGGCGTGGCCCTCGGTGTCGCCTTCGGCACGGCCCTGCAGCGATCGCTGGCCGACTCGGGGCTCAGCCACCTCGTGCTGCCGTGGGGCCGACTGCTGCTCTACCTGGTGGCGGCCGTCGTCGTAGGGGTGGTGGCCGCGGTGTGGCCGGCCCGCCACGCGGCGCGCCTCAACATGCTGCGGGCGATCGCGACCGAGTGACCTCGGGCGCAATCTTGCGAACCCCGCCCGCCGGCGCGGGCCCGTCGTTAGCCTGAGCGTCAGGAATCCATCCCCTGTTGGAGGCACGATGAGTGATCCTGTGGAGCAGGTTCGGGCCTTCGCCCCGAACGCCGACGAGGCGGTGGTGGCGAAGATGGCGGCCACCTACCGGCTGACGCTCAACAACCCCGATGCGGCACTGGTCTCGTTCAGCGACCGCGAGGAACGAGAGACGGTTCGCGAGAACTTCCTGAAGAAGAAGCTGGGTCTCACCCAGTCCGACGAGGAGCTCGACCGTGCCGTCAAGGAGGTCGGCATGGCGATGGGCGAGGGGCGGCGCAAGTCTCGGCTGGCCGCGTACTACCTGCTCGCCGAGAAGTTCGGCAAGCTCGACGTCTTCCGCTGACCGGGTCGCCCGCGACGACGCGGGTGAGTCCGGGAACACGTCGGGGAGGCGGGATCGCGGTCGCGGTCCCGCCTCTCAGCGTGTCGGCGTCCCCCGGCCGCACCGGCCGGGTTGAATGTCCTCCCGGGGGAGGCCCCGCGGGGAGTCCTCAGCACAGGGAAAGGCCCGGACCACGTATGGGATGGTCCGGGCCTTCCGTGTCGTCCGGCGCACGACGCTCACCGGACTCCGGTCGCGATCGCGGGTCCACTCGGCCCCATCGATGGGCCGGCTCCTTGAAGGATCCGGGCACCGGCGACCCCGTCTCGCGACGGCGCCCCCGAGCTGATCCGACAGGAGATCAGGTCGTGATCCACGTCCGGTCTTGCTGGGTTCTTACCGAATCCAGCAGCTTCGCTGCTTCGGTGGAGGATCTGTTGCCAGGTCGCGCTTCGGCCGTGAAGCGTGTCGGTTCCGACTCGGTCGGATCCCTCTCGGGATCGTTCCTCGCCGGAGTCGGCGTCCCCCGCGTCGGGTCTCTCGTCGGGCCGTTGGAGGGTCTTCGGAGGGGCTCCCGTGCTTGGGGGTACCACCATTCTCGACCCGTTCGGAACGGAGGGTCAAGGAAATCGGAAAGTTGGGGACGCCGGTTTGCCCCGACCCCCCGGGGGCCTCACCGAAGCGGCTGCCACAGTTCGATATGCTGCGCTGGCCATGACGTGTCGGCCATGGCCGGGGTCCGTCGCGACGGCGATCGCCGACCAGCCCCGGCGCATCCCGCGGGTCATCCACGGGGCTGATCACGCCGTACATCAGATGCTGGAAACGAGGAAGCCGTGAAGATTCGAGTCGAACGCGATGTGTTGGCCGACGCGGTGGCCTGGGCCGCCCGCAGCCTGCCCAACCGCCCGAGCGTCCCGATCCTCGCGGGCCTGCGGATCAGTGCCGGCGCCGACGGCGTCACCCTGTCGAGCTTCGACTACGAGACCTCGGCCAAGGTGACGGTGGCCGGCGACGTCGAGGAGGCCGGCGAGGTGCTCGTGTCCGGACGTCTGCTGGCTGACATCGCCCGCTCGCTGCCCGGCAAGCCGGTGCGGCTCAGCACGGACGCCGCGCGGCTCGAGATCGTCTGCGGCAGCGCGCGGTTCACCCTGCAGACGCTCCCGGTGGCCGACTACCCGGCGCTGCCGGAGATGCCCGCCGCGACGGGGAGCGTCGAGTCCGACTCGTTCGCCAAGGCCGTCGGTCAGGTGGTCGTCGCCGCCGGTCGCGACGAGTTGCTGCCGGTGTTCACCGGCGTCCGGGTCGAGATCGAGGGCGAGGTGCTCAGCCTGCTGGCGACCGACCGTTACCGGATGGCGCTCAAGGAGCTGTCCTGGTCGCCGGCGTCCACCCAGGCCTCGGGAGCCGCGCTGGTGCCGGCCCGGGTGCTCAACGAGACCGCGAAGTCGATGACCTCCGGCGAACAGGTGACGATGAGCCTGTCCAGCCCGGGCATCGGCGACGGCCTCGTCGGGTTCGAGGGCGACGGGCAGGGCGGAACCCGCCAGATCACCACCCGGCTGCTCGACGGCGAGTTCCCGAAGGTCCGCCACCTCATGCAGGTGGCTCCGACGGTCACCGTCCGCTGCAACACCGCCGAGCTGGTCTCCTCGGTCAAGCGCGTGGCGCTGGTCGCCGAGCGCAACACCCCGCTGCGGATGATCATCGGCGACGGCCAGATCAACCTCGAGGCGGCCACCGGCGACCAGGCCCAGGCGTCCGAGGCCATCGAGGCCACCGTGCAGAACCACCAGGGCGGCGACGAACTGGCGATCACCGCGGCCGGCTTCAACCCGCACTACCTCCAGGACGCGCTCGGCGCCCTCGACACCCCCTACGTGCACTTCGCCTTCACCGCTCCCGGCAAGCCCTGCCTCATCACCGGGCTCACCGAGATCGACGGCGAGCCGCTCGGCGACTACCGCCACGTCATCATGCTCATGCGCCTGCCCAACTGAGCGGTCCGGCGTCCGGGGGCTCGGGTTCGGGCGGCGTACGTTCTCTGCTTTCGGGTACGTTCGCGGCGTTTCAGCAGCGAACGTACGCCGGAACGTCGCGAACGTACGCCGCAGGAGGGGACAGGGAGTGTCGGGGTCGGCGGTTAGTCTTCGACCATGCGTAGTGCGTTGGTCCACGTGACCTCCGTCGGGGACGCCGGAACCCTCCCGCCCAAGCCGGGCGGCACGGCACGTCCGCCCCGTCGCGGGCTCGTGGCCGCTCTCCTGGTGCTCGCCCTGGTTCTCGCCGGGTGCTCGTCGCTGTCGAAGCCCAACCCGTCGACGCCGCCGAACAACCTCCCACCCGCAGACAGCGCGGTGCAGGCGCTCGCGGCCGGCCTGCAGACCGGCAAGCTCGCCCAGGTGCCGCTGGCTGCCGACGCCGCGGCCGCGCAGTCCGATCTCACGACGATCATGGCCGGCATGGACGGGCTGCTGCCCACGGTCAAGCCCGGCGGCATCACCTACGGGGCCAACGACACGGCCACCGCCACCCTCGACCAGAGCTACCTCCTCGGGTCGCACACCTTCAGCTTCACGAGCACGGCAGCCCTCACCCACGCCGCGTCCGGCTGGCGGGTCACCTGGGCGCCGACGATCGTGCACCCCCAGCTCACCGACACCACCCGGCTGCGTCACACCCGCGACCTGCCCAAGCGGGCCCCCATCCTCGGGCGCGACAAGACGCCCCTCATGCAGCAGAGCCTCGTGTTCGACGTCGGCATCGACAAGCACATCGTGCCGGCCGGCCAGGCGCTGACGTCGGCGGCCGCGCTCGCCGCCCTGGTGAAGGTCGACAAGGCGGGTTTCGTCGCCCGGGTGAAGAGCGCCGGCAAGGACGCCTTCGTGGTGGCCATCACCATGCGACCGAGCGACGTGCCGAGCGCGATCGACAAGATCAGCGGGGCGCGGGCCCTCCCGACCACGGCGACCCTCGCCCCGACCCGCGACTTCGCCCAGGCACTGCTCGGGGCGATGGGCGCGCCCACCGCGTCGCAGGTGGCGGCGAGCCATGGGGACATCGAGGCGGGCGACACGGTCGGCCTCACCGGCCTCGAGAAGCGCTACGACGCCCAGTTGCGCGGCACTCCCGGGCAGTCGATCGCGATCGTCCCCCGCACCCCGGGGGGTGCGGCGGCGTCCCCCTCGGGTTCCGGCTCGCCCTCGCCGTCGGCGACCCCGCTCGGCAGCGACACGGCCTCCTCCCCGGGTTCGCCCGGCGCCTCGGGGACGCCGTCGGCCGGGGGTTCCACCGTGATCTACTCCACCCCGGCGGTGCCCGGCAAGGCGCTGACGATCACCCTCGACAAGGGGTTGCAGACCAAGGCCGAGAAGGTGCTCTCGGGCACCTCGGGGGTCGCTTCGATGGTGGTCCTCGACCGCTCCACCGGCGACGTGCTGGCCGCCGCCAACTCGCCGGCCAGCGGCGGCAACGCCGACGCGACATTCGGCCGGTACGCCCCCGGCTCGACCTTCAAGATCGCCACCTCGCTCGCACTGCTGCGACACGGGCTCACGCCGACCACCCAGGTCGACTGCCCCCGGCAGGTGACGGTCGGCGGCAGGACCTTCCACAACTACTCCGACTACCCCAGCACCGGCTACGGCCGCATCACCCTCGCCCAGGCGGTCGCGTATTCGTGCAACACCGCCTTCATCAAGCTGTCGTCGACCCTCGCGCCGGGCGACCTCCCGGCGGCGGCCGCCAGCCTCGGAGTGGGGGTCGACTACGACGCCGGCTTCGCGAGCTTCTTCGGCTCGGTACCGCCCACGACCGACCCGGTGGTGAAGGCGGCCGACGTCATCGGGCAGGGAGACGTGCTCGCCTCGCCCATGGCGATGGCCGGACTGTCGGCGTCCGTCGCGGCCGGGAAGACCGTGCTGCCGACCCTCGTCGCGGGCACGACGCTCAGCCCGAAGGGGAAGCCGCTCACCGCGGCCGAGGCGCGCGACCTGCAGACGCTCATGAAGGCGGTCGTCACCAGCGGCACCGGCTCCTCACTCAAGGGACTGGTCACCGGGGCGAAGACGGGCACCGCCGAGTACGACAGCGGGAAGACGATCAAGACCCACGCATGGATGATCGCGTGGAACGCGAAGTACGCGATCGCCGTCATGGTGTTCGACGGCCAGAGCGGGTCGGGAACCGCCGGCCCGCTGATCAGGCAGTTCCTGTCCTGATCGCCGCGCGGGGCCGGCGCCGGGGACGCCGCCGAAGCTCGCCGGCCGCCGCCACTAGTGTGACCGCATGCCCTCGACAACCCTGCTGGCAGTCGTGCCCACCCAGATCGCCCGGATCGCGGCGATCGTCGTCGGCGCCCTGGTGCTCCGGTGGATCATCGCCGTGGCCCTGCACCGCACGCTGCGGGTGTCGCTCGCCCAGGCCCAGCGCATCGGCCGGGGCGGGCGCGCGGCCCAGTCGCGCTACGAGCAGCGGGCGCGCACCATCACCTCGCTGCTCGGGTCGATCGCGAGCACCGTCATCGTGATCGTCGCCGTGCTCACGCTCATGGGCGTCGTGGGGCTGCCGCTCACCCCGCTGCTCGCCTCCGCCGGCGTCGGCGGCCTGGCCATCGGCTTCGGCGCCCAGAGCCTGGTGAAGGACTTCATCAGCGGCATGTTCCTCATCGTCGAGGACCAGTTCGGCGTGGGCGATCAGGTGACGATCGGCACGGTCAACGGCACGATCGACGAGGTCACCCTGCGCGTCACCCGCATCCGGGACGCCGACGGCATCGTCTGGTACGTGCGCAACGGCGACATCACCCTGGTGGGCAACCGCTCGCAGCGCCCCGCCGTCGTCACCCCGGCGGCGTCCCAACCCCCCGCCGACGCCGCCCCGGAGGGCACTGCCCCGGGCGAGCCCGGCACCGCCTGAGCGGGTCGATCATGCCCACCGTCGCACGCTCCGGGCGTCCCGTCGACCTGCCCACGCTCGCGGTGCTCGGCGCCGTGGCGTCCGTGCAGGTGGGGGCGGCGTTCGCCAAGCAGCTGTTCGGCGTGGTGCCGCCCACCTCGATGACGTGGCTGCGGCTCGCGTGGTCGGCGCTCGCCCTCGTCGCGCTGCGTCCGCTCCTGGCACGCCGCACGGCACCGGCCACCGGACGCCGCAACTGGCCGGTCGGCCTCGGCTACGCCGCCTGCCTGGTGGGCATGAACTGGAGCATCTACCAGGCGTTCTCCCGGATCCCCCTCGGCGTCGCGGTCACGCTGGAGTTCCTCGGGCCGCTGGCGGTGGCGGTCGCCGGGGCGCGCCGGGCCCGGCACCTGCTGTGGGCGGCGCTGGCGGCGGCCGGCGTCGTCCTGCTCGAGTGGTCTCCCGCCCGGCTCGATCCGGCGGGAGTGGTGTTCGCGCTCGTCGCGGCGTCCTGCTGGGCCGGCTACATCCTGCTCGGCTCCCGTGCCGGCCGGAGCTGGCCCGGACTGGACGCGCTCACCCTCGCCTGCGTGCTCGGCGCGGTAGCCCTCGCCGCGCCGGCGGTCGTCGCCGGCGGCGCGGCCGTCTGGCGCCCCGCCGTGCTCGGCACCGGCCTCGCCGTCGGCCTGTTGAGCTCGGTCGTGCCCTACGGGCTGGAGCTGTTCGCCCTCCGGTCGATCGCCCCCCGCGTGTTCGGCGTGCTCATGAGCCTCGAGCCGGTGGCCGCCGCCCTCGCCGCGCTGGCCGTCCTCGGCGAGCGGCTGGGGACGATCGACGTCGTCGCGATGGGCTGCATCGTCGTCGCCTCGATCGGGGCGACGAGGGGAGCGCGAGCGGCCTGACGCCGGCCGGCGTCCGGTCAGCGGGGCGGCAGCTGGCGCCGATCGTCCTGCTGGCGGCGCTGGTTGTTGAACAGGATCGGTCCGAGAACCATCGGGACGAAGATCAGCCACCACAGCCGCCAACCGGAGGCGACGAGGACGAAGAACGTGATCGGCCACAGCGGCATGTAGAACCCGGCGCGCCGGTAGCGGCGTCCCGGGGGGAGGGCCGCGCCGGGCGGGAACTCCATCGGCCCGCTGGACGCCGGCACCTGCAGCTCGGCCGGGGGCTGGGTGGGTGGCAGGTCGAGGAACAGGGGGTCGAGGTCGCGCTGGTACTTCGCCTGCAGGGCCACTTCGACCCGCTGGTCGAACTCCTCGTAGGTGAGCCGGCCCTCGGCCATCGCGGTGCGCAGCCGCTCGACGGCGCGGTCGCGCTCGGCGTCCCCGATCCGGATCGGCACGTCATCCATCGGTCGCATCACCCACTGGCAGCTCGTGACCGGGTCACGCCCGGTCGTCCCCAGAGTACGCGGCGGTCCTGAGGAGGAACCGCTCGACCAGCGCCGCGACGGCGTCCTCGACCAGGGGGCCGGCGCGGAGCATCGGTTCGGCCGGGTCCGGAGTGAGCGCGGTGAGGGGAAGGGCGTCGTCGAGGCCGGCGCCGCGCAGCTGGGACGGGGTGAGCGCCAGCCGTCCGCAGACCGCCACGCACGGCACCCCGGACGCCGCCCGCGCGACACCCAGCGGCGTCTTCCCGGTGAGGGTCTGGGCGTCCAGGCTGCCCTCCCCGGTGATGACCAGGTCGGCCCCCGCGACCACCCGGTCGAAGCCCGCGAGGTCGAGGATCATCGCGACCCCGGGTCGCAGGGT
This sequence comes from Propionibacteriaceae bacterium, assembly GCA_036261615.1. Lineage (GTDB taxonomy): Bacteria > Actinomycetota > Actinomycetes > Propionibacteriales > Propionibacteriaceae > JAJYQH01. The sequence goes on along the minus strand of DATAKK010000094.1, from coordinate 45,195 downwards.
GGCGCCGAGCGCGAGCAGCGCCCAGCCGGTGCCGCCCGCGGCACCCGCGCCCGGGAGATCGCGGGCCGGCAGCAGCACGGGTTCGGCGAGGTCGGCGAGGCGGGCGAGGGCGGCGTCCGCCTGCGGGATGTCGGCGGGACCCAGCCCCTTCTGCGGCCCGAAGACGGCCGCCGCGCCGAGCGGCCCGAGCAGGGGGGCGTCGACGTCGCCGGCGACCGTGAGCCGGACGGCGTGCGGTCCGTACAGCCGCTCGTCGAGGCCGGTCACATCGAACCGCGCCAGTTCAGCGAGCCCCCGGGCACCCGGCAGGATCGGCCCCCCGGCGCCGTCGAGCAGGAGCACGCCGAGGGCCTGCAGCATCCCGGCGCCCCCGTCGGTGGAGGCCGACCCGCCGAGGCCGACGACCACCTCGGTGACGCCGTCGAGCCGCGCGGCCGCCAGGATCGCTTCGCCCAGGCCGCGGGTGCCGGCGTCCCACGGCGCGAGGCCGGCGGGGAGCCGGTCGAGCCCGCAGCAGTCCGCGAGCTCGACCGCGGCCCGCTCCCCGCGCCGGGCGATCCGGGCGGTGACGGGAGCCCCGGTCGGACCGGACACCTGCACCGGTATCTCGTCGAAACCCGACGCGACAAGGGCATCGATAGTCCCGTCGCCCCCGTCGGCGACGGCCACCGGGTCGATGGCGGCGTCGGGCAGCACGCGGAGCACGCCACGCCGGGCGCGGTCCGTCACCTGCGCCGCCGTGAGCGTGCCCTTGAACTTGTCGAGAGCCAGCACCACCCGCATGGCCACACTCTGCCAGCGGCCACCACCGCGGGCCACGGAAGCCCTGCCGGTAAACTCGCTCGTCGTGCCGACCCTCACCCAAGCCCAGTCGAACGCGGTCACCGAACTGCTGCGCATCACGCCGGCCGTCGGTGAGCTCGGGCGGTTGTTCGCGGACGCCGGTCACGAGCTCTACCTCGTGGGCGGATCGGTGCGCGACGCCCTGCTCGGGGGTCTCGGCAACGACCTCGACTTCACGACGTCGGCCCGGCCCGAGGAGACCGAGCGCATCCTCCGCTCGTTCACCAGGGCGGTCTGGGACATCGGCAAGCAGTGGGGCACCATCGGCGCCCGCAAGCAGGCGGCCGGCACCGACTGGGTCATCGAGATCACGACTTTCCGGGCCGACGCCTACCGCAGCGAGTCCCGCAAGCCGGAGGTGAACTTCGGCGACCGGATCGAGGACGACCTCATCCGGCGCGACTTCACCGTCAACGCGATGGCGATCAGCCTCGTCGACCAGCGCTTCGTCGACCCCTACGGCGGCCTCGCCGATCTCAGCAGGGGAGTGCTGCGCACGCCGTTCGAGCCGGAGCGCAGCTTCAGCGACGACCCGCTGCGGATGCTGCGGGCGGCCCGGTTCACGTCCCAGCTGGGGTTCGCGGTCACCCTGCCGGTGCTGCGTGCGATGACCGACCTCGCCGACCGGATCGGCATCGTCTCGGCCGAGCGGGTGCGCGACGAACTGGTCAAGCTGCTGCTCACCGACGACCCCCGCCGCGGGCTCGACCTGCTCGTCGACACCGGTCTGGCCGACCAGATCCTCCCCGAACTGCCCGCGCTGCGGCTGGAGATCGACGAGCACCACCGGCACAAGGACGTCTACGCCCACTCCCTCACCGTGCTCGACCAGGCCATCGCCCTGGAGAAGGCCCGCAACCACCAGCCCGACATCGTGCTCCGGCTGGCCGCGCTGCTGCACGACATCGGCAAGCCCGCCACCCGCGAACTGCTGGGCGACGGGCGGGTGAGCTTCCACCACCACGACGTCGTCGGAGCCAAGCTCGCCCGCAAGCGGCTCAAGGCGCTCCGGTTCAGCAGGGACGAGATCGAGGCGGTGAGCCACCTCATCGAACTGCACCTGCGGTTCCACGGCTACTCCGACGTCGAGCTCGGCAAGGGGGAGCCGTGGACCGACTCCGCCGTGCGCCGCTACGTGCGGGACGCCGGCGACGACCTCGAGCGGCTGCACATCCTCACCCGCAGCGACAGCACCACGAGGAACAAGCGGCGCGCCGACCGCCTCCGCCGGGCCTACGACGAGCTTGAGTGGCGGATCGACGAGCTGTCGGCGCAGGAGAAGCTGGACGCGCTGCGTCCCGCCCTCGACGGGCAGCAGATCATGGAACTCCTCGGCATCCCCCAGGGCCCCGACGTCGGGCGGGCCTACAAGTTCCTGCTCGGGGTGCGGATCGACAGGGGGCCGATGCCGCCCGAGGACGCCGCGGCCCTCCTGCTCGACTGGTGGCGCGCCGGGGCACCTCCTGCCTCCGACTCCCCGGGCGGCGAGACCTCCGGCACAGGCGCCAGCCCTACGATGGGCGGATGAGCCAGCAGTCCCGCGCGCGTCGCGTCGCGCGCGCGCTGGTGACGGCCCTCGTCGGGCTGGTCACGGTGCTCGGTACGGCGTGGTTGTCGGCGCCCCCGGCGGCGGCGGACACGCCGCTCATCACCGTCCAGATGTCCTCCCTCACCCCGTCGTCGACCACCGGGGCCGGCACGCTGAAGATCACCGGCCGGATCACCAACACCTCCACCGAGGACCTCCGCTCGGTGCAGGTGTACCTGTGGCGCGACATGACCCCGCTCACCACCCAGGATCAGTTCTCCGCCTACCTCGCGAGCACGGTCACCCTGCCCGTGGGGGCCAGGGCGGTCGACCACGAGCAGGGGGTCTGGCAGCAGATCACCACGCCGAAGCAGCCGCAGTTCGCCCCCGGCCAGAGCGCCACCTTCACCGTCTCGGCGCCGATCAAGCTGCTCGGGTTCACCACGCCGGCGCTCTACCCGGTCGGCGTCCAGGTGCGGGCGGAGTTGCCCGACGGCTCGACCCTCACCGCGGGACGCTCGCGGACGATCCTGCCCGTACTCGCCAAGTCGACCCGGCTCAGCTACACCCCGCTCGTCGTGCTCACGGCGAAGCCGTCGCTGCTCGGGCCGGCCGCGTTCGCCGACGACCACCTCGTCTCCGACCTCACCGGACGCTTGTCCCAGCTGCTCGACCGGGCCGCCCAGCCGGGCAGCACCGTCCTCGTCGACCCGGGACTCGTCGACGAGGTGCAGGCGCTCACCACCACCCACACCATCGGGGGCCGGACGCCGTCGGCGTCCGACCTGCAGCGGCAGGCGCAGGTGGCGGGCGACTGGCTGGCCAAGCTCCGCTCGGTCATCGCGGCCCACCCGTCGTACCGGCTGCCCTACGCCGACCCCGACCTGACGCCGCTGGTCGTGAGCGGCGACACCGAGACCCGGGACGGGATCGCGGCCGCCCTCAGCCCCGACAACCCGGTGGCGAGCCTGCCCCTCGCCGTGTTCACCGACACCGTGACGCCCGCGCTGCTGAGCTTCGTCCAGCCGTGGAAGCCGTCGGTCGTCATCGGGGGAGGGGTGAGCGACGGCATCGATCCGGTCACCGGGATCGCGGTGAAGGACGTCGCGATGGGCATCACCGGCGGCGGCCCGGCCCCCGCGCCGACGAAGACGCCGGTGCAGGTGCGGCAGCGGGCGATGGCCCAGGCGCTCATCGCGTCGAGCACCGGGTCGCCGATGCTGCTCCCCATCGCCTCGCAGGCCGACCTGAGCCTCGACCAGCTCGTCCGTCCGGCGCTCAGCGCGACCCCGCTCGATCTCAGTCTGTCGACCCCCGCGCTCGTCACGGGCAGCGAGGCGCACCCCGACCCGAGCGGCTGGGAGCAGTTGCGGCACCTCGCCCACGAGCGCTTCTCCGCGTGGGGTGAGGTGACCGGGCTGACCGCGGAGGCGACGAGCCGGGCCGACCGCGCCCTCGCGCGGAGCCTGTCGTCGAGCTTCACCCCCCGCCAGGGGGCGGACTTCCTCAGCAAGGCCACCTCGCTCGTCGGCGACGTGCTGGGCAGCCAGGCGATCACCCTCGCGCTGGCGGGCGAGTTCGTGCTCAGCAGTTCGAGCAACAACCTCCCGGCCACCGTCACCAACCACCTCGACCAGGCGGTGACGGTGCGGATCGCGTTCGTCTCCGAGAACCCCCAGCGGGTCAGCGTCCCTGAGACGCCGGACATCACGGTGCCCGCCGGCGAGACGGTGACAGCCGAGTTCACCGCCCACGCCCACACCAACGGCTCGGTGAACGTCACCGCCCGGCTCGAGACCCCCCAGGGGCGCCCGATCGGGGCCCCGCAGCAGATCACGCTGCGGGCCACCTCCTTCGGCCAGGTCGGCTGGATCATCGTGATCCTCTCCGGGGTGGTGTTCATGGGCGCGACCGCGATGCGCATCCGGCAGGTGCAGCGCGAGCACAGCCGCACCCAGTCGCTCGCCCGACCGGCCGCACAGAGTGTCAGCTTCGCCGATGTCCCGGCGGGCGGGCAGACTGGGGTCCCGAGCGGGTCGACACTCCGGGACGCCGCGAGGGCCCCGGCGCATCCCGATGGAAGTGACAGCCGATGAATTCGCAGTGGGACTCCTCGTCCGACGAGCCGACGATCATCACCGACATGACGCTCGACGACGACCCCCCCGGCGGCTACGAGGGGCTGCCGACCCCGGCGGTGTACCAGGGGCAGGTGGTCGCCGAGCGCTACCAGCTCGAGAGCCGGCTGCTCCAGCGGGGAGCGATCCAGACCTGGCGCGCCTTCGACCGCACCCTGTCCCGCTCCGTGCTGATCCACGTGCTCGCGGCCCACGACCCGCGCTCGCCCGGCGTCCTCGACGCGGCCCGTCGAAGCGCCGCCGCCGTCGACGCCCGCTTCCTCCGCGTGCTGGACGCCGTGGGCGGCGAGGACCCCGACGAGCCGTCGCTCGTCGTCTGCGAGTTCGCGCCCGGTGAGACCCTCGAGCAACTGCTCGCGTCCGGCCCGCTCAGCGCCCTGGAGGCGGCGTGGATCGTCCGGGAGATGGCCGACGCGCTGGCGCCCCTGCACGAGCAGGGCCTGTTCCACCAGCGGCTCACCCCCGACTCGGTCGTCATCACCGCGACCGGCAACGTCAAGATCGTCGGATTCCTCATCGAGGCGGCGCTGCACCCCGAGCAGCACGACGCCCACGCGGCGTGGTCGGAGCGGGAGGCCACCGACGTGCAGGCCCTCGGCAAGCTGCTCTACGCCAGTTTGCTGTCGATGTGGCCGGTCGACCCCGACCGGCCACAGGTGGACGCCTGGGGGCTCGAGCCCGCACCCCTCCAGGGCGACCGGTGGGCCACGCCGCGCCAGGTGCGGTCGAGCATCTCGCCGGCGCTCGACGCGATCTGCGACCGCATCCTGTCGCCCACGCCGCGCCACTCGGGCGGTCGCCTGACCTCCGCGTCGCAGGTTGCCCTCGCCCTGTCCCGGGTGCTCGGCACCGCGGACGCCGCGGCCGACCTCGAGCAGCGGATCAGGTTCCCGGTCGTGCCGGTCACGACGAGCACCCGGGCCGCCACGGAGGCCGGGCGCGCCGCGGTCGGCGCCTCCCTGCGCCCCGCGCACCTCGACCACGACCCGGCCAACGACGCCACGGCCGAGTGGGACCCGCACGAGTCGTTCACCGCGATCGCCCCACCACCCGCCGAGCCGCACCGCTCCGTCTCCGCGGCGCACGACGTGGACCAGGGGCCCGACCCGCTCGCCGCCCGACTGCGCCCGGCCTCGCCCGCCACGCCGAGCTCCCGGGCCGGCGCCGATGGCGGCCGCCGCGTCGACCACCGGCGCCGCCGGCTGGTGTTCCTGCTCGTTGCGCTCGTGCTGCTCAGCCTGGTCATCGGGCTGGTCGGCGTCTGGCTCGGCAACCGGCACCCCGCTTCGACCGCCGCGCGGCCGCCCTCGGCGTCCACCTCCGCGTCGCCCAGCGCGGCCTCCGCCTACGCCATCGACAGCGTCAAGGACTTCGACCCGTCGGCCGACGGCGGGAACAACCAGGAGAACCCCGACCAGGTGGGAAGGGCGATCGACGGCAAGGCGTCCACCGCGTGGCAGACGGTCACCTACCTGGGCACCCCGCACCTCGGCGGCCTCAAGCCCGGCGTCGGGCTGGTGCTCGACCTCGGGCACCCGGTGGCGATCGGCTCGGTGCGGCTCACCCTGCAGGGCAAGCCGACCGCCGTCGAGATCCGCGTGCCCACCGGCAACCCGAGCGCCGCCCCCATGGCGACGGTCAAGGACTGGCGGGTGATCGCCTCCGACGCGAACGCCGGCACGTCGGTCACGCTGAAGCCGTCGGCGACGGTGACCAGCCGCTGGGTGCTCGTCTACCTCACCTCGCTGCCCCAGGTGTCGCCGGGTCACTACCGCGGCGCGATCGCCGAGGTGTCGGTACTGCCGTGAGGATCTCCGACGACGAGGTGCCGCGGCCGGGTCCGGACGGCGTGACGACCCTCCCGGCCACCTTCAACGTCGGTGTGAGTCTCACCCGGGTGAGCGTCCTGGCGGCGGGAATGGCGGTCATCGGCGTCCTCACGTGGCGCTCCGGCGGGTTCGTGCTCATCGCCCTCGGGCTCAGCTTCCTCGTCGTCTTCGGGGTCCGCGCCTGGGTGCGGAGCCGGGTGGCCGTCCGCCTGGACGCCCGGTCGATCCGCGTCCAGAGCGTCGTCGGCGAGCGGGTCATGGACGCCGACGACATCGCCACCGTCAAGTACGTCTTCAACGGCCGCAGCCCCGACATCCGGCTGGTTCCGGCGCACGGGCGCGGGCTCATCGTCCCGACGTCACAGGTCGCGGGCGGCCACGCCGTCGTGTTCCGTTGGCTGGCGGGCGCCGCCCCCGGCAGTTCCTACGACAGTCGCGCCGACGACATCAGGCGGGCAGTTCGCGACCACGATCTGCGCCGCCGCGGGCGCTGACGAGGTCGACGATCTCCCGCTCCACGGCGTCCAGGGGCACGAGGTCGCGCCGCGCCCGGCACAGCACGACGGCCCCCTCGCAGCCGGCGAGCAGCAGGTGGGCGAGGGTGCTGGCCCGCTCCCGGGACACGCCGACCCGCACCAGGTGATCGACGAGGTGCGTCGTCCACGTGGCGAAGACCTGGTGCGCGGCCCGGCGTTCGGCGTCGTTCTCGCTGGTCACGGTGACACCGACCACGGCGCAGCCCAGCCGGAAGTCGGTCGCCACGAGCAGCGAGCGCCACACGCCGGCGAACGCGCGCACGACCTCGGCGGGGGTGGACAGGTCGCGCTCGGCGAGGCGGGAGACGAGCAACCGGCAGGACTCGGCGAGGGCCTCCTCGATGAGCTGGCCCTTCCCCTGCGGGAAGAAGTGGTAGACGGATCCGCGGGGGGTTCCGGTGGCCTGCGTGAGGTTCTGGATGGAGGTCTGCTGCACCCCGCCCCCGGCGAGCAGGCGCATGGCGCCGGTGACCATTCTCGCGCGCACGTCCCTGACCATTGGGAAAGTGAATCACGCGTCGACGGCCTTGCCAGAGCGACATGCGCGGGTGGGTTGACGCCCGACGACGCCCACCCTATCTTTTATGCCAGTCGACATATTGGCGCCACCGCTGGGGAGTAGTGGGCGGCGCTCGTGGTCGACTGGAGGCAGAGATCCGCTGGTCCCCTGACGCGGGCACCTCCTCTGCCTTCGGACCCGTGGGGTTGGGTCCGAGACGAAAGGCCGCCGGCGGAGGAAACATCCTCCGCCGGCGGTCTTTGTCAGCGTCTCAGGCGAGACCCCTGGTCGCGGTCACTCCTTGACGTCGGCGTCCACCCAGTCGAACGTGCGGGTGACAGCCTTCTTCCAGTTGCGGTACAGGCGGTCGCGCTCGTCGGACTCGCCGCTGGGCTCCCAGCGCTTGTCCTCGGCCCAGTTGTCGATGACGTCCTGCTCGCCGTTCCAGTAGCCCACGGCGATGCCCGCGGCGTACGCGGCGCCGAGGGCCGTGGTCTCGGCCACGACCGGCCGCACCACCGGCACGCCGAGCTGATCGGCCTGGAACTGCATGAGGGTGTCGTTGGCGGTCATGCCGCCGTCGACCTTGAGCTCGGTGAGCTTGACCCCGGAGTCGGCCTCCATGGCGTCGAGCACCTCACGGGTCTGGTACGCGGTCGCCTCGAGCACGGCCCGGGCGATGTGCCCGCGGTGGACGTACCGGGTGAGACCGACGAGGGCGCCCCGGGCATTCGACTTCCAGTAGGGAGCGAACAGACCGGAGAACGCCGGGACGAAGTAGGCGCCGCCGTTGTCCTCGACGGACTTGGCGAGGTCTTCGATCTCGGCGGCGCTCGAGATCATCTGCAGGTTGTCGCGCAGCCACTGCACGAGCGAGCCGGTGACCGCGATCGAGCCCTCGAGCGCGTAGATCGGCTTCTGGTCGCCGATCTTGTAGCAGACCGTGGTGAGCAGGCCGTTCTTGCTGGGAACGATGTCCTCACCGGTGTTCAGGATCATGAAGTTGCCGGTGCCGTAGGTGTTCTTCGCCATGCCGGGCTCGAAGCACGCCTGGCCGAAGGTGGCCGCCTGCTGGTCGCCGAGGATGCCCGCGAGCGGCACATCGGGCAGCAGACCCTGGCCCCGGCCGACGCCGTAGACCTCGGACGAGCTCTTGATCTCCGGCAGCATCGACATCGGGATCGTCATGTCGGCGGCGATGTCAGCGTCCCAGCTCAGCGTGTTGAGGTCCATGAGCATGGTGCGGGAGGCGTTGGTCACGTCGGTGACGTGCACGCCGCCGTCGGTGCCGCCGGTCATGTTCCAGAGCACCCAGGTGTCCATCGTGCCCATGATCAGCTTGCCGGCCTCGGCATCGGCCCGCGCACCCTCGACGTTGTCGAGGATCCACTTCACCTTGGGGCCGCAGAAGTAGGTCGCCAGGGGCAGACCCACCCGGGCCTTGTACTTGTCCTGGCCCTCGGCGCCTCCGAGCTCCTCGACGATCTTCGCCGTGCGGGTGTCCTGCCAGACGATCGCGTTGTAGACGGGCTTGCCGGTCTCCTTGTTCCAGACGACCGTGGTCTCGCGCTGGTTGGTGATGCCGCAGGCGGCCAGGTCGTTGTGGTTGATGGAGGCCTTCGACAGGGCCTGGGCGACGACCTCGCGGACGTTGTCCCACACCTCGATCGGGTTGTGCTCGACCCAACCGGCCCTCGGGAAGATCTGCTCGTGCTCCTTCTGGCCCACCGAGACGATGCGTCCGGCGTGGTCGAAGACGATGGCACGGGTGCTGGTGGTGCCCTGGTCGATGGCCAGGATGTACTTGGTGTCACTCATTGTTGTTGCTTCACCTCATCGTGATGGTTGGGAAACTGCGGACTACGTCGGTTGACTCGTCAGGCCCAGAAGATGCGGTAGACGAGGCCGGCGACGACGGCGCCGATGAGCGGGCCGACGACCGGGACCCACGAGTAGGCCCAGTCGGAGCTGCCCTTGCCCTTGATCGGGACGAGGGCGTGGATGATGCGGGGGCCGAGGTCGCGGGCCGGGTTGATGGCGTACCCCGTGGGGCCACCGAGCGAGGCGCCGATGCCCAGAACGATGAGCGCGACGCCCAGCGGGCCGAGGCCCGACTGCGTGTAACCCGAGAGCAGCACCCAAATGATCAGCACGAAGGTGGCGATGGCCTCAGTCACGAGGTTCCATCCGTAGCTGCGGAGCGCGGGGCCGGTCGAGAACGTGCCCAGCTTGAGGGCCGGGTCGCAGTCGGCGTCGTAGTGCTGCTTGTAGGCCAGCCAGGCGAGGAAGGCGCCGAACATCGCGCCGAGCAGTTCGCCGGCGAGGTAGATCAGCGTGTGGCTGAACGTGGGGGCCACGCCGGTGGCGTAGTCCTTGCCGGCGACCAGGAGGCCGATGGTGACGGCCGGGTTGAGGTGCGCTCCGGACTTGTAGGCGACGTAGACGCCCGCGAGGACGCCGATGGCCCATCCCCAGTTGATGTGGAGGAACCCGGTGCCCGCACCCTTCGCGGCTGGGAGGAGGTTGTTGGCGACCACGCCGACACCGAGCAGCAGCAGGATGGCGGTCCCGAGGAATTCTGACCCGAATAGAGTCGCGGCCGACGTTTCTAGGAGAATCACGAGAGCATCTCGATTCTGGTGCCGAGGCACCGGTGAAAGAGCCTTGCGGCGGGTGTTGAATATTCACGCCCGGTGAGGATGGCAGGATGAGCGCCGACGCCCTCCGAGGTGTGCGCGCAGCTCACCCGGAACCACCCCCAACGGCATCGAGGAACCGACAGTCATTGTCGACCCGTTCCGTTCGCGCCCCCGTGGCCGCTGATCCTCAAGGCGTCCGTCGGCGGTTGTGAACGGCGATTTCGAGCCTGTTCCTGCGGGGACACTAACGTGCACTGCAACGATGCGCTACCGTCATGAACGCATGTGCAGGGAAGGACAGGTGGGATGCACGAGCGATCCGAGCAGATGTACCTCGCGGCGTCGATGTACTACGTACAGCACGAGACAATGGAATCGATCGCGCGGCAGTTGGGGGTTTCCCGATCGACCGTGTCGAGGTTATTGAGTGACGCGCGCGAGACCGGTCTCGTGCGCATCAGTTTATCCAATCCCACTGGTCCTAAATCGTCCCTGGCGACCGACATTTCCCGGATGTTCCACGTCACCACCCACATCGTGCCGGTGCGGGAGGCGTCCGCGGAACTGCACCGGCTCGACCGGGTGGCGCGCGCGGCCGGCCTGCTCATCAGCGATGCGGTCACCGACGGCATGACGATAGGGATCGCCTGGGGGACGACGCTCAGCGCGATCGTCAAGTACCTCCAGCCGCGCGACGTGAGCGGTACGACCGTGGTGCAGCTCAACGGGGGCGCCAACAAGTCGACCTCGGGCATCCCCTACGTCGGCTCGATCATCAGCGAGGTGGCCGAGGCGTTCGGGGGCAGCGTCGTGCACTTCCCCGTGCCGACGTTCTTCGACTACGCCGAGACCCGGCGGGCGATGTGGCGCGAGCGCAGCGTGCGCTCGGTGCTCGACGTGCAGGCGCACCTCGACCTCGTCGTGTTCGGGGTGGGTTCGCTCACCGGGCCGGTGCGCTCGCACGTGTACTCGGCCGGCTACCTCGACGCCCACGACTTCGAGGAACTGCGGGCGGAGCGGGTGGTCGGCGACGTGTGCACGGTGTTCCTCCGCGAGGACGGGTCGTACGCCGACATCTCCCTCAACGCCCGGGCCACCGGCCCGACGCCGGCCGAACTGCAGCGGGTGCCCCGGCGCTTCTGCGTGGTGGCGGGCGCCGCGAAGGCGCGACCACTGCTGGCCGCGCTGCGGGCCGGGGTCGCGACCGACCTGGTCATCGACGATGCGACGGCCCGGACCCTGCTCGAGATGGTCTAGGAACCGCTCAGTCGGGTTGATCGATCCCGACGATCGACACCCGGATCGCCCCGAAGCTGCTGCACCGGAAGACGAGCTCGAGGGAGTCGACCGGCTGGCGCCGGGTCTCCCGGATCATCCGTCGGGACGCCGCGAAGGCGAGGCTCGCCAGGCTGCCCGGGTGGTCGGCGTGGGCGAGCAGCACCGTGCCGTCGGCGAACAGGAGCCGACCGACGCGCTGCACCGGAGACGGGAAGACGCCGCGTAACGGCGTCCCCCGCTGGCACAGGGTGGTGACGCGGGCGCGCGCGAGGTCGCGCCAGGAGTCCGACCCGTCCATGTCGGGAAGATCGATCTCGGGCAGGCCCCGTGGTTCGCTCCGCTCGTGCCCCCACTGCGGCATAGGTTCAGTGTGAGCCCGCAGGAAATGGGGCACAACGATTCGCCGATAACGGATCGGCGTCGATCGGCGGCGACGACGGCTGCCGCGGACGGTCACGACACGGCGGCGGACAGCACCTCACGCAGCCGCCGTTCGGTGTCGTAGCCCGGCCCGTCGACGGCGTCGCCGCCGGGACCGCCGTAGATCCGGGTGGGGAAGCCGCCCTCCGACAGCGGCTCCCAGCCCGGCGACCCGGTGGTGACGAACCGCACCCAGTCGGCGTGCATCGTCTCGGCGAGGGAGGCGGGCGGGTTCGGGCCGCACGCCGCCGGAACCTTCTCCGCGTCCAGGCAGTCGAACACGAACGGCAGCTCGCTGCAGTGCAGCGCCATGCCGCTCGGGCCGTGATGGCGGAAGTCGTAGAGCCAGGTGTTGGGCAGCCGGGCCTCGGACGCGTCGACCGTGGGGATGCGGAACATCTCGTCGGTCGTGAGCTGGCCGAGCAGGCCCGCGGGGGAGAGCTCGGGGTGCGCGGCCGCGTAGTCGTCCTCGAAGCCGTCGAGCAGCCGGTGCAGCACCTCGCTGGGCCCGGTGTCGTCGAGCGCTCTGGCGAGCTCGCGGCCACCCTGGGTGAACTCGTGCTCGACGGTGCCGATGAGCAGGGGCACGTGCGCCGTGAGGGCCGCGCCCTCGCCGAACGTGCGCGGCAGGAGTTCGCCGTCGCCCACCGGCGTGAACGGCAGGCCGCGCGCCGCGTCGCCGGACAGTGCGGCGACCACCTCGTCGGTGGATCGCAGCGGCGGATTGAGGCTGCTCTCCACCTCGTCCTGAAGGTCGAGCAGCCGCTCCTCGTCGACCGCGGCGAGCGACTCCCGGAAGGGGTCGACGCCGGCCAGGTGGGCCATCCTGCGGCCCAGCCACTCGGCCCGGGCCGGATCGGCGCCCCGGAAGGCCGCGGAGTGAGCGATGGCGCCCTGGAACAGGCCTCCCGCTGCCGGGCAGGCGAGCAGGGCGAGGACGGCGCCGCCGCCGGCCGATTGGCCCGCGATGGTGACCCGCCCGGGGTCGCCGCCGAACGCGGCGATGTTGTCACGCACCCACTGGAGGGCGGCGATCCAGTCGAGGACGCCCCGGTTGAGGGGGGCGTCGTCCACCCAGCCGAAGCCGTCGAAGCCGAGTCGGTAGCCGATGGTGACGGTGACCACGCCGTCGCGGTTGAACGCCGCCCCGTCGTACCAGGGGCTGGCCGGGGAACCGGCCTTGAAGCCGCCCCCGTGGATCCACACGAGCACCGGCAGGCCGGTGCCCGCGCGCGTGGGCTGGGGCGTGAAGACGTTGACGGTGAGGATGTCCTCACCGGGGATCGAGGGCTCCGGGATGGTGGTGACGGCGCCGAACGGACGCCGCTGCGCGGTGGGCCCGTAGGCGGTCGCCGGGCGGATGCCCTGCCAGCGCCGGGCGGCCACCGGGCCGAGGAACTTGAGCTCGCCCACGGGCGGCTCGGCGAACGGGATACCGAGGAAAGCGGCCGACGCGCCGCGCCACACTCCCTCGAGGTCGCCCTGGGCGATGGTGACGCGCGGTGGCACCGGGGTGGACATCTGGCTACTCCTCTGCGTGAGTCCTCCCACGACCCTACGCGCCACCATCGCCGTCAGGACAAGCCGGAACTCACTTCTTGAAGGCGTCCTTCACCTTCTCGCCGGCCTGCTTGAGGTCGGCGCTGGACTGGTCGGCCCGGCCCTCGGACTTGAGGCCCTGGTCGTCGGTCGCCTCGCCGACGCCCTCCTTGGCCTTGCCCTTGGCCTTCTCGGCCGCGTTGTCGATCTTGTCATCGAGTCCCATGGACGTCTCCGTTCTGTGGGGATCGGACGCCGGGTTCGGCGCCCGGTCGTTCGACGCTAGGCGATGACACCGGCGCCCACTACGCCCGAAGGGAGGGGACGGTCTCAGGCGAAGCTCTCTGTCTCCAGCTCCTGAGCGACGTCCGCCGAAGGGGTGGCGCGCCGGGTGATGCGGGCCTGCAGCCGGTGCGCGAGCTGGGTGAGCAGCAGGTTGATGACGACGAAGACGACCGCGACGACCAGGTAGGTCTGGATGAGGTAGTGGGTGAAGGCCGTGAGCACCCGTCCCTGCTGCATGAGCTCGGGGTAGCTCACGACGTAGCCGAGCGTGGAGTCCTTGAGCAGCGAGACCAGCCCGGTGAGCAGGTTGGGGAGCACGAGCCGGAAGGCCTGCGGCAGGACGACCAGGCGCATCGACAGGCCGCGGGTCATGCCGAGGGACGCCGCCGCCTCCGCCTGGCCCTTGTCGACGGCGAGGATGCCGGCCCGGAACACCTCGGCGTTCGCCGCGGAGCTCACGAGGATCATCGGGACGACGAGCATCCAGAAGACCGGCAGGTTGAGCGACTGGCCGCCGATCTGCACGCGGGGGAGTGCCAGGAGGAAGAAGTAGACGACGAGCAGCATCGGCACGGACCGGAAGAACTCGATCCAGGCCGTGGCCGGGCCCGACACCACCCGGGCGTGCGACAACCGGCCGAGGGCCAGCAGCAGGGCGAGCGGGAAGGCGACGACGGCCGCGACGAGCGTGGTGAGGAACGTCCCCTTGAGGCCCGAGCCGAGGAACTTGAGCGTCGTGGCCTGGCCGAACATCTGCCACTTCACCGGGTCGAGCTGGTTGTTGTTGTAGAACTGCCACAGCGCCAGGGCGATCAGCCCGGCGGCCAGCAGCGAGACGACCACCGACCAGATGAGGATGGCCCGGCGTCCGCGCGGCCCCGGCTCGTCGAACAGCACCCGGGTGGCGTGGGCACTCATGCTCCCACCCGCCTCTCGGTGGGGGCGGCGACCGTGGCCGTCGGCCTGCCCGAGAACCGCCGCTCGAGGCGGGCTCCGAGGCCGCCGGCGCCGAGCGCGAAGATGAGGTAGACCGCGCCGGAGATGAGGAAGAGCACGACCGCGGCCGCGTACTGGATGTTCAGCTGCTGGGTCACGTTGGTGATGTCGGCGACGCCGGCGACGGCGGCCAGCGACGAGCCGATGAGCACGCCGATGAACACGTTGACCAGCGGCTGCACCATGGTGCGGAACGCCTGGGGCAGGATCACGTAGCGCAACTGGGTGGCGAAGCCCATGCCGAGTGCGCGGGCCGCCTCCGACTGACCGATGGCGACGGTGTTGATGCCCGAGCGGACGGTCTCGCAAACGAAGGCCGCCCCGGAGAGCAGCAGCGAGACGGCGCCGCTCCAGAAGAGCGGCAGCAGCAGCCCGACGTCCGGCAGCCCGAAGGTCACCAGGATGATGAGGCTCAGCAGCGGGATGTTGCGGAAGAACTCGACGTAGACGGTGCCGACGATGCGCAGCGGCCGCACCGGGCTCACCCGGAAGATCGCCAGCACGGTGCCGAGCAGGAACGCCCCGACGAACCCCACGACCGTGAGCTCGAGGGTGGTCAGCAGGCCCTGGAGCAGGAGGGGGTAGTTGTCACGCAGGATCGGCCACATCAGTTGTCCTTCGTGGAGGGGTCCTTACCGGAGGTCGGGTGGTGCGGGGACGAGCCCTGCCGGGCCGGGAGCGCTCTCGGCCCCGGCCCGGCAGGTCGGTTCGGTCAGCCCTGGATGGCCGGGGGCTGGGGCGGGTTGCCCTGCATGTACGGTCCGATGCACAGCTTCCACATCGCGTCCCACTGGCCGCCGTCCTCGATGGCCTTGAGGAACTTGTTGACGAACTGCTTGGCGGTGGGGTCGTCCTTCGGGACGCCGATGCCGTACGAGTCGGTGGTGAACGGCTGCCCGACCACCTTGACCTGCGGGTTGCTCGCGGCGTTGCTCAGCAGGATCGACTGGTCGAGCACGTAGGCGTCGACGCGGCCCTGCACCACCGCGGTGACGCACGAGTCGTTGTCCGAGAACAACTGCACGTTCGCGTTCTTGATCTTCGCCTTGATCGCGGTGATCGCGGTGGAGTTGGACTCGGTCGCGATCTTCTTCCCGTCGAGGTCGCTGACGGACTTGATCGAGGTGTTGTCGGCCTTCACCTGGATGGCGTCACCGGAGGTGTAGTACGGGCCGGCGAAATCGACCTTCGCGGCACGCGCGGGCGTGATCGAGTAGGTGGCCACCACCGTGTCGACGGTGTGGTTCTGCAGCATGGTCTCGCGGGTGTCGACCGAGGTCTGCGAGAGCTTCGCCAGCTTGGAGACATCGCTGCCACCGAGAATGTAGTGGCCGAGCAGATCGACCATTCCGGCGTCGAAACCGAGCAGGCGTCCGGTGGCCGGGTCGAGCAGGCTGAAGATCGTGCTCGTGTTCGTGCCGCCCCAGCGGAGCACGCCGGCGTCCTTGATCTTCTTGGCCCACGGGCTTGCGGCGATGTCGGCGTCCTGGGCGACCGGACCGCTGGTGACGATCTTGTCGAAGGCGGCCGCGTCGACCTTCGAGGCCTTGGGGGCGCCGGATCCGGACGCCGACGACGAGCCGGACCCTCCGGAGTTCTTGGCGCAGCCCGTGAGGACGAGACCGGCGCCCAGCGACAGCGACAGGATGCCGCGGCGCGTCAGGGTGGGGATGGCATTCATGGGTGTTCCTTTCTGGTCAGAAACGCCCCTGGCGGGGAACGCTTCCCGGGGAAAGGCGAGGCCGATGGCAACCCCGCCGGAATCGGGTCAGTGCGCGAGGATCTTCGAGAGGAAATCCCTGGCACGCTCGGTTCGCGGATCCGCGAAGAACTGGTCGGGAGCGCCCTCCTCGACGATCTGGCCGGCGTCCATGAAACACACCCGGTGCGAGGCCGCCCGGGCGAATCCCATTTCGTGGGTGACGACGAGCATGGTCATACCGCCCTGGGCGAGTTCGGTCATGACGTCGAGCACCTCCTTGATCATCTCCGGGTCGAGCGCGGAGGTGGGCTCGTCGAAGAGCATCACCTTGGGGTGCATCGCCAGCGCGCGGGCGATCGCCACCCGCTGCTGCTGGCCACCCGACATCTGCGCGGGGAAGCTCTTCTCGCGCCCGGCGAGGCCGACCCGGCGCAGCAGGTCGTGTGCCTCCTCCTCGGCCTGGGCCTTCGGCGTCCCCTTCACCCGGATGGGCGCGACCGTGATGTTGTCGAGGGCCGACATGTGCGGGAACAGGTTGAACGACTGGAACACCATCCCGATCTCGGCGCGCAGGCGCGCGAGCGCCTTCCCCTCCTGAGGGAGGGGCTGGCCGTCGATGGCGATCGTGCCGCCCTGGATCGTCTCCAGTCGGTTGATGCAGCGGCACAGCGTCGACTTGCCCGACCCCGACGCGCCCAGCAGGGTCACGACTTCACCCTTGTCAATAGTCAGTGACACGTCCGTGAGCGCGTGGAACGTGCCGTAGTACTTCTCGATGTGGCTGACCTCGACGAGAGGTCGTGAGGCGATCGCGGCACTACCCATTCCTGCACTCTTACACGGGGCGAGCGTCCGAGGCCAACCCGCGCGGTCTCTGAAACGCCCCCGCAACCCGATCGCAACCTCCCGGGACCGCCTGAAAACGGGCGCATCGACGGTCGGCCCGGCCCGGGTGGGCAAGGGTTCTCGACCCTCGGCTGTCGGCCTCGCCCCGCGGTGCCGGGGCTCCTTCGGGCCCAGCGGGGGCAACCCGGGTCGCTCTGCCCCTCGGCGTCGTTCCACGTTCCACCTTGCCTCGGCGGGTTGGCCCGGACGCGGTTCACCTCGCGATCCGGCCCTGCATGGACGGTCCACGAAGGCAAGGACGCCCGGAGGCTGTGCGCGACCGGCGACGGGGTCGCCCGAAGGAGGCCCACGTCTGCCTGTCCCGCTAGCATCCGGCCCGGTGTTCAGCAGCGTGGATACTTGGGCGCGTAAGCTCGCGTAGGAGAGCGACCGCTGTCCTCCCCGCGGTCCTGATGGGCCCTGGGAGACTGCTCGCCGGCGGCCTGAACGGCGCTATCGCGCGCCATCCTCGAACGGGCCTGCGCCAGGCTGCTCGGCGGCAAGATGGACCCATCCAGAGGGAGGCCGCGTGGCCGACCGAGCACCTCGCGCAGGGGGCGCCGAGGTCGGGCGCGGAGCGACGCTCAAACTGCAGGCGCCCACCCACGGCTCCGTCGACTCCCTCGTGCTACTCGACGAGGTGACCATCGAGGGCGCGGAGAAGGGCAGGAACATAATCAACCCGTACGACATCGCGATCGCCACCACCGCGACCCCGAGCCTCGGCAAGAACGCCTGCACCCTCGTCCGCGGCAAGTGAGCGCGGGGAATTCGTGGAACGCCGCGCGCGTTCGGGCGGTCATGAGCCCCGCCCGGGGTCGTCACACCGTCAGGCAGCGGCGCCCGTCACGGAGTGAGGGCCGTCACAGCCACCAGCAGGAAGGCAGGTACGCGATGCGAATGCAGGCCATCTTCAACGGCGAGGTCGTCGCCGAGAGCGACGACACGGTGGTGGTCGAGGGCAACCACTACTTCCCTCCGGACGCGATCCGGGCCGAGTTCTTCACCCCGACCGCCACCCACACCACCTGCCCGTGGAAGGGCGTCGCGTCGTACTACACGGTGACCGTCGGCGACCGGGCGTCCGAGGACGCCGCCTGGACCTACCCGGAGCCCAAGCCGGCCGCCCGGGAGATCACCGGCTACGTGGCGTTCTGGCGCGGCGTCCAGGTGCAGCCGGCGTCCGCGAGCGTGGGGAGCGGGTCGTGAGCGAGGCCGCCGGGCGGCAGGTGGCCGATGTCGTCGTGCTGGGTCTGGGTGTCGGGGGCGAGGCGGTCGCGGGGACGCTGGCCGAGGCCGGGCTCGACGTCGTCGGGATCGAGAACCGCCTGGTCGGCGGCGAGTGCCCGTACTGGGGCTGCATCCCGAGCAAGATGATGATCCGGGCGGCGAACCTGCTCGAGGAGGGCCGGCGGATCCCCGGCATGGCGGGGCAGTCGAGCGTCGGGCCCGACTGGACGCCGGTCGCCCGCAGGATCCGCGACGAAGCCACCGACGACTGGGACGACCAGGCGGCCGTCGACCGGTTCACGGGCAAGGGCGGACGCTTCGTCCGCGGGTCGGGCCGGGTGCTCAGCCGCACCGAGGTCGAGGTGGACGGGGTCGGCGTGATCGAGGCGCGGCGCGCGCTCGTCGTCGCCACCGGCACGACACCGGTCATCCCACCGATCCCCGGCCTGCACGACACGCCGTACTGGACGAACCGCCAGGCGATCGAGGCGGAGACCCTGCCCGAGAGCCTCGTCGTCCTCGGCGGGGGCGCGATCGGCTGCGAGCTGGGACAGGCCTACGCCCGGTTCGGCGTCCGGGTGACCATCGTGGACGCCGCGTCGCGCCCGATCGCGCACGAGGAGCCCGAGGCCGGCGACCTGGTCGCCGAGGCCCTCACCGCCGACGGCATCACCCTGTGCCTCGGACGCCGTGCCGCCGCGGTGGCCCACGACGCGAACGGCTTCCGGGTGGACCTGGACGACGGGCGCACCCTGCGGGCCGACCAGCTGCTGGTCGCCACCGGCCGGCGTCCCGGTGTCGACGAGGACACGTGGACCCGGCTGGGTCTTTCCGGGAAGCCTGAGGCGCTGCCCGTGGATGATCGGCTGAGGGTCACCGACGGGGTCTGGGCGGTGGGCGACGTGACCGGCCACGGCGCGTTCACCCATGTCGCCACCTACCAGGCCGACATCGCGGTCCGCGACATCCTCGGCCGGGGCGGCCCGGACGCCGACTACCGGGCGCTGCCGCGGGTCACCTTCACCGACCCCGAGGTCGGTGCGGTCGGGCTCACCGAGCACCAGGCGCGCGACCAGGGGTACCGGGTGCTCACCGGGTCGACGCCGATCCCCTCGACGTCGCGCGGGTGGATCCACAAGGTCGGCAACGCGGGAATCATCAAGCTCGTCGTGGACGCCGACACCGACCTCCTCCTGGGGGCGACCTCCGCGGGGCCGGCCGGCGGGGAGGTGCTCGGCGCGCTCAGCGTCGCGGTGCACGCCCGGGTGCCGGTCTCGGTGCTCGAGAGCATGATCTACGCCTACCCGACCTTCCACCGGGGCATCCAGGACGCCATCCGCGACCTGCGCTCCCGCGCATGAGCCGGCCGCTCATCGCCGTCACCGGCGTCACGGGGCACGTCGGAGGACTGGTGGGCCGACAGCTCCGCGACGCGGGCGCCGACCTGGTGTTCCTCGCCCGCGACCCCACGCGAGTGCCGGACGCCGCCGGCGTCCGGGTCGAGCGGGCCGGCTACGACGACACGGAGGCAGCCGTGACCGCCCTCCGCGGGGTCGACCTGCTGTTCATGGTCTCGGGGTCGGAGAGCCGCGACCGGGTCGACCAGCACCGGAGGTTCATCGACGCGGCCGCGCGCGCCGGGGTCGGCCACGTCGTCTACACGTCGTTCCAGGGCGCCGCCCCGGACGCGACCTTCACCCTGGCCCGCGACCATTGGGCCACCGAGCAGCACCTCCGCGCTTCCGGGATGGCCTGGACCTTCCTCCGCGACTCCCTCTACCTCGACTTCTTCCCCGAGATGGTGGGCGCCGACGGCGTCATCCGCGGCCCGGCGGGGGAGGGGCGGGTCGCGGCGGTCGCCCGCGCCGACGTCGCGCGGGTCGCGGCGTCCGTGCTGCTCGATCCGCGCGCTCACGAGGGTGCGACCTACGACGTCACCGGCCCGGAGGCCCTCAGCCTCGACGAGGTGGCCGAGATCCTCACGGGCGTCACCCGCCGCCCGACCAGCTTCCACGACGAGACCCTCGACGAGGCCTACGCCTCGCGCGCCTCCTACGGCGCGCCCTGGTGGCAGGTCGACGCCTGGGTGAGCACCTACACGGCGATCGCCGGCGGGCAGCTGTCACAGGTGTCGGACGCCGTCGAGCGGCTCACCGGCGCCTCGCCGCTGAGCCTGGAGCAGCTGCTGCGCCGGTGACCAGGGCGGGCTGCTCGGCGGGGTGAGACGATTCGCGGCGTCATCGCCGAGTGTGCGCCGGAACTGAGCCGAGTGCGCCGTGGCGCTGCCGATCCTCCCGGTCGTCGGCTTACTCGGGACAGTCCCCGATCCAGATGTCGGGCGTCCCGCGTCTGTCCGCGCCCTTGAGGCGTCGAACCCGAACCGGGCAGTGCCGCGACCCGGAACCGGACACCACCCACTTCGGGGTCGACATCGAACCCCAACGGGACACTGCCGCGAACCCGAACGGGACAGCACCCACTTCGGGGTCGACATCGAACGCCAACGGGACAGTGCCGCGAACCCGAACCGCCGCCGGGCCGGCGCCGCCCGACCGCGGTGCGCCCGCGGGACGCCCACAGACCGACAGGAATAGCCTGAGGGCCGTGCTCACGTCGACCGAATCGCTGCCCGGCCTCACCCTGACCAGCCTCACCCTCGAGGCGCCGCTCGACCACGCGCACCCGGACGCCGGCAGCATCGACGTGTTCGCCCGCGTCGTCACCGGTGAGGGAGGAGAGGGCAAGCCCTATCTCGTGTTCCTCCAGGGCGGCCCCGGCAGCGAGGCGCCCCGGCCGACCCTCGTGCCGGCCAATCCGCCGTGGCTGCCCCGCGCGCTGCAGGACTACCGGGTGGTCATGCTCGACCAGCGCGGCACCGGACGCTCCACGCCGGTCTCGGCCGCCCGGCTCGCGGGGCTCGACCCGATCGGCCAGGCGTCCTACCTCAGCCACTTCCGCGCCGACGAGATCGTCAACGACTGCGAGCTCGTCCGGGAGGCGCTCGGCGTCCGCACATGGACGCTGCTCGGCCAGTCGTTCGGCGGGTTCACCGCCCTGCACTACCTGTCCACCCACCCGGGGTCGCTCGCCGGCGCCATCATCACCGGGGGCCTCAGCGCGGTGCGGCGTCCGATCGACGACGTCTACGCCGCCACCTGGCGGATCATGATCGACAAGTCCGAGGCCTACTACCGCCGCTTCCCGGAGGACCGGGAGCGGGTGCGCGCGCTGAGCCGGCTCTGCGCGCAGGGGGCGATCACCCTGCCGAGCGGGGACGCCGTCTCCCGCGACCGGTTCCGCACGATCGGACACCGCCTCGGCATGCAGGGCGGCATCGAGCAGCTGCACTACCTGCTGGAACTCGACCACACCTCGCCCGCGTTCGCGCACGACCTCGAGGCGGCCCTTCCGTTCGGCGGCCGGAACCCCATCTACTCGGTGCTGCACGAGTCCAGCTACGCCGACGGGGTGGCGACCCGCTGGTCGGCCGAGCGGACGATGCCCGACCGGGTGCGCGACGACGTGACCCTGCTGGCGGGCGAGCACCTGCACCGGAGCCTGTTCGACGAGGACCGCGAGCTGCGCCCGTTCGCGCTGGCCGCCGACCTGCTCGCCGAGCACGAGTGGAACCAGCTGTACTTCCCCGAGCGGCTGGCGGAGGCCGACGTTCCCGTCGCCGCCGCCGTCTACCAGGCCGACGCGTACGTGCCGCTCGAGTTCTCGCTCGAGACGGCGTCCCTGCTGCCCGACTGCCGCACCTGGGTGACCAGCGAGTTCGAGCACAACGGGCTGCGGATGGGGGCCGGCGTCCTCGACCACCTGATCGGGCTGCTCACGGGACGCCGCTGGCTCTGAGCGGCGCGGGGGAGCGGATCAGCGGCCGAGGAACGAGCGCAGCGTCCGGGCGTTGCGCACCGCGTTGCCGCCGCCGTCGTTGTTGAAGTAGGCGTAGACGTCGCGGCCCTGCGCCTCGAACTCGCGGATCCGGTCCGCCCACCAGCCGAGGGACTCGTCGGAGTACGACCCGCCGTACAGCGCCTTCTCGTCGGGACCGTGCAGCCGGATGTACACCCGCGGGGCGGTGGCCCGGAGGATGCACGGCAGCCCGGCGCCCGACATCGTCACGTAGGCGGCCTGATGCCGTTCGAGCACGTCGAAGACCGGGTCGACCACCCACGACGGGTGCCGGAACTCGACCGCGGCCGGCATCCACCACGGCAGCCGGCCGAGGAAGTAGTCGAGCCGCTCGTCGTCGCGCTCCATGGTGGGCGGCAACTGCACGAGCAGCATCCCGCGCTTGGCGTGCAGCTCGTGCCAGGACGCCGTCATCCGCGACACCCAGTACTCCGGCTCGAACAGCTTGCGGCTGTGGGTGAGGGCACGGGGCGCCTTGACCGACAGCCGGAAGCCCTCGGGCAGCCGACGCTCCCAGGAGCGGAAGGAGGCGTCGCGGGGCCACATGTAGAAACTCGCGTTGAGCTCGACGGTGTCGAACTCGGCGGTGTAGCGGGCGAGCCGCTGCGCCTGCGGGCAGCCGTGGTAGAGAACGTCCTGCCAGTGGTCGTACGACCAGCCCGACGTGCCGATCCAGGTGCCCATGCGTCCTCCGCTCCTCGCCGTGTTGCGGGCGCAAGTGTCTCACGCGCGCCCCGAACGGCCCGGACGCCGGCGGCGTCCCCGGGATCGGCGGGGAGGCCCGCCCCGAATGGTCTAACCTTTTTGGTTCCCCGGCCCCCCGCGGCGTACGAGATGACTGGCGGCGTACGAGATGTTGGGTCCGAAACGTCAGGTCGTACGCCGGAGCCGACGGGTCGTACGCCGCCCGAACCGGGCCCTACTCGGTGTTGGCGTGGGCCGCCTTCGCCGCGTCGTTGTCGATGCTGCGCACCCGGGCCAGCCGGAGGCACACGGCGTCGAAGGCGATGTGGCATGCCTGGTCGAACAGGCTCGACAGCGGCTGGATCGTCTCCGCCTCGCCCGGACGCCGGTACTTCGTCGCCGCCGGCACGTGCACCACCAGGTCGGCGTCGCGGGCGACGGGGGAGTCGGGATCGGTGGTGACCGCCACCACCCGGGCGCCCTCCTTGTGGGCCTGCTCGACGACCCGCACGGGAGCTGCGGTCGTGCCCGACCCGCTCACCGCGACGATGAGGTCGTCACCGCGGACGGCGGGGGTGGTCGTCTCCCCGATCACGTGCACCGACAGCCCGAGGTGGGTGAGCCGCATGGCCAGGGCCTTCGCCATGAAGCCGGAGCGGCCCTCGCCGGTCACCAGCACGTGGGACGCCGCGTTGAGGCGGTCGGCCAGCTGGTCGAGGGTGCCGGTGTCGAGCTTCGAGATCACCTGCTCGATCTCGCCGAGGATCGTCGGCAGCAGGTCGCCGGTGGCCCTCGAGGGGGAGGTCGGGTCGGTCTGGTGTTCGGACATGCTCAGCTCCGTTCGTGGGTGGAGACCGGACGCCCGGCGGCGTCCAGCAGGCGGGTGACGGCGGCGACCGGGTCGTCGCTGCCCGTGACCGCCGACCCGATGATCACCCGCACGTCGGTGCCGGCGAGCGCGGGGAGGTCGGCGGCACCGAGGCCGCCGGCGATCGCCACCAGCCGGCCCTCGGTCCAGGGGCCGAGCTGCTCGAGCGGGCCGGCGCCCGAGCCCTGGGAGTCCTTGCCGACGTGGGCGGCGAGCACGACGGTGGCGGGGGTGCGGTCGGCGAGGGCCGCCCGCTGACCGGCGTCCAGGCCCATGAGGTCGACGACCACCTCGCGCGCCCGCTCGCCGGCGACCGCGACGGCCGTGTCGATGGTGGCGGACGCCGCCAGCCCCAGCACGGTGGCCGATCGGGCCCCCGCGTCGTAGGCCATGGTGAACTCCCACCGCGCGTCGTCGGCGGTCTTGAGGTCGGCGAGCACGGGGGTGTCGCCGGCGGCGTCCACCACCTCACGGATGAACGCCGCTCCGTACTGCTTGACGAGCGAAGTGCCCACCTCGATCCAGTCGACCAACGGGGCGACCGAGCGGGCGCATTCGAGGGCCTTGTCGGCGGGCATCCGGTCGAGTGCTATCTGCAACTGCATGTCTCTCCTTTCGGTGCGGGCGCCGTGCGGGCCCGGTTCAGGCCTCGGCAACGACGCTGCTGTCCAGTTCCCCAATACCCACGACGGACGCCGTCACCCGGCAGCCCGGCCGGATCCGGGCCGTTTCCCCGGGCGCACCGGTGAGCACGACGTCCCCGGGGTGCAGGGTGAGCACGCTGGTGACGTAGACGAGACACTCGGCGACCGAGCGGGCGAGGTCCGAGGTGCGTCCGGGTCGGCACGGGACGCCGTCGACGCTCAGGCCCACCTCGAGTTCGTCGAGCTCGAGTCCCTGCTCGGCCAGGTCGGACGGGGTAACAAGCCAGGGGCCGAGGGGCGTCCACCCGTCGTGGCCCTTCGCCGAGAACCACAGCGGGTCGGACCGCTGCCGGTCGCGGGAGGTGACGTCGTTGGCCACGGTGAACCCGAGCACGTGTGACAGGGCGTCGCCCGCGGTCAGCCGCCGGGCCGTCCGGCCGATGACCACGGCGAGCTCGGCCTCCGCCTCGACCAGACCGGCGTCCGGGGGCAGCGGGACCGGCTCCCCGGGACCGGAGACCGAGGTGACCGGCTTGAGGAACGCCTGCGGCGGCAGCTCCCGGTCGGCCGGGCCGGTGTTGTGCGCCATGCCGACGACGGTTCGGGGAGTGGCCGGCGCGAGCAGGCGCGCGGCCGACAGGGGCAGCTGCCCGAGCGACTCGCGGCGTCCGGTCGGCCAGGGCGTCTCCCGCCCGGGCGCCAGGAGCGTCCACCCCTGGGGCCCGGGTTCGGCGTAGGAGACGCCCCCCTCGTGCGCGATCCGCGCCAGCGGCATCTCAGACCGCTTCGGGGACGCCGGACGCCCGGTTCTCACCGGCCACGGCCACCCGCGGCACCTTGACGACCAGCATGAGCAGCGCGGCGACGACGAGCGACGCGGCCATGAGCAGGAACGACGCGTTGGTCGAGCCGGTGGCCCCGTTGAGCCAGCCGACGAGGTAGCTGCCGGCGAACCCGCCCACGGCCCCCAGCGAGTTGATGAGCGCGACGGCCGGGGCGGCCAGCTCCCGCGGGAGCAGCTCGGCGATGTAGGCGAAGTACGGGCCGTACGGCGCGTACTGGCAGGCACCGGCGAGGGCGAGCAGCACGAACGCGGCCCAGAAGTTGCCGTGCAGGGCGTAGGAGCCGTAGAAGAGCAGCCCGGAGACGAGCAGCCACGGCCACACGTAGCGCCCGCGGTTGCCGGAGCGGTCGGACGCCCGGCCGTTGATGATCATCGCCACGACGGCGAGGGCGTAGGGGATCGCGGTGATGAGGCCGGTCGAGCCGATGCCGACGCCGGAACCGGACTTGATGATCGACGGCAGCCAGAAGACGAAGCCGTAGACGCCGAGGCTCCACAGGAAGTACTGGATCGACAGCACGACGACGTTGCGCGAGCGCAGCGCCTGCCCGTAGCTGACCGACTCCACGGCGATCTCGCCCTGTTCCCGGTCGAGGGTCGCCAGCAGGCTGCTGCGCTCGCCCTCCTCGAGCCACCCGGCGTCCTGAGGCCGGTCCTGGACGAGCTTGGCGAACACGAACGCCCAGATGATCGCGGGGATGCCCTCGAGGATGAACATGCCGCGCCACGAGGTGGCCTGCACGAGGTAGCCGGAGATCGCGCTGAGCCACAGCACGGTCACCGGGTTGCCGAGGATGAGCAGGGTGTTGGCCCGGCCGCGCTCGCGCTGGGTGAACCAGTGCGACAGGAAGATCACCATCGCGGGCAGCACCGCCGCCTCGACGACGCCGATGAAGAAGCGGACGACGATCAGCCAGAACGCGCTGTTGAGCAGGCCCTGCAGCGACGCGAGCACGCCCCAGGCGATGAGCGACCAGAAGATGAGCCGCCGGACGCTGCGCTTCTCGGCGTACACCGCGCCGGGGATCTGGAAGAGGAAGTAGCCGAGGAAGAAGGAGGCGCCGACCAGCGCGGAGATCGCCGCGGAGATGTGGAGGTCCTGCTTCATGCCCCCGGCGATGCCGATCGAGAAGTTCGACCGGTCGAGGTAGGCGAGGGAGTAGGTGACGAAGGTGATGGGCAGCAGGCGCGACCAGCGCTGCGTCCCGATGACCCCGTCGCCGGGGGCGGTGCGACCGGTGACTGTGGTGTCACTCATGGCGGTCCTTTCGACGTCGTCGTCATGCTTCCGTATGGCGGAAGTGGCTTCCTGAATATGGGAAAGCATCTCCTCTTCTCCGGGGAGAGGTCAAGGGGGTCTTCCGAATGGCAGAGGTGCCTTCCGTCATGCGGAAGGCCTCTGCTACCTTGCAGGCGTGACGCACGACATCCCCGGGGGCACCTCGGCCACCGCGCTGGGCGACCGCCGCGACATGGTCGGCAAGGCGCTGCACCTGCTCACCGTCGTCGGCGGCGCGAGCGAGGGACTCACGCTGTCCGAACTGGCGCGCGAGACGGGTTACCCGTTGTCAACCGCACATCGGCTGATCGCGACGCTGATGCGTGAGCGGTTCGTCGATCTCGACCCGACGACCCGGCGCTACCACGTGGGGCTCATGGTCTTCGCCCTCGCCCGCAAGGTCGCCGCCGGCCGCGGCTTCGAGGACGTCGCGCTGCCCGTGCTCCGCCGGCTCGCCGTCGAGACGCGGGAGTCCACCCTGATGTCGGTGCTCGACACCGACCGCCAGCTGTACGTCGCGCACGTCCAGGGGCCGCTCCAGCTCAACGTCATCGGGGAGCCGGGCACCCTGGGTCCCTTGCACTGCACCTCGATGGGCAAGGTGCTCATCGCCTTCGCCCCCCGCGCGGTGCGGGAGCGACTCGTCGAGTCGGTCGAGCTCACCCCGATGGCGCCCAACACCGTCGTCGACCGGGAGGCGTTCGCCCAGGACATCGCGGACGTCCGCGCCCGCGGCTACGCCCTCTCGGACCAGGAGCACGAGGAGGGGGTGCGGGCGATCGGCGTCCCGGTGATGGGAGTCGACGGCACCGCGATGGCAGCGATCTCGGTGGCCGCGCCGTCGTTCCGCCGCAGCATCGCCGACCTCATCGACATGCTGCCGAGCATCACCCAGGCGGCCCGGGAACTCGCGGCCCGGCTCCCCGCCCGCTGACCCGTCGACCCCGTCCCTGCGGCGTACGTTTGCGACATTCCGCTCGAACCCGGGGCCGGGGCACTCCCGGACGCCGGTGGGCTCCGACCCGGCCTGCTCAGGGACGCAGCGGCCGGCCGTTCCGGTCGCGGGGTGACCCGGCGAGCAGCATGATCCCGTCGATGAGCGGCCACAGGGCACCGAGGCCCAGGGTGAGGAACGTGACCAGGATCTGCGCCACCCCCATGCCGATGTCCCCGAGGTAGAAGCGGCCGATGCCGAGGCTCCCCAGGAACACCTGGAGCAGGCCCGCGACGAGCTTGCTCTTGTCGGAGTAGGGAAGGCCGGTGGCCGGGTCGACCCCGTAGGGCGCGTATGGCGACGGGGCGTACGGGTTCGAGCCGTAGGGGCCGGCCGCGTAGGGGTTCGTGCCGTACGGGTTGGTCGAGGGGACGACGACGCCGTAGGGCGGAGCCGGCGGCTGGTAGGGCGGAGGCGACGGCTGGTACGACGCGGGCGGCGGCTCGAACCGCCCCGCGGGAACCTCGTAGTCGGGTGCCGACTGGAACGCGGCCGACGGGCCCCAGTCGGGCGCCGGGGGACCCGGAGGCAGGCTGGGCGTGGGCTGCGCCCAGGGTGGCGGCTGGTCACCCGGCTGCCACTCGGGAGAGGGCGGCCGACCAGGAGCGGAGTTCGACATGACAGGATCCTTCGTCGTGCTGCCCACACTCTAGGCCCGGGCGCGGACAACCGGCGGGTTCACTGCTCCTGGCTGGGCGCGGCTCCGTAGGTGACCGACAGGTACTCCGGGTGGCGCTGGATCCAGCCCTTGATGAACGGGCAGACCGGCAGCGCCTTGCGGGTGCCGTCCTCCCGGAGCCGGTCGAGCGCGAAGCGGGCGAGCGCGGACCCCACACCCCCGCCCTCGAAGGCGGGGTCGACCTCGGTGTGGGTGAACACGACCAGGTCGTCGGTGAGCTGGTACTCGGCGAAGCCGGCCAGCCGCCCGTCGACGTGCGCCTCGAACCGCTTCGCTGCGGGGTTGTCGGTCACTACGGGCTCGCTCATGCTCACGCCTTCCCCGGACGCCGGCCGCCGCCCGTGCGCCCCAGTAAACACTGCCGGGACGCCGACGCGCCCGGGTCTCCCGGGCCGGTCGGGCGCTCGCCGGACTCGGCCCGCGTCCCGCCCGCCGCGCGTACCGTGGAAGTGCCGAGAGGCTCGCGCTCTCCTGACCGGAGTGTCCCCATGTCCACCACCGCCGCTGTCGTTCTCTCCGCCGTCCTTCTGGTCGTCGTCATCGCCTTGTCGATGGCGGTGAGGGTCATCAAGCAGTACGAGCGGGGGGTGCTGTTCCGGCTGGGCCGGCTGGTCGGAGAACGCCAGCCCGGCCTCCGGCTGATCATCCCGGTCGTCGACGTCCTGCACCGGGTCTCGCTGCGGATCGTCACGATGCCGATCCAGTCCCAGGGCATCATCACCCGCGACAACGTGAGCGTCGACGTCTCGGCGGTCGCCTACTTCCGGGTCGTCGACGCGCAGAAGTCGGTGATCGCGATCGAGAACGTGCACGCGGCGATCGACCAGATCGCCCAGACCACGCTCCGCAAGGTGGTCGGACAGCACACCCTCGACCAGACCCTGTCGGAGACCGACCAGATCAACCTCGACATCCGCGGCATCCTCGACGTCACGACGACCGAGTGGGGCGTCGAGGTGACCCTCGTCGAGCTCAAGGACATCCAGCTGCCCGACAGCATGAAGCGGGCCATGGCCCGGCAGGCCGAGGCCGAGCGCGAGAAGCGCGCCAAGATCATCAACGCCGAGGGCGAGGCCCTGGCCGCCGCGGCGCTGGGCGACGCGTCCGACACGATGATGGCCCACCCCCTGGCGCTCCAGCTGCGCAACCTGCAGAGCCTCGTGGAGATCGGCGTCGACAAGAACACCACGGTAGTCTTCCCCGCGCCGCTCATGTCGACGATCTCCGAGCTCGGGGCGTTCATTCGCCAGGAGGCCGCCGCCGCCTCGTCCCCAGGCCCCGGCGCCCCGGTGCCGCAGCGTGTCGACCCGGCCGGCGTCCTGCCCGCGATCGTGCTGTGACCTGGATGATCGCCGCCCGGGGTTGCCCCACCGCGTACCGTTGACGACAGGTCGCGATATGTCGCGACGCACCCGAGGAGAGCATCATGCATCACACCGATCCGCTGTCCGGCCCGTGGGGCCACCGGTTCCCGCCCCTCGCCGACCTCATGGACCGCCTCTCCGGCGTCGCCCCTGCCGGTCCGCGGGCCCGTCGCGGTGACATCCGCGACGCCGTCCTGAGGCTGCTGGCGGAACAGCCCATGCACGGTTACCAGATCATCCACGAGCTCGCGCAGCGCAGCGGGGGCGTGTGGAAGCCGAGTGCCGGCTCGGTCTACCCCACCCTGCAGCTGCTCGCCGACGAAGACCTCGTCAGCTCGGAGCAGGTCGACGGCAAGAAGGTCTACAGCCTCACCGACGCCGGCCGGGCTGCGGTGGGCGAGGCCGCCGGCAAGCCCGCTCCGTGGGAGGAGGTCGGCGCGTCCGCCCCGGACGCCGGTGCCTTCCACCAGGCCGTCGGACGCCTCATGCCCGCCGTCCTCCAGGTCGGGCGCACCGGCTCCGCAGCGCAGCGGTCCGCGGCCGCCGAGGTGCTGGACGCCGCCCGCAAGAAGCTCTACGCCATCCTTGCCGAGGACTGAGCGCACCGGCGTCCCCGAGCACCCGGAGCCTGGATGAAGCAGTCGACCCTGCGAGCCCGCTACCGCCGGATCGTGTTCTTCTTCGCGCGGGTGACCGCGGGGTTCATCTGGTGGGAGATCGTGCTGCGCCGGGTCGGGCTCGGGCGGCTGTCCGACCGCACCCGGCTCTCGCGCAACCGGCGTACCGCCGTCCGGTTCCGCGCGCTCGCGATCTCGATGGGCGGCCTGATGATCAAGGTCGGGCAGTTCCTGTCCGCCCGCCTCGACGTCCTGCCGCCCGAGATCACCGCCGAACTGTCCGGGCTGCAGGACGAGGTGCCGCCGGAGGACTTCGCCGCCATCCGTGACGTGGCGCACGCGGAGCTCGACCTGCCCCTGGAGGAGCACTTCGCCTGGTTCGACACCGAGCCGCTCGCCGCGGCGTCCCTCGGGCAGGCGCATCGAGCCCGGCTCCGCGACCCGGACGCCGCCGAGCTCGGCTTCGCCGACGTCGTGGTCAAGGTGCAGCGACCGCACATCCAGCAGGTGATCGAGGTCGACCTCGCCGCCCTGCGCCGGGTGGGACGGTGGCTCACCCACTACCGGCCGGTCGCCGACCGCGCCGACGTGCCTGCGCTCGTCGAGGAGTTCGCCGCCACGACCCTCCAGGAGGTCGACTACCTCGCCGAGGCGTCCAACGCCGAGACCTTCGCGGAGAACTTCGCCGACGACCCCCGGATCGGGGTGCCGCGCGTCGTGTGGGAGCTCACAGCACGGCGGGTGCTCACCCTCGAGGACGTCAGCGCGATCAAGATCGGCGACCACGCGGGCATCACGGCCGCGGGCATCGACCGGGGCGAGGTGGCGAAGGTGCTCGCCGACACCTACCTCCAGCAGATCTTCACCGACGCCTTCTTCCACGCCGACCCGCACCCCGGCAACCTGTTCGTCACCCCGCACCCGGACGCCGCGCCCGGCGCCCCGGCCTGGGGCCTCACCTTCATCGACTTCGGCATGGTCGGACGCGTCCCCGACAAGCTGCGGGACGGTCTGCGCGAGGCCCTCGTCGCGGTCGGCACCCAGGACGGGCCCCGGCTGGTCGCGAGCATGAAGGTGCTCGACGTGCTGCTGCCGGGGGCCGATCTCAAGCTCATCGAGCGGGCGACCACCCAGGTGTTCGACCGGTTCGGCGGCATGAGCATGGACCAGCTGCGCAGCGTCGACCCGGCCGAGATGATGCGGTTCGGGCTGCAGTTCCGCGACCTCATGATCGACCTGCCGTTCCAGCTCCCCGAGAACCTGCTGCTGCTGGGGCGCTGCATCGGGATGCTCTCCGGGATGTGCACCGGGCTCGACCCCGACTTCAACATCTGGAGCACCATCACTCCCTACGCCGCGAAGCTGGTCGGCGAGGAGGGCGGCTCCACTGCGACGATGATCCGCACGGAGGCGGTCAAGCTCGCCCGGGTGGCGCTGGCCCTCCCCGGCCGCGCGGACCGCGTCCTCACGATGGCCGAGCGCGGCGAGCTCACCGCCCAGACGCCGCTGCTCAACCTGCACGTCCGCCGGCTCGAGCGGGCGCTCAACCGGATCACCGGGATCCTCGCGTTCGCGGCCCTGCTCGTCGCCGGGGCGCTGGTCACGGCGTCCGAGCCCACCCTGGGGCACTGGCTGATGATCGGCTCGGTCGTCCCGTTGCTGTGGGCGGTGTTCACCGGACGCCGGCGGCGTCCGGGCCGCTTCTGAGGCGGTGCTGGGGCCGGTCGCAGCCGCGGGCCTCCCGATCCGCGGGCGATCGGCCGGGGTCCCGGCCACCATGGCCCCCCGGGCCCCGGTCGCCTGCCGATCGGGAGGGTTCCGGACGCCGGGGAGCCCACCTAGGGTGGGGAAATGCTCCGCCGCTACCGCGCCACGGGGGCCGACCTGCCGTTCGGCGACCCGCTGCGCGCGCACACCGGCGTCCGGATGGAGGGCTACTTCTGGCGATTCACCCAGCCGGGGACCGGCCAGGTCGTCGTCGCGCTCAACGGGGTGAATCGGGCGGACGACGGCAGCTGGGCCACCCTGGGGCTCGCGGGGCTCCGCGGGGGCTTCCTGCGCACGGCCACTCACCCGGCCGCGTGGGCGGACCCCTCGGCCCTCGGGGCCCACGCCGGGCGGGCCTTCCGCGGCGTCCCCGAGCACGTGCGGGTCGACCTCGCGCCCGACGCCCGGTTGGACGTCCGCATCACCGGTCACCGGCCGTGGCCGCGGCGCTCACTCGGTGGGTCGAGCTTCTTCCAGGCGGTGCCGGCGCTCAACCAGTACTGGCACCCCTGGCTGCTGGGCGGCCGGGCCGAGGGCACCGCCACCCTCGGCGACCAGGTCTGGGACCTCACCGGGGCCGACGTCTACGCCGAGAAGAACTGGGGCGCCGGCGGCTTCCCCGAGGCCTGGTGGTGGGGGCAGGCGCACGGGTTCGCCGAGCCGGGTGCCTGCGTCGCCTTCGCCGGCGGCGTCGTCAGCGCCGGTGGGTTGCGGCTCGAGGTGACCGCGCTCGTCGTCCTCCTGCCCGACGGCACGCTCATCCGGCTCGGCAACCCCGGCACCTCCCCGGTGCACGCGCGGGTGACCGACGGCCGGTGGACCCTGCGCGGCCGCGGCGGACCCTGGTCGGTCGACATCCACGGCGAGTCGCCGGCGGACGCCGCCCACGTCCTGCCCGTGCCGCTGCCGCGAGAGCGCCGCAACGTCGCCGGGGCCCTCGAACACCTGGGAGGGACACTGGACGTCGAGGTCCGCCGACGGGGGCGGGTGCGCTGGTCGGGCCGCTCGACCCTCGCGGGACTCGAACACGGCGGGATCGAGCGGGCCGCCGACGAACTGCACCGCCGCGGCGCGCCACCGGAC
This sequence comes from Propionibacteriaceae bacterium, assembly GCA_036261615.1. GTDB lineage: Bacteria > Actinomycetota > Actinomycetes > Propionibacteriales > Propionibacteriaceae > JAJYQH01. Next base: position 12,110 of record DATAKK010000094.1, on the reverse strand, counting down.
GCCGTCGACGCCCGGCCCGCGTCGGTGCGGCCATGAGACGGAGCCAGGGGCACAGGAGGCAGCAGTGACGGAATCCCCTCAGGGCCGGGCGCGGCTGGAGGACCACGCGCGGCTCGCCCGGGCCCGGGCCGCCTTCGTCACCGACCGGCTGCTCGTCGGCGGCGACCTCGACTCGATCGACCCCGACCTGGCCCGCGCCCAGCTCGCCGAGCTGGTCGACCGCGGCGTCACCCACATCCTCGACACCCGGCTCGAGTGGTCCGACGAGGACTACGTCGCGCGGCACGCCCCGGGCATCGCCTACCTGCACCTCGGGGTGGACGACAACGGCGAGACCCTGCCCGACAGCTGGTTCGACGAGGCCACGAGCTGGCTGGACGACGCCCTCGCCCGCCCGGGGACGCGCGCGCTCGTGCACTGCCACATGGGCGTCAACCGCAGCCCCTCGCTCGTGTTCGCCTACCTGCTGCACACCGGTCGCGGCGTCCGGGACTCGCTGGACGCGATCCGCGCGGCCTGGCCGTGGGCCGTCGTCGACTACGCCGACGACGCCCTTGCCTGGCACCACCGCCGCGCCGGCACGGCCGAGGGTGCCACTCGCGACGACGTCGACGCCCTCGCCCACTGGCGCGACGAGCAGGGCATCGACCCCGAGCAGGTCATCCGCTCGATCCGGCAGGACGAGTCGGTGCGGCTGGCGGCACGGAACCTGCGGCTGGTGGCCGGGGTGATGCGCACCGAGCCGGGGGGGATGGCCTGCTGGCTGTTCCGGATGAGCCCCGACCGGGCGGCCAGCTGCCTCGCCGACTACCGGGCGGGCGTCGATTCCTGGATCCTGCCGGTCGGCCGGCACGACGACGACATCCGGCCCGACGACCTGTTCCTCCTGTGGCAGACCGGCCCGGACGAGGCCGCCGGCCTGTTCGGGTACGCGATGGTGAACGAGACCAGGCTGTCCGACTCACAGCCGCTGCACCGGGCCGAGGCGGCGGGCACGGACGAGATCTCCTCGGCCGTGGACGCCGAGCTCGCCTTCGTCGCACCGCACGTGCTGGTGAGCGCCGCCGAGTTGCGGGCGTGGCCGGAGTTCGCGCCCGAGCACCCCGGTTCCGCATCCCTCGCCGACGGCCCCAACCCGTTCCCGGTGGACGCCGCTCAGCTGGAGCGGATCGCGACCGTCCTCCAGGCCGGCGCCGGCCACTGAGGACCGCCATGGGGACGCGGACGGAGCACTGCCGCTCATCAGTTCGACGTTGACCACCGACATCGGTGGTCAACGTCGAACTGTTCGCGTCGTGCGTGGCTAGAGCAGCCGGCCCAGGGGCCCGAGGTCGAGGTTGAGGTCGTCGGCCGTGAGCCCGAAGTGCTCGCGCAACTCCTGCATGCGGGCGTCCAGCAGCATGAGCGTCGACCCGAGTCGCTCGATGTCGTCGTCGGACAGGCCGCCCGCCTCGACCCGGCGGATCGCCTGCTTCTCCATGAGCTGGCGCAGCAGCTCGACGATCGTCAGCACCAGCTGGGCCAGGCCCTTCTCGACGTTCTCCGGGTCGGCCGCGACCCGGCGGGACAGTCCGGGCGCATCGATGTGGTGGCCCCCTTCGGTGAGGGGCCACACCTCGTTGTCAGGGCTCTCGCTCACGACTCCTCCTCGGCGAAACTGAACGGGGGCCACGGGCCGCTCACCCGCACGGGCGTGAGCCCCGACCGGTCGGCCCAGCCCTGAAGGGCGGGCAGGAGGCCCTCGACTCGGTGCTCCTCCACGAGGAAGGCGATCCGAACCTCGTCGGCGGCCGGCAGCGACCGTACGGCCCTTGTGACGTCTGCCACGGCCAGCGACACCCCCTCGACCAAGGACGCCACCTGGCGGCCACGGCGCACCCGGGTCATGAGGTACTCCGTGCCGGAGCCGCCGGCGTCCGCGGGTGGGGTGAGCCCGGACGCCGGCAGGTGCGCGACCAGCTCGACGCAGCCCGCGACCCGGCCCAGTCGCTCCTCCCACTCCTCCCCGCGCGCGGCGAGCAGGGTCCGCAGCTCCTCGAGGGATTCGGTGACCGTGCCGTAGCGGACGGGGAGGATGGCGGCGTCCCCGGCGAGGCGGCGGACCACCTCACCGAATCGGAGGAGGTCCTCGGCGCTCGTGCCCGGCGGCCCGTGCAGCTCCTCGTAGACGACGCCCACCGCGCCGCCGTCCAGCAGCCTCAGCCCGGGCGGGAGGCGGTCAGGGTCGCGGTGGGCCGCCGAGGCGACGACGGCGTAGGCGAGCAGCATCGGTCAGCCCTCGCTCCGCGGCGGCGGGTCGAGCCCGAGCGAGGGCACGTGCACCTTGTGCGCCGGGGCGAGCACGAGCCGCACCCCGAGGTAGACGAGGTCGACGTCGGCGACCGACAGCAGGATGTCGCCGGTGAGGACGACCCCCCCGTCGATGAGCCGGTCGATGAGGTCGACGAGGGCGATGTCGTCCTGGTTGCCGACGTAGTCGATGCTCACAGGTCGGCTCCGGCGGCGGTGATCTCGGCCTCGGCGACGAAGTTGTACGGCGGCCACGGCCCGGACACCTCGAGGGCCACCCCGTCGGCGACCAGGTCGGCTCCCAGCGTCTCGACGAGCTCGACGACGTCGTCGAGGCTCGCCCGCGGCACGAGGTAGGCGGCGTTGAGCAGCATCGGCTCGCGCCGGCCGGACAGCGCGGTGTCCTGCGGCGGATTGGTGACGGCGGACGCCGCCAGCGCCGAGATCCGCTCGTGGGCGGCGGCGACGGCCGCGTTGGCCCGGTCGCGGGCCTGTTCCCGGCGGGCACCGGCGGCCGCGCGGCCCAGCAGGTAGTCACGGCCGGACGCGGGACGCTCGGCCTCGGGCTGCTCGGGCTCCGCGAGCGCGAACGCCTTCGCGCCCAGCTCGACCCGTCCCCGCACCCTGGCGAAGGCGACGCGCAGCACGTCCAACTGCCCGTCGAGCACCGCCTCGACCGCGTTCGTGTCGGCGTAGATGCCGGGCAGCCGCAGCGGCAGCACGTCGCCCTGCTCGACGGCGGCCTGCAGCACCCGGTGGTGCTGCTCGGCCACCGGCTCCACCCACGCGGGGTCGGTGCCGTGCAACTGCCACACCGCTTCGCCGAAGCTGCCGGCGTCCAGGCGGCTCACCAGGACGCCGAGACCGGCCAACGTGACCACCTCGACGGCGGCGTCGCCCAGCCCGGTCGGCAGGGGCGCGCGGAAGTCCGCCGACACGACGCCGTACGCGTGGACGACCTGCTGGAGGGGGGTGCCGGTCACGCGCGCCGCTCCGTCCCGGACACCTCGCCGTTCTCCCGGCCCTCGATGCGGGCGAGCCGCTCTTCGAGTTCTCCGACCCGGTTCTGCAGCTCCGCCCGGTCAGGACCGTCGGCCTGGTGGCTGACGAACGGGTCGCCCTCCCACCAGTTGATGCCCATCTCCTTGGCGCGCTCGACCGAGGCGACCATGAGCCGGATCTTGATCGTGAGCAACTCGATGTCGAGCAGGCGCACCTGGATGTCGCCGACGACGACGATGCCCTTGTCGAGCACGCGCTCGAGGATGTCGGCGAGGGTCTCCTGCCCCTTGCGGCCGGTCCCCACGAAGGTGGGGCCGTCGCGCCGGGGCGGAGGTGAGCCCGAGCGGTACTGCTCGGGGGTGTTGTCGCTCATCAGTCGTCGACCTGTCCGCGGAGGTAGCGCCGCACCCGGTGGAACTCGGTGACGTCGCCGTCGCGGTCGACGGTCACCTCGTAGCTGGCGAGCACGTCGGTCGTTTCGGGGACGCGTCCGACCTCGAGCACCTCGATGGTGACGATCCACCCGTCGTCGGTGCCCCGGATACCGGTCACTCCCTCGGCGGGACATCCGACGAGGTCGGCCACCTCGGCCAGGGCCTGTTCCCCGACCCGTCGCACCGTGAGCTTCTCAGCCATCGGATCCCTCCTCCCACACCTCGAGACTCTGGTCCTGCTGGGCCGACGCCGAGAGCAGTCGCTGCACCAGCTCCTCCTCCCTCGCGTCCGCTTCCGCGTCGTCGATCGTGCCCATCTCTCGCATCGCGTCGATCTCGGCCAACTCGGCCTGGATGACCGCCGGGTCGGACCACTGCCGCTCCGCCTCGTCACGCACCTGCTCGGCGACCCAGACCACCCCGCGCACCGGGGCGAGCGGCAGAAGCAGCACCTCGCGGAGCAGTCCCATCAGAGGTCGCCGGCCCTCGCGGCGTCCAGGAACGAGTACGGCGGCTGCGGGCCGACGTAGCGCACCCGCAGCCGTGCCTCGGTCTCGGCCCGCAACTCGGCGACGGCCGCGTCGAACTGCGCCCGCGCCTTCCGATCCACGAGGAACGCGGCGTGCACCGCCTCCAGCGCCCCCTTCGGCTCGTTCTCGGAGACGGCGCGGGCGAGGGGAGCGAGCCGGTCGAGCACCAGCGTCCGCGCCTCGTCCTGCAACTCCTCGAGCGCCGCCGTGATCGCCTGCCCGAGCTCGACCTGGCGGGACTGGGCCAGCTCCTCGGGCACGCCCTGGAGCTCGTCACGCGCCGCGCGGAGGTCCGGACGCCGGCGCAGCACCTCGCGCAGCGCGGGCTCCTCGTGGAGGAACGCCTGCACGCTCACCTGGATGTGCCCGTCGAGGACGCCGAGCAACTGCTCGAGCGACGCCCGCTCCCGCTGGAGCACCTGCTCTCGGGCCGCGGCGTCGTCCGGCAGGGCGATGCCGAACCGCATCGGCAGCACGGTGCCCCGGTCGGCGAACCACTCGAGCACGTGCGCGTGGCTGAGCAGGTCCTGGCGTCCCACAGCGGCGGTCTCGTCGACGTCGCTGACGATGGCCGCCAGCTCGTCGTCGGTCACCAGGCGCACCGCGCCGCCCTGCCGGCCCGGGGGCGTGTCACCCTCGGGCCGCAGGTGCGCGGTCGTCACTCCGTAGACATGCACGCTCACGGTCAGCTGTCTTCCGTCCGCTTCTCCTGGCCGCCCTGGGAGTTCGACGACTTGTTCGTCCGCCGCTGCTCCTGGCGCTGGCCCTTGTCCTCATCGTCGTCATCGCCCTTGAAGACGTTGCTGATGCTCTGCGCGGCGCCCTCAAGAGCGCCCGACGTTTTTCCCTTGGCTCCCGAGTTGCTGATGTCCTCGATGAGCTCGGGGATGCCGTGCGTCTCGGTCTCGGTGAGGTCGAGGCGGTTGACCGCCCGAGCGAACCGCAGGTACGTGTCGACGCTCGCGATGACGATCCGGGCGTCGATGGTCAGCAGCTCGATGCCCACCAGGGACACGCGGATGTAGATGTCGATGACCAGCCCCTTGTCGAGGATGATCTCGATGACGTCGGCCAGGCTGCTCGGCGACGGACGATCCATGTATCGGTTGGTGGTGCTGGCACGTTGCGCATTCACGGACATATATCTCCGGCCTTTCACGTGGTGGCCAGCCGAGCTCGCTCAGCTGGGCGGTGTCCTCGCGTTGTTTCCCGTCCCCGGAGAGGCGGGGCCATCGGCAGACTCGCGCCGGTGGGGGAGTGTGGCAGGGAGGGCGGGCACCAGCGGCGCGGGCGGTCGGCCCGCTGCCGCCGGTGCACCTCCCTGTCGTGCCGCCGGGGGTCGGCCCGACGGGGGAGGCGGGGCTTACTGGCCCTCGTCCCCGGTGCCGGACCGGTCCTGCTGGGACCGGCCCGGGTCGCTCTTCTGCTGCGACTGTCCCGACTTCTGCTGCGACTGGCCCTTCTGCTGCGACTGCCCCGACTTCTGCTGGGACTGGCCCTTCTGCTGGGGCTGTCCCGAGCTCTGCTCGGACGACTGGCCAGACTTCTGCTGGGGCTGCTTCTGCTGGGGCTGCTTCTGCGACGGCTGTCCCACCTGCTGGGACTGCTTCTGGGCCTGCCGGTCCTGCGTCTGCTGAGCCTGCTCACCCTTGTCCGAGCGACCCTCGCCCGCAGGCTGTCGCGTGCCGGCGTCCGACTGCTGCTCGTCGGCCCGGTCCTGGCGCTGGTCCTGGTCCTGGTTCTCGTCCTGGCCCTGGTTCTCGCCCTGGTCCTGCTGCTCGGCGTCCTCGTCCTCGCCCTGCTGCTCCTGGACGTGGCCCTGGTGGATCTCGCCGGTCCAGCCCTGCTGCTCGTCCTGGTGCAGGATCGTCTGGGTGTTGACGTGCCGCGCGAAATGCTTGAGCTCGAGGCGGGCGCGGCGACCCTGGGCGCGCCACAGGTTGCCCGTGTGCTCGAAGAGGCCCTTGGGGTAGTACTCGAGCACCATGATGATGCGGGTGAGGTCGGGCGTCAGCGCGTGGAAGGTGATCGAGCCGTCGACGTGGCCCTTCTGCCCCTCCGACTTCCACACGATGCGCTCGTTGGGCACCTGGTCGACGATCTTGGCGTTCCACGAGCGGTGCGACCAGAAGATCTGCGCCTGCCACTTGACCCGCTCCGGGGCCTCCTGGCTGACGTTCTCGACCTTCTTGGTGAACTTCGGGAAGTCCTCGAACTCGGTCCACTGCTTGTAGGCCACCTCGCGCGGGACGCCGACGTCGATGGTCTCGTAGATGTTGGTGACCTTGAGCTTGTTGCCCTTGCCCCCACCGCCGCCCAACTTGCCCTTGACGGCGTCCTTGAGCTTCGTGCCGGCGGACTTGAGCCCGGCCTTCACCGGCGAGTCGCCCTCCATGACGTGCCTCGCCATGCCGGCCTTGCCGCCGCCCTCGGCGAAGTCGTTGAGCTTCCCGGTGAGACCCTCGACGTGCTCGCCCAGCTTGGTCACGCCCCGCTGCGCCAACGCCTGGCCGTAGTTCTGCGCTTCGCCCTTGAGGCGATCCATCGGCAACTGCTCCGCAATGCCGGAGACGGCGCTCTTCAGTTTGCTTTCACTCATGCTCGGTCCAACTCCTTTCAGGAGGCCGAGCCGGGCGACTGGGCCCTGCTGCGACGAACGGTCTTGGGGGTGGGCTGGGACTCCTCGCCGGACTGCTCGTCCTCGTCGGTGTCGCTTTCCTCGGTCTCGCCTTCCTCGGCGTCGTCCTCGTCGGCGTACTGCTCGTCCTCGCCGTCGTCGGCCTGGTCGTCGTCCTGCACCTGGTCGGTGTCGCCCTGGTCGGACTGGTCCTGCTCATCGGCGTACTGCTCGCCGTCGCCGTCGTCGGCCTGGTCGTCGTCCTGTACCTGGTCGGTGTCGCCCTCGTCGGGCTGCTCGTCTTCGTCGGACTGCTCGTCGTCGGGCTCGGCCTGGCCGCTGTCCTGCAGCTGGTCGGTGTCGTCCTCGTCGGGCTGCTCGTCCTCGTCGGACTGCTCGTCCTCGTCGGACTGCTCGTCGTCGGGCTCGGCCTGGTCGCTGTCTTGTACCTGGTCGGTGTCGCCCTGGTCGGACTGGTCCTGCTGGTCCTGGTTCTGCTGGTCCTGGTTCTGCTCGGACTGGTCCTGCTGGTCGGACTGGTCCTGCTGGTCCTGGCCCTGGTCGTCCTGGTTCTCGCTCGACCCCGCGTCGCCGCTCGCGCCCTTGGCCGAGGCGCTACGAAGGTCAGAGCTCTTCTCCTTGAGCCGCTCGCTCAGGTCGTCGATGCGCCCGGCGACAGCGGCCACGGCCGCCGCCTTGCAGGCCTCCACCAGCCCCGACGTGACCTGGCCACGGAGCTTCTTTGCTTCGGGCATCGACGTGAGACCGCCGGTCGCCGACTGGAGCATCTCGAGCCCCTTCGAGCGCACGTTCTTGTTGGCGAGGGTCGACCCGACCACGAGCGCCAGCCGCAGTTTCTTGAATCTCCCCAGGAAATAGCCGGCCGCAACAGCGGTGGCGATCCGAGACGTATTCGACATTGCTTACCTCCTCGATGGCGTCAGCCACCTAACCCCGATGGACACTGCCTGTCCCCTCGGATTACCCGGCGTCCTGCCCCCGAAACGGCCGTCCGGACACTCTCCGCGACCCTCCTAGTGAGGGCCGAAAATTCGTTCGGAGAGGAGCCGGATGAGCGGCCGGGAGCGGCGATGGAGGCCCCGCAGGGCGGCTTCGAAGCGCGGTGCGGCGCGCCTCTCAGCCGGTGTCTTGGCCCTCAGGGAGCGACGGAGTGCCGCCGCCGAGTGGCCCCGCGCCAGAGCGTCCGCAACGCCTCCCGCAGCCGGCGAAGGGGGTGGCGGAGCCACGCGGGGAGGACCAGCCGTCCCACCCACGTGAGCAGGCGTCCGGCGAGCATGAGCAGGGGGATCCCGAGGGGTAGGAGGACGACGGTCGCCGTGAGAAGGACGCCGAGGAGGCCGACGACGCCGGCGAGGATCAGGAGGAGTGCTGCCGCGACCCACCGCAGAAGGAGCATCTCAGCCTCCCGCCCGATCGACTCGGTGCTCGGTCAGCGATCCACGCGCGGTGTCTCCTGGTGGCGCTGCCTTCTGGCGACCGTACAACCGGCCCTTGGAGGGGTCAAGGTGTGGTCCGACGTCCTCGTCGCCCTAACGCCGGCACCGGCTGAGCCGCTCCGCCGCTGCGAACTTGACCCCACCTGCCACACTCGGCCCCCGGGAGCCGGGGTGTGGCAGGTGGCGCAGATTTCGCAGGAAACCGGGCGCCCCGGCGTCGACTAGACGAAGGTCAAGGTGTGGTCCGACATCCTCGTCGCCCGAGCGCCCGCACCGGCTGAGCCGCTCCGCCGCTGCGAACTTGACCCCACCTGCCACACTCGGCCCCCGGGACCCGGGGTGTGGCAGGTGGCGCAGATTTCGCAGGAATCGGAGGCGCCCCGGCCTCGACTAGACGAAGGTCGCGGCGTCGATGACGAACCGGAACCGCACGTCGGAGGCGAGCACGCGCTCCCACGCCTCGTTGATCTGCTCGGCACTGACGAGTTCGGTCTCGGGGGCGATGCCGTGCTCGGCGCAGAAGTCCAGCATCTCCTGGGTTTCGGCGATGCCGCCGATCGAGGAACCCGCGAACGAGCGCCGGTTCTGGAACAGGCTGAAGACCTGGATCGGCAGGGGTTCGGGCGGGGCGCCGACGTTCACCATCGTGCCGTCCAGGGCGAGCAGCCCGAGATAGGCGTTGAGATCGAGGGGAGCGCTCACCGTGTTGAGGATGAGGTCGAAACCGTTCCGCAGGTCCTCGAAGGTGGCGGGGTCGCCGGTGGCGTAGTAGTGATCGGCCCCGAGGGCGAGCCCGTCGTCCTTCTTGCGCAGCGACTGCGAGAGCACGGTGACCTCCGCGCCGAGGGCGTGGGCGATCTTCACTCCCATGTGACCCAGCCCGCCCAGGCCCACGATGGCGACCTTCGTGCCGGGGCCCACCTGCCAGTGGCGCAGGGGTGAGTAGGTGGTGATTCCGGCGCACAGCAGCGGGGCGGCGCGATCGAACGGGATCGACTCCGGCACGCGCAGGACGAAGTCCTCGTCGACGACGACGTGGGTCGAGTAGCCGCCCTGGGTGATCGTGCCGTCGCGGTCGAGCGAGCCGTAGGTGCCGACGTTGCCGTTGAGGCAGTACTGCTCCTGCCCGGCGCGGCAGTTGGCGCACTCCCGGCAGGAGTTGACCATGCAGCCCACGCCCACCCGGTCACCGACGCGGTACCGGCTGACGTCGGTTCCGACCTCGGTGACGGTGCCGACGATCTCGTGGCCGACGGTGAGCGGGTACTGCTGGGGCCCCCACTCTCCGCGGGCGGTGTGGATGTCGGAATGGCAGATGCCCGCATAAGCGATCTCGATGAGCACGTCGCGGGGTCCCGGGTCGCGCCGCTCGATGGTGGCGGGCACCAGGGGTTCGGTGGCGGACGGCGCGGCGTAGGCCTGCACGGATCGCATGGGGCTCCTCGGACGACGGGGCGGGTGACCCGGCAAAACTACCCGGCCTGGCCCGCTATCCCCGCTTCCGGCTGAAGGTGAGATGAGTGACGCCACTGGGGGAGGAGACCGCTTCGACGTCGTAGTGCTCCTCGAGGCCCTCGAGCCCGTCCCAGAGCCGGACGCCGCGGCCGAGCACGATCGGCACCTGCACGACGTGCATGTGGTCGACGAGCCCGGCGGCGAGGAAGTCGCGGACAACGCTGGGGCCGCCCCCGATCCGCACGTCCGCCCCGCCCGCCGCCTCCCGGGCGAGGGCCAGGACCGCTCCGGGAGTGAGGTCGACGAAGTGGAAGGTCGTCCCGCCCTCCATCACCAGGGGCGGGCGGGGATGGTGGGTGAGCACGAAGACCGGCGTGTGGAACGGCGGGTTCCGGCCCCACCAGCCCGTCCAGTCCGGGTCGTCCTGCCACCCCGGGGGACCGAACTTGTGGGCGCCCATGATCTCCGCGCCGATCCCGACGCCGTGCCGTTGCGCGAAGGCGTCGTCGACGCCGGACGCCCCACCCTCGGCGTCCCAGAAGCGGGTCCGGAACATCCACTCGTGCAGGCGCTGTCCGGCATGCCCGAACGGTGCCTCCGCCGACTGCGGCTCGCCGGTGGCGAACCCGTCGAGGGAGATGGACAGGTTGTGGATCCGCGTGAGCGACATGGCGCGAGCCTCAGTTCGACTTGTGGATCTCGGTGCTGTTGGCGCACGACTGCGCGCCGGTCGAGCAGCCGAGAGCCGACCAGGCCCCGGTCGCCGTGAGGCTGGAGCTGTCGAGCGGATACTCGTCCATGACCGACCAGAAGTGGATCTTTCCCTGGGTGTTGGAGATGGCCTGCCATTCGGTGCCCTGGCCCGAGTAGTAGACCTCGGGTTCCACCTGGGAGGGCGGGAACCCCCACGCGATCATCCACACCTGGTACTGCGTCCAGCCGTTGAGGCAGCTGCCGTAGGGCGGGCAGCCGGAGGCGTCACCGAAGTCGACGTACATGGCCGAGGTGTGGGAGGCGTACCCGCTCTCCCAGTTGGCCGTGTTGGCATAGCTGTTCCACTCGACCTCGATGTCGCTCGCCCCCCACACGACCACCTGGCCGTAGCCGTGGCTCTGGAGGTAACTGGTGACCGTGTTGACGACGCCGGCCCAAGCGGCCCCGCCGGCGCTGTTCACGTAGTAGGCGGAGTTGTTCGTGCCGAGCGACAGTGTGAGCCGGGAGGTCTGGTCGGAGGAGCCGGTGCAGGCCCAGTAGTTGTAGGCGAAGTTCTCCGCGTACGCCTCGATGTCGCTGTACGACACCGACGTGTTCGAGAAGGTGAGGTAGGTGCCCGTGTTGCTCGAGTTCTGGCCGCCGAAGTCGAGCGTCACATTGCTGTCGATGTTGCCGTGGGACGCGTCGTACTTGCCCTGACTGCACCCGAGCGACGAGGCGGTGCTGAGGTTGAGGCTGGTGACGTAGTAGCTCCAGTCATTGGCCGGCATCCCCGTGGTCTCGGCGATCGTGGTCGCCGTCGCCGTCGTCCCCCTGCTGTAGTTCGGCACCTTGTCGAAGGCGAACAGGGCGTAGCTGTACGTCGTGCCCGAGGCCACTCCGGAGTCGATGTACGAGGTCGTCGAGGCGCTGGTCGTGGTGACCAGCGTCCCGGCGGTCGGAGAGGACGGCGGGGTCGTTCCGGGGGCGCGACGGATCATCACCCCTGCGAAGTCGCTGGCGGTGGGGTTGGTCCAGGTGAGCGTCACGTTGGCCGAGGCGGTGGTGGTGCTGAGACCCGTCACCGGACCCGGCGGGGTCGTGTCGCCCGACGAGAGGCTAGGCGTGCAGGTGCTTGGCCCTGCGTAACTCACGTCTACTCCTCCCAGGAGGGTTTCCCGGCCTGGACTCAAGGAAGTCAATTCTTGAGAGGTTCTCGAGGGAAGGCACCGAGCCGTGGTCAGGAGAATCGGGCCGGAGTTCACAAATGCGAGCGGAACCCCCGAAAGCGCATCGGGGAAGTCGAAGCCAGTCGCCAGCGTCACTGAACCCGCGCCCGCCGGCCAAGACGAAGAGGCAATGGCGGCAGCAGTTCCGAATCTGTCCTCGCCTGCCAGGACGCGCACCGTAGAATTCGGGAGGAGCGACTGAATCTGGTCGATAACAGCTGCAGAAACGACGTCCTTCCCTCCTAACACGTACACCTGTGCTGGTCGGATTGCGTGCAATGAAGACGCGGTGGCCTCTGGAAGCTGGTCTGGCTCAGTTAAAAGTACAGAGGCCCCATCCTTCGCCGCAGAGGGCCCGCCAGCCAGAGCGTCGGCGAAGCCCTCGCCGGAGGCGATGTAGACGG
>DATAKK010000053.1:0-20076 GCA_036261615.1 Propionibacteriaceae bacterium | reverse complement strand
CCGTGGGTGAAGATGATCCACGACTCGGTGTTCACCGGAAACATCCAGGCGGCGCAGTCGACCGGTCAGCAGGCTGCCCAGAAGCTCATCGACCAGGCGTCATGAGCACCAGCACCGCCAGCCTGAACCAGAAGCCCCTGGCCCGCGGGATCAGGAGCACCCGGGGCACCGGGCTGAGCACGCAGCGCAAGATCCTCGGTGCGCTGTTCGCCCTGCCGACCGTCGTGATGATCGTGACGTTCTTCCTGGTGCCGCTGGGTATGACGTTCTGGATGTCGTTCCACCGGTGGCCGTTGCTCGGCACCCACAAGTGGATCGGCCTGGAGAACTACGCGACGGCCCTCAGCGACCCGAACTTCCTTCAGGCGCTGAAGTTCACCCTGGAATACACGGTGATCATCACCCCGATCCTGCTCGTGTTCGGGTTCGGGCTGGCGGTGCTCGTGCGGCGGGGGGACGCCCCCGCCCGCTTCTTCCAGTCGGTGTACTTCATGCCGGTGGCCATCGGGCTCGCCTCGGCGAGCTTCCTGTGGCTGTTCATGACCCAGTCGCAGATCGGCCCGCTGTGGGACCTGCTGCGTCGGATCGGTCTGATCAGCTCCACGAGCAACCTGTTCGCCGGTCACTGGTCGTCGCTCATGGTCGTCAACGCGATGGTGACGTGGAAGGTCGTGGGGCTGCAGATGCTGCTGCTGCTCTCAGGCCTGCAGTCGATCCCTGACGAGGTCAACGAGGCGGCGCGCGTCGACGGGGCGTCGGGCTGGCAGCGGCTGTGGCACATCACCGTGCCGCTGCTGCGTCCGACCCTCGCGCTCGTGCTGGTGTTCTCGGTCGCCGGGTCGCTGCTCGCGTTCGACCAGTTCTACATCATGACCTCCGGCGGTCCGTCGAACTCGACGATCACCGCGGTCTACGCGATCTACCGCAACTCGTTCATCCAGTTCAAGCTCGGGTACGGGGCCGCGCTGTCGGTGCTGCTCATGGTCATCCTGGCCATCGTCAGCGCCATCCAGATGCTGCTGCTCCGCAACACCGACCACACCTGAGGACCGACCATGATCTCCGACATCCGACGAAGCCTCCCCCGCGGGGCCTGGTGGGTGCTCAACCTGGCCCTCGCCGTGCTGTTCCTGTCACCGCTGGTCGTCATGCTGTCGATGGCGCTCAAGAGCTCGGGCGACCAGGGACACATCCCGCCCACGCTGCTGCCTCAGCACCCGACTCTCGCCAACTTCCGCAAGCTCACCAGTGTCCAGGGCCTCAACATCTTCCACAACCTGCTCAACAGCGTGATGGTGAGCCTGTCGGCCACCCTGCTCGTGGTGCTGTTCGCCAGCATGGCGGGCTACGGCATCGCGCGGACGAAGTTCCCGGGAGCGAGCGCCGTGTTCTTCATCGCCCTCGCCTCGTTCATGATCCCGTTCCAGGCCATCCTCACTCCCCTCTACATGCTGCTGAAGACGATGGGACTCAACAACTCCCTCGTCGGCCTCACCCTCGTGTACATCACCTTCAACCTGCCGTTCGCGCTGTTCATCATGCGCAACGCGTTCGCCTCGGTGCCGACCACCCTCGAGGAGGCCGCGAGGGTGGACGGGTGCGGCACGATCCGGGCCATCGTCCAGATCATGCTGCCGATCGTGAAGCCGGGCCTCATCACGGCCGGCCTCATGGCGTTCTTCAGCACGTGGAACGAGTTCTTCGCGGCCCTCATCCTCGTGACCTCGCAGGAGAAGTTCACCCTGCCGGTGACCCTCACCATGGTCGCGAGCGGATCGTTCGGGCAGATCGACTGGGGCTCGCTCCAGGCCGGCGTCGCCCTCACGATCATCCCCTGCATCGTCGTCTACCTCCTCCTCCAGCGCTACTACGTGAGCGGCATGCTCAGTGGCGCCCTCAAGTGAAAGGACCCACCCGATGACCACCGACACGAGCACGACCGAGGCGAGCCCCGCCGAAGGGTCGGCGTCCACCCAGCCGGGGCCGGTGCGCCTCACCGGCTCCAGCCACACCGTGCTTCGCCCGGCCACCAGCACCATCACCGGTGGACTGTGGCACGAGCGGCGCCGGATCAACCGCACCGTCAGCGTGCCCGACGCCTGGGACCGGCTGCACGAGGCCGGCAACTTCCACAATCTCGAGCTCGCCGCCGGGCGTGCCCAGGGCGACTACACCAACGACCTGCCGTTCCTCGACAGCGACCTGTACAAGTGGCTCGAGGGCATCGCCTGGGTGTTCGCCGACCCCGAACTGGACGCCGACCTGCGCGCCCGGCTCGAGCGGATGGTGAGCGAGACCGTCGACCTGCTCGAGGCGGTGCAGGAGGACGACGGCTACCTCGACTCGAACTTCCAGGTGCGCACGCCCGGCGAACGCTTCGTCCACCTCAACTGGGGTCACGAGCTGTACTGCGCGGGCCACCTCGTCCAGGCCGCCGTGGCGATGCACCGCACCACCGGCGACGAGCGGCTGCTCGGCATCGCCCGCCGCTTCGCCGACCTCATCGTCGCCGAGTTCGCCGACGGGAAGATCGAGAGCTTCGGCGGACACCCGGAGATCGAGACCGCGCTCGTCGAACTGGCCCGCGAGACCGGCGACGACTCGTACCTCGACCAGGCCCGGTTGTTCCTCGAGCGCCGCGGCCACCGCACCCTGCCCGGACGCTTCGGTTACGCCTACTGGCAGGACCACGCCCCGATCCGGGAGGCCGAGAGCGTCGAGGGCCACTCCGTGCGCCAGCTGTACCTGCTCGCCGGCGTCGCGGACCTCTACGCCGAGACCGGGGACGCCTCCTGGCTCGAGGCCGGGGAGCGGCTCTGGCACGAGATGGTGGCGCGCAAGACCTACATCACCGGTGGCATCGGCTCGCACCACGCGGACGAGGCGTTCGGCGACCCCTACGAACTGCCGAGCGAGCGCAGCTACTGCGAGACCTGCGCCTCGATCGCCTCCGTGATGTTCAGCTACCGGATGCTGCTGGCCACCGGCGAGGCCAAGTACGCCGACCTCATGGAGCGCACGCTCTACAACGGCTTCCTCGCCGGGACCTCGCTCGACGGGCAGCGCTACATCTACGCCAACCCGCTCCAGGTGCGCGAGGGGCACCTCGACTCGGGCACCGATCACGACTACCAACGGGTGCCGTGGTTCCACTGCGCCTGCTGCCCGCCCAACGTGATGCGGCTGCTCGGATCGCTGGAGCACTACGTCGCGGCGTCCACGGGCGACGAGCTGGTCGTGCACCAGTACGCGACCGGCACCGTGTCGGGCGACCTCGAGGCCGGCGCCGTGAGCCTCGACGTCACCACCGACTACCCGTGGGACGCCACCGTCACCCTCGGCGTGACCCGGACGCCGGCGGCGTCCTGGACGCTCAGCCTGCGGATCCCGCACTGGGCCGAGGGAGCCGGTGCGACCGTGAACGGCGACGACTCGGGCGCGACGGTCGAGGACGGCTGGCTGCGGATCACCCGCGAGTGGAGCGTCGGCGACACGGTCGCCCTCACCCTGCCGCTCGAGGCCCGCTTCTCCCGGGCAGACCCCCGCGTCGACGCGCTGCGCGACAGCCAGGCGCTCGAGCGCGGCCCGCTGGTGTACTGCATCGAGGCGACCGACAACCAGGGCGTCCGCTTCGACGACGTCGTGGTCGACACCTCCGCACCGGTCTCGCCCACCCCGGCAACCGGCCTCGACGGGGTGCTCGCGCTCACCGCGAAGGCCTCGATCCGGGCGCACAAGGACGCCGGCTGGTGGCCGTACGGCTCGCGCGACGAGTCGGCCGGCCAGGCGTCGGTCGACCTGACCGCCGTCCCCTACTACGCGTGGGGCAACCGCGACCTGGGGGCCATGCGCGTGTGGCTGCCCACCGCGTGACCCGACCGACCTGACACCCGCCCCCACCTCTTTGCCCATGTGATGAGGTGGGGGTGGTTGCCGTAACCGACCATCCACCACAAGGAGAACCCATGGAATACCGCCTGATGGGCAACACCGGCGTGAGCGTGTCCCGGCTGTGCCTCGGCACGATGACGTTCGGCAAGGAGACCGACGAGGCCGGCGCCCACAAGCAGCTCGACATGTTCGTCGAGGCGGGTGGCAATTTCGTCGACACCGCCGACGTCTACAACGCCGGTGAGTCGGAGCGCATCATCGGACGCTGGCTGGCCCAGGACCCCGGGCGCGCCGACAGCCTGGTGATCGCGACGAAGGGCCGCTTCCCGACCTTCGACCACCCCAACGGCTTGGGCCTCAGCCGCAAGCACCTCACCCAGGCGCTGGACGCCAGCCTCACCCGGCTCGGGGTCGACCACATCGACCTCTACCAGGTGCACGCGTTCGACCCCCTCACCCCGCTCGAGGAGACCCTGCGCTTCTTCGACGACGCCGTGAGCGCCGGCAAGATCGGCTACTTCGGCCTGTCGAACTTCATCGGCTGGCAGATCGCCGCGATCAGCGAACTGGCGGCGGCGACCGACCGGGTCGCGCCCGTGCTGCTGCAGCCGCAGTACAACCTGCTCACCCGCTTCATCGAGCTGGAGATCATCCCCGCCTGCCTCGAGTACGGGATCGGCATCATCCCGTGGAGCCCGCTGGGCGGCGGCTGGCTCACCGGCAAGTACCAGCGCAACAGCGCGCCGAGCGGGGCGTCCCGCCTGGGCGAGGACCCCAAGCGCGGGATGGAGAACTACGAGGAGCGCAACGCCGACGAGCGGGTGTGGCGGATCCTCGACGAGGTGAAGTCGGTCGCGGACGAGGCCGGGCTCACCATGGCGCAGGTCGCCCTGGCCTGGACGGCGGACCGTCCCGCGGTCACCGCCCCGATCCTCGGCAACCGCACCACCGAGCAACTGGCGGAGGCGCTCAAGATCGCCGACGTGCACCTCGACGACGCCCACGCCGAGCGCCTCGACGAGGTGTCGGCGCCGGAGCTGCCGGACTACCCGTACGGCACCCGCGGCGAGCAGCAGCGCAGCCGGAAGATCACCGGCGGTCGCTGACCTCCGAGCGGACGCGGTCAGGCGTCGCGGCGGCGCAGCAGCACCGCCGCGACGACCACCGCCACCACCGCCCAGATCACCAGGGTGAGCAGACCCCGCGCCGGCGAGAGCAGCGTCGGGTCGGCGCGGACGGTGTACATGGCGGCGCCGGCGTTGCTCGGCAGGTAGGGCAGGATGTGCGGCTGCCAGTCGGAGGGCAGCAACTGGCCGAGGCCCGGGGCGACGAGCAGCAGCCCGACAAGGGTGGCGATGCCGCCGGCGGTGCTGCGGATGATGAACCCCAGCGCCACGGCCAGCACCCCGACGAGCGTGAGGTACCCGGCGACCGCGACCACCGCGCGTACGGCACCCGGCGCGCTGAGGGTCGTCCCGTGCGAGGCCAGCAGGTGCTGTCCGACGAAGAACGCGGCCAGAGCGGACACCAGCATCGAGACGAACGTGACGACCGCGAACAACAGGGTCTTGGCCCACAGCACCGGAAGCCGCTTCGGGACGGCGGTGAGGGTCGAGCGGATCATGCCGGTGGCGTACTCACCCGAGATGAGCAGCACCCCGAGCACCGCGATGGCGAGCTGAGCGAGGTTGACGCCGCTGAGGCTGGTCATGATCGGCTCGAACGCGGCGGCCTCGCGCGGGGGCATCTGCGACCACCGGGCGTTGCGGGCCCACGAGATGAGCGCGCTGATCCCGACCATGGCGGCCACCGCGATGAGCAGCGTCCACCAGGTGCTGCGCAGCGAGCGGAACTTCACCCATTCCGATGTGAGCACCCGCCCGAAGGTGACCCGTCCGACGCGCACGTCGGAGGGCTGCGCGGCGGACGCCGGACGCTGCGCCAGGGTGGGGGTCGGGCTGGTCATGCTGCGCTCCTGTCCGGGGCCCCGCCGGTGGTTTCCGGGGGGATCGGGTGGCTGTGGTACTCGACCTCGTCGCGGGTCATTGTCATGAACGCCTCCTCCAGGGAGGCCTGTTGCGGGGTGAGCTCGTGCAGCACCGCGCCGACGCGGGCGGCGACCGCGCCCACCTCCCCCGCGGCGAGCCCGCGGACCTCGAACCGGTCGGGTCCGGCGTCGGTGAGCGTGACGTCCGGCCCGGCGAGCGCCTCCCGCAGCAGGGCGGCGTCCGGGGACGCGACGACGACGACCTGGCCCGAGGAGCGGGCGATGAGTTCCTGGGTGGGCAGGTCGGCCATCAGCCGGCCGCGCCCGATGACGATGAGGTGCTCGGCGGTGAGGGCCATCTCGCTCATGAGGTGGCTGGAGACGAGCACGGTGCGGCCCTCGTCGGCGAGCTCGCGCAGCGTCGTGCGGATCCACAGGATGCCCTCGGGATCGAGTCCGTTGACCGGCTCGTCGAGCAGCAGGTTGCTCGGGTCGGCGAGGATCGCCGAGGCGATGCCGAGCCGCTGGCCCATGCCGAGGGAGAACGCCCCGGCCCGCTTGCGGGCGACCTGGTCCAGCCCGACGAAGTCGATCACCTCGTCAACCCGCGAACGCCGGATGCCGTGGGTGACCGCCAGGGCCAGCAGGTGGTTGTAGGCCGAACGCGACGTGTGCACGGCTCGCGCCTCCAGCAGAGCGCCGGCGACCTTGAGCGGGTCGCGGTGCTGGGCATAGGGCAGGCCGTCGACGGTCACCGAGCCGGACGTCGGCCGGTCGAGGCCGAGGATGAGGCGCATCGTCGTCGACTTCCCCGCGCCGTTCGGGCCGAGGAAGCCGGTGACGATGCCCGGCCTCACGGTGAAGGTGAGGTGGTCGACCGCCACCTTGGAGCCATAGCGCTTGGTCAGCTCGTGAGCTTCGATCATCGAGACACCTATCCGCCGGCGGCGCGGCGGCCCGTCCTCCCGCGTCCTGCCGAGCCAGCGCCACCCTACGTGCCCGAACCAACAGCGGTGTCACCCCTGGCGGCTGCGCCGGCGTCCGTCGGCGAGGGCCACGAGCACGGCGGCCGCGAAGCAGGCCTCCGACACGTGCAGGGACGCCGAGAAGGCGCCGGAGTAGGTCGCGTTCGAGATGCCCGGCACGTGCGCCCCCGACCTGCCGGCCGCCGGCAGCGTCGCGTAGAAGGCGAGGGTCATCGCGGTGATCGAGATCGTGCCGCCGATGCGCTGCATCGTCTGCTGCAGGGCGGCGGCGGTCGAGGAGCGGGCCACCGGCACGTGCTCGAGGGTGAGGGCGGCGTTCGGGGAGATCACCGAGCCCGAGAAGACGCCGGTGATCAGCAGCAGCGCGGCGAGCAGCCAGGGGTTCACCGAGTCGGGATGCACGCTCACGAGGAGGTCGACGGAGCCGAACCCGACGAGCGCGCCCAGTAGGCCGAGGGTGACGAGCCGGCGTCCCCAGGTGCTCACCAGGCGACCGGCCCGCGCGGCGGCCGTCGCCGACCCGACCGCGAACGGCATCTGGATGAGCCCGGCCTGCCACGCCGGCATGCCCAGCCCGGCCTGCAGGTAGAGCGCCAGGGTGAGGAAGAAGCCGGTGAAGCCGAGGAAGTACAGGGTGCCGATGATCGTGCCGTAGTCGAAGGACGCCGTGCGGACGAGGTCGCGGGGGGCGACGACGGAGTGGCCGGCGGCGTCCTCGCGGCGCTCCCAGACGACGAACCCGACGACCGCCAGCGCGGCCACGCCGATCAGCCACCACGGCGCCTGGGACACGTGCGCCATCGAGGTGGCCAGGACGAACGGGAGCATGAGGGCGATCGTCGCGACCGAGACGAGGCCGATGCCGGGGACGTCGAGGTGAAGTGTCTCCCGGGGGCCGGGCCGGTCGTGCGGCAGCCGGCGCCAGGCGAGGGGCACGATGGCCGCGGCGATCGGCACGTTGATGAGGAAGATCGAGCGCCAGCCGATCCCCTCCGGCAGCACCGAGACGAGGAAGCCTCCGAGCACCGGGCCGACGGCGGTCGACACGCCGATCACCATGCCGAGGTAGCCGAAGGCACGCCCCCGGGCGGGGCCGGAGAACAGTTGCTGGATGAACCCCGACACCGTCGGGATGAGGATCGCACCGAACCCGCCCTGCAGCAGCCGGAGCACGATGAGCATCGTCGGCGTGAGCGACATCCCGCAGAGCAGGGACAGCAGCCCGAACCCGGCCGCGCCGATGAGGAACATCCGCTTGCGCCCGAACACGTCGCCGGCCCGCCCGGCCGCGGTGAGCGACAGCGCGAACGCCAGCGAGTAGCCGGCGACGATCCACTGCTCGTGGGTCGGGTTGGCCCCGAGGTTGCGGCTCAGGGTGGGCAGGGCGACGTTGACGATCGACGTGTCGAGCAGCGCCATGAACGACGCGGTGACGATGATCGCGAACAGCCGCCAGGGCTGGGGGGCGTCCCGTTGCTCGGCACTCATTCGTCCGAGGGTAGCCGGGATCCGGGACGCCCCGTCTCAGCCTCAGGCCAGGTGGGGCTTCACCTGGGTCGTGTAGATCTGCTCGAGGGTGCCCTTGAGGGAGCTCATCGCCTGCTTGACGTCGGCCTGCTGGGTGACGATCTGGGCCACCGACTTGGCCATCTCCTGGTCGGCGCCGGGCAGGAAGACCCGCGCGTAGTCCTGGGTGCGGGTGACGTCGAGCTGCTTGATCGCCGTGCCGATGAGCGGGTTGGCCGCCAGCAGCGAGCTCGTGTCGGCCGACTTGCGCACCGGCATGTAGCCGGTGGCCTGGGAGAACGCCACGGTGCTCTCGGGGTTGGTGAGGTAGCCGATGAACTTTGCCGCGGCGAGCTGGTTCTCGGGCTTGATGCCCTTGGGGATGCCGACCCCGGCACCGCCGGTGGGGCACACCGGCGACTGGCTCACCGGGCCGCCGGGGAGGAAGCCGACGCCCACCTGGAACTTGCCCGCGACGGCCTTCTGGATGCCGACGAGCGAGCCGGTGGAGCCGATGGTCGCTGAGCAGGCGCCGGCCGCCAGGTCGTCGGTGGCCGACTTGTTCGAGACCCCGGCCCATTTGCCCTTGTAGACCGAGTCCTGCACGTACTGGAGCGCGGCGACGGACTGGTCCGTGTCGCAGGTGATGTCGAAGCTGTCCTTCTTCGACCACCCGCCCCCGTATCCCCACAGGATGTTCTGCAGGGTCCAGCCGGCGTAGTCGGCCAGCGCCGGGTGCTCGTAGGCGTGCTGGCCCGCGCCGGCGACCGCCTGGAGCTTCGGGGCCCACTCGGCGAACTCGGCCCAGGTCTTCGGGGCTCGGTCGGGGAGCCCGGCCTTCTTCCAGTCGCTCTTGTTGTAGTAGAAGAGCGGGGTCGAGCGGGCCCACGGCACCGCCCACTGGGCACCGGCGTACTGGTAGTCGGCGTAGAGCCCGTCGCGGTAGTCGGTGCTGTCGACGCCGGCCGCCTTGAGGGCGTTGGCCAGCGGGATGATCGAGTTCTGCGTGTAGTACCTGAACCACCAGACGTCGCTGAACACCACCACGTCCGGCAGCTGGCCGCCGGCCTGGGCGGCCTGGAACTTCTGGGCCACCTCCTCGTAGGTGCTGCCCGCCGTCACCAGGTTGACCGTGATGCCGGTGCTGGCGGTGAACTTCTGGATGATCTGGCGGGTGACGGCCTCGGAGTTGCCGGGGTGGTTGCTCCAGAAGGTGATCTGCTTGGCCGGCTGGACGCCGTCGAAGCTGGGTCCGTTCGGGTCGGCGCTGGTGGCGCCCGATCCGCTCCCCGAGGTCGTCGACGGGCCGCCGCAGGCGGAGAGGGCCGCCGCGCCCACGCCCAGGCCGGCGAGGCCGAGCAGCGAGCGGCGGGACAGGAACGAGTGGGTGGTCATCTGGGGGTTTCCTTTCACTTCGCGGCCGCGTGGGCCGCCGGGTGGGGCGGGTGGTGTGGGGCTACTTGACCGCGCCCTGGGTGAGGCCGGCCACGATGTAGCGCTGGAGGAACGCGAAGACGACGAGCACCGGGACGATGACGACGATCGCGCCGGCCATGAGGATGGGGTAGGAGCTGGGGTCGCCCTCGACGTTCTTGAGCAGGGTGAGGCCGACCGGCAGGGTCATCCGGGAGTCGTCGTTGGTGATGATGAGCGGCCAGATGTAGTCGTTCCACTCGTTGACGATCGTCACGAGGGCGACGGTCGCGATGGTCGGGGTGGAGATCGGCACCACGATCCGCATCATCCGGGTGAGATGCCCGGCCCCGTCGATTTCGGCCGCCTCGAGGATCTCCTTGGGCAGCGACATGAAGTGCTGGCGCAGCAGGAAGGTGCCGAACGCGGTGCCCAGGCCCGGCAGGACGATGCCCCAGTAGGTGTTGACGCCGCCCATGCCGGCGATGAGCACGTAGTTCGGCAGCAGCGACACCTGCGAGGGCACCATGAGCGCGACGAGGATGCCGAGGAAGATCCACTTCTTGGCGGGGAACCGGACGAAGACCAGGGCGTAGGCCGTGGTGATCGCGAGCACCACCTTGATGATCGACCCGGCCGCGGTGACGATCGTCGAGTTGAGGAACAGCCGGGGGAAGTTCACCTGCGACGATGCGCGGCTGTACGCGGCGAAGCTCGGGTGGTGCGGAAGCAGCACGACGTGCTGCGAGAGCACCTCGCCGCTCGTCTTGAACGAGCCGAGGACCATCCACACGAGGGGCAGGGCGATGATCAGGGTTGCCAGCGCGAGCGGCAGGTAACCGCCCACGATCGTCCCGAGGAGGGTCGGGCGGCCCACTCCCCCCTCGTCGAACCGGCGCCGGTTGCGCCGCCGGCCCACCGGCGGGGCGGCGTCCGTGCTGACGAGGGGCGGCATCGTGTCGAGGCTCATGCGTAGTGCACCCGTCGTTCGAGGACACGCAGTTGCACCACGGTCATGGCGAGCAGGATGACGAACAGGATGGTCGCGATCGCGGCCGAGTAGCCGGCCCGGTTGTAGCCCCCGAACGCCTGCAGATAGGCGTCGTACATGAGGGTCGTCGTGCCGTTGCCGAGCGGGGTCATGATCCGGATGAGGTCGAAGGCCTGCAGCGAGCCGAGGATCGTGGTGAGCAGCAGGAAGAACGACGTCGGCGACAGCAGCGGCCAGACGATCGACACGAACGTGCGCACCGGACCGGCACCGTCGATGGCGGCCGCCTCGAGCAGGTCGCGGTCGACCGCCTGCATCGCCGCGAGGTAGATGACCGCGCAGTAGCCGAGGTTCTTCCAGACGTAGACGATGATCACCATCGTGAGCGAGAGGTCGGGCTGCAGGAACCACTGAGGGGAGCCGAGGCCGGCCATCCGCAGCAGACCTGCCAGGACGCCGGTGACCGGGTCGAAGATGAACGTCCAGACCAGGCCGACACCCACCCCCGACAGGACGTAGGGGGCGAAGACGGTGGCCCTCGCGAAGGTCCTGCCGACCAGCCGCCGGTTGAGCACGGTCGCGAGCAGCAGCCCCAGGAGCATCGACCCGCCGACGGTGGTGACCGTGAAGATCGCCGTCGTGCCGAGCACCGTCGCGGCGTCCGGGCCGGTGAAGAACTCCCGGTAGTTGGCCAGGCCGATGACCCGGGCGGTCGAACTGCCCAGCGTCCAGTCGAGGGTGGAGTAGTAGACGTTCGTGAGCAGCGGCCGGTAGACGAACATGAGGATGAGCGCGATGTTCGGGAAGGCCAGCAGGCCGAACAACGCCCACTCGCGGAGTATCCGGGGGCTCACCCGGGGGCGCCGGGCGACGGCCGCTCCGGCCAACGCGTTGCTCATCCAACCCCCATCGTCTCGACGTGTGCCTGCGGGGCCATGCTAGGGAGGCTAGATGACCGGTTGGTTCACGCCGGTTGACACTCCGGTGACCTGAGGGTGAATGCGACGTGGCCGGATCGTCAGTGCGGGGGCGACGCGGCGATCCGCCGGAGCGCCGCGACGGCGACCAGCGCCGAGAGCAGTTCCCCGGCCGGGAAGCTCACCCACAGTCCCAGCAGGCCGAGCGTCGCGAGCACCAGCACGGCCGGGAGCTTGATGGCGGCGAGGGTGCCGACCGACAGCCACAGCGAGGGAAGGCCGCGTCCGATCGACTGGAACGCGGCCGCGACCAGGCCGACCAGACCGGCGACCGGGTAGCTGAGGGCGATCAGCCGGAGGGCGACCGCCGCCTCCCCCGCGACGGCGGCGTCGCCGGTGAACAGCCCCGCCACGCCCTGCGCCGCGGGCGCGACGAGGGCCAGCGTCACCAGCCCGTACCCGAGGCTCGCCCACAGCGACAGCCGCAGCGCCCGGTGCGCGCGCTCGTCGCGACCCGCCCCCACGTTGAACCCGACGATCGGCTGCAGTGCCTGGGCGAGGCCGAGCTGGGGCATGAGCACGAAGGTGCCGACCCTCGAGGCGATCGCGAACGCACCGAGCGCCACCACCCCGCCCACGCCCGCGAGCAGGTTGTTGATGACCGCCGTGAGCAGCGTCCGACCGAAGCCGGCGAGGAAACTCGGGCTGCCGACCCGACCGATCTCGGCGAGCATCGCCCGCCGCGGCACGAGGTCACGGACGCCGATGCGGTACGGGCGCCGCCGTTGCCCGAGGAAGAACCACGTGCCCATGGCCGAGGAGACCAGCTGGCCCCCGACGGTGCCGAGGGCAGCGCCGCGCACGCCCCACCCGAGGCCGAAGATGAACAGCGGGTCGAGCGCGATCTGGGTGAGCACCGGGATCACCCAGGTGAGGGTCGAGAAGCCCATCCGCCCCTCCGCCCGCATGAGCGAGGAGAACCCGGTGCCGAAGACCGATCCGGCGAGGATGATCATCCCGTAGTCGTGGGCGGGGCGCAGCACGTCACCGCTCGCCCCGAGCAGCCGCAGCAGCGGGTCGAGCAGCAGGACGCCGGTCAGTCCGAGCACCAGCGACCCCAGCCAGAAGCCCGACAGGCAGGTTCCCGCGGCGACCGCGGCCCGGCGCGGATCTCCGGCCCCCAGGGCCCGGGAGATCACCGAGGCGCCGCCCGTCCCGACCGTCGTCGAGAGCGCTCCGAGCAGCAGCAGCACCGGGGCGACGACGTTGACCGCGGCCAGCGCCACCGGGCCCACTCCCCTGGCCACGAACCAGGCGTTGGTGAGCGCGTAGATGCCGTACGTCGCCACCGCCATGGTGGTCTGCACGCTCGTGTGGACGAGCAGCCGGCCGACCTGCTCGGTGCCGAGCGCCGCCGCCCGGTCCGCCCGGCCGACCTGCCGGCTCACGACCGGCGCCCCCCGAGGGCCTCCATCGCGGCGTCCAGCAGCGGCCGCGCCATGTCGAGTTGGTCGGTGGTCGTGTGGCCCCGGTAGACGGTCTCGATCACCATGATGAGGAACAGGTGCAGGTCGTAGAGGCGGCGCCGGGCGAACTCGTCGTCGGTGAGCGGCCCGCGTCCGTAGCCCTCGAGGTAGGGGGTCGTCGCGCTGTCGGGCGCCGCCCCGCCCGCCAGCACGCCGGCCTCCATGATCGGGTCGCCCCAGAACGCCCGCTCGTGGTCGATGATCCCCGACAGCCGCCCGTCACGGACGATCATGTTCGACTCCCACAGGTCCCACTCGCAGAACACCGGACGCTCGACGCCGTCCAGGTGGTGCTCGTGCTCGCGGATCACCCGGCGGACCTCGGCGTAGTCCCAGCCGAGGTCGACCCCCCGGCGCTCCCCGTCGGCGACGACGTCGGCGAGGATCTTGCCGAACGCCTCCCGCCACGTGGGGAACAGCTCCGCGTGGAAGCGTCCGAAGCCCACCCCCGGGATCGCGTTCAGCTCGCGGTTCGCGCGGCCCATCAGCCGCAGGTAGTCGCGGTAGTCGTCGGGGGCGAGCGAGTCCTTGACCATGCCGAGGTTGTCGCCCTCGACGAAGCCCATGGCGAACCAGTCGGCGTCCACGAGCTCGTGGGTGGCGTCGTAGTGGTGCACCTCGGGCACGGGGACGCCGGTGCGCTCACGGATCAGCCGGAGCGCGGCCACCTCGCCGGCCATCATGTCGCGCTCGTAGGTCATCACCTGGACCCCGGGCGGCGGCGCGATCTTGAGCACGACCGAGCGGTCGTCGGCGAGGTCGAGGCGGTAGGCGACGTTGAACCAGCCGTGCGACATCTCGGTGGCGAAGCCGTCGGCGTCCGGCACCGCGTCGGGTCCGTAGGCGCGCTCGATGATGGCCCGGAGGACGGCGTCCGGCTGGCGGAACTTGGTGATGCTCTCCACGACGAACCTCCCGGAAACTGACCGCCGTGTCAGTTTCCGGGAGAATCTACTCGCCGCTGGGTCCGGGCGGAAGACCCGGACCCCTGCCGTCAGGCCTCCGACTCGCTCCGGTCGCCGGACCAGTCGAGGTGCCAGCTGCCGGGGGCGTCGACCCGCTCATAGGTGTGCGAGCCGAAGAAGTCGCGCAGCCCCTGGGTGAGCGCCGCGTTGACGCGGGGCGCGCGGGCCAGGTCGTAGTAGGCGAGCGTCGCCGAGAACACCGGCGCGGGGACCCCGGACTGCGCCGCCACCGACACGACCCGACGCCAGGCGTCCTGGTCGCGGCCCAGTTCCGGGGCGACCGAGGGGGCCGACATGAACGACACGAGGTCGGGCTGCGCGTCGTACTCCTGACGGATGCGCTCGAGCAGCTTGGCCCGGATGATGCAGCCGTCGCGCCAGATCTTGGCGGCGTCCGCCACGTTGATGTCCCAGCCGTACTCCTGACCGGCCGTGCGGATCTGGTCGAAGCCCTGGGAGTACGACACGACCTTCGCGCACCACAGCGCCTTGCGCACGTCGTCGACGAACGACTGGCGGTCGTCGACGCTGACCGTGCCGTCCGGGCCCTGCAGGGTGGCCCGGGCCGCCGCCCGGAGGTCGTCGTGGCTCGACTCGGCCCGCGCGAACACCGCCTCGGCGATGCCGTTGACGGGGACGCCGAGGTCGAGCGCTGTCTGCACGGTCCACGTGCCGGTGCCCTTCATCAGCGCCCGGTCCTTGATCACCTCGACGAGGTCCTTGCCGGTGCGCGGGTCCTTCTGGCGCAGCACGTCGCTGGTGATTTCGATGAGGTAGGAGTCGAGGTCGCCGGTGTTCCACTCGGCGAAGATGTCGGCGGCCTCGGCGTTGGAGAATCCGGCGCCCCGGAGCAGCATCCAGGCCTCGCCGATCACCTGCATGTCGGAGTATTCGATGCCGTTGTGGATCATCTTGACGAAGTGGCCGGCGCCGTCGGGGCCCATCCAGGCGCAGCACGGCTCGTCGCCGACGTGCGCGGAGATCGCCTCGAGCATCGGCCCGAGCACCTTGTAGCTCTCCGGGCTGCCGCCCGGCATGATCGACGGGCCGGTGAGGGCACCGTACTCGCCCCCCGAGATGCCCGCGCCGACGAAGTGGAATCCCTTGTCGGAGAGCTCCTTCTCCCGCCGGATGGTGTCGCGGAAGTACGAGTTGCCGCCGTCCATGATGATGTCGCCCTCGTCGAGGTGCGGCAGCAACTGCTCGATCGTCGCGTCGGTGCCGGGGCCGGCCTTCACCATGAGAATGATGCTGCGCGGCCGCTCGATCGAGGCCACGAAGTCCTCGATGGTGTGCGACGGCAGGAAGGTGCCCTCGTCGCCGTGCCGGGCCATGACGGCGTCCGTGCGGGACGCCGTGCGGTTGAAGATCGCCACCTTGAAGCCGTGGTGGGCCAGGTTGCGGGCCAGGTTGGAGCCCATCACCGCCATTCCCACGACGCCGACGTTGGCCAGGTCACTCATCTGTTTCGTCCTCTCTTCGGCGGATTCGCTCGCCGGTGGATGTCACACACTCTTGGTGATGCCGCGGGTCCAGCGCTCCCGCAGGTGGTACGCCGCCGCCTTGGGCTGGCGATCACGGGTGAAGGCACCCTTCTTGTTGCCGCCGACCCTCATGATTCCAGAGGTGGTCGCGAAGTCCGCGAAGTTCCACATCTGTTCGCCGACGACTTGGGGGAACGCGTCGAACACCCGCTCGTTCATCTCGAGGTAGGCGGTCTGGTACTCCTCGCTCCACGGCTGGGCCGGCAACTGGTGCAGGCCGGGCATCGTGTCGGCGCCGTACTCGGTGATGATGATCGGCTTGCCCTCGCTCGCCCAGCCGGCCAGCTCCTGCCGCCACGCGATCTCGGCGCCCGCCAGGTCGCCGGTGTTGACGTACCAGCCGTAGTAGCGGTTGAGCATGACGAGGTCGGCGAACTGCGAGACCCGGCACTTGCCGTGCGGGGCGAGCATGACGTTGACGAAGCTGACCGGACGGGTGGGGTCGGCCTCGCGGGCGACGTCGAACAGCGGGCGGAAGTAGTTCTCGCCCCCCTCGGTCTCGCTCTCGGGCTCGTTGGCGATCGACCAGACGATGACGCTCGGGTGGTTCTTGTCCCGGGCGATGAGGTCGCGGATCACCTGCGCGTGCACCTGCTGGGTCTCGTCGTTGACAGTCTCGGGCGAGTAGGTCGTGTACCCCTGGCCGCCGAAGATGCCGCCGCCGAGGCCCATGTTCAGCCCGACGGCAGGCGTCTCGTCGATGACGAGGAACCCGTGCCGGTCGGCGTAGTCGAGCACCCGCTCCGAGTAGGGATAGTGCGACGTGCGGAACGAGTTCGCACCCACCCAGGTGAGGCACTCGTAGTCGCGCAGCATGAGCGCGTCGTTGTGCGCCTTGCCGATGGTGACGTGGTCCTCGTGCATGCCGAATCCGGTGAGGTAGACCGGCTCGCCGTTGACGAGCAGCCGGGCACCCTCGACCCGCACGGTGCGGACGCCGAACGGCTGGTGGTAGCTGTCGACCAGGGCGTCGCCGTCGAGGAGCCGAACCTCCGCGTCGTAGAGGTAGCCGTCGCCGGGGGCCCACAGGTGGGCGCCCGTGATCTCGACCGTGCCCTCGGGCCCGTCCGCGGTCGCGACCTCGCGGCCCTCGGCGTCGCGGATCACCAGCTGCGTCCGCAGCCCTCCGGCGTCCACGGTCTCGACCCGGTAACTCACCACGCCGGTCGTGCCCTCGATCTCGGTGACCAGGGTGATGTCGTCGACATGGGCGGCCGGGCGCGCGTAGAGCCAGACGTCGCGGTGCAGTCCCGCGTAGTTGAAGAAGTCGTGCCAGTAGCGCTGCTTGGGGCCGCTCGCGGTGTCCTCGATGACGCCCGGCGGGATGGTCCGGAAGCTCAGCGTGTTGTTGACGCAGACGGTGATGCGCGCCTCCTCGCCGGGGGTGACGTGCTCGGTGACGTCGGCCTCGAACGGCAGGTAGCCGCCCTGGTGGGTGACGAGCTCGGCGCCGTTGACCCACACCGTGCCGCGGTGGGTGGCGGACTCGAGGTGGACGATCACCCGCTGGCCGGCCCAGCCGCCCGGCACCCGCACCGTCCGCGAGTACCAGATGTCGCCGACGAAGTCGCGCACGGACTCGTCGGTCGACAGGTCGTTGAAGGACGCCGGCACGGCCATCTCGCGAGCCTCGGGCAGGGGGCCCCGGAACCAGCCGTCGGAGCGGCCGGTGCCGCCGGCGTCCAGCCGGAACTGCCAGAGGCCTCCCAGCGACTTGCGTTCGCGTGTGGCGGTGTCTTGGGGGCGAAGCATGGGCTCTCCTTCGAGTCGGCGTTGACCAGTCAAGTACCGGTGACTCCTTCATTGCAGCGGGCCGGGCACCGGCGGCGTGAGTGGTTGCCATGACTTGCCGGGTCGGGCTGTGGGACGCCGGTCGCGTGGTTAGGTTGTGGGCATGGCGCGGCGTTCCCCTGCCGGCTCGGTGACCATCTACGACGTGGCCCGCGAGGCCGGCGTCAGTGTGTCCACCGTCTCGCGGGCGTTCAGCCGTCCGGGGCGGGTGAGCGCCGAGACCGCGCGGGTGGTGCACGAGGTGGCCGAGCGCCTCGGCTACCGCGCCCTGTCGATCTACCATCCGCCCCGCCACTCGAAGACCGGCATGCTCGGCCTGCTCGTCAGCGACGTCACCAACCCGTTCTACTTCGGCATCATCCGGGGCGCCGAACTCGCCGCGCACCAGGCCGGCGTCTCGATCACCCTGGTCGACTCGCAGGAGAGCCAGTCCCTCGAGCGGCGGCTGGTCGAGCACACGCTTCCGAACATCGACGGCCTCATCGTCGCCAGTTCGCGGGTGAGCGACACCGACCTGCGGGCCATCGCCAAGCAGGTGCCGGTCGCGATCCTCAACCGGCACGTCAACGGCATGGCCTGCGTCCTGCCCGACACCCGCAGCGGCATGCAGCAGGTCGTCGACCACCTCGTCGGCCTCGGCCACCGCAAGCTCGCCTACCTCGCCGGGCCGCCCACATCCTGGGCCGACGGCCAGCGGTGGCGCACCTTCCGGGACGCCTGCATCGGCCTCGGCCTGGTCAACCACCGCAGCGGCCCGGTCGCCCCGACCGTGCGCGGCGGCGAGGAGGCCGTCGACGAGATCCTCCGCGAGCAGGTGACGGCGGTGGTCGCCTACAACGACCTCGTCGCGATCGGACTGATGCGCGCCCTCATCCGGCACGGCGTCCGGGTACCGGCCGACCTCAGCATCGTCGGCTTCGACAACACCTTCGCCAGCGACCTGGTGACGCCCGGCCTCACCACCGTCGCCGCTCCCCTGACGGCGCTCGGCGAGCAGGGCGTGCGGGCGGTGCTGCATCCGACCAGCCCCGGCTCCCACGCCGGCGAACCCCCGGTGACCCTGCCCGTCAAACTCGTCGTCCGCGGCTCGAGCGGGCCGGCGCCTCAGCGAAGGGCGGGCTGACCAGGCCCCTCAGTGGCTGCTCAGCCGGGCGGGCTAGCCTCGGTGCACCCCCATCGTCCGGGCAGCCCGGTCCCTGACGGTCGTCGATTGCGAGGTCACCTCGGTGCAACAAGGTGCTGAGGCGGTGCTGGATGCGCCCGTGCCGGCGTCCGTACGCCGATTGCCCGCGGTCTCCGATCGGGTGTGGCCCGCCGCCGTGTTCGTGGTGGCCGCCGCCTGGTTCCTCTACCGCAACGACCGTCCCGGGGTGTGGACCGACGAGGGCGTCACCCTGGTCGTGCTGCACCGCACGCCGTCCCAGCTGTGGCGGCTGTGGCACGGCAACGACGCGACGATGATGCCGTACTACCTGCTCATGAAGGCGCTCCGCGCGCTGTCGGACACCCTCGGCGGACCGGTGAGCGACGTCGTGCTCCTCCGCTCGGTGTCCGGGCTGGCGATGGCGGGCGCCGCCGCCGCCCTGTACGCGCTGGTGCGCCGCCGGTCCGGCGTCGCCCTCGGGCTGGTGACGGCGCTGACGTTCGTCGCGATGCCCGGCGCCCTGCGGTACGGGCAGGAGGCCCGCCCCTACGCGCTCATGATGCTGGCCAGTGCCGTGACCTGGCTCGCCTGGGACGTGAACCGTGAGCGCCGCAGCTGGGCGGTCCGCGCGATCTACGTGACGGCTGTGGTGTTCGGGTCGCTCATGCACCTGTTCCTGCTCATGCAGCTGGCGGCCCAGGTGGCCGCCGCGCTCGTCGCCGACTGGCGGCAGGGCGCCAGGCACCCGCGCGACGCCCGCCAGACCCGGGCCACGCTCCTCCCGCTCGTCATCGGCGGCGTCATCGTCGGCCTGCCCCTGGCCTACATCGCGCTCCACGGTCACGGCGTGCCGGACTACGTACCGATGAGCTTCGCCAAGGTGATCGACACCATGGCGGAGACGATCCTCAACACCCACCTCGGCTTCGCCGGTCCCCTGCTGCTGGTCGCCGCGTTGGGGGTGGTCGCCCTGGCCGTGCTCAACCGCGACGTCCTGTTCGTGCTGCTGAGCTGGTTCGCGATCCCGTTCGTGCTCCAGGCGGCCGCCGGGTTCGTCCAGCCCAACACCGTGCGACTGCGCTACTGGATGGCTCTCGCGACCCCGTTGGGCGCGCTGGTCGGCGCGGGAGTGTTCGGCGTCGCGGCGCTGCTCGCCCGCGCCTTCGGCCGGGCCATCCGCCGCGACGCGGCGTCCCCTGCCGTCGCCCGGGTGACCGCCGGGCTGGCCGCAGTGGGCGTCGCGCTCACCCTCGTGTGGATGCTGCCCGACAACACCTACATCCGCAGCAACGCCGGACACGGACCGGTCGGGGAGACCGCGGGTGTCATGCGGATCCTCGACGCGACACCGCACCAGCCCCTGCTGCTCGTCGACAGCCGGTTCAACGGCTACGCGTTCGCCGGCTACGGGCTCG
>DATAKK010000051.1:0-10091 GCA_036261615.1 Propionibacteriaceae bacterium | reverse complement strand
CCGTCGATGGTCTCGCTCATGAGGCCCATCGCGATGCCCGCGACCGGCGCCTTGAGCGGCACACCCGCCTCGAGCAGCGACAGGGTCGACGCGCAGACCGAGCCCATCGAGGTCGAGCCGTTCGACCCGAGCGCCTCGGAGACCTGGCGGATCGCGTAGGGGAACTCGTCGCGCTTCGGCAGCACGGGGACGAGGGCCCGCTCGGCCAGGGCGCCGTGCCCGACCTCACGCCGCTTCGGGGAGCCGACCCGGCCGGTCTCACCGGTCGAGTAGGGCGGGAAGTTGTAGTTGTGCATGTAGCGCTTGCTCGTCTCGGGGGCAAGCGTGTCGAGCTTCTGCTCCATGTCGAGCATGTTGAGCGTGGTGATGCCCAGGATCTGGGTCTCGCCGCGCTGGAACAGCGCCGATCCGTGCACGCGCGGGACGACGCCGACCTCGGCCGACAGGGTGCGGATGTCGCGGACGCCGCGTCCGTCGATGCGCACCTTCTCGGTGAGCGTGCGGTGCCGCACGATCTTCTTGGTGAGCGCCTTGTACGCGCCGCTGATCTCGTTCTCGCGACCCTCGAACTGGGGGGCGAGCTCGGCCTTGACCCGGGCCTTGAGCTCGGCGTCGGCCTGCTGGCGCTCCTGCTTGCCGGCGATCCGCATGACCTGGGCCAGCTCGGTGGCGGCCTTCTGCTCGACGGCGGCGAAGACGTCCTCGCCGTACTCCTTGAAGACCGGGAAGTCGTAGGTCTCCTTGGGCAGCTGGGCGGCGAGCTCGGCCTGGGCGTCGCAGAGCTGCTTGATGAACGGCTTGGCGGCCTCCAGGCCCTGGCCCACGACCTCTTCGGTGGGGGCGGTGCGACCGGAGCGGACGAGGTCCCACGTGGCCTCGGTCGACTCGGCCTCGACCATCATGATCGCGACGTCGCCGTCGGGCAGGACGCGACCGGCCACGACCATGTCGAACGCGGCGTCCTCGAGCTGCTTCACCGTCGGGAAGGCCACCCACTGGTCACCGATGAGGGCGACACGGACGCCGCCGATCGGCCCGCTGAACGGGAGGCCGGCCAGCTGGGTCGACATCGAGGCGGCGTTGATCGCGACGACGTCGTAGAGCACGCCCGGGTTGAGCGACATCACCGTGACGATGACCTGGACCTCGTTGCGCAGGCCCTTGACGAACGAGGGACGCAGCGGCCGGTCGATGAGACGGCAGGTGAGGATGGCTCCCTCGGAGGGGCGGCCCTCGCGACGGAAGAACGAGCCGGGGATGCGGCCGGCGGCGTACATCCGCTCCTCCACGTCGACCGTCAGCGGGAAGAAGTCGATGGCGTCGCGCGGGGTCTTCTGCGCGACGGTGGTGCTGAGCAGCATGGTGTCGCCGTCGAGGTAGACGACGGCCGACCCGTCGGCCTGGCGGGCCAGCAGCCCGGACTCGAAGCGCACGGTGTGGGTGCCGTGGGCACCGTTGTCAATGATTGTCTCGACGAACTTGACGTCGGGTCCCTCCATGGGACGTCCTTTCGATCTCACGGGGATCGCTGTCCGCTGGGGGCGTGCCGCCGGTCTTCGATCGAAGCTCCCCGGCTCGTCGTCCGGGCAGCCACTACCGAGGACCAGACGGGGCCGGGACGGATCCCCGCTTACGGATGGTTACTCGTATGTGGTTGTGGTGTTCAGTTGTGCACGGCACCAGTAGTGCCGGGATGCGAACGAGGGAGCGACCCGTCGGATCGCTCCCTCGTCGACGTCAACGGCGCAGGCCGAGCCGCTCGATGAGCTGGCGGTAGTGCTCGACGTCGTTCTTGGCGACGTAGTTGAGCAGCCGGCGACGCTGGCCGACCATGAGCATCAGACCGCGGCGGCTGTGGTGGTCGCCCTTGTGCTCCTTGAGGTGCTCGGTGAGGTGGGCGATCCGCTTGGTGAGCAGCGCGATCTGCACGTCGGGCGAGCCGGTGTCCCCAGGGTGGGTCGCGTACTCGTCGATGATCTTCTTCTTGTCAACAGTTTCCACTGCTGCTCTCCTTCCGGTTTCCCGTTGCGCGGCGCCCCCGTGCCTGATGCGATGAGGGCTCTTGCTGGGCCGCGGCCGATCGACGGCAACGCTCAAGGGTATCAGGCGCCCCCGCGGGGCACCCAATCGTGGCCCGGCCGCCCGGGTGGGGTGACCGGCGTTGGGTGATGCCCGCGCCACTAGGGGCTTCGCACCCCGCCCGTTACAGGCCGGTGCCGACGTGGTTTGATGGTTCCGCACCGGTGGTACCCGCACCCGGCGAAAGGCAACACATGAGCGAGTCCCCTTCCACGACCACGACCGGCGGCAACGTCGTCATCACCGTCCGACGCGCGCAGGCCGTCGACCTCGACGCACTGCTCGCCTCCGACCCCCACCCCGAGCTCGGGCTGCCCGCCCGCCGGCTCGCCGAGCAGGAGGCCGGCACCGGAATCTACGCGGTTGCCGAGATCGACGGCGAGGTGGTCGGAAGCGGGTTCCTCGACTTCATCGACGAGGAGCTGAACCCCGAACTGAAGAACCTGTGGGTGCCCCCGGCCCAGCGTCGGCACGGCGTCGGTACGGCCCTGTGGCGCTGGCTCGAGGAGCGGGCCGCCGAGGCGGGCCACCAGCAGGTGTTCCTCGCGGTCGACCCGCAGAACTTCCGGGCGATCCCGCTGTTCCTCGAGCTCGGCTACTCCCCCACGGGCGACCACCTGTTCATGGAGACCCCCGACAGCTACCAGGTGCTCGAGCCCGACCAGCCGAGCAACTACCACGCGATCTACCGCAAGTCACTGCTCGCCGGCTGAGCCCTCCAGGGCCAGCGCGGTCCGCACGTCGTCGACGTCGCGGTGCATCTGCTCGACGAGGTCGGTGACCTGGTCGAAGCGGCGCTGGCCGCGGATCCGGGTGGAGAACTCGATCGCGACGTCGACGCCGTACAACTCGAGGTCGTCGCGGTCGAGCACGTACGACTCCACCCGGCGCTCCTCACCGTCGAAGGTGGGGTTGGTGCCCACCGAGATCGCGGCCGGCCAGCGCTCGGCGTCCGGGATGTCGAGGCGGGTCAGCCAACCGGCGTAGACGCCGTCGGCCGGCACCTCGAGGTCGTCGGACAGGTCGAGGTTGGCCGTCGGGAAGCCCAGTTCGCGGCCGCGCTGGTCGCCCATGACGACGACACCACTGAGACGGAACGGGCGTCCGAGTTGTCGGCGGGCGAGCACGACGTCCCCCTCGCGGACCGCCCTGCGGATGAGGCTCGAGCAGGTGTCCGCACCGTCGACGTGCAGCAGCGGGAGCGACACGACCCGGAAGTGCCCGCGGCCCAGCTCGCGCAGCGTCTCGACCGTCCCGGACGCCCGGTAGCCGAAGCGGAAGTTCTCCCCGACCACGAGGATGCGGGGCCGGAGCGGGTCGATGACCTTCTCGACGAAGTCCTGGGGGCTCCAGCGGGAGACGTCGCGGGTGAAGTGCACCACCCGCACCTCGTGCGCTCCGGCGTCCCGGAGCAGTTCGATCCGGCGCTGGAGCGACGAGAGCAGCTTGGGGGCGCCCTCGGGCCGCACGACGCTCATCGGGTGCGGCCAGAACGTGAGCACCACCAGCGGCAGCTCGGGCGCCAGCGCCTGCGCCTCGGCCAGCAGCTCCCGGTGTCCGGTGTGGACGCCGTCGAAGTTGCCGATCGCGACGACACTCATGGGGGTCCCTTCTGCCGGTGGTCGCGTCCACTGTAGGGCACCGGCGCCGCCCGATCGCGGGCCACCGGCGGGCTCCCACTAGGCTGACGCCGATGAACGTGACGCCCGCGACCCGCATGGGAGCCTCGATCGCGGTGGCCGTGGGCATCTACGGGATCTCCTTCGGCGCGCTGAGCGTCACCTCGGGCCTCACCGTCGCCCAGACCTGCTGCCTCTCGCTGCTCATGTTCACCGGCGGCAGTCAGTTCGCCTTCATCGGGTCGATCGCCGCCGGCGGCCCGGCCGCGCTGCTGTCGGCGTCCCTGCTCGGCGTGCGCAACGCGCTCTACGGCGCACACATGTCGGGCCTGCTGCGCCCCCGTGGCTGGCGCCGGCTCGGCTACGCCCAGATCACCATCGACGAGTCGGTGGCGACGACGCTGGCGCAGTCGAGCCCCGAGGAGCAGCGCCGCGGGTTCCTCACGGCCGGCGTCGGCGTGTTCCTCCTGTGGAACCTGTTCACCCTGGTCGGGGCGCTGCTCGGCAACGCCCTCGGCGACCCGCGCCGGTGGGGGCTGGACGGGGCCGCCGTGACCGCCTTCCTGGCCCTGCTCTGGCCACGGCTGCGCAACCGGGACGCCGTCGCGGTCGCGGTCGTGGCGGCGCTGGTCACCGCGATCGGGGTGCCGACCCTGCCTGCCGGGGTCCCGCTGCTGGTCGCCGCCGTCGTGACGGCCGGGCTGACCCTGTGGACCACCCGGGACCGGGGGGCGGCATGAGCACGTGGGGGTGGGTCGTCGTGGCCGGCCTGGTCGCCGTCGCCACCAAGCTCCTCGGCTACCTGTTGCCCGCCCGGTGGCTGGAGAGTCCGCGGGTCGCCCGGGTGAGCAACGCGGTGACGATCGGGCTGCTGTCGTCCCTCGTGCTCATGAACACCCTCGCGAGCGGGCCAAGGCTGCGCCTGGACGCCCGCGTCGTCGCCCTGGTCGCCGGGGTCGTCGCGCTGAAGCTGCGGGCCCCGTTCGTCGTGGTCGTGCTCGTGGGCGCGGTCTCGGCCGCGCTGGTGCGGCTCGCGGGCTGGGGCTGAGCGGCGTCCGCCGACTCAGACGAGCACGGCGACCGGGCGCGAGCCGCCCGCGTCGCCGGGCCGGTAGAGGGCCAGCAGGTCGCCGGTGGGTCCGACGAGGGCGGTGGGATCGGCGGGAACCTCGCGGGTCAGCGGGCGCCCGTAGCCGACGGCGATCGCCTCGGCCTCGTCGAGCCCGACCACCGGGAAGCTGAGCGCGGCGGCGTCCGCCATCGGCATGAGGGGTGGCGGGTCGTCTCGTGTGACGTCGATCGCGCCGGTCAGGTCGTAGCGGCCGATCCGGGTGCGGCGGAGCGCGGTGAGGTGGCCGCCGACGCCGAGGGCGGCGCCGAGGTCGCGTGCCAGGGCGCGCACGTAGGTGCCCGAGGAGCAGTCGACCACCACGTCGGCGTCCACCAGGTCGGCCCCGGGCACCGGCCGCAGTGCGAGGAGGTCGAAGCGGGACACATGCACCGGCCGGGCCTTGAGGTCCACCTGCTCGCCGGCCCGCACCCGGGCGTACGCCCGGCGGCCGTCGACCTTGATCGCCGACACCGAGCTGGGCACCTGGAGAATGTCACCGCGGAACGGCCCCAGGGCGCCGGCGAGCGTTGCGGCGTCCAGGTGACCGGCGGGGGTCCGGCCCAGGCTCTCACCCTCGGCGTCGTCGGTGGTCGTCGCCTCCCCCAGCCGGATCGTCGCGAGGTAGCTCTTGTCGTGGAGGGCCAGGTGGCCGAGCAGCCGGGTGGCCCGGTTGACCCCGACGATGAGGACGCCGGTGGCCATGGGGTCGAGGGTGCCGGCGTGACCGACCTTGCGGGTGCCCAGCAGCCGGCGCACGCGGCCCACGACCTGGTGCGAGGTCCACCCCGCGGGCTTGTCGACGACCAGCACTCCCGAGGCGGTGGTGGTCAGCGGCGGCGTCGGGGTGCTCACCTGCCGAGCTCGTCGGCGCTTTCGGCGTCCTCGGCGTCCTCGTCCAGGTCGTCGTCGTCCTCGTGCGGACGCCGGTACGGGTCGGGCTCGCCGGCGTACTGGGCGCCGGCTGCGCGAGCGGCCACCTCCTGGTCGCTGGACGCCGCCCGGGCGAGGGCCTCCTCGATCGTGCGGGCCTGCTCCTCGGTGGCGTCGAGGACGAAGGTGAGCGTGGGCGCGAAGCGCAGGCCGAGGCGCTTCCCGACGGTCGAGCGGATCAGGCCCTTCGCCGACTCGAGCGCGGCCGCGGTGGCCGCAAGGTCCGTCTGGCCGCCGAGGACCGTGTAGAAGACGGTGGCGTCCCGGGAGTCGCCGGTGAGACGCACGTCGGTGATCGTGAGGAACCCGAGCCGGGGGTCCTTGACGCGGCGCTCGAGCATCTCAGCGACGATGACATGGATCTGGTCGGCCAGCTTGGCCACGCGCGGATTCGCCATGGTTCTTCCCTCCGGGGCTCGGGTGCCAATCTCCACGAGCCTACCGCCCCCTGCCGGCGTCCCCTGCCGCCTTCCCCTGCCGGCGTCCCCTGCCGGCGTCCCCTGCCGGCGTCCCCTGCCGCCTTCCCGCGGCCCGGCTTCCCCTGCGCGGGCGTAGGGTTCGTCGCCCCGGGCGCACGTTCTGGTCGCTCACTCCGGCGTACGACTCGTCGCCTCCGGCGTACGACCTGATCGCTCGGGGCCCACATCTCGTACGCCGTCAGTCATCTTGTACGCCGCCCGGCCAACCCACGAGCACAAGAGCGACGCGGACAGGGCCTGACTCAGAGGAGACCCAGGGCGCTACCCAGGCGATGGCAGAGCGCTCGTGGCTGGGCGAGGTCGTCCCAGGTCCACCGCACCACCGTCCATCCCAGCGCCTGGATCTCGTTCTCGCGCCGCTTCTCACGCATCAACACGTCCAACGGATCCTCACCCGGACGCGCAAGGTCCCGGTACTTGATCCGTCCGTCGCACTCGCCGATTACTCTCGCGTCGCGCCAACCGAAGTCACCCCGACCGATCAGTCGACCGGAAGCGTCGCGGATCTCCAACTGGAGCTCCGCCTCGGGAAGCCCGTACTCCCTCATCGTCAGCCGACTGAGACTCTCGAGTGGGCTCTCAGCTCGACCATCCGCGCTGGCCAGTGAGCGCATCGCGGCGGCCGCTCCGCGACGCGTCCGTGCCTCATCGAGGTGCCGGGATATCTCGTCCCGGAGACCCCGGCCCTCCCCACCGGCTGGATCATGCAGTGCCGCGTCGAGCATCACTACGGCGTCACGAGGGCGAAGGAGCCGGGCGAGATCCGCCGCCGTACGACTCTTGGACGTGACGGGGACCCCGTCGAGGACGGTGCAGTCCGCCGCTTGCAGGGGCAGCGCGAAGGTGTGCAGTGAGGGCGAACGATTACCCCCGCCCATTCCGGCTCGCTGCCGGGTGGCAGTGACCCTCCCGAGGAACTCGTCAGGAACGGGCAGCCCGTGCAGAACGCCGGCGGAGACATGGCTGATCGTGGTGCCAGGGGCCAGCCACGGCACAGTCAGGCCGATCAACTGCAGGTGACGCTCACGCGCCACGATGGATCTGGCGTCGGCGTAACCTCCCAGACGCACCCGTACGAGCTCGCCGTGGCGGAGTTGGGTGTGGATTGCGGACGCCGAAAGCCCGAGGTCAGAACGCTGATAGATGGTCACGTCACGATCGTGCGGATGTCACCGCCGCTAGCGGACGCCGTCCACATCGCCGCAAGGACCATCTCGCATTGTCCACAGCCTCGGTCGGCGTACGAGGTGACTGACGGCGTACGAGATGTGGGCTCAAGACCGACACCTCGTACGCCGAAGGGGACGGATCGTACGCCGCCGGAACGCGACGGTGCCCGGGAGCGCTGGGCTCCCGGGCACCGGGCAGATCGGACGCCGACAGCTGCCGGCGAGGCCGTGGCCGGCGGACACCGGCGAGGCCGGGGGCCGGCGGACGCCGACCGCGGCGGGCGGATCAGCTGCGGGGCTTCTCCACCATCTCGAAGGTCTCGATCAGGTCACCGATCTTGATGTCCTGGTAGTTCCCGATCGTCATACCGCACTCGAAGCCCTCGCGAACCTCGGTGGCGTCGTCCTTCTCGCGTCGCAGCGACGAGATCGTGGTCTGGGTGACCACCACGCCGTCGCGCACCAGCCGGGCCGACGCGTTGCGCCGGATCGTGCCGTGGAGCACCATGCAGCCCGCGATGTTGCCGATCTTGGACGAGCGGAAGATCTCCCGGATCTCCGCGGTGCCCATGGCCCGCTCCTCGTAGATGGGCTTGAGCATGCCCTTGAGCGCCGCCTCGATCTCGTCGATCGCGTCGTAGATGACCGAGTAGTAGCGGATGTCGACGTTCTCGCGGTCGGCCATCTGGGCGGCGTGCGGCGTCGGCCGCACGTTGAACCCGATGATGACCGCCTTGGACGCCGCGGCGAGCGAGACGTTGGTCTCGGTGATGGCACCGACACCGCGGTCGATGACCCGCAGCGACACCTCGTCGCCGACGTCGATCTTGGACAGGGCGTCCTCGAGGGCCTCGACCGAGCCGGCGCCGTCACCCTTGAGGATGAGCAGCAGCTCGGAGGTCTCGCCCCGGGTCATCTGCTCGAACAGCTCGTCGAGGGTCTTGCGACGCGAGCTCTTCGCCTGCTGCGCCGCCCGCATGCGCGCCGCCCGCTTGTCGGCGATCTGACGCGCCGTGCGGTCGTCGTCGACGACGAGGAAGTTGTCGCCGGCGCCGGGCACGGAGGTGAGGCCGAGCACCTGCACGGGCATCGACGGCGGAGCCTCGTCGACGTTCTCGCCGAGGTCGTTGATCAGCGCCCGGACGCGGCCGTGGGCCGACCCGGCGACGATCGAGTCGCCGACGTGCAGGGTGCCGCGGTGGATGAGCACCGTGGCCACCGGTCCGCGTCCCTTGTCGAGGTGCGCCTCGATCGCCACGCCCTGGGCGGGCATGTCGGGGTTGGCGCGCAGGTCGAGCGCGGCGTCCGCGGTGAGGACGATGGCCTCGAGCAGGTTGTCGAGACCGACGTGGGTGATCGCCGACACGTCGACGAACATCGTGTCGCCGCCGTACTCCTCGGGGACGAGGCCGAACTCCATGAGCTGGCCGCGCACCTTGGTCGGGTCCGCCGCCGGCTTGTCGACCTTGTTGACGGCCACCACGACGGGCACTTCGGCCGCCTTGGCGTGGTTGAGCGCCTCGATCGTCTGCGGCATCACACCGTCGTCGGCCGCCACCACGAGCACCGCGATGTCGGTCGACTTGGCGCCGCGGGCACGCATGGCGGTGAACGCCTCGTGACCGGGGGTGTCGATGAAGGTGATGGCGCGGGGCTGGTCGTCGACCTCGGTCTCGACCTGGTAGGCGCCGATCGCCTGGGTGATGCCGCCGGCCTCGCCCGCCACCACGTTGCTGTGGCGCAGCGCGTCGAGCAGCTTGGTCTTGCCGTGGTCGACGTGACCCATGACGGTGACCACCGGCGGACGCGGCGCGAGGTCCTCCTCGCCGCCGAGGTCTTCGCCGAAGTCGACGTCGAAGCTCTCGAGCAGCTCACGGTCCTCGTCCTCGGGCGAGACGACCTGGATGTTGTAGTTCAGCTCGGCGCCGAGCACCTCGAGGGTCTCGTCGGTCACCGACTGGGTGGCCGTCACCATCTCGCCGAGGTTGAACAGCACTTGCACGAGCGACGCCGGCTCGACGCCGATCTTCTCGGCGAGGTCGGTGAGCGAGGACCCGCGGCGCAGCCGCACGGTCTCGCCGTCGCCCTTGCGGACGCGGACGCCACCGATCATCGGCGCCTGCATCTGGTCGAACTCTTGACGACGCTGCTTCTTCGACTTGCGCCCACGGCGTCCGGCACCACCCGGACGCCCGAAGGCGCCCTGGGTGCCCGAGCCGCC
Source organism: Propionibacteriaceae bacterium (assembly GCA_036261615.1). GTDB lineage: Bacteria > Actinomycetota > Actinomycetes > Propionibacteriales > Propionibacteriaceae > JAJYQH01. The sequence continues at coordinate 483 of DATAKK010000051.1, read as the reverse complement.
ACGGCCACCACGGCCGCCGCGGCCGCCACCGACGGGAGCTCCGACGCCACCGGCACCGGGACCGCCGCCCGCGCGGGGACCTCCGGCACCGGGACGACCGCGGCCGGGGCCGCCGCCGGGACGACCGCTGCGGGCGGGCGCTCCGATCTGGCTCGACTGCTGCTTGGGCATCATGGCCGGGTTGGGGCGCGGGACGCCGGACAGGCCACCCGGGCGGGGCATGCCGCCGGGGGCCGGACGCCGCTGACCGTCACGCGCCGCGGGCGCGTCGGTGTCGTCGGGACGCCGGCGGGCGGTACCCATGCCCTGGGCCGGGGCGAACGGGTTGTTGCCCGGGCGCGGGGTGCCGGGACGGCGCGGGGCGCCGCCCTGGGTGGGAAGTCCACCGCTGGCTCCCGGACGCCGCGCGGGTGCCGGTGCCGGTGCCGGCCGGGGCGCGGCCGGCCGGGGCGCGGCCTGGCCGGGGGTCGCTGCCGGCGGACG
>DATAKK010000034.1:0-8312 GCA_036261615.1 Propionibacteriaceae bacterium | reverse complement strand
ACGAGCTCCCAGCCCTCGGCGCCGTAGTTGTTGAGGATCTGCTGGGCCACGTGGCTCAGGATCGGTGCGGTGAAGTACTCCCACTTGGTCATGGGGTCACCCTATTCGGGTCACCGGCATCCGCCGAAGCCCGAACCGGTGCGGCCTCAGCGGCCGGTGGCCACCGGGTGCTGACGCGACTCGACCGACCGGGCGCCGCGCTCGGGGCGTCCCACGTGGTGCGTGCCGGGCACCCCGCCACCCAGGTGCGGGTGGCCGGCGGGCAGTCCGCGCATCACCTCGGACACGCCGCTCGGCAGGCCCTCATGCACGGGCGAGTTCGCGTCGGTGGCGGCGGTGAGCACCGCGAGCCAGGAGGTGACGTCGGGGCGCTGCCGCAGCAGCTGGCGGCGTTCACGTTCGGTCAGGCCGCCCCACACGCCCCACTCGATCCGATTGTCGAGCGCCTCGGCGAGGCACACGGCGCGCACGGGGCACCCCATGCACACGATCCGCGCCCGCTTCTGGTCCTTGCCCTCAGGGAACAACGCGTCGGCCATGCCCCGGCACCGCGCGTCGAGCGTCCAATCATCGGTCTGAACGACGTTCATCGCCCGCCTCCGGTCACATTCTACGGGTGCCACCCGCCGCGATTTCTGCGGGTGCACCACTGATCACCATCTGTGCCCCTACAGCTCTCACTGGGTGCCGGGTCTCACCTCAGCCCGCTCTGATTAGGGGTTTTCCAGGAATGTACAGCACCCCCACACCCCGCGCAATGGGTCCGCGGACTCACTCGGCCGCCCCCTGCGCTCCAGCCGAGCCGTCTGTGACCGGTCATTTCCTCCTGACCAGCGGATACCCTCGTCGCCGCACTCCGGACGCCGCCGACGCCCGCGCCGCGCTGCGGGCCTTCCCAGGGGCGTCACGTACCCTAGAGCCCATGAGTTCACCCAGGAGCGGCGGCAAGCTCTACGCGCTGTCTGTGTTCGGAATCGTCAGCGTGGCGTGCGGCCTCCTCGTCGCCGGACTCTTCCTCCCCGGCGCGATCATGCTGAGTTCCGCGGCGAAGGCCGGGGCGGACGCCTTCACGACGATGCCGACCGAGCTGACCATCACCCCGCAGATGGAACGCTCCCGCATCCTCATGTCCGACGGGTCGGTGCTCGCCGAGTTCTACGACCAGAACCGCGTCTACACCTCGCTCAACAACATCGCCCCGATCATGCGCACCGCGCAGGTGGCGATCGAGGACCACGAGTTCTACCAGCACGGAGCCGTCTACCTCCAGGGCATCCTGCGCGCCGCGATCCGCAACACGGCCGGCGGCGCCACCCAGGGCGCGTCGACCCTCACGCAGCAGTACGTCAAGCAGGTGCTCATCGAGAAGGCCGTGGCGGACGGCAACCAGCAGGGCGTCCAGGCCGCCCAGGCCGAGACCCTGAGCCGCAAGATCACCGAGCTCCGCTACGCGATCGGCGTGGAGCAGAAGCTCACCAAGAACCAGATCCTCGAGCGCTACCTCAACATCGCCTACTACGGCGACGGCGCCTACGGGGTCGAGGCGGCCGCCAAGCACTACTTCAACACCACCGCCGGCAAGCTCACTCTGCCGGAGGCGGCCATGCTCGCCGGGATCGTGCAGAACCCTGACGCCTACGATCCGGTCACCCACCCCGGGGCCGCGATGGAGCGCCGCAACATCGTGCTCAACCGGATGGCCCAGCTGGGACTGATCTCCGAGAAGGACAACACCGCCGCCAAGGCCACGAAGTTCGATCCGAAGAAGGTGCAGCAGGTGCGCAGCGGGTGCTTCAGCTCGCCCTTCCCGTTCCTGTGCCAGTACGCCTACACGACGATCATCCAGACGATGACCTCGCTGGGCAAGACCCAGGCCGACCGGATCAACGCGCTCAACCGCGACGGGCTCACCATCCGCACCGCCATCGACCCGAACGTGCAACGCCAGGCGCAGCAGTCGATGAGCGGGTTCATCGCCCCGACCGACCCCGTGATCGGCGTCGGCGTCACCGTCCAACCCAGCACTGGCCTCATCACCTCGATGGTGCAGAACCGTCCGAGCATGGGCTCCGGCACCGGCCAGACCTGGATCAACTACGCGGTCGACCAGAGCAAGGGTGGCTCGACCGGATTCCAGTTCGGGTCGACCTTCAAGGCGTTCACCGCCGCGGCCGCGCTCGACAAGGGCCTCGGCGTGAACACGCAGTACTACTCGCCGTCTCCGATGGACTTCAGCGGCGTCCCGTTCCAGGGGTGTCACGGCCCGGTGGTCGATCCCAGCTGGAAGCCCAGGAACTCGACGGGCGTCGGCACGTTCAACATGATCAACGCGATCAAGTTGTCGATCAACACCTACTTCATCCAGCTCGAACTGCACGCCGGTCTCTGCAACACGATCAAGATGGCGGAGGCGGCGGGGGTCAAGTCCGCGCTCGGCCTCAACCTCGAGTCCCCCTCGCAGCAGTTCGCGTCGTTCACCCTGGGCGCGCTGGAGACCACGCCCCTGAGCATGGCGAGCGCCTACGCCACCTTCGCCAACCGGGGCGTGCACTGCGACCCGATCATCGTGGTGTCCGCGGTCACCAAGAGCAACAAGTCGCTCGCGGTCCCCGCCGCCAACTGCAAGCGGGTGATGAGCGCCGACGTGGCCGACGGGGTCAACTACCTGCTGCAGCAGGTCATGCAGCCCGGGGGCACCGGGTACATCACCCGGATCGCCGGCTTCAAGAACCAGGCGGGCAAGACCGGAACCACCGACTCCGCCCAGTCGGTCGCCTTCATGGGCTACACGCCCGAGGTCGCCGGGGCGGCCCTCATCGCGGCCGACACCAACTCCTCGTACTTCAGGCACCGCGCGAGCAAGGACATCACCGGGGTCATCACCCACGGCAGCGACTGCGGCAGCAGCGGCTGCTACCTGCAGGGGCACGGTGGCTCGGACGCCGGCAAGGTATGGCGCGGGGTCATGGCGGCGGCGCTGCAGGGCAAGCCCGACACTCCGTTCCACTCCCCCAGCAAGTCGATCCTCGACGGCAAGAAGGCCACGGTGCCCGATGTCTCCGGGCTGAGCCTGGCGGCCGCGAAGTCGAAGCTCCAGGACGCCGGCTTCGGGACGACGACGACCAGCGTCTACTCGAGCACCTACCCGGCCGGCGCCTTCATCGGCACCTACCCGGCGGCCGGGAGCCAGGTGCCGGTGGGATCGCAGATCCAGTTGCTCGTGTCCAGCGGTAGCGCGCCGGCCGCCCCGCCGCCGGCACCGACGTCGAGCAGCAGCACCGCCTCCACGCCGCCTCCCACGTCGAGCACGACCTCCACGAACCCGCACAAACCCAAGAAGAACGGCTGATGGCGGCGGGCGGACTCGCCGCGGCCGCCGGTGGGATCCTGGCGGCCGGGGCGGGGGCCCTCGCCTACGGCATGGCCGAGGCGCAGGCCTTCACGGTGCGCCGCGTCGAGGTTCCCGTGCTGCCGTCCGGGCAGGCGCCGCTGCGCGTGCTGCACGTCTCCGACATCCATCTCATGCCCTACCAGCGTCGCAAGCTGGCGTTCGTCGCCGCGCTCGCCGATCTCGAACCGCACCTTGTCGTCAACACGGGTGACAACATCTCCTCGCCGGAGTCGATCGGTCTGCTGGCCGGCGCCTGGGACGACCTGCTGCGGGTGCCGGGGGTGTTCGTGTTCGGCTCCAACGACTACAGCCTCCCGCGCTTCCGCAACCCGCTGCGCTACCTCATGGGTCCGAGCGGGAACCGCCAGGCGCCCCCGGCGTCCCTGCCCGTCGGAGAGCTCCGCGCGATGCTCACGAGCCACGGGTGGGTCGACCTCAACCATCGCCGCGTCCGCCTCGAGGTCGACGGCCGGGTGATCGAGGCGAGGGGAACCGACGATGCGCACCTCAACCGCGACGACTACCCGGCGGTGGCCGGCCCGGCCGACACCGACGTCGACCTCGCGATCGCCGTCACCCACGCCCCCTACCTGCGGCTGCTCGACGCGATGACCCTCGACGGTGCGCAGCTGATCTTCGCGGGTCACACGCACGGGGGTCAGGTGTGCGTCCCGGGGGTCGGGGCGCTGGTCACCAACTGCGACCTCGACACCGATCGGGTCAAGGGGCTCAGCCGGCACACGGCGGCCGGGAGAAGCGCCTGGCTGCACGTGTCGGCGGGCATCGGCACCTCGCCGTACGCCCCCTACCGGGTGGCCTGTCGCCCCGAGGCGACGCTGCTCACGCTCGTCGCCCGGGCCTGACGCAGCCGTCCCGCGGGTCGTGCCGTCCTGGTGTCTCAGCGGTACTGGCCGGCGACGATGTCGCTCAGCTGCTCGTACCGCTCGAGCACGCCGGCCTCCACCGCGGACGCGGCCGGCGTGGCCTCGGCGGCGACGGGCCAGTCGGGCAGGTCGCCCGTGAGCACCCACGCCGCTTGACGGGCGGCACCCATCGCGACGTACTCCCCGGCCTCAGGGACCTCGACCGGCACCCCCAGCAGTGAGGGGGCGAGCCGCTGGACGGCGGTGGACTTGGAGGCGCCCCCGATGAGCTTGACCGCGTCGACGTCGACGCCCAGGGCCTTGACCGCGTCGAGACCACCGGCCATGAGGCAGACGAGTCCCTCGACGGCGGCGCGCGCGTAGTTCTCCCGGGTGAGGTTGGTGAGGGTGATGCCGTGGACCGAGGCCGTCGCCCCGGGCAGGTTCGGAGTCCGCTCCCCCTCGAACCACGGGACCAGCGTCAGTCCGCCGGCGCCGGGCTCCCCGGCCAGGGCCAGCCGGGACAGCTCGTCGTGGTCGACTCCCAGGAACCGCGCCGTGGCGTCGAGGACGCGGGAGCCGTTGAGCGTGCAGGCGAGCGGCAGCCACCGCCCGGTGGCGTCGGCGAAGCCGGAGACGAGGCCGGTGGCGTCGGCGGTGGGGGTGTCGGACACCGCCGCGACCACGCCCGACGTCCCGAGGGAGACCGAGGTCTGGCCGGCCGCCAGACCCAGGCCGAGGGCGGCTCCGGCGTTGTCGCCGCAGCCGGGGCCGAGCACGGCCGACTCGGGGACGAGGGTTCCGTCGCCGTGACCGGCGACCTCGTGCGGGCCGAGCACCCGGGGAAGGACGATGTCGTCGACCGAGTCGCGGTGCAGCGCCCGGGCGAGCAGGTCGCGCCGGTAGCTGTTGGTCACGGAGTCGAAGTACCCGGTTCCCGAGGCGTCCGATCGGTCGGTGACCAGCGTGTCGAGGGACGCCGACCCGCTCAGTTGCCAGGTGAGCCAGTCATGGGGAAGGCACACGGCGGCGATCCGGGCGGCGTTGTCGGGCTCGTGGTCGGCGAGCCAGCGCAGTTTCGTGACGGTGTAGGAGGCGACCGGGACGCTTCCGGTGGCCTCGGCCCAGGCCTTCGCCCCGGCGGTGACGTCGCCGTCGCCGAGCTCGGCGACGAGGTCGGCCGCCGCCTGCGCCGACCGGGTGTCGTTCCACAGCAGCGCCGGCCGGATCACGGCGCCGTCGGCGTCGAGGCAGACCATGCCGTGCTGCTGTCCGCCGACGGACACGGCCGCGACGTCGGCGAGACCGCCCGCCGCCCGGACCGCCTCCCCCAGCGCCGTGAGCCAGTGACGGGGGTCGATCTCCGTGCCGTCGGGGTGCCTGGCCACGCCCGAGCGGACGATCCGCCCGCTCTGGGCGTCGACGACCAGCACCTTGCACGATTGGGTCGACGAGTCGACCCCCGCCACCAGCGTCATGTCAGCGCGTCCCTTCAGCCGATGAGGTGCTCGAGCGCCAGCTGCTGCAGCTGGACGAACCGGTACTCACGGGCGCCGAGCGCGTCGGCGTCCACCTCTTCGTTCTTGGCCAGGAAGTCGTCGACCGACTCCCCCGGGGCGAGGGTGGGCTCGGCGAGCTCGTAGATCGAGGCCTCCTTCATGAGCTGGATGACCGCGGGGTCCTTGCGGAACTCGCGCGCCTTGTCGGCCAGCATGATGTAGCTCGCCATGTTCGCGGCGGCGGAGTCCCACACGCCCTGCATGCCCTCGGTGCGGCTCGGCTTGTAGTCGAAGTGGATCGGACCGGTGTACCGGGGGGCGTCGGGCGAGGCCGGGAAGCCGTTGACCAGCAGATCGACGGTGAAGAAGGCGCTCATGAGATCGCCGTGGCCGAACGCGAGGTCCTGGTCGTACTTGAGGCCCCGCTGGCCGTTGAGGTCGATGTGGAACAGCTTGCCCGCGAACAGTCCCATCGCCAGGGCGTGGGTGTAGTTGAGGTTGGCCATCTGCTCGTGGCCGACCTCGGGGTTGAGGCCGACGATGTCGCCGTGCTCCAGTTCGGCGATGAGGGCCAGGGCGTGCCCGACGGTCGGCAGGAAGATGTCGCCCCGGGGCTCGTTCGGCTTGGGCTCGAGGCCGATCTTGAGGTCGTAGCCCTTCTGCTTGATGTAGCCGGCGACGGTGTCGAGGCCCTCCTTGTAGCGCTCGTGCGCGGCGTAGAGGTCCTTGCTGCTGTCGTACTCGGCGCCCTCGCGGCCACCCCACATGACGAACGTGGTCGCGCCCAGCTCGGCGGCGAGGTCGACGTTGCGGAGCACCTTGCGCAGGCCGAAGCGGCGCACCTGGCGGTCGTTGGAGGTGAGGCCGCCGTCCTTGAAGATCGGGTGGGTGAAGGTGTTGGTGGTCACCATTTCGATGACGAGGCCGGCCTTGTCGGCGGCGTCCTTGAGCTTGGCGATCCGGTCGCTGCGGGTCGCGTCGTCGGCGTCGAAGGGGAAGACGTCGTTGTCATGGAACGTGATGCCCCAAGCCCCCAGCTCGGCCAGCTTCTCGGCGTACTCCCACGGGTCCAGGACGGGGCGGGTGTCGACGCCGAAGGGGTCGGTGCCGGTCCACCCGACGGTCCACAGGCCGAAGGAGAACTTGTCTTCGGGGGAAGGTGTGCGAACCATGGCTACTCCTCGATGAGATTTGTTATACGAGCGAACTTATCGTAGCGGACGCGCGTGGTCAATGCGTGGCGGGGCCCGGTTACCCCCCTAGAGTGAACGCATGTCGGTGCCCAGACCCGCGATCCTGTCCGCAGCGGCGGCGCAGTCGGCCGCCGCCCGGAGCGCCTCCGGTGCGGCCACCCAGGCGAGCCTCCGGGAGCGGAATCTCGCGCTGGTCCTCACCCAGGTGGCCTCCTGGGACACCCCCACCTCGCGCGCCGACGTGGCCGCCCTCACCGGGCTCACCCGCTCCACCGTGTCGCGACTGGTCGACGAACTGGTGGCGGGCGGGCTGGTCGACGAGGGCGAGCCCGTGACCGGGGGGCAGCGCGGACGCCCCGCGGTGCCGCTGGCGCCGGCGTCCGGCACCCTCGTGGGGCTGGGGCTGGAGGTCAACGTCTGGCACGTCGCCGCGAGCGTCGTCGACCTCCGCGGCCAGTTGCTCGCCGACCGCATCGTCGAGGGCGACTTCGTCGGCTCCGATCCCGCCGAGGTGCTCGCCCAGGCCGCCGCCGTCGGCATCGGCTGCCTCGGGGAGGCACGCACGGGGCACCCCCACCTGCGGCTCGCCGGCGTCCAGCTGGCCCTGCCCGGGCTGGTCGACGGCGCCACCCTGCTCCGGGCACCGAACCTCGGCTGGCGCGACGTCAGCCCCCTCGGGCCGCTCCGGGAGGCGCTCGCCGCGTCCGGCTGGGACCCGGGCGAACACCTGTGGGCCGCCAACGAGGCCGACTGCGCCGCCCTCACCGTGCTGCAGGGGAGCCGGCACGACGACCTGCTCTACGTGTCGGGCGAGGTCGGCATCGGCTCGGCCGCCGTCGTCAACGGCGGCGTGATGACCGGCCGCCACGGCTGGGCCGGAGAGCTCGGCCACGTGTGCGTCAACGACGGCGGGCCACGCTGCGGCTGCGGGTCGCACGGCTGCCTCGAGGTGTACGCGGGACGCCGGGCGATGGTCGAGGCGGCGGGGGTCGACTCCCTCGAGGCGCTGGTGGAGGCACTGCGCGCCGGCGACCCTCGGGCTCTCGCCGCCGTGGAGTCCGCCGGGCACGCGCTCGCGGTCGCCGTCTCGGCCGCGCTCAACCTGCTCGACCTGCCCCGGGTGGTGCTGGGCGGTCACCTCGCGCTCGTGGCCGAGTGGCTGCGTCCGACCCTCACCAGGGAACTCAACGAGCGGGTGCTCTCGGCCCCGTTCAGCCCGCCGGAGGTGTCGACCGTGAGCCTCGATCCGGCTCCCGCCGCCCGCGGGGCCGCCCTCGCCGTCCGCCAGCGGGTGCTCACCGACCCCGCGGCGTGGATGGTGCGCCGCGACTGACCCCCGACCGGCCGCGACGCACCTCGCAGTCAG
>DATAKK010000030.1:0-44994 GCA_036261615.1 Propionibacteriaceae bacterium | reverse complement strand
CACCGGGTGCTCATGTCGGGGGGCTCCAGGCGCTGACGTCCACGTGGAGGTCCGCGCGGTCCCGGCTCGCCTCGATCAGCCGCCCGTTGGCGACGTCGACGCGCTCCACCCAGGCGGCGGCCTCCTCGGGAGTCTTGCCGAACGCGACGTGCCGGGCGACCAGCCGTTCCATCCGGACGTCGTCGCCGCCATCGACGTACCAGACCTCGTCGATCTGGTCGCGCACCGCCCGCCACTCCGGCCGGTCCAGCAGCAGGTAGTTGCCCTCCGTGACCACCAGCCGCGCAGCCGGCTCGACGACCATCGCCCCGGCGATCGGCTGCTCCAGCGTCCGCTCGAAGCCCGGCGCGTACACGGGCCGGTCGGTCTCGGTGCGCAGCCGCCGCAGCAGGGCCGCGTAACCCGCCGGGTCGAACGTCTCGGGCGCACCCTTGCGCTGCCGGACGCCGAGACGCTCGAGTTGCACGTCGGCCAGGTGGAAGCCGTCCATCGGCACGTGGGCCACCCACCCGACGCCGCGCTCGCGCCCGATCGCGTCGACGAGTAGCTCCGCCAGCGTGCTCTTCCCGGCGCCCGGGACGCCGGCGACGCCGAGGATCGCCCTCCCCGAACCCGGCGCCAGGGCGCAGGCGGCGTCCACCAGCTCGTCGAGGCTCACGCGGACATTGTCAGCGCAGGTCCATCCCCAGGTCGAGCGCGGGCGCGGAGTGGGTGAGCCCGCCGACCGAGATGTAGTCGACGCCGGTCGCGGCGACCTCGTCGACGGTGGCCAGGGTGAGGCCCCCGGACGCCTCGGTGCGGACGCCGCGCGGCGCACAGACCGCGACCGCCTCGCGCATGACGTCGGGGGTCATGTTGTCGAGCAGGATGAGGCTCGCCCCGGCGCCCACGGCCTCGCGCACCTGGTCGAGCGTGTCGCACTCGACCTCGACGGCGATGTCCGGACGCCGCTCGCGCACGGCACGGAACGCGGCACCGACCGACCCGGCGGCCGCCACGTGGTTGTCCTTGATGAGCGCGGCGTCACCGAGTCCCATCCGGTGGTTGACGCCGCCGCCGCAGCGCACCGCGTACTTCTGCAGCACCCGCAGCCCCGGGACGGTCTTGCGGGAGTCGCGCACCCGCGCCCCGCTGCCCTCGAGGGCGTCCGCCCACGCGCGGGTCTGGGTGGCGACGCCGGACAGCTGGCAGGCGAGGTTGAGCGCCGACCGCTCGGCGGTGAGCAGCGTGCGCAGCCGCCCGGTCACCCGCAGCACGACGTCGCCCGGCCGCACCCGCTCGCCGTCGGCGAGGACGATCTCCACCTCGATGGTTTCGCCGCGCTGGGCGGCCAGCTCCTCGAAGACCGCCGCCGCCACCGGGCCGCCGGCGAGGCAGCCGGTGGCCCGGGAGACGATCTCGGCCGTCGCGGCGGCGTCCGGCAGGGTCGCCTCGCTGGTGACGTCCGGACCCCACTGGAGGTCCTCGGCGAGCGTCGCCCGCGCGAGCGCCCGCACCTGCTGGGGGTCGAGGCCGGCCGACGTCAGCCGGTCGTCGACGTCGCTGAAGAGGGTGCTGGTCATGCGCTGATCCGATCGGTCGGGTCGCCCAGGGCGACGGTGTCGAGGGGCAGGTGGTCGAGGTGGACGCCGCGGGCGCTCGTTCGCAGCGTGAGCCTGGTCAGCCAGGCCGACTGGGGCTCGGGGTGGTCGCTGCGGCGGTGGCAGCCACGGGACTCGGTGCGGGCCGACGCCGCGAGCACCACCGCCGTCGCCACCGTGTGCACGCTCGTCGCGTCCAGGCTCCCGGCGCTCAGCACGCCGGTGGTGGTCGCCCGCTCCAACGCGGACGCCGCCCGCGCGAGTCCCTCCGCGTCCCGGCTCACCCCGGCGAACGCGTCCATGGTGTCCCGGACGACGTCCAGCTCGCCCGCGGCCACGAGCGGCGCCCAGCGCCGGGCGGCCGGCCGACCCGCACGCCCCGGCCGGCGCTGCGACGCGAGCAGGCGTCCGCACCGGTCGCCGGCGATGACGGCCTCGATGAGAGAGTTCGACGCGAGCCGGTTCGCCCCGTGCAGTCCGGTGGCGGCGCTCTCGCCGACGACGTACAGCCCGGGGACGCTCGTGCGCCCGTCGAGGTCGGCGGCGACGCCGCCGCACAGGTAGTGCGCCCCGGGCCGCACGGGGATCGGCTCGGTCACCGGGTCGACCCCCCGCTCGCGGCACAGCCGCAGGATCGAGGGGAAGTGGTGCTCCCACACCTCGGCCCCGAAGCCGGTCGCGTCGAGCAGCAGGTGGTCGAGCCCGAACCGGGTGATGTGCGCGTGCATGGCCGCGGACACCACGTCGCGCGGCGCGAGATCCTCCTGAGGGTGGACGCCGCGCATCACCCGCCGCCCGTCGGCGTCCCGGAGCACCGCTCCCTCGCCGCGCACCGCCTCGCTGATCAGCACGCCCCGGTCGCCGGGAATCCGCTGGTCGGGGGCGACCCACAGCAGGGTCGGGTGGAACTGGGTGAACTCGATGTCACGCACCTCCGCCCCTGCGCGCAGGGCCGCGGCGATGCCGTCGCCCGTGGCGACCGCGGGGTTGGTCGTCATCGACCAGACCTGGCCGGCACCCCCGGTGGCGAGCACGACCGCGGGGGCGAGGATCTCGCCGACCACCCCGTCGTCGCCGAGCACCCGGACGCCGCACGCCCCGCCGGCGTCGTCGGTGAGCACGTCGACCAGCCGGCTGTTCTCGCTCACCCGGACGCCGTCGCGCAGCAGCAGCCGGGAGGCGGCGGACAGGGTCCGCTCCACCTCGTGGCCGCTGGCGTCGCCGCCGGCGTGGACGATCCGGCGGGCGCTGTGGCCGCCCTCGCGGTGCAGGTCGAGGTCGCCGTCGGCGGCCAGGTCGAAGCGGGCGCCGAGCGCGGCGAGGTCGCGGATCGCGTCCGGCGCGGCGGCCACGACCTCGGCGACGACGTCGGCGTCGCACAGGCCGGCGCCGGCGACGAGCGTGTCGTCGACGTGCGCGCTCAGGGTGTCGGACGCGTCCCAGACGGCCGCGAGCCCGCCCTGGGCCCAGTCGGTGGCCGAGTCGGTGAGGGCGCCGCGGGTGACGACCTCGACCCGCAGCCCGGCGAGGGCCACCGGGCGCAGCACCGACAGCCCGGCCGCGCCGGTGCCCACGATGACGACGTCACATTCCCGGCGCCACGCGGCGTCCGGGGCCGGCAGTTCGCCGTGGCGGAGGCTCATTCCCCACCGCCCGGGGTGCCGATGGCGATCATCCGCTCGACCGCGCGCCGGGCCCGGGCGGCCGTGCCGGCGTCCACGTGCACCTCGTCGGTGCCGTCGCGCAGGCTGCGGAGCAGCTTCGGCGGGGTGATCATCTGCATGTACGGGCAGGCTGCCCTGGGGTTGACCGGGGCGAACTCGACGTCGGGACGGGCCTTGCGCAGCTGGTGCAGCATGCCGATCTCGGTCGCGACGAGCACCTTCGACCCGGTGGTTGCCCTGGCGGCGTCCAGCATGCCGCCGGTCGAGAGGATGTGCGTGCGCTCCTGGGGGAACTCGCCCTGGCTCGCCATCCACAGCGCGCTCGTCGTGCAGCCGCACTCGGGGTGCACGAACAACTCGGCGCTGGGGTTCGCCCGCACGGTGGCCATGAGGTCGGACGGGGAGATGTCGGCGTGCACGTGGCACTCGCCGAGCCACACGTGGATGTTGGTGCGGCCGGTCTGGCGCCGCACGTGGGCGCCGAGGAACTGGTCGGGCCCGAACAGCACCTCGGTGTCGGGGTCGATCGACCGGACCACCTCGACCGCGTTGGAGCTCGTGCAGCAGATGTCGGTCTCGGCCTTCACCCCGGCGGTGGTGTTGACGTAGCTCACGACCACCGCGCCCGGGTGCTCGGCCTTCCAGGCCCGCAGCTGGTCGGCGGTGAGGGTGTCGGCCAGCGAGCAGCCGGCGGCGGCGTCCGGGATGAGCACCCGCTTGCCGGGGGAGAGGATCTTCGCCGTCTCGGCCATGAAGTGGACGCCGCAGAACACAATCGTGCCCTTGTCGGACGCCGCGGCGAGCCGGGACAGGGCGAGCGAGTCGCCGACGTGGTCGGCGACGTCCTGGATCATCGGCAGCTGGTAGTTGTGCGCGAGGATCACGGCGTCCTTCTCGGCGGCGAGGCGCCGGACCTCGCTCGCCCAGCGGGCCTGCTCGGCCGGCGTCCACGAGCGCCAGTCGTCGGAGAGGTCGGTCCCGGCGCTGTGCGTGGTGATGGTGGCGGTCATGCGGCCCTCCTGGCTCGGACGAGGTTTCAGACTCCGGATCGAAAACCTGTCTCGAGGGTAGCACCGGCGGTCGGGACGTCGCATTCGCCCAGTCACAGGGTGGACGCCGGGACGGTGGAGGGCCGGGCCGACCTCCCAGGCTCTGTGAAGTTGCGCTTGTCGTGACGCTCGAGCCCGGTACGGGCGGCCCGCGGTCGAGAGGTGCGCATTTTCACGCGAGCGGCGTCCGTGGTGGGCGGTGGCGGTCGGAAGTTGCGCTTTTCGTGACGCTCGGCCCCCAATACGGGCGGGGGCGGTCCGCAGGTGCGCATCTTCAGGGGCAGCGCCTGGAGCCCACGAACGGGAGTCTCCCACGCCGACCCGCCGTCGGCGCTAGCGTTTTTGTAGGTGTGCTCCGGACGCCGACACCGAGGTCCGCGCCGGCACACGAAGGACCCGTCATGACAGCATTCCCGCCACTCGCCGAACCCGTCACCTACCCCGCCCGACTGGACGTCGCCTACCCCGAGAGCCTCAACCGGGTGACCACGGCGTTCCGGATCGTGTTCATCATCCCGATCGCGATCGTGCTCGGCGTCCTCACCTCGTCCGCGAGCTGGACGGTGGACGTCGTCAACGAGGCCGGCAACGTCGTCTCGCGCGCCAGCCACAGCACCGGCGGAATCACCACCGGCCTGTTCGTCGCCACCGGCCTGATGATCCTGTTCCGCCGGCGCTATCCCCGCTGGTGGTTCGACTTCGCCCTCCAGTTCACCCGGTTCTCGACCCGGATCGGCGCCTACGCGACCCTGCTCACCGACCGGTACCCCTCGACGGTCGAGGAGCAGTCGGTGCGGCTCGACCTCGACTATCCCGACGCTGAGCGCGACCTCAACCGCTGGCTCCCGCTCGTCAAGTGGTTCCTCGCCATCCCGCACTACGTCGTGCTCGCGTTCCTCGCCGTCGCCGCGGCCGTGAGCGTCCTGCTCGCCTGGTTCGCCATCGTCTTCACCGGCCGATACCCGCGCGCGCTGTTCGACTTCGTCGTCGGCGTCTTCCGCTGGGGCCTGCGTGTCGAGGCGTACGTCTCGCTGCTCATCACCGACCGCTACCCGCCGTTCAGCCTCCGCTGACCCCGAGCATGCGCTCGCCGGGTGGCAGGCTGGGCGGCATGGACCAGCGGATCAACGTCGTCACCCTCGTCGTCCCCGACCTGGCGGCCGCGCGGGCGTTCTACGTCGACGCCTTGGGGTGGACGCCGAGCATGGACGCCCCCGAGATCGTCATGGTGCGGGTGGGGGAGAAGCTCATCCTGTCGCTGTGGCCCGAGGACGACGCCGTCCGCGAACTGGGTCCCGTCAGCCGGGGCGGCCGGCTGCCGTTCACCCTCGCCTACAACACCTCCAGCCCGGAGGAGGTGGACGCGGTGCTGGACGCCGCGGCGTCCAGCGGGGCGACGGTGAGCCCTGCCGTGCGTCGCGACTGGGGCGGCTACAGCGGCTACTTCGACGACCCCTGCGGGTTCACCTGGGAGGTCGCCCACAACCCGTTCCCGATCGGCGACGTCACCCTCCCGTAGCCGCTCACCCGGTCGCGCCCATGGCGCGGCAACACCCGGCCAGGCGCCGAGCCCGTCCCCCCGGCTGGGTTAGAATTCGATCATTCGGTCACGGTCGCTTTGGGCGGCCGCCGAAGTCTGTCGACGGGGACGCTGCGTCCCCACGCGACGCGGCGTCCCACCACCCCTGATGCCCGGGCACCCCGGCCGCTGGAGCCGCGCCCGAAAGGAGGGCCCGCGTGCGCGGAGCCACCGACTCACGCCGAGGCACCGACTCACCCCGAGCCTGGTTCATGTGGGCGCTGGCCACCACCGCCTACATCGGCGCCGTCTTCCAGCGCACCAGCTTCGCGGTCGCCAGCGGCGTCGCGATCCACCGCTTCTCGGCCGGCGCCTCGATGGTGAGCCTGTTCGTCGTCGTCCAGCTCATCACCTATGCGGCCATGCAGGTGCCGGTCGGCGTGCTCGTCGACAGGTTCGGCACCCGGCTGGTGGTGGGCACGGGGGCACTGCTCATGCTCGTCGGGCAGCTCGCCCTGGCGCTGAGCACCGCCCTGACCTCGGCGATCCTCGCGCGGGTGCTCGTCGGTGCCGGCGACGCGATGACGTTCATCGCCGTGATCAGGATGTTCCCCGCCTGGTTCAGCGCCGGACGACTGCCGCTGCTCAACCAGGCCACCGGCATCCTCGGCCAGGCGGGCCAGCTGCTCAGCTCGATTCCGCTGGCCGCTCTCCTGGGGGTGGCCGGCTGGACCCGTTCGTTCGTCGCAGCCGCCGGCGTCTCGGCACTCATGGCCGCGCTGATCCTGGTCCTGCTCCGCAACTCGCCCGAGGGGGCCCCGTTCGCCTTCACCCGCACCGGCGTCGGGCTGCGCGACGTGCTCGGCGTCCTGCGCGAACCCGGCACGCAGGTCGGCTTCTGGGTGCACTGGATCACCGCCTTCTGGAACGTCGTCTTCGCGCTCATGTGGGGCTACCCGTTCCTGCTGCGGGGGGAGGGCTATCCGATGACCGTCGCGTCGGGGCTGTTCACGGTGATGGTCATCGCCGGCCTGCCGTTCGCCCTGCTGGTCGGGCGGCTGAGCCGCCGCACCCCGTTGCAGCGCAGCAACACCGCGCTGCTCGTCTCACTCATGTCGGTGCTGCCCTGGCTGGCGATCGTGCTGTGGCCGGGGCGGGCGCCGGTGTGGCTGCTCGTCGTGCTCATGGTGGGGCTGGCGGCGTCCGGGCCCGCCTCGAGCATCGGCTTCGACATCGCCCGCGCCTCCAACTCGCTGGCGCGCGTGGGCACCGCCACCGGCGTGGTCGTGGTCGCCGGCATGAGCGCGGCGATGCTCGACATCCTCGTCATCGGCATCGTGCTCGACCTGGCGGGCGGCTACACCCTCGGCGCCTTCCGGTGGGCGATGGCCACCCAGTTCGCCTTCTGGGCGGTCGGCGTCGTCGGCCTGCTCACCGCACGCATCAAGGGACGCCGGCGCGACCGTGCGCTCGGCATCCGGTTCCCCACGCTCCGGGCCCCGTTCGCCCTGCCCGAGCCGAGCCCGACCCTGCGGCTGGACGACGGTACGGTGATCACGGTCGCGGCACTGGTACCGGGAATCGGTGGCCTCCTCGCGGCCGTCGATCTCGCGCCCGGCGACATCCCCGCCGGCTGGTGGCACGAGCGGGTCGGCGCCTACCTGCGGATGGTCGGCACGCCCGGCCTGCACGTCGGATCGGTCGAGATCTGGGCCCGCGACCGTGCCGCGGCCCTCCGCGTGCGCGACATCGTCGACGGCGAGTTGGCAGCCCGGGGAGCCGTGCTCCCGCACGAGGTGGTCACCCGCACCTGGCGGGAGCCCGGCGCCGAGCCGATCGACTCGGACGCCGGGCACGCCCGCGCGCTCGCCTGAGCGGGTCAGCCGACCCGGCGCACTCCGGCGATCGGCATCGAGTCGACCCGGTCGATGGTGACCCCGACCGAGGGGTTGGCCGCGTGCACGATCTGCCCGTTGCCGATGTAGATGCCGTCGTGGCTGATGCCGGAGTAGTAGAACACGATGTCGCCCGGCTGCAGGTTCGCCGTCGCGACCTTGGTGCCGACCTTGTACTGCTCCTGCGACGTGCGGGGGAGGGACACGCCTGCCGAGGCCCACGCCTTGAGCACGAGCCCGCTGCAGTCGTAGGCGTCCGGACCGGTGCCGCCCCACGCGTACTTCTTGCCCACCTGGGCCATCGCGAACGCCACGGCGGCCTTGGCCTTGGCCGAGGGCGTGCCGGTGACCGTGTACGTGGTGCCGATCGGCGTGAGGTAGAGGCTGTTCACCCAGCGGATCGTGCTGTCGTAGATGATCTGGCTGACGCCGTTGGTCTTCACGCCGGTGAGGGCCACGACCGAGCCCGTGGGCAGGTCACCCAACGACTGGAAGTCGGAACCGGACGTCGTGCGGATCATCAGGGCGGTGGTCGTCCGCGCGAAGCCGACGACCTTGGGCAGGCTCGCGGGAGGAGCGCTCCGGCTCAGGTAGGAGCTGTAGATCCACCGCACCTGGCCGCCGAAGTTCACCTGCGTCCACGGCCCCGAGGTCCGGCCGGTGGCGGAGACGGAGTGTCCCTTGGCCAGGATGCCGACGATGGCGTCGTTGAGCGAGGGACCCGTCCGCACGTGCACGTCCTCGGTCGCCCACATCGTGACGCTCGAGGCCGCGGGGGCGGGTGCCGCGGTGGTGGCGGCGACGACGACCCGCGTCGCGGTGGTCGTGTCCCGCTCGTCGGCCGTGCTCTGGCCGCGGAGGTAGGCGCCGTAGACGTAGCGGGTGGCGCCGTTGTACGAGACCGGCACCCAGCCGTTCTTCACCTCGCCCACCTGCCGGGCCGTCTGACCGTAATAGAGGACGCCGACGATGGCGGTCGAGGTCGATGTGCCCGCGCGGACGTTGACCGCCGTGGTGGCGGTGACCGTGCCGTAGGCGGCGAGGGCGCTGGACGCCAGGACGATCTGGGCGGTTCCGACCCCCAGCCCCGACAGCGCCAGCGCTGCGATTCCGGAGCGGACGATGCGCAATCCGAGGTTCATCTGGTCTCCTTTCCCGTGCATAGGGGTCCGGCGGGCGCCCTGCTGGCGCGGGGATAGAAGCCGTAGTGGCGGGCCGGTTCCGTTTGGGCGGACTGTAATCCTGAGAACGCGTGCCGGGAATGGGTCCCGACGGCGGCCTCTCGGGGCACCGGAAATGACAGCAGTGTCATTTAGAGGACCCCCAAAACCCGTGTGACAAGGGACTTCACTCACCTTCGTGCTCTGCAACGGTGGAGGAGTGCGGGAAAGCGGCGGCTGAGAGCCGGATGAGAGACGGCCTCAAGCGGAGGTTGAGCTTCAGGTCTCCGGCCGGTCCCCGAACTCCTCGCGCGTCCACCCGCTGATGGGGGCCCGGCGTCCGGGCTCTCGCGGACGAGCCGCCTCCGGCGTCCGGACGCCCGATCCGCGGGCCAGTCGGGGGGTTGGTGCTCCTGGCGGCGGCACCCCTGCCACCAGCCTGCAATTCGGGCCACGCGGAGCGCGGCACCGCCCATGCGCGGAGCCCGGCGCCGCCGCCGCTAGATTGGCCCCCATGCCGGCCGCACTGCCCCCCCGACTCAGCTCCGAGCGCATCATCGCGATGCTGCCGACCACTCTGGAGGGGTCGCTCATCGCCCCCATCGAGGTGATGGCCCAGGAGGGCATCGCCGTGGTGGCGTTCCCCGCGTCCCGGATCGACGCCCTGCGTGACGTGGCGGTCGTGTTCACCGGCCGGGTCGACTTCGCCGTGCACGGGGTCGCGGACGCCGGCCAGCTCGCCGCCGCCGCCGAGGCGGGCGCGAACCTCGTGCTGCTGCGACGGCCCGACCCCGCCCTCATCTCGGACGCCGAGCAGCGGGGGCTCCCGGTGCTGGCGCCCGCGCTCACCCCCACCGAGGTGCAGGCCGTCTGGGATCTCGGGGTGACGGCGGTGCTCGTCACGCCCGTCGACGCCTTCGGCGGCGACTACCACCAGCGTCTGCTCGAGGCGGTGCCCGACGCGGTCGTCGTGCCCAGCGGGGGACTGGGCGCCTACACGTCGGGCCGCTGGCTCGAGGCGGGGGCGGTGGCCGTCTGCCTCGACGAGGCGCTCATCGGCGACGGGGTGACCGGCGGTTCACTCAACAGCCTGCGCGAGCGCTGCCAGACCTTCGCGGGAGCGGTCGAGCGGCACTGAGCCCCGCTCACGTGTCGATGAGGCGGATCGGCTCCTCGATCGGCTTCACCGGGGCCATCGCGCGTCCGAGCATGGCCAGCGACGTGAGCACCGCCAGCAGTCCCACCCCGCCGATGGCGAGGTTGGTGCCCGACGTGAGCGGCCCACTGGTCAGTTCGGCCCGCTGTTTGACGGGCAGCGGGGTGGTGGGCACGGGCGGCTGCACGTCGCCGGGACCGAGGTCGGAGCTCGCGACCGACGCCGTCGGGGTCGGCGTGGGGGTCGCGGAGGGCACCGGCGTGTTGCTGACGGTGACGCTGAGGCTGGTGGACGAGGCCTTGCCCCGGTCGTCGCCGTCGAAGCGCACCGGAATCCGCTGGTCGCCGGCGTCCTCGTGCACCCTGTAGTCGACGACGAAGCTGCCGTCGCTCTCGGTCACCGCCGTGGTGAGGGTGCCGGTGCTGTCAGGGGTGCCGACGACCAC
Source organism: Propionibacteriaceae bacterium (assembly GCA_036261615.1). GTDB lineage: Bacteria > Actinomycetota > Actinomycetes > Propionibacteriales > Propionibacteriaceae > JAJYQH01. The sequence goes on along the minus strand of DATAKK010000030.1, from coordinate 34,526 downwards.
GGCGGAGTCGGGCAGTGGCGAGCCGGACGCCGTGGTCAGTCGGCCCGAGACGGTGAGCGTCTGGCCCCGGCCGACCTTGGCCGCCGACTTCGCAGTGAGCGTGGTCGCCGCCAGGTTCCCCATCTGCACGGTGGTGGTGGCGCTCACCGGTCCCCCGAACCCGTCGTCCAGGTAGAGGGCGACGACCCGGTGGACCCCCTGCGGGAAGCGCTCGGGGAGTGCGACCCGGGTCGACCAGCGTCCGTCCGCCCCGGTGGTCGCCCCGCCCATGGTCGCGTCGTCGACGGTGAGGGTGACCACCTTGTGCCCGAGCGGTCGCCCGTCGGCGCCGACGAGGGTTCCGGACGCCGACATCACCCCGTGCCCGGCGAACGAGGCCTGGAGCGTCAGGGTGGTGGTGCCCGGGGAGGGGGAGGCGGAGGCGGACGCCGCGGGGTCACCCGCGTAGGCGGGTGCCGCGCCGGCCGTCGGCAGCACCGCGCACACCGCCACCACGACGCCTGCCAGGCACGGCACGAGGGCGGGCCGGGACGCAACGGGACGCGAGCGGACGCCGGGGCGACGCGCACGAGGCATGGATCACCTCTTTGGGGAAGAGCGGTCAGGCCACGGCCACGCTAACCCGGAGGCGGGAGCGCGCCGCCCCGGACACGCCGCAGCCCTTGTGCTTGTCCCATCGGATGGGCCGGTCCGTCCGGCGGGGTCACCCGCGCCGGTCGCGCCCGGCCGGGCCCAGCAACGGTTCCAGGGTGGCCCGGATGCGTGCGGCGAGGTCTCCCGGGTCGCTCCGGCCGTCGAGCACGAGGTAGTGCTCGGGTTCTCCCCCGGCCAGCTCGAGGAGCCGCTGGCGCACCGTCTCGTCGACGCCGGGACCCTCGGTGTCGAGCAGCACGGTGAGGTGGGGGCGGAGGTCCTGGGTGGCCCACCGGGCCACCGTCTCCGCCTGCCGGTCCGGTTCCCCGCGGGCATGGGCCGAGGCCAGGGCCGCGTCGATGTAGTGATCGCTGACGACCACGGCTCCTCGCGCGAGCGCGGGCGCGATGACGTCCACGACGTGCTGGGCCGTGTCGGCGACCGCCAGCAGCGCCTCGGTGCGGGGGGCCGGGCGGGCGTCGGCGTCCCGGTCGCTCAGCAGTTCCCGGAGCCGTCTGCCGATCTCCGTGCCCCCCGGCTCCCCGGTGAGCACGACCTCGTGTCCCTGGGCCGTGAGCCACTCGGACAGCATCCCCGCCTGGGCCGAGGTCCCGGCGTCCTCGATGCCCTCGATCGCCACGAAGAGGCCGCTGGGCGAGTAGGCGCCCGGCCAGCCGGAGAACGAGTGCTTGAGGTCCTGCCACAGCGAGATCCCCTTGCGGTCGTCCATCTGACGGTACGACACCGCGCCGACGGTCGTGAGCGCGACGGCCGCCAGCAGCATGGCCACGGCGGCGCCGCCGTAGCTCACCATGGGACGTCCGGAGGTGCTCACCGGCCCGAAGTCGACGTGCCCGATGAGCGCGGCCGTGGCCGGGCCGATGACCAGCACGAGCGACAGGACGATGCGCACCATGGACGCGACGAACGCCAGCGTCCGGCCGCGGAGGGCGTCGGGAACCTCCAGCCCGAGCATCGTGACGCCGGTGATCCAGGCGGACCCGGCGAAGAAGCCGACGAGGATCGCGAAGAGTGCGGCCGAAACGAACGAGGGGATGAGCGCGAGCGGGGTGAGCATCAGCCCGGCGACCGTGAGCGACAGCCCGAACAGCCGGCGCCGCGGGATGCCGCCGAGGACGACCGGTCCGCTCCACATGCCGAGCGCCAGCCCGAGGAACACCGCGCCGAAGAGGGTGCCGTAGGCGGGGTTGCCGCCCCCGAGGTCGGAGACGTAGACGCGGGCCAGGCCCATGACGACGCCGCCGGCTCCGAAGGCGCCGATCACCCCGAGCACGAGGCCGCGGACCAGGGGAGTGGTCGTGACGTACTTCCACCCGTCGACGACGACCCGGACGACGTTGGCGCTGCCGTCGGCGGCCGCCGGGCCCTTGGGGATCGAGGTGAGGCCCCAGATGGCGACCGCCGAGACGATGAAGCTCAGCGCGTCCGCGTAGATGGAGACGTCGATGGCCCCCCGCGGCGTCCACGCGAAGACGCTCGGGAAGGCCCGGCCGACGGCCGTGAGCACCGTGAAGAGCAGCGCGCCGGGCAGGGCCGACCCGTAGGTCGTGGCGAGGCTGATCTGGTTCGCGGTCATCAGCCGGTCGGCGGGCACGAGGTTGGGGACGGTCGCGTCCTTCGCCGGACCCCAGATGAGGCTGATCGCCTCGGTGAGGATGGTGACCACCATGAGCCACCACAGGGTGCCGACGAGGGGGATGGTCGCGAACAGCACGCCCCGGGCGATGTCGCCCACGATCATCGTCAGCCGGCGGTCGACCCGGTCGGCGATGAACCCGGCGAGGGGGCTGAGGGCGAGCGCCGGCAACACCCGCATGAGCAGGACGCCGGCGATGGCGTAGCTCTGGGCCGCGTAGGAACTGAAGAAGGTGGCGGCCATGGCGGTCACCGCGAGGAAGCCCATCCAGTCGCCGAGGCCCGAGAACAGTTGCCCCACCCAGAGCCTGCGGAAGTCGCGGATCCGGAGCACGGCCCGCCGCGATTGGCTCGGGCTGTGGCTCAACTCCGACACGTCGTGGGGCCCCACGCGAGTCAAGCTACAACCGTCGCGGCGTCCGACGGCGGGTGCGGGAAAGACTCGGTGCGGCGGAGCCCGGCGGGGAGGGTCCTACCCACCGGAGGGGTATCCCCCCTTGCGGGGGACAAAAAGCGGCGATCTCCTGAGAATGCGCTCTCAGATATTTGAGTTCGCCCCATTCGATGAAAGTTGGACGATCGCCCGGGTTAATCTGCCACGGAGAAGCACATTTCCACCATGGGGGGTCGAAAAAGCGTGGTGCGGATGCCCCTGGAGGAGCGGCGGCGGCGGTTGATCGAGGCCGCGATCGTCATCGTTGGCGAATCCGGCCTGGGGGCCGCCAGCACGCGGGCGATCTCCACCCACGCCGGCATGCCGTTGGCGTCGTTCCACTACGCGTTCTCGTCGCAGCAGGAGCTCATGATGGTGGCCCTGCACACGCTCGTGGAGCGCGAGATCGCCGATCACGGCGACCTCGAGCTCGACGGCCACACCCAGACCGAGGCGGTGCGCTCGGCACTGCTCATGCACCTCACCGACGTCGACCGCCGCCTGCACGACTACCGGGCGCTCCAGGAACTCAGCCTGCACGCGCAGCACATCCCCGGTTTCGAGGAACTGCCGGCCACCTTCCGCGAGCGGCGCACCTCCCGCATTCACGACAAGCTGGTCCAGTTCCGCGACTCCCGGCAGATCCGTTTCGACCGGCCGGCCATCGACATCGCCAAGGGCCTCGTGCTGCTCGCCGACGGCATCACCGTGAGCATGCTCACGGGCCGGGACGCCGACGAGTTGCGCGCGTCGATCAAGCGCCACCTGCGCCAACCCTGAGCCTCCGGCGTCCGGCCCTCGCCGGGAGGCCGCGCACTACGCTGAGGCCATGACCACACCCGTTGATGCCACGAGCACTGCCGCCTGGGCCGAGCTGCAGCGACTGCACGACGACCTGCGTCCCGACCTGCGCTCCTGGTTCGCCGACGATCCCGGACGCGCGAAGGAGTTCAGCTTCACCGCCGGCGACCTGTTCGTCGACCTGTCGAAGAACTGGATCACCCCTGAGATCAAGGCCGCGCTGCTGGCCCTCGCCGAGCAGGTGGGCATCGCCGAGCGGCGCGAGGCGATGTTCCGGGGCGAGCGGATCAACGTCACCGAGGACCGGTCGGTGCTGCACACGGCGCTTCGGCTCCCGCGCGACGCGCACCTGGTGGTCGACGGGCAGGACGCCGTGGCCGACGTGCACGCCACCCTCGACAAGATGTACGCCTTCGCCGACCGGGTCCGCTCGGGGGAGTGGAAGGGCGTGACCGGCAAGCCGATCCGCACCGTGGTGAACATCGGCATCGGCGGCTCCGACCTCGGCCCGGTCATGGTCTACGGGGCGCTGCTGCCCTACAAGCAGGACGGCCTCGAGTGCCGGTTCGTGTCGAACATCGATCCCACCGACATGGCGGTGAAGACCCGCGACCTCGACCCCGAGACCACGCTGTTCATCGTCGCGTCCAAGACCTTCACCACCCTCGAAACGATCACCAACGCCCGGCTCGCGCGCGACTGGCTGCTGGCGGGGCTGGCGGCGTCCGGGGCGGTCGACGGCGGCGAGCAGCAGAACAAGGACGCCATCGCGAAGCACTTCGTCGCCGTCTCGACCGCGCTCGACAAGGTCGCCGCCTTCGGCATCGACCCGGAGAACGCCTTCGGCTTCTGGAACTGGGTGGGTGGGCGCTACTCGGTCGACTCCGCGGTCGGCACGGCCGTGGCGGTGGCCATCGGGGCGAAGAACTTCGACGACTTCCTCGCCGGCTTCCACCTCATCGACGAGCACTTCCGCACGTCGGAGCCGGAGCGCAACGTCCCGCTGCTCATGGGGCTGCTCAACGTCTTCTACGTGAACTTCTTCGACGCCCAGAGCCACGCCGTGCTGCCGTACGCGCAGTACCTGCACCGGTTCCCCGCCTACCTGCAGCAGCTCACCATGGAGTCGAACGGCAAGTCGGTGCGCTGGGACGGCTCCCCGGTGACCACCGACACCGGCGAGATCTTCTGGGGCGAGCCCGGCACCAACGGCCAGCACGCCTTCTACCAGCTCATCCACCAGGGCACCCGGCTGATCCCGGCCGACTTCATCGCCGTGGCCACGCCGCACGACCCGCTCACGGACGGCGACGTCGACGTCCACGAGCTGTTCCTCTCGAACTTCTTCGCCCAGACCGCGGCCCTGGCGTTCGGGAAGACCGCCGACGAGGTGCGGGCCGAGGGCACCGCGGAGGCCGTCGTCCCGGCCCGGGTGTTCACCGGCAACAAGCCGACCACCTCGATCATGGCGCCCGCGCTCACCCCGAGCGTCGTGGGCCAGCTCATCGCCCTCTACGAGCACATCACCTTCGTCGAGGGCGTCGTGTGGGGCATCGACTCGTTCGACCAGTGGGGCGTCGAGTTGGGCAAGAAGCTCGCGATGGAGATCGCCCCGGCCGTGCAGGGGGACGCCGACGCGCTCACCCGCCAGGACTCCTCGACCCGGCAGCTCGTGACCTACTACCGGGAGCACCGGCAGTAGCCGAAGGCCCCTCCCTCCATGACGAAGGGCGGGTCGGCGCCCCACCGCGCCGACCCGCCCCGTCTGCTGCCCGCTCAGGCCGTCAGAGCCCGAGCGGGTGATCGCGGACGCCCGCGAGGCCGTCCGTGCCCGGACCGTTCGCCGGCCGGCCACCGAACAGACCAGGTCGAGGGCAACCCCGTCGGTGGCCCCGTACCCACCGCCATCGGGCGGAAACGGGCGAGTTGTCCCACTGTGCGAAGCGGTCGTCTCACCCGCCAGCGTCCAGCCACCGCCCGTCGCCTCCCGGTGAGAAGGCGGCATCCCGCCCGTCCCTGCGAAATTCGCACAGGCTGCCACACCCCCCGCCCGGGAGGGGCGTCTGGCAGGTGGAGCGAAATTCGCAGAAGGGACGCCCGGGTCGGCCTCTCCCCGGGCCCGGACGGAGCGAGCGGCCCACCGGATTCACCGGTGGGCCGCTCGGACCGCGTTCGGGCGGGACCCGTCAGAAGGTGGCCGTGGCCGGGTCGGCACCGATCCGGTTGCCGCTGTCGAGGGAGTTGATGAGGTTGACCTGCTCGTCGGACAGCTCGAAGTCGAACACGTCGAAGTTCTGCGCGATGCGCTCCGGGGTCACCGACTTCGGGATGACGATGTTGCCGATCTGCAGGTGCCAGCGGATGATCACCTGGGCGTTCGACTTGCCCACAGCCTGGGCGATCTGGCCGATGACCGAGCTGTTGAGGTCCTTGGCCTGGCCCAGCGGGCTCCACGCCTCCGGGACGATGCCGCGCTCGGCCAGAGTGCCGCGGAAGGCGGCCTGGCTGAAGGTGGGGTGCATCTCGATCTGGTCGACCGAGGGCACCGCGCCGTTGATCGCCTCGAGGTGCTCGGCCGAGAAGTTGCTCACGCCGATGCTCCGGGTGAGGCCCTCCTCCTTGAACCCCTGCAGGGCGTCCCACGCCTCGATGTAGAGGTTTCCGTACTTCTGCACCGCCGGCCAGTGGATGAGGTAGAGGTCGAGGTGGTCGAGGCCGAGGTTCTCGAGGCTCTGCTCGATGGCCCGGCGGGCGTCCGCTGCGGCGTGGTCGGAGTTCCACAGCTTGGTGGTGATGAACAGCTCGTCGCGGGCGATGCCCGACTCCTTGATCGCCCGGCCGACGCCGGACTCGTTCTGGTAGGCGGCCGCGGTGTCGATGTGCCGGTAGCCGACCTCGAGCGCCTTGCCGACCGCCGAGACGACCTCGTCGTTGCCGACCTGCCAGACACCGAAGCCGAGCTGGGGGATGGCCACCTGGTCGTTGAGCGTGATCGTGGGGACGTTGGACATGGAACTCCTAGTGATCGGGCGTTCATGGAAGCGGGCCCGGTCGGGCCCTATGTCCGCGCAACGCGGCGGCGTCCGGATTTGTTCCGCCCTCGGCCGATTCGGTTTCCCGCAGCGCCCTCCCGATCGGCGGGCGGGATCGGCGTCCGGGAGCCACCACGGCAGGACGCCGGCGACTGCACCGCGGATCCGGAGGCCCCGGGACGGCTGCCGCTGGTCGGGGGCACCGATCGGCCTGTGGGAAAATGACCGCCATGCCGTCTCTGCCCTCGATCATCAGCCAGCGCATCGCCGACGTCGCGGGGGTCGACCCCGAGCTGCGTCCGGCGACGAAGCCGCAGTTCGGTCACTTCCAGTCGAACGTGGCGCTGCGGCTGGCCAAGAGCGAGGGCCGGCCCCCGCGTCAGGTGGCCCAGTCCATCATCGAGCGCGTCGACCTCGGCGACCTGTGCGAGCCGCTCGAGATCGCCGGTCCGGGGTTCATCAACATCCGGCTGCGCTCGGAGGTGCTGGCGCGGGCGGCGTCCGAACTGCTCGCCGACGAGGACGCCGGCATCGCCCGGGCCGAGCACCCGCGCACCGTGGTCATCGACTACTCCGCCCCCAACGTGGCCAAGCAGATGCACGTCGGCCACCTGCGCACGACGATCATCGGCGACTGCTTCAACCGGGTGCTGCGCGCCCAGGGGCACGTCGTCATCGCCCAGAACCACATCGGCGACTGGGGAACCCAGTTCGGCATGCTCGTCGAGCAGGTGCTCGTCGAGGGGCTCGACGTCACCACCCTCGACCTGCCCGCCGCCGAGGCCCTCTACAAGCGGGCCAACGCCCACTTCCAGGCCGACCCCGAGTTCGCGGACGCCGCCCGCCTGCGGGTCGTGGCGCTCCAGTCGGGCGACGAGCAGACCCGGGCCATCTGGTGGCAGCTCATCGACGTCTCGATGGCCGGGTTCAACCAGACCTACGACCGGCTGCACGTGCTGCTCACCGACGAGGACATCGCCGGCGAGAGCAGCTACAACGACGACCTCGCGGTGATCGCCCGCGACCTGGAGGAGCGGGGCATCGCCGTCATCGACGACGGCGCGCTGGTCGTCTGGGTGGAGGGGTTCGACGCCCCGCTCATCGTCCGCAAGCGCGACGGGGGCTTCGGCTACGCGTGCACCGACCTCGCCGCCATCCGCCGCCGGGTCAGCGAGATCCACGCCGACCGCATCATCTACGTCACCGACGCCCGCCAGGCGGGGCACTTCGCCCAGATGTTCGCGGTGGCCCGCAAGGCGGGTTACCTGCCCGACCGGGTCGAGGTGCGGCACGTCGGCTACGGGATGGTGCTCGGCAACGACGGGCGTCCGTTCAAGACCCGTGACGGGTCGGCGGCCACCCTCACCGACCTATTGGACGCCGCCGAGCACGAGGCGTCCCCGGAGATCGCGCTGGCCGCGATCAAGTACGCCGACCTGTCCAACGGCATCCAGAAGGACTACGTCTTCGACGCCGAGCGGATGGTGCAGACGACCGGCGACACCGGTCCCTACCTGCAGTACGCGCACGCGCGGATCACCCAGATCCTCCGCCGGGCCGAGGCCGAGCAGATCGGCTTCGGCGCGGTGACGGCGCTGGACGAGCCCGCGGAGCAGGCGCTCGCGCTGCTGCTCACCCGGTTCGGGGAGACGGTGGCGGAGGTGTCCGAGACGCTGCAGCCGCACCGGCTGTGCGGCTACCTCTTCGACCTGGCCACCGCCTACTCCTCGTTCTACGAGCAGTGCCCGGTGCTGAGGAGCGAGGGCGAGGTGCGGTCGTCCCGGCTGGCGCTGTGCGCGGTGACCCGCACCGTGCTGGCCCGGGGACTCGACCTGCTCGGCATCGCCGCTCCCGAGCGGATGTGACACGGCGGGCGCAGCGACCTCACGTCGCCCGCCCGCCGGATCAGACGATGGGGCCGGTCAGCCCACGGCCTCCTCGTGCACGGCGTCCTCGACCGAGTGCATCTCGGCGCCCTTGACCTGGGCTGCGACCGCCTCGACGGCGAGCGCGGCCGCGCCGATGATCCCGGCGCTGTTGCGCAGTTGGGCGGGCACGATCGGGGTGTTGAGCTCGAGGTTGGGCAGGAACTTGTCGCTGTTCTTGCTGACCCCGCCGCCGACGACGAACAGGTCGGGCCAGAACAGCTTCTCGAGGGTCTCGTAGTAGCGCTGCAGCCGCTTCGACCACTCCTTGTAGCTGAGGTCTTCGCGGGTCTTCGCGGACGCCGCCGCGCGCTTCTCGGCGTCGTACCCGTCGATCTCGAGGTGGCCGAGCTCGGTGTTGGGCAGCAGGATGCCGTTGTTGATGATCGCGGTCCCGATGCCGGTGCCCAGGGTGGTGACGATGACCACCCCGCCCTGTCCCTTGGCGGCGCCGTAGCGCACCTCGGCGACGCCGGCGGCGTCCGCATCGTTGACGATCGTGACGGGGCGCTGCAGCTCGTCGGAGAAGTACTTCTCCGCGGGCAGGTTGACCCACTTCTTGTCGAGGTTGGCGATGAACGGCACCACGCCGTGGCGCACGGGGGCGGGGATGGTCACGCCGACCGGGGCGTCACCGATCGTGTCAGCGAAGTTCGCGACGATCTCGGCGACGACCTTGACGACGTTGGCGGGCGTCGACTTCGCCGGCGTGTCGATGCGCAGACGGTCGGCCGCGAACTCTCCGGCTTCGAGGTCGACCGGCGCACCCTTGACGCCCGATCCGCCGATGTCGATTCCCAGGGCGTAGCTCATGGGCATCACAATAGGGGCAGTCGCCGAGCGACGCAGCCGCCCGTCGGCCACTGACCGGTCAGGCGTGGACACCCGTCTCAGCGCCGGGCTCCACGGGCGGGACGGCCAGGGGCGTCGGTGGCGGCAGTTCCTGCAGCCGGTGGAGCGCCTGCTCCTGGGCTCGCGCGGCCCGTCCCCGGTCGAGTTCGCTCAGCGCCAGCCACCGGGCGGTCGACTCGTCGAGGTAGCGGCGCCGCCACCGGACGACGCCGGGGCTCGAGTGCAGTTCGACGGTGGCCAGCCCGAGCGCACGCTGCAGCGGTCCCTGGCGGAGGGCCACCGACTGCACCCGGGCGTGAGGGACGACCGTGACACACGGGGCCAGCAGCCCGCCCCGGCTGATCGCGAACCGCTCGTCGACGTGCCACTGGTGCCAGCGCAGCCCGATCGGGTGCAGCCACCGGGCACGCCGGTCGACCGGCGTCCAGTCGGCCCGGTCGAGGTCGATGCCGGGCCAGATTGCCGCCAGCGCAGCCCGGACGTCGTCCCGCGTGCCGGCGGGCACGAGGACGCCGCCCCCGGCCGACTGCTCGTCGCGGTCGTGGGCGAAACTGCGGCCGAGCACGTCCATCGCCACCTTGTGGATGCCGAACGGGCGCCACAGCGGTGACTGGGTGACCAGCACCCCCTGGATGCGGTCGATCGGAACCGAGGCGCTGGTGAGGGTGGTGACGCCGTGCGCCACCCGCAGGCCCTTCCGGGTGCGGGTGAGGGTGAAGTGCCAGTGCCGGATCGTCTGGTGGCTCACGATGCTCACCATCGTCGCGCCGGCGGGGAACGCCGCGCCGATGGCGCCGGCCAGCGAGCCGTGGGAGATGCCGACGACGAGGGCGACGAGCGCCCAGACGGTCGCGACGAGGAACCCGGTGGAGGCGACCGAGGAGAGGATGAGGTTCTCGGGGCGGGCGGCGACGATCACCTGGTCGGTCGCGGCCCGGTCGTGCCAGGCGTCCGCCTGGGGCAGGGTGGTGGACGCCGCGAGGCTGATCCGGTCGCCGTGCGCCCGGGCGATGAGGTAGTCGCGGAGGGCGTAGGCCTGGGCCCGGGAGAGGAACTCGATCCGCTTCGCCGCGCCCGCGCCGACGTCGACGTGCAGCGCGGCGAGCCCCATCAGCCGGGCGGCGAACGGCTGGACGACGTCGACGCCCTGGATCTTGGAGAACTGCATGCGGTCGGAGGTGTGGTGGATGAACCGGTGCTCGATCCGCACCTCCTCGTCGTCGATGACGAAACGGGTGGTGCGCCACGTGAAGAAGCCGCTGCCCAGGCTCACCACGAGCACCAGGCCGACGATCCCGGCGAGGATGCCGATGCTGCGCAGGCTGGGGTGACGCGACAGCTGGCGGACCAGGTCCTGGCCGAACACGACGACGATGGCGACCAGGCTGATCCAGCCCTTGGCGAGGGGCGTGAGCGGGTGCGGACGCTGGGCCTGCTTGACGGGGGCCGCGACCGGCGTCCGGGGTCCGTCGGTCACAGGCCGGCCGCCTGGGTCTCGCCCTTGATGGTGAGCCGGTCGCGGAGCAGTGCGGCGACAGCGGCGTCCAGGCCGGGGATCACGGCGTCCGTGCTCGCCGAGGCGGTGACCAGCTTGACGCTGGCGAGCCCGAAGTGCCGCTCGATCGGGCCCGACTCCACCTCGACGACCTGCATCCGTCCGTAGGGCACGGCCACCAGGCGGCGGAAGAGCAGTCCCGAGCGGACGTAGAGGTCGGTGTCGCGTTCGGCGTAGCCCCAGGCGCGGTAGGAGCGGCCGACGCGCTGGTAGCGGTAGCCGATCCAGGCGGCGAAGGCGACCGCCGCGAGGACCGGGGGCCACCAGCGTCCGGTCGCCAGGGCGAGGACCACGACGGTGAGCACGGCCCAGCAGCCCCAGACGAGGAGAACCATCCGGTGCTTGAGCGTGCGATAGCGGGGGGACAGCGGGATCCACGCCTCGGTGGGCGGCGAGAAGAGAGAGGCGAGCTGATCGGCCCCCGGCTGGCTCACGGGGTGATCCCGAGGATGCGGCCGAGCGACGGGCGGTCGGGGCCGTTGACCTTGAGTTCGGCCATGAACTGGGTGCCCCGGATCACCAGCACCGGACAGCCGGGCGTGGGCGCCAGGCCGCGGATCTTGCTCTCGGCCATGATCTTGGTCGTCTCGTCGCGGACGCCGACACCGGCCGGCACGGTGATCTTGAGGCTCCCCATGACGTTGGTGATGTCGATGACGGTCTCCTCGGCGCCGAGGCTGCCGCCGCGCAGGTCGAGCTTCACCTCGCCCATGACGATCGCGGCGCTGCCGTGCGCGGGCAGGTGCACGCCCCGGTCGGGGGAGATCGAGCTGAGGATCGCATGGAAGCGCCGGGGCGCGTTCGGGTCGACGACCACCGGGAGCCGGTCGCCCGAGGGAACGGGGGACGAGGTCGCGTACTGGACCCGGGGGCCCTGGCTGACCAGGTCGGACGTGATCGGCGTCAGTTCACCGAAGGTGCGGGCGTTCCAGACGGCCTCGAGCCGCTCGTCGAGCTCGTCGTGGGTGATCCGGCCGTCGGCGTAGGCGGCGGTGAGGAGGTCGGCGACGAGCTGCCGGTCGTGGTCGGACGCTCGCAGCGAGGCGGGGTCGGGGGGCTGCACGGTCACGGGGCCACGGTAGGACGAGGCGGGGTCCGGCGAAAGCTCGACCCCCGGGAATCAGGGACGATCCTGGGTGGGTTTCCCCTGGCCCGGTGAGCGGCACGGGATTTGGACGCTGTCCAGTTCCGGTTCGTCCTCGAACCAGAAGTGGGCACTGTCCTGTTTCGGGTGCCAGCGGTGTCCGGTTCTGGTTGGTGGTCGACCCACAACGGGGCAGTGTCCAGTTGTGGTTGGTGGCTTCCGGAGGCGCCACCCGAGGGCCGGCCACGCCCGTGCGGCGTCCGGGGATGAAGAGAGCGGGCGACGGGAATCGAACCCGCGTGTCCAGCTTGGGAAGCTGGCGCTCTGCCATTGAGCTACGCCCGCGCGGCGGCCGGTGCGACCGCCGAGGAGCACTATAGACGACCGGCCGAGCGCCCGTCGCGCCGAAGACCCCGAGTGGCAGGCGCTTGGAGGTCTCGTTAGGGTCGGTCGGTGAGCAGATTCCCCGAATCGCGTCGTGGTGAGGTCGTCGAGACCCTGCACGGACAGACCATCGCCGACCCCTACCGGTGGCTTGAGGACGCCGACGCGCCCGAGGTCGTCGACTGGGTCGAACGGCAGCGCGACTACGCAGAACGTGCCCTCGACGAGCTCCCGGGACGCGAGCGCTACCGGCAGCTGCTCCGGGGCATCGTGATGCGGCCGCGCGCGGGGCTGGTGCGCCACCTGGCCGACGGCTTCGCGGTGAGCCGCAACGACGGCACCCGCCCGCAGGACGTCTGGTACGCGGCCGACTCCCTCGACGAGCTGGTCGCCGGGGGCCGGGTTCTGCTCGACCCCAACACCTGGTCGGCCGACGGCACGAGCTCCCTCGCCGGGTTCGCGGCGTCCCCCGACGGCGTCCGACTCGCCTACGCGGTGAGTGAGGCGGGCTCCGACTGGCAGCGGTTCCGGTTCGGCAACCTCATCACCGGCGAGGCGCTCGACGAGCCCGAGCTGGTCACCAAGTTCGCCCCGGTCGTGTGGCTGGCCGACTCGGTGAGCATCCTCTACAACGCGTTCGGCGACAGCGGCGAGGCCGAGGGCACGAACACGGCCGCGCTCGGCGGCAGCGACCTGCGGCTGCACACGCTCGGCATGCCGGCGTCCGAGGACGTCACCGTGCTGCACCTGCCCGACGAGCGGCTGATGGCGTGGCCGCAGGCGAGCGACGACGACCGCTGGCTGTTCCTGACGATCGAGCGCGGCACCGAGAGCAACTGCCGGCTGTGGGCCATGGCTCAGGACGTCGTCCACGGCCGGGTGCAGCTCGGCGAGCCGATCAAGCTCGTCGACGAGCCCACCCACGAATGGCGGGTGATCGACGCCGTCGCCGACGTCGCCTACGTCATCACCGACCTCGACGCGCCGCGCAGCCGGGTGGTCGCCGTCGACCTCGCCGCGAGCGCGGCCGAGCGCCGCCTGGTCATGCGCGAGATCGTGCCCGAGGGCAGCGCCCAGATCACGGACGCCGTCATCTCCGACGGGCTGCTCGTCCTCGAGACGCTCGAGGACGCCGCCCCGGTGCTGCGGCGCTTCCGGCTCGACGGGACGCCGGTCGACGTGCTCGACGTGCCCGGCGGCGCGGTGGTGGGCCTGTCCGGACGCCCCGCGCGCCCGGAGCTCTTCGTCGCGACGAGCTCGGTGACCAGCCCGACCACGTGCTACGCGGTGGAGCCAGACGGCGGGGTCCGCCCGCTGCCGCTCGTGGACGCCGGCGACCCCCTGCCCGAGGTGCGCACCAGCCGACGTCGTGCGGTGAGCGCCGACGGCACCGAGGTGCCGTACTTCCTCATCGAGCCGGTCGACGCCCCGGCCGGACCGCGTCCGACCCTGCTCTACGGGTACGGCGGCTTCCGGATCCCGGTCGTCGCCGACTTCCGCCCGATCTTCGCGGGCTGGCTCGCCGCCGGCGGCACCCTCGCGATCGCCAACCTCCGCGGCGGCGGGGAGTTCGGGGCGCACTGGTACGAGGACGGCAAGCGGGCGCGCAAGCAGCACGTCTTCGACGACGTCATCGCGGTCGCCGAGCACCTGGTCTCGACCGGCGTGACGACCTCCCGCCAACTCGCCCTGCACGGGCGCAGCAACGGCGGCCTGCTCGTCGGGGCGGCGATGACCCAGCGTCCCGACCTGTTCGGCGTGGCCCTGCCCATGGTCGGCGTCCTCGACCTGCTGCGGTTCCACAAGTTCACCATCGGGTCGGCGTGGATCAGCGACTACGGCGACCCGGACGTCGCGGAGGACTTCGCCACCGCGCTCGCCTACTCGCCGCTGCACAACGTGCGGCCCGGCACCGCCTACCCGCCGACCCTCGTCGCGACCGGCGACCACGACGACCGGGTCGTCCCGCTGCACAGCCACAAGTTCACCGCCGCCCTGCAACACGCCCAGGCGGGCGACGCCCCGATCATCAGCCGGATCGAGACGGCCACCGGGCACGGTGCCGGCAAGCCGGCGCAGATGGTGGCCGACGAGGCCGCCGACCTCATCACCTTCGCGGCCCACCACACCGGGCTGTCCTGAGCGACGCCCGGCGAGCCGTCCGGCGTCGCGGGGCCGGGGACGGCGGCGGCGCATAGCCTGGTGTCGCCCCGCTGCCGGGGCCCTGAAGGGATGACCCATGACCATGCTCGTTCCCCGCCCCGCCACCGTCGTCGACGGGGAGGGTCGGTTCGTCCTCGACGAGGCGACGGTGATCGATGTCCCGGACGACCTGCGCACCGTGTCGGCCTGGCTCCAGTCGGCGCTCCGGGCGTCGACCGGCCTGCCCCTCTACGAGGGCGGCGCGACCACCGGACGCAGCTCCATCAGCCTCGGCCTGTCCCCGGACCTGCCGCCCGAGGGTTACGAGCTGACGGTCGAGCCCACGACGGTCACCGTGCTCGGCGGGGACGCCGCCGGCGTCTTCTACGGCGCCCAGACGCTCCTGCAGTTGCTGCCCCCGGACGTGTACCGCAAGGCGGCGACCCGGACCGAGGAGTGGGTCGTCCCCGCCGTGTCCGTGACCGACGCCCCGCGGTTCGGGTGGCGTGGCGCGATGCTCGACGTGGCCCGGCACTTCCTCCCCAAGCAGGACGTGCTGCGGTTCATCGACCTCATGGCCCTGCACAAGCTCAACGTGCTGCACTGGCATCTCACCGAGGACCAGGGCTGGCGGATCGAGATCAAGCGCTATCCGCGCCTCACCGAGGTGGGGTCGTGGCGGCGCGAGTCGCAACTCGGGGGCCAGCTGGATTCGCCCGGCGACGGCCGGCCGCACGGCGGCTTCTACACCCAGGACGACGTCCGCGAGATCGTCGCCTACGCCGCCGCCCGCAGCATCCGGGTGGTGCCCGAGATCGACGTGCCCGGCCATTCGCAGGCCGCCATCGCCGCGTACCCGTTCCTCGGCATCGACGGCGACCGGGTGCAACTCGAGGTGTCCACCCGCTGGGGCATCATCTACGACGTCCTCGGCATGGAGGACACCACGGTCGAGTTCTACAAGAACGTGCTCGACGAGGTGATGGACCTGTTCCCCGGCGAGTGGATCGGCGTGGGCGGCGACGAGTGCCCCAAGGACCGGTGGCACGCCGACCCCCGGACGCAGGAGCTCATGCGCGAGCGGGGCCTCGCCGACGAGGAGGAACTGCAGACCTGGTTCATCCGCCAGCTGGACGAGCACATCACCGCCCGCGGACGGCGCCTGTACGGGTGGGACGAGATCCTCGAGGGCGAGCTCGCGCCCGGCGCGACCGTCGCGTCCTGGCGGGGGATGGTCGGAGCGGTCGCGGCCGCCCGGCGCGGGCACGACGTCGTCGCCTGCCCGGACGATCGGGTCTACCTCGACTACCGCCAGTCGGAGGATCCGAACGAGCCGATCCCGGTGTCCATCCCGCTCACCCTCGAGGACGTGTACGCGTTCGAGCCGGTGCCCGCGGAACTGACCCCAGAGGAGGCCGCGCACGTGCTCGGCGGCCAGGCGAACATCTGGACCGAGCACCTCGACTCCGCCCGGGCCATCGACTACATGGTGTTCCCCCGGTTGTGCGCCGTCGCGGAGGCGCTGTGGACGACCGGCGTCCGTGACTTCGCCGACTTCGAGCGGCGACTCGAGGGGCACCTCCGCCGGCTGGACGCGCTGGGCGTCGAGTACCGGCACGCGAGCGGCCCGCTGCCGTGGCAGACGCGCCCCGGGGTCGTCGGGCGTCCGCTCACCCGCGAGGAGCGCGCGGCCTACATGGCCGCCGTCACCGCCAACATCGTCGGCTGACGCACGCGGGGGCGGGGTCCTGACGGGCAGGTGAGACAAACGCCGGTGCAGATGGGGGCTCGGTGCCGCTTTCGGACACAAGTCGCCATCCCTCCCGGCATTCGTCTCGCCCGGGACCCCCGCCCGGGGCTAGCGGACGCCGCGACGCGCGAGAATCGCCCGGGCCACGGCGAGGAACATCGTCTCGTCCAGCCGCCCGCCGGTGCGGCGGACGTGGTTCGGGGCGACGCGGACGATCCGGTCGAGACGCACCTCGCTCGGACGCCGCCGCGCGTCCCAGTCACCCACGCCGATGTCCATCCAGAAACGCCCCTCGGACGCCTCCTGCGCCGCGTCCCGGTCGTGGTCCTCGCTCGTCAGCGGGGCCGCGAGCAGCCAACCCCCGTCGTGCCCGAGGACGAGCATCGGCCGGTCCTTGCCGATGCGGTGGTCCTCCTCGTAGGGCACCCACGCCCAGACGACCTCGCCCGGGTCGGCGCGCTGGTCGGGGTGCGGGGCGTACCTGATGGGCGGACGGCCCTCGAAGTCGCCCGGATAGCGCCCGGGGAACGGCGGGTAGGTGGCGCCGTCGGTTCTCCCGGGCACCCGGACTCCGGAAACGCCCTCCGACCCCGGCGTCCCTCGGAGCGGGGTCGCCCCGCGGCCGCCTCCTGCGCGCACTCCTCCCCGAAGGGCGTCGCGGAGGGCGGCGAGCAGCCGGGCGGCCATCGGGTCAGCGGTACCGCGGCAGGGGGCCGTAGGTGAGCCGGCCGTAGACGGCCGGACGCCGCGCCTCGCCGCCGCGGAACGCCTCCCAGTGCCCGTAGTAGCGGGTGACCGGGCAGGTCCACAGGATCGCGGCCCCGACGACGCTGAGCGGGAGCCCCACCCAGGCGATCGGGTTGAGGAACCAGGCCAGCCCGCTCACGGCGACCGCGACGAGACCGGCGATCCGGCTCCAGCGGTAGCCGTTCCAGGCGTTGAACCCGGCGATGGCGGGCACGCTCACCATGGTCGCCCCGATCAGTCCGAGCGCCAGTGCCAGGAGCACCGACTGCCACGACCCGGCGGCGACGTGGGCCATCGAGAACAACCGCGCCGAGGTGGGCCAGGTGGCCACGTGGATGGTGTCCCACCACGCCTTCGCCAAAGCGACGGCCGCGCTGAGCGCTGCCGCGTAGAGGAACGCCATGCCGACGACCATCACCTTGCCCCGGCGCGGCTGCCCGGTGGCGCCGCTGATCGGAATGCCCGGCTCGATGTCGTCGAGCGGCGGCAGGGTGAGGATCTCGCCCGGGGTCGCGGCGTCCTCGCCGGCGTCCGGATCCTCGGGCACGACGGGACGCGGCTCGCTCACCTCAGACGCCATCGCCACCTCCTGCCGGACGCCGACAGCCTACCGTCGGCGGCAACGAGGGCACCCGGTCACTCGGTGCGGCGCCGCAGGGTGAGGGCGCCGAGCACCAGCGCGAGGATGCTGAAGCCGACGAGGATGCCGACGTCGCGGAACACCGTCGAGTTGTCGGACACCTTCGTGGCCAGCGTGTTCATCGCGTCGACGGCGTACGACAGGGGGAGCACGTCGGACAGCTGCTTCAGCCCGGTGGGCAGGGTGTCGCGGGGGGCGAACAGCCCGCACAGGAGGAACTGCGGCAGGATGAACGCCGGCATGAACTGCACCGCCTGGAACTCCGAGCGGGCGAAGCCGGACGCCAGCAGCCCCAGCGACGTGCCGAGGACGGCGTCCACGACCGCGACGACGACCAGCTGCCACCACGGTCCGCGGATGCTCATGCCGCACACCCACACCGACCAGGCGGACGCCAGCAGCGCCTGCACCAGCGCCACCACCCCGAACGCGAGGGCGTAGCCGCCCATGAAGGCACCCTTGGTGAGCGGGGTGGTGAGCAGCCGCTCGAGGGTGCCCGACTGGCGTTCGCGCAGGGTGGTGATCGAGGTGACGATGAACATCACGGTGAGCGGGAAGACGCCGAGCAGGGCCGGCCCGACGTGGTCGAAGACCTGCGGCTGGTCCTGGTAGATCCACGCCATGAGACCGATGAGCACCAGCGGGACGACGAGCATGAGCCCGATGGTGCGGGGGTCGTTGCGCAACTGGCGCAGGATGCGCCCCGCGGTGACGAAGGCGAGCCTCATGACGCCACCTCCCCGCGACCCTCGGCCTCCTCGGCGTCGATGAGCGCGAGGAAGGCCGACTCGGCGTCCCGGGTGCCGGTGCGCTCGAGCAGCCCGTCGAGGGTGTCGTCGGCGAGGATCCGGCCCTCCCGCAGCAGCAGCAGCCGGTCGCACCGGGTCGCCTCGTCCATCACGTGCGAGGAGACGAGCAGGGTGGTGCCGGCGTCCGCGAGCTCATGGAACAGGGTCCACAGGGAGCGGCGCAGCAGCGGGTCGAGCCCGACGGTCGGCTCGTCGAGGATGAGCGCCTCCGGGCGCCCGACCAGCGCGCAGGCGAGGGACGTGCGCGACAGCTGGCCGCCCGACAGGTTCGCGACCCGCTGGCCGGCGTGGTCGCCCAGGCCGACCTGGTCGATCGCCCAGGCGACGTCGTCGGCCGAGGCGCCGACCAGGCGCCCGAAATAGGCGATGTTCTCGCGGATGCTGAGGTCGGCGTAGACCGAGGGCGCCTGGGTGACGTAGCCGACCCGGTGCCGCAGTTGCGGGCTGCCGGCGGGCTCGCCGAGCACCGTGATCGTCCCCGACTCGACCACCTGGACGCCGACGATCGAGCGGATGAGCGTGCTCTTCCCGCCGCCGCTCGGCCCGAGCAGTCCGGTGACCTCGCCGTGCGGGATGCGGACGCTGAGGTCGGGCAGCACCAGCCGCTTGCCGCGCACGACCCGCAGGTGGGCGACGTCGATGGCGACCTCGCCGCGCCCGGCCGCCGTCTGGGGGACCGCCCCGGCCGCGTGCCGGGGGTTCCCGGTGGCGGCGGCGGCCGGCTCCGACGAGCCGTGCCGCGGATTATTCGTCATGCGTGGAATGGTACTCCGGAGCCGGCACCCGCCGCCAGAGGGGGCCGGCGTCCCTGGCGGCTGGGACCCTCGCGAGCGGCGTACGTTTGCGACGTTCCGGCGTACGTTCGCTGCTGATTGCGTCGCACACGTCCGAAAGCAGAGAACGTACGCCGCGGGAACCGGGCCCGAGCTGTCCCGCGAACCCCGGCAGACGGGACGATCCCGGATAGGGGATTCCCGCCCGGGGTCGGTAGCCTCGGGACCATGTCGCTGCGCTGGCCCGTGGTGCTCTTCGATCTCGATGGCACCCTCGTGAACACCGTCCCGCTGATCCTCCGGTCGTACGCCGTGGCGTTCGACGAGGTGCTCGGGCAGCGGATCGAGGAGTCGATGGTGCGTCCGCTGGTCGGCATGACCCTGTGGGACGCGCTCGCGGGCCACGAGCGGATCGACGACCTCATCGCCGCCTACCGCCGCTTCAACCTGGCCCACCTCGAGGAGCTGCAGGAGGACTACGAGGGGGTCCCCGAACTGGTGGAGGGCCTCAAGGCCCGGGGCGCCGAGGTCGGCGTCGTCACGTCGAAGGGCCGGGAGACGGCGCTGCGCAGCCTCGCGGCCGGGGGCTTCGGGACGCTCGTGCCGATCCTCTCGGCCCAGGGCGAGACCGAGCGGCACAAGCCGCACCCCGACCCGCTGGTCAACGCGCTCGAGCAACTCGGACGCGCCGCCGACGAGGCGGTCTACGTCGGCGACTCGGTCTGGGACCTCGAGGCGGCGAAGGCCGCGGGCACCGGTGCCATCGGCGTCACCTGGGGAGCGGCTCCCCGGGACGCCCTTGAGGCCGTGGTTCCGGACGCCGTCGTCGACACGCCCCAGGAGCTCGCCGGCGTCCTCGGCCTGGTCGCCGCCGTCAGCTGAGCCTCACTCGGCCCCGAGGGTGCGGCAGGCGAGCTCGGCCAGCAGCAGCGCGCCGTCGGCCACCACACCGTCGTCGAACACCGCGTAGGCCGAGTGGTTGTACGGCGCGGTGAGCGGATCGACCCGCTCGGGCACCGCGGACAGGGCGATGAACGCCCCCGGCACCTCGGCGAGCACCCGGGAGAAGTCCTCCGAGCCGGTGAGCGGCCGGGTCCACACGACGGCCCGTTCGGATCCGAACACGTCGGCGACCGCGTCCACCACCGCCTCGGCGTGGTCGGGGTCGTTGACCGTCACCGGGTACTGGTGCCGCAGCTCGACCTCGACCCCGACGCCGTTGGACGCCGCGATGCCCCGCATCGTCTCGGGGATGAGCCGGAACAGGTTGTCCTGCTGCTCAGAGCTGAACGTGCGCAGGGTCGCCTCGAACTCGCCCGACTCGGGGATGACGTTCGACCGGGTGCCCGCCTGCAGCTTCCCGACGCTGATCACGGCGGGGTCGAACACGTCGACCCGGCGTCCGACGAGCACCTGGGTGGCGAGCACCATCTGGGCCAGCGCGGGCACGGGGTCGACGGCCAGGTGCGGGGCGGAGCCGTGGCCGCCGCGGCCGGTGACCACCACGTGGATCTCGTCGGACGCCGCCATCATCGCCCCCGGCCTGGTGGCGAAGATCCCGTGCGGTTCGAGCGCCGAGAACACGTGGATCGCGTAGGCCGCGTCGGGCCGGCGGCCGGCGGCGTCCAGCACGCCCTCGGCGATCATCACCGAGGCGCCGTCGAAGCCCTCCTCGCCGGGCTGGAACATGAAGACGACGTCGCCGGGCAGCCGGTCGCGGTGCTCGCACAGGGCGCGCACGGCCCCGACGAGCAGGGCCATGTGCAGGTCGTGGCCGCAGGCGTGCATGTTGCCGTTGACGCTCGCGAAGTCGAGGCCGGTGAGCTCCTCGACGGGGAGCCCGTCCATGTCGCCGCGCAGCAGCACGACCGGGCGCTCGCCGGCGTCCGAGGGGGCGGTGCCGCGGAGCACGGCGGTGATGCTCGTGCAGCCCTCCCCGAGGGTGATGTCGAGCGGCAGGCCCTCGAGCGCCTCGAGCAGCCGCCGCCGGGTGTCGGGGAGGTCGAGACCCACCTCGGGGATCTGGTGCAGGTCGCGGCGAAGGGCGACGAGCTCGCGCTCGATCCCCTCGAGGTGACTGCGTAGTGATGCGGTGAGGGTCATGCGACAGCCCTTCGTACGGCCCCGGTACGGTGCCGGGACGCCACGCCCACCCTAGACGAGCAGCCGCCAGGGCAGCGGCAGCCCGGCGGCGTCCGTGAGCCCCGGGTGGGCCTGGATGAGGTCGGCACCGGAGAGGATCGCCAGGCGCAGGTATCCCACCGGCTCGGAGTCCTCGGGTGCTGGGCCGCCGACGCTCACCCGCACGCCCCACGCGCCGGGGGACGCCGTGAGCTCGGCGTGGGCGAACACCTCCCGGGGCCGCACCGGACGCGGGGAACGCACGACATCGACGGCGGTGACCCCGAGCGGAGTGCGCACCGCCGCCAGCCGGGCGACGCCCTTGTCACCCTTGCGCTTGCGCAGCCGGAGTCCGGAGGCGTTGAGCCGGGCGACCAGGTCGGGCGCGGTGGTCGGGCGGGCACCGGCGGCGACGGCGGCCTCCCAGAGCCGGTCGGGCACGTCGTAGTGGTCGCCGTCGAACGCGCGCGGCGAGATGCCGGCCGCCGCCGCGACGGCGTGCAGTTCGGCGAGGTCGGTGTCGGTGACGAGGTGGGCGTACCGGCGTCCGTGGGCGGGCCAGGCCGGCGGGTCGATCCACACCCCCATGACGTCCTCCCCTGATGATCCGCGTGGCGTAGCGGCGAACCGGCGCGGTCCGCCACGCCGACGAGCCTAGACTGACCGCGTCGTCGTCCCGCCCGTCGCCGTTCTTCATCGCCGAGGAAACCCATGCCGATCGCCCCGGACCTGTCGCGCCGTCTCGCCGCCCTCGGGATCGCCGTTCCCGACCTGCTGCTGCCGGCGCGCGGCGTCGACCTGGCGGCCTGGTCGGTCGTGGCCTGCGACCAGTTCACCAGCCAGCCGGAGTACTGGGACCGGGTCGACCAACTCGTCGGCGAGCGCCCCTCGACGCTGCGGCTGATCTACCCCGAGGCGCAGCTCGACCGGCCCGACCGCGAGCAGCGGATCGCCGCCATCCACGCGGCGATGGCCGACTACCTCGCCCGCGGCGTGCTCGTGCCGTGGCCCGCGACCATGGTGCTGGTGCGCCGGGTCGACTCGCACGGCCGCACCCGGTGGGGACTGCTGGTCGCCCTCGATCTCGAGCAGTACGACTGGCACCCGGGCTCCCGCGGGCTGGTCCGCGCCACCGAGGGCACCATCGAGAGCCGGCTGCCACCCCGGGTGCAGGTGCGTCGCGGGGCACCGCTCGAGGTGCCGCACACCCTGGTGCTGATGTCGGACGCCGACCACGGCGTGATCGGGCCGCTGGCGGCGTCCGCCAAGCTCCGGGAGCCGCTCTACGACACGTCGCTCATGCTCGGCGGCGGGCGGGTCACCGGGTGGGCGGTCGATCGGGCCGCCCAGCTCGAGGGCGTGGCGACCGCTCTCGAGAACCTCGCGGCCGGGCTCGACCCCGACAACCGGCTGCTGTTCGCGATCGGCGACGGCAACCACGGCTTCGCCACTGCGAAGACCTGCTGGGACGAGCTCAAGGCCGGGCTGTCCGAGGACGAGCGCGCCACCCACCCCGCGCGGTTCGCCCTCGTCGAGATCGTCAACGTGCTCGACCCCGGGCTGTCGTTCGAGCCGATCCACCGGGTGCTGTTCGGGCTGTCCCGCGCCGACTTCGACGCAGAGCTCGCCCGGCACTGCGGCGGGTTCACCGTCGAGTCGGTGGAACCGACCGAGGTGGCCGGTCTGGCCGACGACCAGAGCTCGGGGCAGCGGTTCGGGATCGCGGACGCCGACGGCGCGGCGATCTACACCCTCAGCGACCCGCGGGGGGCGATCGCGGTGGCCACCCTGCAGCCGGTTCTCGACGCCCTCGTCGACGCCGAGGAGTGCGAGGTCGACTACATCCACGGCGCCGACGTGGCCGCGGACCTCGCGACCGAGCCCGGCAACCTCGCGGTCTTCCTGCCCGAGTTCGACAAGGCCACGGTCTTCGACGCGATCCGAGCCGGCGGGGAACTGCCGCGCAAGACCTTCTCCCTGGGGGACGCCTCCGACAAGCGGTACTACCTCGAGGCGCGGCGCATCTCCTGACCCGTCGACTCCTGAGCGGCCGACCGGGGGCGGTCAGTCGCCGCCGCCGTCGTCCCCACCGTCGTCGCCGCGGCCGCTGTCGCCGCCCCGGATGTGCTGCCGGGGCGCCTGCTGCCCGAGGTGCCGGCCGTTGCCCGGCGCCTGTCCGGCCCGCTGGCCGGCGGGCGGGTTCGCCGGCCCGTTGGTGCCCGCGACCGGACCGTCGTGCGACATGAGCGCGGTGAGCGCCGCCGTCGAGCCCGCCCCGAGGAGCCCGGCGGCCACGAGGGCCGCGACGAACAGCGGGGCGCGGGAGCCGCGACGCCCACGTCCGGGACGGGCGGGCGGTGGCATCGGGGGCAGGGGCTGGGTGTCGGTGACCGCCGGCCGGTAGCCGGCGTCCGGGCGGCCGTTGGTCCAGACGTGCACCCCGTCGAGATCATCCTGATCAGCCATCACGCCTCCCGCCCGTCGCGCCGACACCGGGACCCTGTGGGACCCCGGAGACCCTCCCGTCACTGTAGGACGGGCGACTGTGGCAGGGCTATGGATTCCCCCGGTCCGGGCTCAGCCCGCGGGTGCCGGCCGCACGAGGGCGGAGACGACGACGAGCGCGACGAGGGCGATCTCGGCGACCCCGATCTGACGGGGGCCGATGCGGCGTCCGCGGGCGGTGGCCAGCCAGGGGACGCCGACCGCCCGGGCCAGGGCGAGGGCGAGGGTGGCCGCCCACCAGGGGTCGGCGGTGGCCGCGGCGACCGCGAGGCCGACGGCCAGCCACGCGGCGTGCCAGCCGATCGAGGCGAGCCACCACGGGCGGTGGCCGCGCTCGCGGATCATCGTCTTGACGTACAGAACGGTGCCGACGAAGTAGGCCCAGACGAGGACGGTGTCGAGACCGTCCCAGCCGCCGAGGTGGGCGAGGGCCGCGCCGGGGCTGGTCCAGCGCAGCACCGGCAGCATGAGCGCGGACGCCGTCACGGTGAGGACGCCGCTGAGCAGGTCCCGGTCCCGCCGGTGGGCGGTGAGCCAGGACGTGACCGCGACGATCGGGCCGAACACCGGCAGCCACCAGGCCAGGCCGCCGCCCTGCCAGACGAGGGCGAGGAGGCCGGACGCGGCGGAGACCGCGCCGTAGGTGAGCAGGGGGCGGACGTAGGTGGCGCGACGCCGGGCGGGGGACTTGAGCCACAGCCCGGCCGCGAAGAACGCGAAGTAACCCACCAGCCAGCAGGCCACCAGCGGCCACGTCCAGCCGGGCAGGCCGCTCGCGCGGGCCCGCTCGACCATGCCGACGAGCACCGGCACGACGAGGATCGCCCAGGCCCCATGCTGGTTGGGCACCCACCCCGAGCGGCTGAGGCGTCGCGCCATCGGGGTCCTTCCGGTCGGCCGTCCGACGTCAGCGGGCGACGGTGCGGGTGAGCGTGTACTTCGGGGAGCGGGCCACGACCCTGGTGGGGCCGAGGTCGCCGAGAACTCGCGCCCAGGGTAGATGGGAGTTGAACACGCACCAGAACCGGCCCCCCGGTCGCAGCGCGCGGGCGGCGTCCCCGAACATCTCGACGGTCGGGGTCGACTCCTTGGCGGTGCCCACGTGGAACGGCGGGTTGGTGACGACGAGGTCGAGGCTGTGATCCGGGAACGGCGCGAGGCCGTCGTCGCGGAGGACGGCGAGGGTGACCCCGTTCGCGGCGGCGGTCTCGCCGGTGGCGCGCACCCCCGCCCAACTGGTGTCGACGGCGTCCACGCGCGCCTCGGGAAGGCGCCGGGCGAGCAGCGCCGCGATGACGCCGTTGCCCGACCCGATGTCGGCCGCGCGCTCGACGGGCTCGCGGACGATGGCGTCGAGCGAGGCCAGCAGCAGCCGGGTGCCCGGGTCGACGGCGGTGCCCGCGAACGTGGCGCCGTGGGCGCTGAGGGTCAGGTCCAGGTCGTCGTGGCGGCGGCTGCGGGGCCAGGTGGCAGGGGCCGGGACCGGGCGGCGTCCGCGGAGCACGCGGGACTTCTGCCGTCCGAGGCTGGCCGACACCTCGGCGAAGTGCCGCCCGAGCACCTCGTTCATGCCCCGGGTGAGGTGCTTGATCCGGCCGCCGGCGAACAGGGCGAGCTCCGGGTCGGCGTCCCGGGCCAGCCAGCCGGCCACCTCGTCGAGCGCCCCGAGCGCCTTGGGCAGGCGGAGCAGGGCCACGGTCGGGGCGGGGGAGAGCGCGGCGTCCGGCGTCACGACGGCCACGCTGGGCGGCAACCGCCGCTCGTCGCGGACGTCGTCGCAGAAGGCCACGGTGGGGACGCCGCGCGCCGCGACCTCCGCGGCGAGGTCGGGCGCGTCGACGACCACGACCCGCTCGGACCCGCCGCCGGCCGCGTCCCACTCGTCGAGGATGAGGCGGTCGACCGGGTCCAGCTGCATCCCGCCATCCAACCGCATCCGGCCGCCGGGTTCCGGGTGCCGGGTCTGCGGGTCGGGCCCGAGGGGCGGGCGATCTCTGCTAGGGCGGGCGATCGCTACGCGGAATCGGCAGAGAACTCCCGCCCCAGCGTCGCGAACTCCCGCCCAGCGTCGAGAACTCCCGCCCAGGCCGGCCCCGCCGGCCGCGGGAGGGGGAGGCGCGGACGGCGCCCGACCCAGCGGGCCCCGAGCGGACCGTCGGACCCCGCGGCAGTAGCGTTGGCGGCGTGACAGAGGCGCTGGAGATCCACGTGATCGCCGATTCCACCGGCGAGACCGGGGCGCGGATCGCGCGCGTCGTCGAGACCCAGTTCCCCGACGAGACCTTCCAGCTGATCCGCCACCCGCGGATCACCTCGCTCAAGGACCTCTTCGAGATCTTCCACGTGCTCCGCGAAACCCCCGGACGCCGGGTCGTCCTGTACACGCTGGTCGACCAGCAGCTGCGGGAACTCGTGCGGCTCGCCTGCGACGAGATCCCGGTGCCGCACGCCGACCTCCTCGGCCCGGCGATCCACGCCTTCGAGCAGGCCTCCGGGCGCACCGCCGACGAGGTGATGCGGCGTCCGGTCGGGGTCGAGGCCGACTACTTCGTGCGGATCTCGGCGATGGAGTTCGCGATCCGCAACGACGACGGCGCCATGCCCGAGGCCCTGCGGGAGTGCGACATCTGCCTCGTCGGCGCCTCCCGCAGCGGCAAGACCCCGCTGTCGATCTACCTCGGCTACCTCGGCTACAAGGTGGTCAACGTGCCGCTCGTGCCCGGCATCGAGCCGCCGAAGGAACTGTTCGGCGTCGACCGGTGGCGCATCGTCGGGCTGACCATCGACGCCGAGCGACTGCAGGCCATCCGCAACCGCCGGGTCCGCGGGCTCGGGGGGTTCGGCATCAAGGACGGCTACGCGAACCTCGCGTCCATCTACGCCGAGCTCGACGAGGTCGGACGCATCCAGCGCCGGCTCGGCTGCCCGATCATCGACACCACCGGGCTGGCCCTCGAGGAGGCCGCGGTGCGGGTCATCGACCTCGTCGACCAGCGGGCCCGACGGGTCGGCGCCCACCTGCGCATCCCCGCGGGCAGCATCAGCATGACCCCCTGACCGGGCCGGGATGACCCCCTGACCGGGGCGAGCCTCCCGATCGTCGGTGGCGACGCGGGGGGACGAGCCGTCGCTGCGGCTGCCCCCTCCCGCGACCGGGAATCGGGAGGGCATCGGGCCAGGCGCCACCCTCCGGCGTCCCACAGCGCCCCGACCAGCGGCAATGTCGTCGTGGTGGCCGGATTTTTCGGCGACCCCCCGCTCACAACGAGGTCCGGGCGTGAGAGTGTGGACCCCGGCGGCGCACCCCGGCGTGCACCGTTGATGCTGCTGACGACGCCCCGACCTGGCACCGCGGCCACGGCGCAGGTGAGACGGTGCCTTCAGCAGCATCACCGGCGCACGGCAGACTGGGCGCACCGCCGCACAAGGACTGTGGCAAGCGGTCTTGGACAACTCGACAAAGAGACGGAAACGAAGGAGTTTTCATGTCTGACAGCCGTTACGTGTACGACCTCTCCGAGGGCGACGCGTCGATGAAGAGCCTTCTCGGCGGCAAGGGCGCCGGGGTGGCCGAGATGAACCGCCTGGGTGTACCCGTACCGGACGCCTTCACCGTGACGACCGTCGCGAGCGTCGAGACCATGAAGCGCAACGGGGAGTGGCCCGAGGGCCTGGCCGACCAGGTCGCCGAGGGCCTCAAGCGGCTCGAGGAGCGCACCGGCCGCACGCTGGGGGCGTCCGAGAAGCCGCTGCTGCTGTCGGTGCGCTCGGGTGCGGTCGTCTCGATGCCCGGCATGATGGACACGATCCTCAACCTCGGCATCAGCGACGACTCGGTCCAGGCCGTCGCCGCCGAGTCGGGCAACGAGCGCTTCGCCTACGACTGCTACCGCCGCTTCATCCAGATGTACGGCGAGGTCGTCGAGGGCATCCCCCCGCACGACTTCGAGGACGCCCTCACCGCACTCAAGGACGAGAAGGGCGCCGCGCAGGACACCGACCTGGACGCCGACGACCTCAAGGAGCTCGTCGACCGGTTCAAGAAGATCGCCCTCGACCACCTCGGCTCCGAGTGGACCTCCGACCCACGGGAGCAGCTGATCCGCGCGATCAACGCGGTGTTCCGTAGCTGGCTCAACCCCCGCGCCGACGTCTACCGCAAGGCCAACGGCATCTCCGCCAACCTCGGCACGGCGGTCAACGTGATGCAGATGGTGTTCGGCAACATGGGCGACACCTCCGCCACCGGCGTCTGCTTCACCCGCAACCCCTCCACCGGCGAGAAGGAGCTCTACGGCGAGTTCCTCGTCAACGCCCAGGGCGAGGACGTCGTCGCCGGCATCCGGACGCCGCGGCACCTGTCGGAGATGAAGGACGTGCTCCCGCAGGCCTACGAGCAGCTCGTCGACACGATGAACAAGATGGAGCACCACTACAAGGACATGCAGGACATGGAGTTCACCGTCCAGGACGGCCAGCTCTACCTGCTGCAGACCCGCAACGGCAAGCGGACCGCAGCCGCCGCGCTCAAGGTCGCCTCCGACATGGTCGACGAGGGCATCATCACCCGCGAGGAGGCCCTGCGTCGGATCGAACCGGAGCAGCTCGACCACCTGCTGCACCCGGCGATCGACCCCAACCACGGCAAGCCCCCGGTGGCCAAGGGCCTGCCGGCGTCCCCCGGCGCGGCCGTCGGCGAGATCGTCTTCGACGCCGACATCGCCGCCGACCGCGGCGGCAAGGGCGAGCCTGTCATCCTCGTGCGCTACGAGACGACGCCCGACGACATCCACGGCGTCATCGTGGCTCAGGGCGTGCTCACCGCCCACGGCGGCATGACCTCGCACGCGGCGGTGGTCGCCCGCGGCATGGGCAAGCCGTGCGTCGCCGGTGCCGCCGGCATCCGCATCGACCCGGTCGGCAAGACGCTCACCATCGGCGACAACGTGTTCCACGAGGGCGACGTGATGACCCTCGACGGGTCGACCGGCGAGGTGTTCGGCGAGGCGATCAACCTCATCCCGCCGCAGATCAACGACGACTTCCAGCGGGTCGTGCAGTGGGCCGACGAGGTGCGCACGCTCGGCGTCCGCGCCAACGCCGACAACTTCGAGGACGCCTCGAAGGCCCGGGAGCTGGGGGCCGAGGGCATCGGCCTGTGTCGCACCGAGCACATGTTCCTCGTGCCCGAGCGGCTCCCCGCGGTGCGCGAGATGATCATCGCCGACACCCCGGAGAAGCGGGCGGCGGCCCTCGAGAAGATCCTGCCGATGCAGCAGGAGGACTTCGAGGGGATCTTCACGGCGATGAAGGGCCTGCCGGTCACCGTCCGGCTGCTCGACCCGCCGCTGCACGAGTTCCTGCCCAACCTCGTCGAGCAGAGCCTGCTGGTGCAGAAGCTCGAGCTTACGGGCGGCGACCCCGCCGAGATCGAGCGCGAGAAGGCGACGCTGTCGCAGGTGAAGAAGCTGCACGAGCAGAACCCGATGCTCGGCACGCGTGGCTGCCGGCTGGGCATGCTCTACCCGGAGATCCCCGACATGCAGGCCCGGGCGATCATCCGGGCGGCCCTGGCGGTGCTCGACCGTGAGGGGGAGACGGTCGGGATCGAGATCATGATCCCGCTCGTGGCCCTCAAGGCCGAACTCGCCAACCAGCGGGCGATCGTCGTGGCGGCCGTCGAGGACGAGTTCGCCAGGGCCGGCAAGAACCTGCCCTACACGGTGGGCACGATGATCGAGCTGCCGCGGGCCGCGCTGGTCGCCGACCAGATCGCCGAGGAGGCCGACTTCTTCAGCTTCGGCACCAACGACCTCACCCAGACGACCATGGGCATCAGCCGCGACGACGCCGAGAACGGCTTCCTCACCACCTACGTCACCGACGAGGTTCTGCCGAAGAACCCCTTCGCGTCGATCGACGTCGACGGCGTCGGCCAGCTGGTCGGCATCGGCGTCGAGAAGGGCCGCGCAACCAAGCCGAACCTCAAGTGCGGCGTCTGCGGCGAGCACGGGGGCGACCCCGACTCGATCCAGCTGTTCAACGAGATCGGCCTCAGCTACGTGTCCTGCTCGCCGTTCCGCGTCCCGATCGCCCGGTTCGCCGCGGCGAAGGCGGCGCTGGCCCAGCGCGTCGACTGACCGCCGAACCCACTGCCCGATCGGCGTCACGTCCCCCGGGGCGTGGCGCCGATCGGCCTTCAGG
This sequence comes from Propionibacteriaceae bacterium, assembly GCA_036261615.1. Lineage (GTDB taxonomy): Bacteria > Actinomycetota > Actinomycetes > Propionibacteriales > Propionibacteriaceae > JAJYQH01. The sequence continues at coordinate 4,480 of DATAKK010000030.1, read as the reverse complement.
GTCCCGGCGTCGGGTCGCCTCCCGCCCCGGTTTCCCGCGGCGTACGTTCGCGACGCCGCGGCGTTCGCTGCTGATTCGCGTCGCGAACGTCCGCGAAAGCAGAGAACGTACGCCGCTCGAGCCGGGGGAGGCGGGCCACCGCGTAGCCGGGGGAGAATGGAGCGGCCGCGGCGAACCGACGCCGCCCCAGTTCGGAAGGATCCCGTCATGGACGAGGCGAGCTCCACCCTCACCGACGACGCCTGGTCGGTGAGCTACCTGCCGGGCGACTGGACCCTCATCGCCGCACCCGCGGCCCTCGTCGTGCTCGAACCCGCGCCCGCGCGCGCCGCCGGCATGGTCGCCGAGGTGTGGCGGCGGGTCCTGTCGGCCGGGTCCGCGTCCCAGCTCACCCAGCGGCTCTCGGAGATCGGGCTCGACGCGATGCCGACCATGGCGGTCGTCTTCCGGGACGACGCCGGCGTGCACGCCCTGCTCCGGGGCGAAGTCGAACTCCTCGACGCCGACGGGGAGGGCCTCGGCGACGGGGCCGGCGCCGCGCCCTGGCGGGGAGTCGACGTGCCGGCCGGGCGGTGTCGCCTGCGCCTTGCCGGCCCGCGGGCCGATCTCCCCGTGCTGCCGCTCGCCATGGGCGTGGTGCGGGCCGCCGAGGTGCTCGTCGAGGCCACCCCCGCCGTGCCGTCCACCGAGGAGCCGGCGGCCGCCGAGCCCGAGGAGGAGCCGAGCCGCTTCATCGACGAGGTGCTGCACCCGGGCCCGGTGATGTGGGACGAGTCGGGCGAGCCGCCGGCAGACGTGCAGCAGGTCGCCCACGAGTGGGGCGACGCGGACGCCGAGCCGGCCACCCTGCACGATGCCCAGCCACACGACGACGAGCCCCGGCCGGCGGAGTCGCCCGACGAGCCGGGGGAGGGGTCGTCCGTGCGGCTGGTCACCTCCACCGGGGAGGTCGTCGATCTCGACCGGCCGGTGATCTTCGGACGGGCTCCGACGCTGCAGGGCTCCGATCCGGCGTCCCGCCTGGTCACCGTGCCCAGTCCGAGCCACGACATCAGCCGCACGCACGTGCGCGTGACCCCCGGCCAGAACGGGCTGGAGGTCACCGACATGCACTCGACGAACGGCACCATCCTCGTGGCGCCCGACGGCACCGCGATCCGGCTCGCCCCGGGGCGCACGGCGCCCCTGCCCGTCGGGGGCACGATCGATCTCGGCGACGGGCTGACGATCGACGTCGTCGACTTCAGGCCCGTCTGACCCGCGTCACACCGGGGTGCGGTGGAAGTTGAGGTGCGAGCGGCTCGGTGTCGGCCCTCGCTGGCCCTGGTAGCGGGACAGGTTGGTGGTGTCGCCGTAGGGGTGTTCGGCCGGTGAGCTCAGCTGGAAGAAGCAGAGCTGCCCGATCTTCATGCCCGGGTAGAGCTTGATCGGCAGCGTCGCCACGTTCGACAGCTCGAGGGTGACGTGACCGGTGAAGCCCGGGTCGATGAACCCCGCCGTCGAGTGCGTGAGCAGCCCCAGCCGCCCGAGTGACGACTTCCCCTCGAGCCGGGCGGCGATGGACGACCCCAGGCTCACCTGCTCGTAGGTCGCGCCGAGCACGAACTCGCCGGGGTGCAGGATGAACGGCTCGTCGCCGACCGGCTCGACCATCCGGGTGAGCTCGGACTGGTCCTCGGCCGGGTCGATGACCGGGTACTTGTGGTTCTCGAACACCCGGAACAGCCGGTCGAGGCGCACGTCGACGCTCGACGGCTGCACCATCGTCGGATCCCACGGGTCGAGGCAGATCTCGCCTGATTCGACCCAGGCGAGGATGTCCCGGTCACTGAGCAGCATGCCCCGCACTCTAGTGGCGGCCCCGGCGATGCATCATCTGGCGCAGGGCGATGAACCGGAAGAGGGTGGCGAGGGCGTTGGCGACGATCAGGACGGCGACCTCGACGGGGCGGGAGGCGGGGCGGCCGCCGAGGTGCAGCAGCGCGAGTGAGCCGGAGGTGAGGGCCAGGCCGACGCCGAACGCGGCGAGGCCGCCGAGGTGGTCGCGGATCAGGCGGTGGTGGCCGCGGACGTGGAAGGTGACGGCACGGTTGACGGCGGTGTTGGCGATCGCGGTGACCAGCAGTGCGACCAGGTTGGACGCCTGCGCGCCCAGCCCCTGGCGCAGCCCGAGGTAGATGGCGAAGTAGGCGAGGGTGCTGGCCAGGCCGACCAGCCCGAATCGCAGCAGTTGCCCGACCAGGCCGCGGGGCACACCGGGCAGCACCGGTGGGGTGTCGCGTTCGACCAGTTCCACGCCCAACCGTTCGAGTGGGATCTCGCGGCGGGCCAGGCTGCGCGACAGTCGCCACACCCCGCGCAGGTCCTCGGTCGCGGTGGCCCGGATGTTGACGGTGCTGCCGGGGTCGTCGGTCCAGTCGACGGGCACCTCGTGGATCCGCAACCCGGCCCGTTCGGCCAGGACCAGCAGTTCGGTGTCGAAGAACCAGTTGTCGTCCCGCACCAGGGGCAGCAGGCCGTGGGCGACGTCGCGGCGGAGCGCCTTGAACCCGCACTGCGCGTCGCTGAACGTGGCGGACAGTGTGGTGCGCAGGATCAGGTTGTACGAGCGGGAGATGAACTCCCGTTTCGGGCCGCGGGCGACCCGGGCGGAGCGGGCCAGCCGCGAGCCGATCGCCACATCCGAATGCCCGCTGATCAGCGGGGCCACCAACGGCACCAGGGCTCGCAGGTCGGTGGACAGGTCGACGTCCATGTAGGCGAGCACGTCGGCGTCCGAGGCCAACCACACCTGCTTCAATGCCCGGCCCCGGCCCTTGAGGTCCAGGTGCACCGCCCGCACCCTCGCCAACTCCGTGCTGAGGCGTTGCGCGATCTGCCAGGTGCGGTCGGTGCTCGCGTTGTCGGCGATGGTGATCCGGTACCCCCACGGGAACTGCTCACCCTGGAGGAACGCGTCCAGCCGGCGCACCGACCGCTCCAGATCGTCCTGCTCGTTGAACACCGGAATCACCAGATCGACGGTGCGGGTGCGGACGACGGCGGTGGCCGGGGTAAGGGTGAGCCGGTCGGGCTCGGTGGTCGTGCTCATGGGACTGCCTTCTTCGCGGGATGCCTCGACGCCGAGGCGGGATGCGGGTGCTGGTGGTGGGGGCCGGTGAGCCACCCCCACCACCGGGTGGGGTCGGTCAGGCCGACCGGGTGAGGTCGTAGACGGTGACGCCGCCGACCGTCTGCGCGGTGAAGTTCTGCTCCACCCAGGACGCGATCTGAGCGGCCGAGTCGGCCCCGCCGTTCTGCCGCCCGAAGCCCCCGCCGCCGATGAAGTAGTGGATCCTGTGCTGCGCGACGAGCTGCTGGAACTCGGCGAGGGTCGGGCTCGGGTCGGACCCGTTGAACCCGCCGATCGCCATCACCGGGTCGCCGGTGGCGAGCTGGTAGCTGGCCGAGTTCTGCGAGCCGACGGTGGCGGCGACCCAGGTGTAGCTGCCGGCGTCCTGCTCGAGCAGGGAGGTCATGGCCGCGCTCACGTTCGCCCCGTCGAGCAGGCCGCCCATGCCGCCCTGGCGGCCGGCGAAGCCCTGCGGTGCCTGGCCGGTCGGCGCCTGGGCCGTCGGTGCCTGGCCGACTCCGGGACCCTGCACCGCGCCGCCGGGGAAGCCGCGCCCGCCACCGGCGAACCGGCCGCCCCCGGGTCCGGCGGTGCTCGTCACCGGGCCGGCCGTGACGATCGAGCCGGTGTGCGCGGTGGACGCCGTCTGCAGCGAGTAGCTGGTGGGGCCGGCCAGCAGGGCGCCGAGCGCGACGGCCAGGGTGACCCGGCCGAGCAGGCGGGGGAGCCGGTCGACCACGAGCAGGGCGAGCGCGGCCAGCGTCCCGACGACGGCCACGGACACTCCGAGGACGCTGTACAGCCCACCGGCGCGCACGAGCAGCACGACCGCCCACAGCGCACTGGCGCTGACCGCCACGGCCATGCCGATGCGGGCCACCAGCAGCCGCCGGTACTGCCAGGCGATCGCCCCGGCGATCGCCACCGAGCCGCCGATCGCGGGGGCGAGGGCGACCGTGTAGTAGTCGTGGTAGATGCCGGCCATGAAGCTGAAGACCAGGGCGGTGACCACCAGCCAGCCGGTGAACACGATCATCCCCGCGTTCGCCTGGGCCGCCGGGGACGCCGGCCGGTGCCGCAGCGACGTGGCCCAGGCGTGGCGTCCCAGCACCAGCCACGCCGTCACGGTCAGCAGCAACGCGGCCGGGATCAGCCAGGCGATCATGCCGCCGGACACCCCCTCGAACATCCGGGTGATGCCGGTCGAGCCCCAGGCGCTGCCGGTGTTGCCACCGCCTCCGGCGCCGACCGAGCCGGTCTCGTTGCCGGTGATCCGGCCGAACCCGTTGTAACCGAAGACCAGTTCGAGGAACGAGTTGGTCTGCGACCCCCCGATGTACGGCCGCGCCGACGCTGGGACCAGCTCGA
>DATAKK010000029.1:0-24071 GCA_036261615.1 Propionibacteriaceae bacterium | reverse complement strand
GCCAGGTGAGCGGGGTGAGCACCACCAGGGGTTGGCCCGCGAGCACGCCGTCGACGATCCGCCGGGCGGCCCGGTCGGCGTCCATGGACAGCAACGGCAGGGACGCGGCGGTGGCGAACCACGAGTACTCGGCGTGCACGTCTCCGGTGAACAGGGCCCTGTCCTGGGACCCGGTGCGCATGAGGCCCGGGACGACGGTCGTGGCCGTCACGCCCGACCCCGTGAGCGAGGCCACGAGCCCGTCCGAGAAGCCGACCGCCCCGAAGTTGGAGGTGGCGTAGGGCAGCAGGTGCGGGGGTGACACGACGCCGCCCACTGAGGTGATCGTCCCGATCCGGCCGGAGCGGCGCTCGCGCATGCCGGGTTCGACCAGCCGGGCGACGTGGATCGGGCCGCGGAGCATGACGTCGATGGCGTTGTCGAAGTGGTCGAGGGTCAGGTCGGGGCCCGGGCCCACCTGAATGACTCCGGCCACGGTGATCGCCACCTCGACGGGGCCGAGGTCGGCGCCCACCTCGTCGAGCCACCGCCCCACGGCGGTGCGATCGGTGACGTCGCAGACCGCGGTGTGCACCTGGCCGGGCGCGGAGAGCCAGCCACGTGCGCGCTCCAGCTCGCCGGCGTCCCGGTCGCAGATGCTCACCTGGTAACCGCGGGTCACCAGGTCACGGGCGATCAGCAGGCCCAGTCCGCGGGAACCACCTGCCACTACTGCTACGGGTTCGGTCATGGGCCCTTACTAGAGGGCGACCGGGGCCGGGGCAAGCCCCGCTGCCGGCGTCCAGGCGGCGCGGCGCGAGCGATCCAGCCCTCCGGGGTGGGGCCGCCTCGCTCCGCTGGGCTTCGTGGGGGAGGACGCCGGGGCCGTCAGTAGCGGTGGGTCCCCTGCAGCGGGCCCGGTCGTCCGTCCGGGTCGTGAACCTCGTCGAGAAGCGGCGCCGCCCACCGCCGCTGGAACGGTGTGAGCCGGGGGATGGGCACCCGGCGGAGCCGGCCCGGTGGCCTCGGGCCGCGCCCGCCGCCCGTGTGCCAGGCGTCGAGGGCCGCGGCGTGGGCGGCGAACACGTCGAACATCTGCGCGGGGTCGATGCAGTCGCTCATCGCCTCCTGCAGCCCGGACGCCGCCACCTGCGGCAGCCGGTCGAGGTGTTCGGCGGCCAGGGTCAAGCGCAGGTCGCGGGTGTACGCCTCGCCGAGCACGACCGCGGTGAGCTCGGAGTCGTGCGTCCACGACCGCCGGCTGAGGTTGTCCGAGCCGGTCGCGGCCCACGTGTCGTCGAGCAGGCAGACCTTGGCGTGCACGTACACGGGAACGCCCTGATGGTTCTCCAGGCCGTAGACCGCCACCCGGTCGGGGGCGGCCCGGAACACCGGTTCCATCGAGCGCAGCCGTCCCAGCAGTTGCGGCACCCGGTTGACGCCGTCGAGGTCGGGCACCTGCGGGATCACCACGACGAGTCGGAACTCCGGTTGCGTCCGGAGTTGCTCCGCGAAGATCCGGCCGATGTCGGGACCCCAGAAGTACTGGTCCTCGACGTAGGCGATCCGCTCGGCCCGGCGCACGGCCTTCTGGTAGCCGTTGGCGACGCTGCGCTCGCCGCCCCGCGCGAAGGGATAGTCGCGCCCACGCGTGAGGTCGGGGTAGGTCCTCAGCAGCTGGACGGTGTGGGTGCCGGCGTCCGGAGGGGGTGGCCACTGCTCGGGCAGGGGCTTGGCCACGCTGTCGAGACCGCGCAGCTTGTCGATCGCTCGCCGCCAGGGAGCCTGAGAGAGCGGCGCGGGGTCGTTCCACCGCTCCCGGAAGACGGTCTCCACGTCGTACACGGCCGGGCCCTGGATCGACACCTGCACGTCGTGCCATGGCGGGTGCGGGCCGTACTCCTTCGTGAGCGGTTGCGGTTGCGGGTCGCCCCCGTGGTCGGCGTCGTCCCTGCGGTTGTGGGCGAGGTCGATGCCGCCGACGAAGGCGACGTCGCGGGTGGGGTCGTCGCGGTGACGGATGACGACGAACTTCTGGTGGTGCGACCCGCCCGCGCGCACCCGCATGTCGAGGAGGACCTCCGCGCCGCGCTTCTGCAGCTGCTCGCCGAGGTGGCGGTTCTCGGTGGCGAAGAACCCGGTCTGATCGAGGTGCGACCGCCACACCAGCCCGCGGACGACGACGCCGCGCCGGTCCGCCCGTGACACGACCTCGACGATCTCGCTCCCGGGTTCACCGGTGAGCCGCTCGTCGGCGTCGCCCTGCCAGTCGGTGAACAGCACGAGGTCGCCGGGGCCGGTCGCCTCGAGGGCGTCGTACAGCGCCGGGAAGTAGGTGCCGCCGTGGATGAGCGGGCGGACGAGGTTGCCCCCCGACCAGGCCCGATCGTCACCGTGGCGGTCGTCGATGCTGGTGAGCGGGTTGGCCCGCTCGGAGCGGGTGAGCAGCCAGTCGGCGGGTTCGACCATGCCCCGATCCTGCCGCATGACGCGCCCGGACGCCCTCGGCGACCGCTCGACAGCTCCCCGCACCTCTGCCACGATCGTGAGCGTGACCAGCAGAACGAGTGCGGACGCCCGCCTGCGCGACCTCGCGCTGCTGAGGCGGCTGCGCGACCGGATCGACCGGGAGTTCTCCCGTCCGCTTGATGTCGAGGCCCTCGCCCGCTCGGTCAACATGTCCGCCGGCCATCTGAGCCGGCAGTTCCGCGCGGCGTACGGGGAGTCGGTGTACCAGTACCTCATGACCCGCCGCATCGAGCGCGCGATGGCGCTGCTGCGCATCGGCGAACTCCGCGTCACCGACGTGTGCTTCGAGGTCGGCTTCTCGTCGCTGGGCACCTTCAGCACCCGCTTCAGTGAGCTGGTCGGCGTCCCGCCCAGCGTGTACCGGGACCGGGGCGCGGATGTCACCGAGGGCATGCTGCCGTGCATCGCCAAGCAGGTCGGCAGACCGGTCAGGAATCGAGAAGCGCTCCTCGTCAGCGCGTCCTAGCGTGAGGCGCATGGAACTCACGATTCATGCCAGTGCACTGCCTCACGTCGATCCGGACGCGTCGGTGGCCTTCTATCGCGACGTGCTGGGCTTCGAGGTCCGCCAGGACGTGGGCGGCGGCACGATGCGGTGGATCACGGTCGGGCCCGCGGGCCAGCCGGACACCGCGATTCTGCTCGCCCCGCCCGCCCTCGACCCGGGCATCACTGACGACGAGCGGCGCACGATCTCCGAGATGATGGCGAAGGGCACCTACGGCTGGGTCCTGCTGGCCACCCCCAACCTCGACGAGGTCTTCGAGAAGGTGCAGGCCGCGGACGCCGACATCATCCAGGAGCCCACCCAGCAGCCCTACGGACTGCGCGACTGCGCCTTCCGCGACCCGGCCGGCAACCAGATCCGGGTCCAGGAGATCCGCTGACGCGCTCGCCCTACCTCGAGGGCTGGTCGAGCACCTCGCGGAGCCTGTGCGCGAACTGCTCGGGCTTGCCCGCGTAACCCGATTCGCCTCCGACGAAGCCCCCGTGATGGCTGGGGAAGACGGCCGGTTCCTGTCCGAGGAGATGAGCGGTGGCCAGCGAGGTCCGGCCGGTGAACACGTCGAGCGACTCCTCGCCGACGGCGATCACGACCCGGGTGGGTGCGGCCGCCAGGGCGTCGAGGTCGGGTCGATAGCTCGTCACCGCCCATGAGCGGTCGGAGAGCAGGGGGTCGTCGCGCGAGCCGTCGTCGTCGCGGGGCATCCCGAAAGCGGCGGGGTCCGGAGACGGCTGGTCGAAGTAGGCGGGCGTGAACTCGCCGCGCCACGACGTCATGGCGATGAACGCCGCCATCCCGGCGAACCGCCCTCCCGCCTCGTAGGCGTCCCGGACGGCCGCAAGGGCACGCTGGGCGGCTGCTGCGTCGGGAAGCACCGTGATGAGGGGCGGCTCGTGGGCCACGAGACTGCTCACGTCGTGCGGGTGGCCCGCGACCAGGGCGAGCGCTGTGACCGCGCCTCCGCTGCTCGCGAACATCTCCACGGCACCGGTGCCCAGCGCCTCGATGAGCGAGTGCACGTCTCCCGCCTGGACCAGCGGGTCGTTGTCGACGCGCCCGTCATGCCGGGTGCTGCGTCCCAGGCCCCGGGGGTCGTAGGTCACCACCGTCCGGTCGGGGAAGTACGACGCCAGGGTCAGGAAGCCGCCGGCGTCCATCGGTTGGCCGATCATCACCAGTGGCGCGCGACCGTCGGCTGTGGGGAGCGGCCCATGGACGTCATAGACGACGTCCGCATCGGCCAGTGTGAGCGTGTGCGTCGTCATGCGGTCCTCCCCGGGTCGTCTCCTTGGCCCAGTGTCGAGCCCCGGGCTGCTGGTGACAAGGGCGACCCGTCGCCCCCGGTCTCCGGCGTCCGGCTGAGCGGCCGGTGATCTCTGCTGTTGCCGGCGTTCTCGACGCCTCCGGAGCAGAATTCGCCAGCCGGAGCGTCGACATCGCCAGCCACCCGTGTCCGTCACCGGGAGGATCCGCCTCTCCTGACCCTCCGAGTCGCACGGGCCCTCGTGTCACGAGGGGCGAATCTTCGGACGGGCCGCCCCCGGTCCTGTCACACGTACCCGGTGCCCGACCCGACCCAGCCGTGCATGATCCGGAAGGCGTTGGCGAAGATGGTGAGCACGGGGTTGACGCCACCGTTGGTCACGTTGAGCGAGCCGTCGGCGACGCGCAGGTTGGGGTGACCCCAGACGCGTCCCTCGGGGTCGGTCACCGAAGCGCCCGGGTCGGTACCCATTCGGCAGGTGCCCGCCTGGTGCTGGCCGGCGCTCACCGTGGCCGGGGAGCTCGCACCGTAGGGGATGACCGTGGACGCCCCGGCGGCCCGGAGCCAGTCCGCGGCCCGTTCACCCAGCAACCGCTGCACTGCCAGGTCGTTCGGATGGGCGCCGCCGCTCAGCCGGGCGACGGGGACGCCGAGACCGTCGACCCGCGTGCGGTCGAGCCGGACCCGGGAGTCGGAGGAGGTCATCTCCTGCACCGGGCCGACGACCCGCTGCATCCGCGGCAGCAGGCGGCGCATTCCCTGCTTGGCCGCGAGCCCGTGGGGAGGGATCAGACCGGCGGCCCGCAGGTACCCGTAGGTGCTCAGCGGGGTGGGGACGAACTCGTTGGCGAGCATCCCGCCCCCCGTCACACCGGGATTGTGGTGGCGGAACTCGTGGGTGGAGATCGCCGGTCCGGGCCCGACGAGGTCGTCGACCACCTCGTCGAAGATCCCGAGGGCACCGGCGTACAGGTGGCCCTGGAGGTGGCGTCCGACCTGGTCGTGCGCGTTGCCGAGCCCGTTCGGCTCCCGGTCGCTCGGGCTCGCGAGCAGCAGCCGGGCCGACTCGACCGCCCCGGCCGAGACGACGACGTCCTCCGCGAGCACCGTGCGGTGACGGCTGGTCCGCTCGTCCTCGGTCGCGAGCTCGACGCCGGTGACGCGGCCGCGGGCATCCGTGGTGATCCGGGTCGCCCGGACGCCGACCAGGACGGTGAGATTACCGGTGGCGGCCGCCCGGGCGATGAGGGTGTTCGCCGAGCCGTTCTTGGCCTCCACCGGGCAGGCGAACCCGACGCACTGCCGACAGCGGACGCAGGCCCCCCGCCCGTTGTACGGCATGGAGTTGATCGCCAGCGGCACGTCGACGGTCGACCAGCCCAACCCCTGTGCCGCGTCGAGCAGCCGCCGGGCCGGGGCGGTCAGCGGCATCGGGGGCATCGGGTACGGGCGCGACCGGCGGCCCGCGCCGGCATGGTCGGCGGCGGAGCCCGACACGCCCACCTCGTACTCGGCCTGCGTGTAGAAGGGCTCCATCGCCTCGTAGCCGACGGGCCAGTCGGCCAGTGCGCTGCCGTCGGGGACTCCGTAGGTCGTAGCCATGGCGAAGTCCTCGGGCACGAACCGCCAGGCCTGAGCCCCGTAGACACGGGTGCCTCCGCCGAACGTGTCCGCGTTGGCCCCGAACCGCGGATCCCACGGCGGGACGACGAGCAGCTCGTCGCCGGCGACCAGGGTGCGCGAGTTCTCGGCCGACGCGCGCAGCGTCCTCGCGGCCAGGCCGCTGTCGGTGCGCGCGTTGCGCAGGTGATCGCGGGCGAGGTCGCCGGTGTCGGGGTAGTCGCCGCGCTCCACGAGGAGCACCGACCGGCCGGCGCGGGCCAAGGCCCAAGCCGCCACACCGCCGCCCGCCCCGCTGCCGACGACCACGGCGTCGTAGCGTCCGCTGATGTCCTCGAGAGGGGTGATCGGCGCGCGGTCCGGCGTCCAGACGGGCTCGGCGGGCCAGCCGGCCGGAGGTGCGGGATCCCAGCCGAGCATCCGCCAGGAGGCGGCGCCGTCGTTGCCGCCGTTGGCCGGGTCGGCGTAGAAGCCGGCGTTGACAACGTGCGAGAACCACGCATAGTCGGGGTCGGTGGCGAGGTCATCGAGGACGGCAGCCCGCGCCACGGGATCCAGGGTCGCGAAGCTGCCGTGGGAGCGGGCGTCGAGCAGGTCGAGCACCCCGGTCACCCGCTCCGCCCACTCGGGACGCTCCGACTCGGTGATCCGCTGCCAGAAGCGAAGCCCTCCCGCCTGGGTGGCCGAGGGGAAGTCGTCGGCCGGGATGACGGCATCCATCGCGACCGCGAGCCGGTCGCTGTCGATCCGGGAAACGCTCACCCGCTGGGTCCTCTCGTCGAGCCGCACGCCGGGGCCTCGGCGCGCCGGCGCTCGCTCCATCCCATCACGTCGCGGTGGCTGCGCCGGTCAGCGCTCACCGGAGTCCGGTGTCGCAGGAGATGTCGGCCCGCACGGGGGTGGCGGATCGCACGGTGACGGAGACGGCCGGGCAGCGCGGCCACCCCGTCGGGGTCAGCACCACCAGCGTGTAGACGCCGGGGGAGAGGTCGAGGGCGAAGCGGCCGTGGGCGTCGCTGCGGGTCGAGGCGACGGTCGTCCCGACCCCCGTGCGGGCGTCGACGGTCTCCGAGACCGGGCGTGGTGGGCAGGGGTGGCCCGGCCTCTCGACCGGACAGGTCGGCCCGGCCATCACGTATCCGTATGGGCCGGTGCCCGACGTGGGCAGCACGGGCGGCGGGGTGGGGGTGGGCGACACGGACGCCGGCGGAGTGGTGGTGGGCGGCGTGGGGGCAGAACTCGAGGTGGGGGCGGGCGTGCCGCTCACGACGGGTGCCGAGGCGGGGACGCCGCCCGCGCAGGACGTGAGAAGCACGGCTGCCGCGAGGGTGGCAGCGGGCCCCGGACGGCACCGCATGCGTCCATGGTTCCACCGGAATCGCCCGCTGTCGTGGGCGCCCGCAGGAGGACCGCTCAGTCGGCGTCGGCGAGGGGGAGGGCGACGCGCACGACGGTGCCTGCCCCCGGGGTGGAGGACAGGCGGACCTCGCCTCCGTGCGCGGTCACCAGCGCCCGGACGATGGGCAGCCCGAGCCCCGAACCCGGGGTCGTCGCGGCGTCCCGACCGCGCCACCGGCGGTCGAACGCAGAGGCGAGCTCGATGTCGTCGAGCCCTGGCCCCGTGTCCGCGACTTCGAGGATCCCCCGGCGGTCGTCGCGCCGCACGCGCACGTCGACCCGGTCCCCGGGCCGGCAGTAGGCCGTGCAGTTGGCCAGCAGGTTGCCCACCACCTGGTGGAGGCGGTCGGCGTCCCCGCGGACGACGACCCCGCGACTCACCTCGCGGCTGACGGTCAACCCGGCGGCGGACATCACCCGCTCCCGGGCCGTCACGGCCCGCTCCGCGAGCGCACCGAGGTCGACCGGCCGGAGTTCGAGGTGCAGGCCCTCGGATTCCGCGGCGGACAGGTCCGACAGGTCGCTGACGATCCGGCTCAGCCGGACCGCCTGGTCGTGCAGGGCGGCGAGGGCGGCGGCGTCCGGCGGCACCAGTCCGTCCCGCAGTTCCTCGAGGCCGGCCTGCAGCGCGGTCAGGGGGGTGCGCAATTCATGGGCGACATCGGCCGTCAGCCGCTGCCGCCGCAGTTCGGACTGTTCCACCGCCGCCGCGGCCGCGTTGAGGCTCTCCACGAGAGGCACCAGCTCGGGTCGGCCGAGGTCCGGGACACGCGCCGAGTGGTTGCCGGACGAGAAGTCCTCACCCGCGACGAGGATCTTCCGCAGCGGGTCCAGCAGCCGGTGCGCCACAACCATGGACGCGACGATCGCCGTCAGCACCGCGACGCCGGTGGCGGCCACCAGCCACCCCGTGTCGATCGCCTCGTGGCGGCCGCTGCGGGCGAGCAGGTGCGGACCCACGGTGCCGACGGCGAGGACGGCGAGCGATACGAGCGACACCAGGAGCAGGGCCGCGAGCATCCTGCGCCTGATCGCCCGCAGATGCGCGCCGTCAGCCATCGGCGCGGACGCCTGACCGGTAGCCGAATCCCACCACGGTCTCGACGATGCGCTGGCCGTCGGCGCCGAGCTTGCGCCGGAGGTTCTTCACGTGCGAGTCGACCGCCCGCTCATACCCTTCGAAGGCGGTGCCGCCGACCCGTTCGATGAGCTCATGCCGGCTGAACACGCGGCCCGGGGTGCTGGTCAGAGCGACGAGGAGGTTCCACTCGCTCGGGGTCAGCGCCAGCGTCTCGCCGTCGAGCGTCGCCTCGTGCCGGCCCTGGTCGATGCGCAGCCGTCCGCCGTCGAACGAGCGCACCTGATCGTCGCCGCTGAAGGGACGCCGGGCGAGCACCGCCTGCACCCGGAGCACGACCTCGGTGGGGCTGAACGGTTTGACGATGTAGTCGTCGGCGCCGGCCCGGAGACCGGCGATCCGGTCGGGGAGGGCGGCGCGCGCGGTGAGGACGATGACCGGGATGTCGGGAGTCGCCCGGTCGAGGATCTCGCGGCCGTCGATGTCGGGCAGACCGAGGTCGAGGAGCACGAGGTCGGCGCGTGCCTGGTCGAGTTCGAGCAGCGCCTCGGCCCCGGTGGCCGCCCCCAGCACGAGGAATCCGGCGCGGGTCAGGTAGCGCCGCAGCAGCTCACGAATGTCGCGCTCGTCCTCGACGACCAGCACGGTCCGCATATCGCCATTCTCTGCGACCGTCGACCCTCGTCGCAGGCGTTGTGCGCGGGAAGGCAGCGGCCGTCTCTCCGTCACCACCGGTGGGAGGTGCGCCGCGGCGTCCGCGAAGGTGGTCGGGTCGTCCATGGGTGGTCTCCTCTCGTCCCACACGCTCGGGCAGGGGGCCGCACGGCGTGCGTGCGACCCCCTGGTCAGTGACCGAGTTGGTTGGTGATCACTTGGTCCTGACGCTCGGCTTGCCCGAGACCTTCGAGACCTTCCACGTGACGGTCTTGACGGCCGAGACATTGCCCGCCTGATCGGTCGCGCGGACGCTGAGCACGTAGGTGGCCGTCCCGAGATTCGTGTATTTCACCGGGGACGTGCATGCCGCCCACGCGTTGACGACCCGCTTGTTCTTGGTCAGCTGGCACTGGTAGGTCACGTTCTGCTCGTTGCTGCTGAGCGTGAACGTCGCCGTCGCGGCGGGGGTTCCTACCGGGGTGATGGTGACCACCGGAGCCTGGGTGTCGGGTGTCGCACTGACGGTCCACGGCTGCGACGAGGACGGGTCGGAGACATTTCCGGCCTTGTCCGTGGCGCGCACCGAGAAGACGTAGGTGCCGACTGCCAGTCCCGAGTACGACTTCGGCGACGTGCACGACGCCCAGGATCCGTTGACCGCATCCTTGGCCAGCATGCACTCGAACGTCACGTCCGCCTCATCGGTGGTGAACGTGAAGCTCGCCGCCGCGCCCGGAGTCCCCACCGCGCTCAGCGTGAACACCGGGGCGGTCTTGTCCGCGACGGTCCAGCTGCGGGTGACCACCGCCGACACGTTGAGCGCCTTGTCGGCGCCCTTCGCCGAGAAGACGTAGGCGGCCGGTGCCAGGTCGGTGTACGTCTTGGGAGACGTGCACGACTCCCACGCGCCGTCGACCCCGTTGGTCGTCAGCATGCACGAGAAGTCCACAGGACTCTCGTTCGCCGTGAGGGTGAACGTGACGGTGGACGAATCCGCCGGCACGACCTCGGGAGCCACGGTGACCACCGGCGCTGTGGTGTCCTCACCGGCAGTGGGCGGCTGCTCGCCATTGACCTCCGGCGCGAACACGACGATCGAGATCGGAGCCAGCGGGTTGCCTCCCACGAGGTCGGCACCGAAGGCGTAGCTGCCCAGAGGTGACCCCTCAGCCAGGGTCACGTACCAGGTGACCGCGGTGTAGCCCGCCGTCAGCGCGGCATTCCACGTGCCGACGAGCTGGCCCGTGGCGTTCAGCGTCATGGGCATCGCGATCATGTCGGTTCCGGTGCTCCCGTAGACCTGTAGGTCTCCCACGGCGAGCGCTTCGCTCTCAGGGGTCGCGACGTCCTCGGCGGGACCGGTGACGACGAGGTCGAGCGTGGCAGTCGACGGACCCGGAGCGTAGACCTGCAGCGGGAGGGTCATCACGGTGCCCTGGGTGGTGTACTTCGGCAGCGGGCTGCCCCACAGGAGCGTCGTGCTGTTCTCGTGCACAGTGAGCGTCCCGGTCTCTGAGGCGAGGACGGTCGCGGCGTTGCCGAGGTCGACGACCTCAAGGGTGACCTTGTAGGCGTCGGTCGGCGCCCCCGCGGCGATGGTGACCGTGAACGTCGTGGAGACGTTGTAGCCGGGCTGGACGGGGAAGCCGGCGTCCGGGCCCCACTTGCCGACGAGGTCACCGTTGGCGTCCACCGTGAAGGGGACCGACTGGCTGTCGGCCTTCGAGACGGCGGTCACCTGGTCCTTGGACGTGAACGCCGCGGCGGCATCGATGGTCAGACGCAGCTGCGCCCTGTCGATGAGGTCGCCCCCGAACGGGTTGAGCAGCGATGCGGTGATCTCGAACGGGAACGCCTGGAAGACGTCGGTCGGCAACGTGTTGAGGTCGACCGCCGGATCGTGGATCGCCTTGAGTTGGTCGGTGTAGCTGTCGACGCCCGGTACGTCCAGGACGAATCCGGGGAGGAAGGTGTTGTCCGGGATGTAGTTGCACATGGCCCGGACATCGTCGGCGAGCTGTGCGAACGCCGTGACACCGGTGAGCGTGTTCGTCCCGATCTTGTCGTACGACGAGAGGTTGGTGAACGGCACCACCTCGGTGATCTTGCTCACCTTCCAGGTGAGAGTCTGCACGTCGAGCCAGGTGACGCTGCCCTTGAAGGTCTCCGAGCGGTTGTACGTGAACCCCGTGTAGTCGACGAACTGTTCCGAGTCGGCGAGTGCCGTGGTGGGGTTGTCGGGGTCGAGGGACTGCACGAACGGCAGGCTCCAGGGAGACGTGAAGACCGCCGCCGGCAAGCCGATGATCCGGTTGTAGTACTCCACGGCGTCCAAGCTGAGCGGGGTCGACTTGCTCGCCGCCGCGCCGATGGTCATGGCCGCGAGTTCCCAGGCGTCGAACTGGCTGTTGGACGCGGCGTCAGTCGGGACTGGTCCCACGAGTGCCGGAGGGCCGGCCAGGCCGGTGGGGAGCCCGGGGATCGTCCCACTCGTCATCAGCGACTGGTACATGCCCGCGTTCTCCGCGGGGGAGTCGATGGGGACGCCGTCGAAACTGATCCGCCCGGTCGACTCGAGGGCGATCTTGTCGGCGAACCTCAGCTTCATCTGGACATCGGCGATCTTCTGGGTGATGACCGTGTCGGCCGTGCGGGCGAGGTTCATCCGCTCCAGCTCGACCTCCTTGATGAACATGGCGTACTGCGGCTGGGCGTCGCACGCACCGGTGAAGCCCGCGGGCACGGTGTTGCCGTCGATCAACGCGCCCTGCAGAGGGACGACCCAGACCGTGCGGCCGTCGACGGGGTTGGTCGTCGAGTTGACCCCCGGGATGGGCACGTAGGAGACGGGCTGCACGCAGTAGTCGGTCGAGGCCGACGTCTCGGCCGTCTCCGGCGTGACGTACTTCACGATCACCGGCGTCCCGTTCTCCGCGCGAAGGGCGATGACGAGGTCGGAGTAGATGGAACCGGTCGTGGTTTCACCACCACCACCAGTTCCACCGCCGCCGCTGCCTCCTCCGCTGCCTCCTCCTCCGCCGTAGCCCGGACCTGCGGCCAAGGCGGTCGGAACGGCCAGGGCCGTCGCCGCCATCACCGCGACCACGCCACTGAGCAACCGTGTCCGTGTTCGTGCCAACATGTCCTTCATCCTCCTGAGCGAGGTCGACCGGGGCCCCGATGCCCCTGAGTCATGCCGGCGTGGCGGCGCGTCTCTGCGCGCAGACCGGCAACCCGACCAGCGTGCTCGGCGCCGATGAGGGTCGAATGGGCGCGCTGTGGTGTTCGCGTGGAGGTTGCTAACAGGAGGGCTGCGCGCGCGACGATCAGCCGGTGAGCCACGAGAAGTCGCCGGCGCCCGTGAGGTATTCGAGGGCGACGACGCCGGTGTAGCCGGCCCGAGCCGAGGCTTCGATCCACTCTCGAAGGGGCAGCGCTCCCGTCCCGGGACGTCCTCGGCCCGGCGCGTCAGCGATCTGGATCCGGGCGAAATCGGGCGCATGCCGACGGATCACCTCCCCGACATCCTCCCCCCCGAAGCTGAGGTGGTAGAAGTCGGCGAGCAGGCCGATGTTCTCGACACCCCGATCACGGACCTCATCGATGACGGCCAGCGCGGACGCCGCCGTGGTGAGGGGGTAGGAGGGCAGCCCGCTGAGGGGTTCGAGGGCGAGGGTCGCGCCGGCGTCGGCGAGTCGCCGGCCCGCCAGCACGAGATTGGCCACGGCCGTCCGCTCCTGGTCGGCGACCGGCGTCCCAGGAACGCGGACGCCGTACATCGGGTTGTAGACCCGCACGCCCAGTCGGGACCCCAGCTCGAGGGCGGACAGCAGGGAGGACTCGAAGTCCCGCTCCCTCCCTGGCAGGCACGCGAAGCCGCGGTCACCGGCGTCCAGGTCGCCCCCGAAGAAGTTCAGTAGTCCGACGCGGACGCCGGCGTCCTCGACGGCGGCGACGAGCCGGTCGGCGTCCTCAGGCGCTGGCAAGGGGGTCGGGAAGGGCCACCACAACTCGATCTCTTCGAACCCGGCCGTGGCCGCCGCGGCGGGCTGCTCCACGAGGGGGAGATGTGACAGCACGGCGGAACAGTTGAGAGCCAGGGGAATGCGCGTGCCCGGGAACACTGGCATGTCGTTGCTCCTCGCGAGCAGTCTGCAGGCGGTATGGCCCGAGCACGTAGGGTCGGGTGCATGAGCGAGGATACTTCTGGCACGATCGGCGGCCCACGACCCGACCCGGACAACGACGCGGTGAAGGACCCCGAGCAGTGGGTGACCGGTGACGAACCGATGACGGGGCCGCAGCGGAGTTACCTCGATACGCTGGCCCGGGAAGCCGGCGAGGAGCTGCCCGCCGACCTCACCAAGGCGGAAGCGTCGGAGCACATCGACCGGCTGCAGCACAAGACCGGACGCGGCGACCACTGAGTCGACGCCGGCTCGCCCCTCAGGCCGCCTGCGCGGTGCGGGACCTGTAGAGCTCCACCGCGTCGCGGAAGGCGGCGACGGCGTACCCGGGCACGGGAAGCCCGTTGTCCCGGGCCCACAGCAGGTGGTTCTCCACCCGGACGATGTCGCGGAGGGTGTGCTCCAGGTCGGCGTCCAACCCGAGGTCGACGATCACGCCGCCGTAGTCGCCGCGCTCCTGCCGGGAGTGGGCCCCGACGAGCCCGAAACTGCGGCTGCGCAGGAATCGGGCGAGGTGGAGCTGCCAGGGGGCGAGGGCCCCGGACTGCAGCAGCTCCGTGGCGCTCAGCCGGTAGAAGGCGAAGTGGCCCGGCTCCTGCACCTTGATGGCGTCGACCACGGTCTCCTTGATGGCCGACTCTCCCATCCGCCCCAGCCCATCGCTCATGGCCTGGTAGGCCAGCATCGCCGACTTCTCGGTCGCCGCCCCGGTCAGGTAGTAGAGCAGCCGGATGATCTCCTGCACCGCCGGCAGGTGGGCGAGGACGCCGAGCACCCGCACCCGTGCCGGCACGTGCGTGAGGTTCGGCTCGCCGGCCGGCAGCCCGAGCTCGCGGATCAGGGTGTCCAGCACGATGCCGTGGTGGGCCTCCTGCGGTGACCACACCCCGGCGTAGAACGTCCGGTCCACCTCACTGGCGTCGGGCAACAGCACGGCCAGCTCGAGCACGTTCCGCTCGACCTCCATCTCCACCCGGCCCATGTACTGCAGGACGCCCGCGAAGCGGTCGCGCACGACCCGGGGGTCGCGCACCGTGTAGTCGACGGATGCGAGGTCGATCGGCGGGTGCTGCTGGCCCAACCGATCCACGTGCTCGCGGATCCGGACGGCGTCCACACGCGGCGTGGCCATGGAAGTCCTCCTCGGAGGTCGGAGTGAGGGTGGTTGATGTGCGGGCGCCGGGATCCGGGTGCGTGGCGCGCGGCGGCTAGGAGCGGGCGCCGCCGACCAGGTGGGCGAAGACGATGGTGTTGCCCACGTAGTGGCCGATGCTCCGGTCGAAGTTGGAGCAGGTGATGAGGCGGAGGGTCGGTTGACTCAGGTCGCCTCCATAGACCAGTTGGGTCGGGAAGGCGTCGTGGCTCGGGTAGGCCCTCACAGCGTCGACGACGAAGCGGGCGACGCTGCCGTCGGCCCGGGTGACGGTGATCCTGTCGCCGGGGTTGAGGGCTCCCAGTCGGAGGAACACCGACGGACCGTGGATGGTGTCGACGTGTCCCTCGAGCACGGCCGGTCCGGCCTGCCCAGGCGTGGGGGAGTACTTGTACCAGCCGACGTTGTTGAGGTTCGGTCCGGGTTGGGGCGCCTGCAGCCCGCCGCTCGCGTCCTTGCCGATCGGGAAGACCGTGGAGTCGACGCCGATGGCGGGGATGCTGATCCGCACCGGATCGGACGCCGGCAGGGCTGCCGGTTGCGTCTGCGCGGGGGCACTGGTGGCCGAGGGTCTCGGCGTGCCGGAGCCCCTCGTCGAGGACGGGCTCGCTGCCCGGCTGATGGTCGGGGTCGGGGTCGCGCCGGCGTCCGAGGTGCCCGGAATGGTGCCCCAGGCGCTGGGCGACGGGGAGGCGGCGTGCTGCTGCCCGGCGATGGCGACGATGATCACCGCGATGCCTGACGCCAGGGCCGTCAGGGCCAGCAGCATGAGCCACCGGCCCCGACGGGCCTGGACGTTCTTCACGGCGGTGGTGGAACCGGCCACTGCCTCAGCGGGCGGCCTTGGCGTTGGCGAGGGTGCGACGCCGCATCCACACCAGCGCTCCCGCCGCCGTCAGCAGGCCACCACCGAGGCCGAACAGGCCGCCGTGTTCGATGCCGGCCGTCGACCCGGAACCGGTTTGCGGTCCACCGGTCGGGGCCATCGTCAGGACGCCGCAGAGCGCCGGCGAGGTCGCGGCCAACGGCAGCGACGGGACCAGGTCGCTCTTCTCCTGCTGCGCCTTCTTGCTCAGCGTGGCGGGGTCGAGGCCGTGGACCACGACGACGGCGTTGCCCTTGTGCAGCGCGGCGACCGTCTTGCCGTCCAGGGTGATGGTGCGGGAGTAGTTCGTGCTCGACCCGCTCGGGGCGATCTTGAGGTTGGTCGCGGCGGCGGCGCTCGTGTCGCCGGTCACCGACAGCGTGGTGCTGACCCCGCCGTACGCGGGGACGCCCTCGGTGGTGCTGATGACGCCGTCGCCGTTGGTGTCGGCGGACATGGTCGGGCACTGGCCCTGGCCGCCGATGTGGATGTGCTGGACGTGCGGGTACGGAGCCCCGGAGAACGTCGACGCGAGGCCCGACCAGTTCTCGGTGACCTTCGCCTGGTCTCCGTTGAGCCAGATCTTGACCATCCCGGAACCGCCCGACCCGTTGACCGGGTTGAGCATCGCGGTGTAGGTCTGGCCGGGGTCGGCGTGGGCGATGCCGGCCGGCATCACCGCGAGGCCGGCCGCCGCGGCGGCCACGACAGCGGCCCGAGCAAGTGTCTTCTTCATGGCAACGAATCCCTTCTGAGGATGGAACAGGACGTGGAACCTGTCACTCATTCGTTGCCGCCCGGCCGCCGGATTGCCCGGAGTTCGGGATTGAGTCATCCGACCGGATTCCGAGGCGGATCCGACCACGTCCGGCGTCCGTCGCAGGACCCGGCCATCGGCTGAGGCCGCACTTGTCCGGGGACTCTCTCCCGGTCCGCGGGCGCGTCGCCACCCTCGCGCCACCGCCGCCGCTCCCCAGCTCGCGCGACCGCGGATCGGGAGGGTTTCCAGGACGCTTCCGGCGCCTGGAGGAGCTGCCCGAGAGCTCGGGGGGTATTGACCCCTCGCGAGCGACTCCCGTAGCCTCGGGCTCAGAAAGCGCTTTCCAACCTTCTGATCCCCCCATCCTCGCCCCCGCAAACCCCCGTTCCCGGGGCGAGGAATCGCTTCGAAGGAGAAGCCAGATGAGACCCCTCGCAGTCACCGCCGTCGTGGCCACGTGCGCCGCAGGCCTCCTGCTCACCCCCACCCAGGCGTCCGCCACCCCGAGCGGCCTGCCACAGGACACGGCGATGTCCCTCCTCAAGGTCCTCAGCGCCACGAGGCCCGCCGGATCGGCGTCCTACTACATCTCGCCGACGGGATCCGACAGCAACCCCGGCACCATCGACCATCCCTTCAAGACGCTGCTCCGCGCCCAGGCGGCGGCGTCGGCGGGCGATGTCGTCTACATCCGCGGCGGCGTCTACAACGACTTCACCGTGCCGACGACGGGCCTGCAGTTCGAGGACGTCTACAGCTACGTGAACCCGATCACCAAGAGCGGCATCACCTACGAGGCGTACCCGGGCGATCCCCGCCCGGTGTTCGACTTCAGCAACGTCCCGACGAACAAGCGCGTCGCGGGCTTCTTCATCGCCCCGGACGTCACCGACGTGAACTTCGTCGGCTTCGACGTGACCGGCGTGAAGGTCGGCGCGCAGAAGCAGTCGGAGGCCTTCCGCATCGCCGGCGGCGCGAACTTCGTCCGGATGGCGGCCTACGACAACGAGGCCAACGGCTTCTATTACACGATCAACGGCACCGGGGTCGTGCTCGACTCCGACTCCCACGACAACATCGGCCCCACGCCGACGGCCGCCGGCAACACCGACGGCTTCGGAGCACATGCGAAGAACGTCTGGTTCATCGGCGACCGCTCCTGGCACAACAGCGACGACGGCTACGACAGCATCTTCTCCAAGAGCGGTCCGAACGCCGCGCCCATCCCGGGCCGGGTGGCCTACGTGGACTCCTGGGCCTTCGGCATGCACGGGAACCAGAACGGCGTCGGCGACCAGAACGGGTTCAAGGTCGGGGGCTTCGCGTACGCGACGAGCGGCATCCCCGACCCGCTGCCGCTGCACACGGTGGTCGGCGACCTGTCGGCGGACAACGGGGCCAGCGACTTCTACGCGAACCACCAGCCGGGCCAGTCGGCAAACTGGATCGGCAACACCGGCTACTCGGCCGGGTACGGCGCCGACTTCAACATGCTCGAGCGGGTCAGCCCGACGGATGTCACCAACATCCCCGGCTACCGCGAGGTGCTGCACGACAACCTCGCCTACGCCGGGCGACTGACGGCCAACGACAACACGCCGGCGTCCGACGAGACCAACAACTCGTGGACGATCGACGGAGGGCTCGCCCTCACGCCGGCGAGCTTCGAGAGCCTCGACATGACGCAGCTCAAGGCGCCCCGCAAGCCGGACGGCAGCCTCCCGGACGTCAACTTCCTCAAGCCCGTCGCCGGCAGCCCGGCTGCCGAGGCGGGACTGGGGTACCTCGCCAACAGCGATGTCTACGGGACGCTGGAGAAGCTCGTCACGGCGTTCGTGCAGTCCGGGGACATTTCCGACCAGGGCGTCGCCGCCAGCCTCACCGAGAAGCTCCGTGACCACGCGCTCGGGGCCTTCGAGAACGAACTGACGGCTCAGGCGGGCAAGCATGTGACCCCCTACGGGGCGGAGACCCTCACCCTGGTGGCGAAGTCGCTCGGATAGCGGTCGCGCGGGGCCGCGCACGACTGACCAGGACGGTGGCCCTCACCCGACGGTGAGGGCCACCTCACCGCCGTCGTGAGGAGTCGAGGAACCGGTTGACATGGGCGGAGGCGAGGCCGGGCTGCTCGACGGGGAGGAGGTGTCCTGCCCCAGGGGCAACCGTCACCCGGGTTGTCGGTCGGGGCCAGTGGACCCGGGCGAGTGCACCCGGCCTGGCAATCCTGTCGCGACTACCGGTGAGCACCAGCGTCCGGGCCCGGACCGTCCGCGCGTACCGGTCGAATGGAACCTCCTGCAGACTGCGGGCGCTTTCGTGGATCGCCCGTGGGTCGGCCTTCCGCAGGCTGATGTAGTCCTGCCGCAGGATTCGCCTGCGCGTCCCGCGGTCGCGAGTGGCGAGGCTGGGCCGGTCCTGCAGGTAGGCGACGGCGCGGTTGGTGAGCAGCGCCCGGGCCAGGGACGGCGGAAGCACCGAGCTGACGCGGGTGAAGAGGACCCCGAGCCGACTGGCCACGCCGCTGGTGTCGACGACGGGGTTCAGGAGGCACAGGTCGGTCACCGCGTCGGGATGATCGTGAGCGTAGGCCAGCGCGACATCGGCCCCGAACGAGTGACCGAGCAGCGCGAACCGGGCCAGTCCGAGACGCTCACGGAGCCCATCGACGACTCTCCCGTACTCGTGCAGGGTGTGCTTGACGG
The DNA here is from genome assembly GCA_036261615.1 of Propionibacteriaceae bacterium. Lineage (GTDB taxonomy): Bacteria > Actinomycetota > Actinomycetes > Propionibacteriales > Propionibacteriaceae > JAJYQH01. The sequence goes on along the minus strand of DATAKK010000029.1, from coordinate 5,374 downwards.
GCAGCGCGGGCGAAGCCCCGTAGCCGGGCAGGTCGGGTGCCACGACCTGGACTCCCCTCAGACGTTCGGCGAGCGCCAGGAGGCCCGTGTGGTCGCCGCCGAGACCGTGCAGCATCACCAGCGTCCGTCCTTCGCGGAGGGGTCCCCGCCGCCAGTACGCCACCGGATGACCGTCGATGACGACAGTTCTCAGTGTTCCGGTGCGACCGTGTCCGGGGTCCGGCATGACAACATCCCTTCTGGCTTGGGCGGTCCTTTCAGGTGTCGCGCGGGTCGGGGCGTGACGAGGTGTTCATCCAGAGTAGGTCGGGTGCTCACCTGCGAAGCAGGGATGCGCGACGAGTATGGACCTCTGGGGTTGGTCCGTCGGGTGGCCTCCTGAGCAGCGGACGATGTGGTGCGCTCACGACTTCCACGTCCGGGTGGCTAACGAGCGTCGCCGCGGCGGCGGTACTCGATCTCCGGGCGTCCGAGCGTGCCGTAGCGGGCGGTCCGCTCGAGCAGGGCCTGGTCGACGAGGTGCTCGAGATACCGCCTCGCGGTCACCCGGGAGATGCCGAGCTCGAGAGCGAGTTGGGTCGCCGAGACGGCTGTGCCATCGCTGGGGATCGAGCGCGCGACCCGCTCGAGGGTCTCGTGCGTCAGCCCCTTGGCGAGGTCGATGCGCGTCGGGTTGCGCAGGTTCGCCATGGTCTGGTCGACCCGGGTCTGGGTGGCGAGCGTGGCGTCGCCGTCGAAGCCGGCGTGGAACTCCTGGTAGCCGCGCAGCTTCTCGGCGAAGGTCGCGAAGGTGAACGGCTTCATGAGATACATGAGGACCCCCAGCGAGATCGCTTCCCGTACGAGCGCCACGTCTCGCACGGCGGTGATGGCGATGACATCCACCGTGATCCCGGAGGCGCGGATGCGTCTGGCGACCTCGAGTCCCCGCAGATCGGGCAGGTTCATGTCGAGGAGGATGAGGTCGATCCGGTCGTCCGGCCCAGCGCGGAGCGAGGCCTGAAGCAGACGGAGCGCTTCACCGCCACTGTGGGCGATCCCGGCGACCTCGAAGCCGGCCAGCCGTCGGACGTATTCGGCGTGGGCGGCGGCGTTCAAGGCGTCGTCGTCGACGACGAGAACGCGGATCACTGTGGTCATGCCGCATCCCCGCTGGCTGGGGCGTCGCACGGCGGCGTGGGAAGCCTGACGGTGAACACCGCCCCCGAGTCGTTGCACACGGAGATCTCGCCGCCCAGCCGCTGGACCGATTGACGCACGAGGGTGAGCCCGAAGCCGTGGCCGACGCCGTTCGAGGCCTTGGTCGAATACCCGTGCTCGAAGATGAGCCCCGGGTCGGGGACGCCAGGACCATCGTCCGCGACCCTGATCTCGACGATGCCGGGCCCAGACCGGTGCACGGCCACGGAGACGACGGGGGACGCCGAGCGCACCAGGTTCGCGGACCCGGCGGCGTCCATCGCGTTGTCGATGAGGTTGCCCAGGATGGTGACCACGTCGCTCGGTTCGATTCCCAGCGGGCCGAGGTCGGCGGGAATGTCGATGCTCAGCTGAATGCCCCGCTCGAGCGCCTGGGTCGACTTGCCCAGGAGGAGCGCGGCGAGGACGGGCTCGTCGATCGTTCCCGTGAGCTGGTCGATGAGCTGCTGGCCGGCATCGATCTGATTGGACGCGAACTGGAGGGCGTCCCGCGGATGGTCCAGTTCGATGAGCGAAATGATGGTGTGCAGCCGGTTGGCGAACTCGTGGGACTGGGACCGCAGCGCGTCCGACAGCGTGCGCATGGTCTGGAGCTCGCCGGCCAGGCGCTGCAGTTCCGTGTGGTCGCGCAGGCTCGCGACCGTGCCGACCGCTCGCGCGGCGGCCCCCCGGATGGCGGACATCGCGACCTCCTGGTTGACGACGAGGATGCGCTCGCCCGTGGGGTACACGGCGTCGGAGACCTGGCGGCCGCTCTGGAGGAGCTCCCGCAGGTCGGCGGGTATGTCGAGGCCGGTCACGGGGACGGGGTCGGCCGACCGGGGTTGGGTGGGGATCCCGAGCAACTCGGCCGCGTGGTCGTTGTAGAGGACGACGCGGCGGTCCCGATCCATGAGGACGAGTCCTTCCCGGACGGAGTGGAGCACGCCCTCGTAGTAGGCGAACATCCTGCTCATCTCCTCGGGGCCGCGCCCGGCGGTCACGCGCCTCAGATAGCGGCTGAGCAGCCAGGCGGCGAGCGCTCCGAGCACGATCATCCCGGCAGCGCTCAGCAGCACGATCGGCAGCCTCGGCCACAACGCGGCGTCGATCTTGCGCACCTCGACCCCCGCCGCGACGAGGGCGATGATCCTGCCGGCGCTGTTCCTGATCGGCACGACCGCCCTGACCGAGGGGCCGAGGGTGCCCGTGTAGGTCTCGGTGAACGAGCGACCTCCGAGTGCCGGTGCGATGGTGCCGATGAACGGCTTGCCGATCTCCGCGGGGTCGGGGTGGGTGTAGCGGGTGCGGTCGGGCTTCATGATCGTGATGAAGTCGGTGGAGGTCGCCTTCATCGTCGCCAGCGCGTAGGGCTCGAGCTCGGCGCTCGGGTCGGCGGTGGCCAGCTGGGCGTGCACGAACGGATCCACCGCGATTCCCGATGCCACGACGAGGCTGGTGCGGGCCGCCTCGTCATAGAGGGAGTTCCTCGTGTCGGTCCACAGCCAGCCGACGGACGCCGCGGTGAGGAGGATGACGAACACGACCTCCAGCGCGAACAGGCGCGCGGCGATGCTCCACCGACGGGTCCACGCGATCATGCGTTCTCCTGCGTCTCTGCGGGGATGCGGGTCTCGGGTGCGGTCCAACCTACGGCGAGGGGCGGCGTCCTCACCCGCCCGTGGCCGGAAACAGTATGAACACAACGAGCGTGCGACGCGCGAGGCCCACCATCCTGAACTGGTCATACGGGAGGTCGTGACACCGAGGTCACGACCCCATCTCAGTCGAAGGGGAAGTGATGACGTCTCTCTCAACTCAGGCACACGCAAGAGAACCGTGGAGCCCCGCCCAGCGCCGTACCCTCTTCGCGGGAGTCGGCAGCTGGGCGATGGACGCGTTCGACTTCTTCGTGCTGGTCTTCGTCCTCAGCACGATGGCGCACGCGTTCAAGATCACGCTCGTCACCGCGAGTCTCGCGATCACGTTCACGCTGATGGCCAGGCCGATCGGTGCAGTGATCTTCGGTCCGCTGGCCGAGAAGTTCGGCCGCAAGCCGGTCCTCATCGCCAACATCGTCGTGTTCGCGGGATTGGAACTCGCGACCGCGGCCTCGCCGAACTTCACCGTCTTCTTCATCCTCCGGGTCGTCTACGGAGTCGCCATGGGTGGCGTCTGGGGTGTCGCGTCGGCCCTCACGATGGAGACCATTCCCAGCCGCGCACGCGGCACCGTGTCCGGCCTCTTCCAGGCGGGATACCCGCTCGGCTACCTCATCGCCTCCATCGTTTACGGCCTGTTCGGGGTGTCGGCCGGCTGGCGGGGCATGTTCGCGATCGGGGCCCTCCCCGTGCTGCTCGCGGTGTACATCTACTTCAAGGTGGACGAGTCGCCGGTCTGGCTCGCCTCGCGCGGCGCCGGCGGCCGCTCGGCGCACACGAAGATCTGGCCCGCCGTCGCGAAGAACTGGCGCGTCCTGCTGTTCGCCCTCATTCTCATGTCGGCCTTCAACTACTTCAGCCACGGCACCCAGGACCTCTACCCGACGTTCCTCAAGGTCCAGCACGGCTTCGGCGCCAGCACCGTCAGTCTCATCGCGATCTGCTACAACATCGCCGCGATCCTGGGTGCGCTGCTCGCCGGCACGCTCTCGGAGCGGTTCGGGCGCAAGCGCGTCATCATCGTGTTCGCCGCGCTGGCCCTCCCGTGCATCCCCCTGTGGGCGTTCGCCACGGGCTCCCTGGCCCTGGGGATCGGTGCGTTCCTCGTGCAGTTCATGGTGCAGGGCGCCTGGGGTGTCATCCCGGCCTACCTCAACGAGCTGGTCCCGGCGGGGACGCGTGCCGTGCTCCCCGGCCTCGTCTACCAGCTCGGCAACGTCATCGCGGCGCCCAACGCCACGCTCCAGGCGCTCATCGCGTCGTCCTACCACGGCAACTACGGCCTCGCGCTGGCCATCGTCGCGGGCTCGGTCGCCGTGATCATCAGCCTGATGATGTCCTTCAGCCGGGAGACGCGGGGCCGGGTCTTCGCCCCGTCGACCGAGCTCGATGGGGTCTCGGCCGGTGGCGTCCAGATGGCCACGGCATCGAGGGAGATGGCATGACCGTCGCGACCGCCGAGATGACCGACGCCCCCGCGGACGCAGCCGCCGACCTGGTTGCCTGGGTGAGCGAGGTCGCCGAGCTGACCAAGCCGGACGCCGTCCACTGGTGCGACGGTTCGATCGAGGAACGCGACCGTTTCTACGAGCGGATGGTTGCCGCCGGCACGTTGATCAAGCTCAACGAGGCGTTGCGCCCGGGCAGCTACCTGGCCCGGTCGACTCCCTCGGACGTGGCCCGCGTGGAGTCGCGCACCTTCATCTGCTCGGAGCAGGAGGCGGACGCGGGGCCGACGAACAACTGGGCGGATCCCGGCGAGATGCGGCAGAGGCTCGACGGGTTGTTCGACGGCTGCATGCGCGGCCGGACGCTCTACGTGATCCCCTTCTCGATGGGGCCGTTGGGCGGCGGAATCAGCCAGCTCGGCGTCGAGCTGTCCGACTCGGAGTACGTGGTCGTGAGCATGCGGATCATGACCCGGATGGGCGCCGAGGCTCTCAAGCTGATCGGCGAGGGTCGCCCGTGGGTCAAGGCCCTGCACTCCGTCGGCTACCCGCTGGTGGACGCCCAGGGCGCCACCCGGCCCGACGTCCCCTGGCCCTGCAACGACGAGAAATACATCACCCACTTCCCGGAGGCCCGGGAGATCATCAGCTTCGGGTCCGGGTACGGCGGCAACGCCCTCCTCGGCAAGAAGTGCTACGCGCTGCGCATCGCGTCCGACATGGCCCGCGACGAGGGCTGGATGGCCGAGCACATGCTGATCCTCAAGATCGCCCGCGAGGCCGATGGCAAGGAGTTCTACCTGGCGGCGGCCTTCCCGAGCGCCTGCGGCAAGACCAATCTGGCGATGCTGCGACCTACCATCCCGGGCTATGCCGTCGAGACGATCGGCGACGACATCGCCTGGATGCGGCCGGGCCCGGACGGACGTCTGCACGCCATCAATCCCGAGGCCGGCTTCTTCGGCGTGGCTCCGGGCACCGGCGAGACCACCAACCCGACGGCCCTGCGCTCGGTCGAACGCGACACCATCTTCACGAATGTGGCGCTCACGGACGACGGCGACGTCTGGTGGGAGGGCATGACCG
>DATAKK010000026.1:0-29204 GCA_036261615.1 Propionibacteriaceae bacterium | reverse complement strand
CGGGTGGAGGCCGTGCGCGCCCCGGTGACCTGGAACGGCTGGGGACGCCCGTCGGGTCGGAGGGCGATCGCCTCGCCGTCGAGCACCAGGGAGTGCGCCGGTAACGGCGCGACGACCTCGACGATGTCGGGCACCCGGTCGGTGATGTCGTCGAGGGACCGGGTGAACACGCGCACCTGGTCACCCCGCTTGTGCGCCTGCACCCGGATGCCGTCGTACTTGCACTCCACCGACCAGCCGGTGCCGCCTCCGGCGAGCGCCTCGGCGACGCTGGGTTTGGACGTCGCGAGCATCGGCGCCACCGGCCGGAACACCTCGAGGCCGATCCGCCCGAGGGCCTCGACGCCCCCGGCCAGCGCGGCCACGGCCACGGGCGGCAGGCGTCCGGCGAGCATCGCGGCCCGGCGCACGGACGCCGCCGGCACCCCGGCCGCCTCGGCGATGGCCCCCTGCATGATGCCGTCCAGGGCGCCCTGGCGCACATCGCCCGTGATGAGCCCCCGGAGGAAGCGCTGTTCGGCCGCGGTCGCCCGCGAGAACAGGCCGGCGACGACCTGCCGCCGGGTGCCCGCGGCGCCGGGGCCGGCCGCCGAGGCGAGCGCGGCGAAGGCCGCGTCCACCTCGGCCAGGGTGAGCGTGCCGTCGGGGGCTGCGGTCGGAAGCCCGGACAACGACCGGTAACCGACGCCCAACCGGCCGTGCGGGACGAAGCCCGACAGCAGTGCGGTGACCAGCTCGACCGAGCGGGTGCCGTCGCCGGCGGCGTCCCGGAGCAGCGCGGCGAGCGCGGTCGTCTTCGCGGTGCGCGAGCGGGTGGCGGCCAGCGTCCGCGAGGTGTCGACGACCTGGGCGAGCAGCATGAGCCGATGGTAGGAGCCGCCCGGATATTGGGGGGCGTCGAGGCGTTGACCAGGGGGGTCGGTGATGCCCACCATTGTCACCATCACCGCCAAGGAGGGCGTGATGTCCGAAACCCCCACTTCCGCCGACTCCACCGGCGTCCCCGCCCCGGAAGCACTGCTCGAGTGCGACCTCGTGATGAAGGGCGGGATCACCAGCGGCGTCGTCTACCCGACCGCCGCGGTCGCGTTGCACACGCGCTACCGCTTCCGCAAGATCGGCGGCTCCTCCGCCGGGGCCATCGCCGCCGTACTGGCCGCCGCCGCCGAGTTCGCCCGCCAGTCGGGCGTCACCGCCGCGGACGCCGGCTTCGCCCGGCTGGAGCAGTTGCCCGTGCGACTGCAGCGCGACCTCAAGTCGCTGTTCCAGCCGTCGAGGAGCACCGCGGGCGTCTTCGACTTCCTCATGGCGCTCTCCGAGCCCGGTCGGTCCGCGGGCCGGAAGGCGCTGGGAGCCGTCGGCCGGCTGATCCGCGGCGCGCCGGGAACCGTCGCACTCACCACGGTCGTGCTGCTGCTGCCCTGGTTCGCGACCTCGCTCGCCCTGGTCGGAGGACTGCACGGGCACGTGGGCCCACTGCTGCGCGCGCTGCTCGTCTGGGTGCTGCCCGCGCTCGCCGCCGGTGTCGTGGCCGCAGCGCTGCGATTGGCGGTCAGGGCGTTGGGCGAGGTCAACAGCAACGGGTTCGGCCTGTGCGCCGGGCACCTCAGCGACGACGGCCCCGCCCTCACCGACTGGCTCGCCCGTGAGCTCAACCTCACCGCCGGACGCGGGTGGGGACCCGGTGAGACCCCGCTCACCTTCGGTGACCTCTGGGGCCCGGCCGCCCGAACGGCCTTCCGGCAGCGTCTATCCATCCCGGGATCGACCACCCCCGACGACGGCGACGAGTTCAGCCCGGACGCCGACTACCTCACGGTCAGTCCGGTGATCGGCTGGAACGGGTTCGACCCCGACATCGACGTGCGGGTGATGACGACCTCGCTCACCGAGCAGGTGCCCCGGGTGTTCCCCTTCTTCGACGACGCGTACCTGTTCTGCCCGGCGTGCTGGTCGGTCTACTTCCCCTCCTGGGTGATGGCCCACCTGGAGGCCCGCTCCCGCAACCCCGGAGAGGCGCGCGAGGACGGCACCCGGGGCTGGTCGAGCGGTGGCCGCTGGATCGCGGCGTCCTGCCCGACCCACGGGACGCCGCTCCGCCGGCTTCCCCTGGCCCGGGACATGCCGATCGTGGTGGCGGCCCGGGTGAGCCTCAGCTTCCCGCTGCTCATCAGCGCGGTGCCGTTCCACTACCTCGATGTGGCCAAGCTCCCCGACCAGGTCGACGTCGTGCGGGCCTGGTTCTCCGACGGCGGCATCACGAGCAACTTCCCGATGCAGTTCTTCGACAGCTGGCTGCCGCGCTGGCCCACGTTCGGCATCAACCTCGACGGTTTCGACGCGCGTTACGACCCGGCGGGCACGACCGTCTCGCTGCCCGATCCCGGCGACTCGTCGCGGACCTTGCACGAGACCCCGATCGTCAGCGTGCTCGGCTTCCTCAAGTCGATCCAGCAGACGATGCAGAACTGGCCCGACCGGCTGCAGATGGAGCTCCCGGGCTTCCGCGACCGCATCGTCACCGTCTACACCGATGCGGACGAGGGCGGACTGCACCTGCAGATGTCCGACAGCCAGATCGCGCGGCTGTCGGCGAAGGGCGGCCAGGCGGGCGAGCGGCTGCTCACCAACTTCAGCCTCCCGGTCCACCGGTGGCTCCGCTTCCGCATCGCCATGAACGGGTTGAGCATGGCGATGGCGCGCTACGGAACCGGCTGGACCAGCTTCGAGCAGCAGGTGCCGTCGATGCCCGCCGGTGCCTGCTACGGGCTCCCCGACGAGGCGCCGGTGCGCGCGGAGGCGGGGGCGTTCGCCACGCTCGCGGACGCCTGGGGCCGGGATGGCTGGCCGGGGGCGGTGCAGGCGCCGCGTCCCGAGTCGGAGCTGCGGTTCATGCAGTGGACCACCATCTGAGCGGTCAACCCCGGCGCACCTACCAGGGGCGCTCCGGAGCAGGTAAACGCGCCTCTACTCGACGGTGGGACGTCCGGTGGTGAGGGTTCGCTCGAGCAGGTCGCGCACGTGGTCGGGCAGCGTCTCACCGCTCAGCGACGCGTCGACGTCGTGGGCGGGGCAGCTGACCGTGTAGCAGAAGTCGTCCCTGACCGGGCTCTCGGCGGGTGCCGCGGCCTCGAACTCCTGGAAGGCGCCCGAGCCGAGCAGCGAGCGCCACGTCGCGGCGTCCGGGTCGGGCAGATCGGCGAGGCGCACCGTGGCCTCCCGGACGATGCCGGCGAAGCCGCCGGACCGGCCGACCCGTACCAGCGGGTCGGACGCCGCCGACTGCGTCGCGCGCGGGGTCGCTGCCGTGCCACCACCGAGGACGCCGACGGTGGCCCAGGCCTTGCGGATGGCGTCGGCCTGGGCGCTGGACGCGCCGAAGCGCGACGTGGCGGCGTCCACCGTGAGCTGCGCGAAGGTGGCGAAGTCGCACTGCGCGGTGATCTGCGAGCCGGTGAGCACGTCGTACCAGACCTGCCCGGCGCCCTTCCACGCCTCGCCGCCGATGGTGGTGGCGGCCAGGGCAAACGCCCGGTTGGGGATGCCGGAGTTGATGTGCACGCCGCCGTTGTCGGAGGTGGTCTGCACGTAGTGGGCCATGTCGGCCGGTTGGGGGTCCTTCCCGAGCCGGGGGTCGTCGTAGGCGGTGCCGGGGTGCAGCATGTCGCGCAGCGCCCGTCCCTGGACGCCGGGCATGAGCAGCCCGGCGCCGATCAACCAGTCGGCCTGGTCGGCCGTCTGCCCGAGGGTGCGCTGCTTGACGAGGACGCCGAACACGTCGGAGATGGACTCGTTGAGCGCGCCCGGCTGGTCGGAGTAGACGAGGTTGGCGGTGCTCTGCGTGACGCCGTGGGTGAGCTCGTGGCCGATGACGTCGACGCTCGCGGTGAACCGGCCGAACAGGGTGCCATCGCCGTCGCCGAAGACCATCTGCTCGCCGTTCCAGAAGGCGTTGTCGTAGCGGCGTCCGTAGTGGACGGTGCCGATGAGGCCGAGGCCGCGCCCGTCGATGGAGTTGCGGTTGAACACCTCGTCGTAGAAGGTCCACGTGTCGCCGAGGCCGTCGTAGGCCTCGTTGACGGCGACGTCGGAGGTGGGCGCGGCACCCTCGGCCCGGACCTCGCTGCCGGGCAGCGTCGTCGAGTTGCCGGCGTCGTAGATGTCGCGGTGCACCGTGGTGTAGCCGTCCTGGGGGCCGGACGCCGCCCGGGCCGCGGTGGTGCTGGTGCGCGTGGTGCGCAGCTCGTGGTCGTGGTGCAGGGTCTGCTCGGCCACCGCCTTGAGGTCGGTGTCACCGGCCCTGGTGACCGCGTCGAGCAGGTAGGGCGGCACGATCGAACAGCAGGGCGAGAAGGGCGGATGCGTCATCGGATTCCGGCTGGTCATGCGTCCAGCCTGCCACCCGGGTCGGACAATTCCAGGGCGGGGGGCGTCCGGCGGGCTTCCGCCCGCGACCCGAAATGAGAGGGTGGTCGTGCGGCGTCCGGGTGAGCGCCAGGAACGGAGGCGAGTCGCATGACCCCCAGGTCGGTCTTCCTCGACGTCGACGGGACGCTGGTCGACGAGACCGGCCAGATCCCCGACAGCGCATGCCGGGCGGTGCGCGAGGCCCGGGCGAACGGGCATCGCGTGTTCCTGTGCACCGGACGCTCCCTCGCCGAACTGTGGCCGGAGATCCTCGACATCGGCTTCGACGGCCTGGTCGCCGCCGCCGGCGCCTACGTGCAGGTGGGAGGCGTGGTGCTGCGGCACGACCACATCGAGCCGGCCGACGTCCGGCGGGTCGTCGACTTCTTCGACCCGCTCGGCGTCCAGTACTACTTCCAGGCCACCGACGGCGTCTACGGCAGCCCGGGCATCCGGGCGAAGCTCCGCCAGCTGATCACCGGCTCGGTCACCGACGAGGACCTGCTCGCCGAGCTGCAGCACGGGCTGTTCCGTTTCATCAACTCGATCATCGTGGACGCCGACCCGCTCGCCGTCGACATCACCAAGGCCGTCTACGTCGACGCGACGGTGCCGATCGACGAGATCCGCGCGGAGTTCTCCGGCAGCTTCGACGTCATCCCGTCGTCGGTGCCGATGTTCGGACCCAACAGCGGCGAGATCCAGCTTCCCGGCGTCCACAAGGCCGCGGGCATCGACGTCGTGCTCGAGCACCTCGGCATCGCCCGGGCCGACACGCTCGCGCTCGGGGACAGCTACAACGACCTGGAGATGCTCCACCACGTGGGCGTGGGCATCGCCATGGGCAACGCGCCGCAGCGGGTGCGCGACGTCGCGGACGAGACCACCGCGGCCCCCGGCGAGGACGGCATCCTGCTCGCGTTCCGCCGCCACCACCTCATCGGCGGCTGAACCGGAGAACATTCGACGTTTTCCACTGAGTACGGGGGAAAACGTCGAATGTTGTCGCACGCGGGCGGGGTCAGCGACGGCGCAGCATGGTCCAGAGGCCGACGACCGCCACGAGGTAGAGGATGCCGACGACGACGTGCACCCACTTGAGGCCGCCCTGGATGAGGCCGATCTGAATGACGGCGAGGATCGGCAGGCTGAGGGTGTGGAAGAAGGTGCCCTTCGCGCCCGACTCCCGGGTCCACCGCCACGCGAACCAGGCGGCGACCACGCCGGTGATGAGGGAGAGGTAGCCGAAGCCGCCGTGGATGGCGGCGATCGTGTCGTTGTGGTGGATGAGCGTAATGATCGCGAACACCAGCTGCACCAGGATCAGTCCCAGCAGCACCGAGGCGGACGCCTTGAGGCGGGCCAGGTCGCGGGTTCCGGTGGGCGTTGTCGTGGCAGTCATGGCCGAAGCCTAGCCACCCCGACCGGATGCGCTCCCCGGTCGGCGGAGGCACCCACTAGTGTGTGAGGGTCGATCCGCCTGAGCCGAGGGGCAGCCGAGATGAGCGACGCGCAGACCGGGACCGTCCAGAAGCCGCTGAAGAATCTCGTCGTCTTCTCCGGCACGGGCCATCCGCTGCTGGCCAGCCGCATCTGCGACCATCTCGGCGTCCCGCTGTCGGGCACCGACATCAAACGCTTCAGCAACGACTGCATCCAGGCCCAGCTGCTGGCCAACTGCCGCAAGAAGGACGTGTACATCGTCCAGCCGATCTCGCCGCCCACCCAGGGCAACCTGATGGAGCTGCTCATGATGATCGACGCGGCGCGAGGGGCGTCGGCGGCGTCCATCACCGCGGTGATCCCGCACTACGCGTACGCGCGGTCCGACAAGAAGGACGCCTCCCGTATCAGCCTGGGCGGGCGGCTGGTCGCCGACCTGCTCGCCACCGCCGGCGTCACCCGGGTGATCACGCTCACGCTGCACTCCCCGCAGGTGCACGGGTTCTTCTCGGTCACCGTCGACCACCTCACGGCGCTCGGCATCATCGCCGACCACTACCGCGGGAAGGACCTCGACGGCTACACCGTGGTGTCGCCCGACCTCGGCAACGCCAAGCAGGCCTCGCTGCTGGCCCGCCTGCTGGGCGTACCGGTCGCGGCCGGCTCCAAGCAGCGCAAGGCCGACGACGTCGTCGTCATCGACTCGATCGTCGGTGACGTCGCCGGGCGCAAGGCGATCGTCCTCGACGACGAGATCGCCACCGGCGGCAGCATCGTCGAACTGCTCGAGCGGCTCAAGGACTTCGGCTGCGTCGAGGCGTCCATCGCCTGTACCCACGGCCTGTTCACCGGCAGGGCGGTCGAGCGGCTGCGCCATCACCCGATGATCACCGAGGTGGTCGCCACCGACAGCGTCCCCTCGCCGAAGGACTGGCCCGAACTCAAGGTCCGCAGCGTCGCGCCACTGCTCGCTGACGCCATCCGGCGCATCCACGAGGGACGCAGCGTCTCCAAGCTGTTCCGCGGCATCGACCCGGCGTTCGAGCCGCCGCCCGACCGGCTGTTCTGAGCGGACGCCGGTCAGTCCCGGTGTCGCGGGGCCGCCACCCAGGGGGCGAAGAACCAGGTGAGCACCCACGCGACGACCAGGGCCGGGGACGCTAGCAGGTAGCCGGTCGAGCCCAAGCCGCTGAAGCCGAGCACGCCCAGGCCGAGCCAGACCCCCAGCGCCCACAGCACCGTGCTCAGCAGCAGCCCGAGGAGCCGGGCCCTGCGGCGTCCGCGCTGCAGCTGGGGTCGCAGCATCATCGCGAGCCAGGCGGTGAGCACCATGATGACGACACCGGCGACGAGCCCGGCGAGGGCGCCGATCCCGGCGGTGCGCAGCAGGTCGACGGCATTGGTCGCGGCGGACACCCGGGTCGGGTCGGTCGCCTCGAGGTAGCCGGCCTCCGCCCCCGCGCCGACCGTGGTCGCGACGAGCGTCGTCACGAAGCCGGCGAGCATCGCCCGGGGCGCGATCGAGGACGCCGACTCCTCCGGCAGGGGACGCGGGCCCCGCGACCCGGGCCTGGTGCCGCGGGCCATCTCAGAAGGGCAGTCCGTCGGTGATGCCGATCGGGCGCCCGTGCTCGCGGTACCACTCGACGCCCATGAACCGGGCGAACACCTCGTCGGGCATCGACAGCAGCATCCCGATGTCGGTGACCTGGCTGGCGTGGCAGGCGAGCGCGGCCCGCTTGAGGTCGAGCATCCGGCCGACGTCGACCCGGAAGTGCAACTCGGCCTCCGACAGGCCGATGCCGTTGCCGTCGTCGCCGGGCGAGTCGGGGTTCCAGTCCGACTGCACGCCCTGGGCCGTCATCCGCTGGTACTCGGCGCGGGCGGCGTCCCGGTTCATCGTCACCTCGAGCACCCGCGGACGCCGCCTCGCCAGTTGGGCGGCGCGGTAGACCACGGGGTGCACCTTCACGTGGTCGGGGTGGCCGTAGTTGCCGTGCCAGTCGTACCCGACGAGCACGTCGGCGTCCTCCTCGTCGAGGATCCGCGCGAGCCGGCCGGCCGCCTCGTCGAGGTCGGCCTGGTGGAACGAGTCGGGGTTGTGGTTGCCCTCCCACCCCTGCATGCCGGAGTCGGAGTAGCCCAGCCAGACGACCCGGGCCGTCCCGGCCACGGCGGCGGCCCTCTCGGCCTCGGTGCGGCGCCGCGCGGCGATGGTCTCGCCGGGTGCGAGGTCGTCGGGAACCTCGCCGTGCTCCCCGTTGGTCGCGAACACGACGACCACCCGGTGGCCCTCGGCGGCGGCGAGGGCGATGGTGCCGGAGGTCGACGACGCCTCGTCGTCGGGGTGGGCGTGCAGGAAGACGATCGTGGCCATGCGGGGAATTATCCCAACGACGTCCAACCGGCCCCCCTCGCGCCGTTCTCCGGACCGGGGAACTGTCGAATCGGCAGGCTGACCGGGGGGGTTGATGCAGCCAAGGCACGTCCCCCCTGGCTGGCCTGCAGATCGGGCAGCCCCCTCCTCCTCACTACCCTGGAACGCATGGACGCCGCGCTGCTCGGGGCGATCGCCATCGTCGTGGCGGTCGTCGGCGTCTGCGGCGTCGTCGTGCCGGTGCTGCCGGGCTCGCTCCTGGTCGGGCTCGGCCTCGCCCTGTGGAGCGTCGGGCACCGGAGCCCGCTCGACTGGCTGCTGTTCGGCGTGGGCGTGGTCGTCCTCGTCATCGGGTCGCTCACCGGGGCGCTGCTCACCAAACGGCAGCTGGCCGACCGCCGGATTCCGCACTGGCCGGTCGTCGTGGGCCTGGTCGCCGGCGTCGCGGGGATGGTCTTCCTTCCCGGGCCGGGACTGCTCATCGGCTTCGTCGTCGGGTTGTTCGTGGCCGAACTGGTCCGCGTCCGGACGCCGCGGGCGGCGCTGTCGACGAGCTGGGTGGCCCTGAAGTCGGTCGGTCTCGGGATGCTCATCGAGCTGGCCTGCGACCTCGCGGTCACCGCCGCCCTCGTCGTGCGCGTGCTCACCGTCGCCTGAGCTTCGGTAATTCGCTCGCGGGGCCCCGTGGACCTCGGGACACTGAACCCATGGACTACCGCATCATCGAACTCGGCGAGCTCGCCGGCGTCGACGACCCCCGGCGCTGGGCGGTCGAGGCGCACAACCAGCTGTGGCACGACGAGTTGGTACGCCAGCACGGTGACGACGACCTCGCGTGGCCGCTGAGCGTCGAGCTGGCCAACTCGCTGGCCCAGCCCGAGCGGCGGATGCACCTGTGGGTGGCCCTGCCCGCCCATGCCACCGAGGACGCCGAGGCGGTGCTGGGGGCCGCGAAGCTCCACCTGCCGCAACTCGACAACCTCCAGTTCTCCGAGGGGACGGTGATCGTCCGACCGGAGGCGCGCGGCCGGGGCATCGGCACCGCACTCGGCAAGGCGATGCTCGACCGGTGCCGCGCCGACGGACGCCGCGTGCTGGCCAGCTGGGCGGGCAACATCCCGGCGGTGCCGGCGTCCCACCCGGACGCCCTCGAGGTGGGTCACGGGAGGGGCTGGATCGACGGCTCGCACCCGGCGGCGCGCTTCGCCCTCGGCCTCGGCCTGCGGCCCGAGCAGGTCGAGCTGCACTCGGTGCTGCGGCTGCCCGTCGAGCTCGAGACGCTGCAGCGGCTGCACGACGACGCGCTCGCCTACGCCGACGACTACGACCTCGTCACCTGGGAGGATTCCTGTCCCGACCAGCACATCGACGGCTTCGCCGAGCTGAATGTGGCGATGAGCACCGACATCCCGCACGCCGATCTCGACCTCGAGCCGCAGGCGGTGGACGCCGCGCGCATCCGTCGGCTGGAGGCGCGGCGGGCGGCGGCCGGCGTCCGGTCGCTCACGACGGCGGCCCGGCACCTGCCCAGCGGACGCCTGGTGGGATACACGACCCTGCTGCAGAACGCCGGTCGTCCCGGGGCTGCGCACCAGGAGGACACGCTCGTGCTGCGCGACCACAGGGGCCACCGCCTCGGCATGCTGCTCAAGGTCTGGAACCTGCGCCGCGCGCAGCAGATGTGGCCGTCGGTCGAGCGCGTGCACACGTGGAACGCCGAGGAGAACAACCCGATGCTGTCGATCAACTTCGCCATCGGCTTCGCCGTCGAGAGCATCGAGTCGGCCTGGCAGGCACGCCTCGAGGGGTGACGCCGGGTGCCGGCGTCCGGTGACCGCCCTAGAGTGGACGGAAGTCGGGCCATGCCCCGCGTCGTTCTCCAAGCGTTGCAAAGGAGCCAGCATGCAGATCGGACTCGTCGGCCTGGGCAAGATGGGCGGAAACATGCGCGAGCGGCTGCGCCGCTTCGGGCACACCGTGGTCGGCTACGACCGCAACGCGGCGATCAGCGACTCGACGAGCCTCGAAGACATGGTGGGCCAACTCACCGACAGTCCCCGGGTGGTCTGGGTGATGGTGCCGGACTCCGTCGTGGAGGCCGTCATCGACGAGCTCGCACCCCTTCTGTCCGAGGGCGACGTCATCATCGACGGGGGCAACTCCAAGTGGACCCACGACGCGAAGCGTGCCGACTCGCTGGCGCCGAAGGGCATCCACTACCTCGACTGCGGCGTGTCCGGCGGTGTGTGGGGACTCGAGAACGGCTACGCGCTCATGGTCGGTGGGGACGCCGCCGACGTCGCGGTCTGCCAGCCGATCTTCGACGCGCTCAAGCCGCCCGGCGAGTTCGGCTTCGTCCACGCCGGCGACCACGGCGCGGGCCACTTCGTGAAGATGGTCCACAACGGCATCGAGTACGGCATCATGCAGGCCTACGCCGAGGGCTGGGAGCTCATCGAGAGCGCGGGCGAGGTGACCAACGTCCCGGCCGTGTTCAACAGCTGGCGCGAGGGCACCGTGATCCGGTCGTGGCTGCTCGACCTCATGTGCAACGCGCTGGCCGCCGACCCCCACCTCACCGGGATCGAGGGTGTCGCGGCCGACTCCGGTGAGGGACGCTGGACGGTCAACGCGGCCGTCGACCTCGGCGTCGCCACCCCGACGATCGCGGCCAGCCTGTTCGCCCGGTTCGTGTCGCAGAAGCCGGATTCGCCCGCGATGAAGATGGTCGCCGCGATGCGCAACCAGTTCGGCGGACACGCCGTCGTCACTGAGGGCGGCGGGGGCGACCTGGCCTCCTGAGACGCAACCGTCCCCTCGTTGATCCGTCCCTTCCCTCGGCCTCGAGGGGTTCCCCGCGTCCGCACCGTCCCCTTGCTTCGAGGGGCGGGCGATCTCTGCTCGTGCGGGCGTTCTCGACGCCCGGATCGCAGACATCGCCCGCCCCGACGTCGAGAACGCCCGCCCCAGGAAAACTGAGCCGGGCCGAGGCGTGCTCGGCCCCAGCGCGCGCGCACGGGCTGGGGCTGAGCCGCACGTCGGACGAGGGCCTTCTCAGCCCCGGGACTGGGCCCGGATGGCGTCGCGGAGCAGCTCGGCGATGTGCCGCGGCGTCCGGTGGGACAGGTGGGCGATCTGCTCGTGGCAGCTGAACCCGTCGGCGAGGATCTGGGTGCCCTCGTCCGCGGCACGGACCCGGGGCATCATCTTGCGTTCGGCCACCCGCACCGAGACGTCGTACTTCTCCCCCGCGCTGAATCCGAACGAGCCGGCCAGCCCGCAGCAGCCGGCCTCGAGCACGTCGGCGTCCACCCCCATCCGCTTGAACAGGGCCTTCTCCGCGTCCAGGCCGAGCACCGCGTTCTGGTGGCAGTGGAACTGCACCAGCGCCCTGGCGTCCTCGGGGGGAACCTGCGGGGGCTGGTAGCGCTGCCGCTCGAGGAACTCCGAGAGCAGGTAGGTCTGCTGGGCCAGCCGCTTCGCGTCGCCGTCGTTCGGGTAGAGGTTGACGAGCTCGTCGCGGAACGCCGCCACACAGCTCGGCTCGACGCCCACCACCGGGACGCCGTCGCGGATGTCCTCGCGCAGCGTGTCGAGGATCTGCCGCCACAGGTGCTTGGCCAGCGGCAGCATGCCGGCGTCGTAGAGCGGACGCCCGCAGCACAGCGGACGCGGCGGGATCGTCACCTGGTAGCCCGCGTGCTCGAGCACCTCGACGGTCGCGGCGAGGACGGGCGACTCCAGGTAGTTGTTGAACGTGTCCGGCCACAGGATCACCCGGTCGGTCTGCAGCGGCGCGTCCCCGTGATCGGGGTGGAAGCTGTTCTGCCGATTGTGGTGCTTCATCGTCTCGGTGAGGTAGTGCTCGCCGGCGCCGTGGGACGCCTCCCGCTCGAGCACCTGCTCCCCGCCATGGGTGGGCCCGTCCTGCTGCTCACCTGACTCACGGGACCTGAACCAGGTGGTGAAGGCGGGCTCGGCGAACCTGGGGATGTCGCGCTGCTGGGCCACGCCGCCGAGGAACTTGACCACGGTGGTGAGGCCGGGCGCATGCGCCAGCGCGTTCACCAGGCCCGGGGCGTGCGTCGCGATCCGCGCCCACCAGTAGATGAGGGTGATCGCGTAGTCGGAGCGCGGCCGCGGCCGCCACTTGTAGAAGTGGGCGAGGAACTCGGCCTTGTAGGTGGCCATGTCGACGTTGACGGGGCACTCGCTCTTGCACGACTTGCAGGCGAGGCAGAGGTCGAGGGCGTCCTTCACGCCCTTGTCGCGCCAGCCCTTGAGCTTCTCGCCCCGGAGCATCTCGAACAGCAGCCGGGCGCGACCGCGGGTGGAGTCGTGCTCCTCCCTGGTGGCCATGTAGCTCGGGCACATGTAGCCGGTGTCGACGTTGCGGCACTGGCCGACCCCGACGCACCGGGACGCCGCGTTGCCGAAGTCGTGGTCGTCGTCCGGGTAGGCGAAGTACGTCCGGACATTGCGGAGCTTCGAGTGCGGCCCCTCGCGGAGGTCGTCGGTCGGCAGGTTGGGGCGCACCACCTTGCCGGGGTTCATCATCCAGTCGGGGTCCCAGATGCCCTTGAACTCCTGGAACGCCTCGACGAGCTCCGTGCCGTACATGATCTCGAGCAGTGCGCCCCGGGCCTGGCCGTCCCCGTGCTCCCCGGACAGCGACCCCCCGTAGCCGGTGACGAGGTGCGCCGCCCGCTCGAGGAAGTGGGCCCACGCGTCGACGCCCTGCGCGGACGCGAGCAGGAAGTCGATGCGGCAGTGGATGCAGCCCTGGCCGAAGTGTCCGTAGAGGGCGGCCGTGTAGCCGAACTCGTCGAGCAGCTTGCGGAAGTCGCGGAGGTAGTCGCCCACCTTGTCGGGGGCGACGGCGGCGTCCTCCCAGCCGGGATGGGTGGTGGGGACGCCGGGAACGTGCGCCGTCGCCCCGAGCCCGGATTCGCGCACCTGCCACAGCTTCTCGGCCTCCCACTGCTCGTGGAACAGCTTGATCGACGGCGGGTGGTCGAGGCGCTTGGCATCCTCGATGAACCGCTGGGCCTGCGCGTCGGCGTCGTCCTTGGAGTCGGAGCCGAACTCGACGAGCAGCCAGCCCTTGCCGTCCGGCAGCAGGTCGACGTCCTCGGGGTGGAGGCCCTTCTTGCGCATGTAGTCGACGAGCAGGTGGTCGATGCCCTCGCAGGCCACCGGCTTGTGCTCCCGCACGAACGGGACGTGGTCGCCGGCGGTCGGGGAGTCGGGGAAGCCGAGGACGACCAGCGTCCGCTTCGGCTTGGCGTCCATCAGCCGCACCTTGGCGCGGAGGATCGTCACGCAGGTGCCCTCGGTGCCGACCAGCGCCTTGGCGACGTCGAAGCCGTTGTCGTCGAGCAATTGGTCGAGGTTGTAGCCGGAGACCCGGCGCGGGATGTGCGGGAACCCGGTGCGGATCGCTTCGAGGTGGCGGTCGCGCAGGTCGCGGAGCTGCTCGAGCAGCCTGCCCTTGGCGTCGCCGAGGGCGATCGCGGCGTCCAGCTCGTCGGGGGTCATCCGGCCCACGGTGAACCGGTCGCCCCGGTACGTGAGCACGTCGAGCTCCAGCACCTGGTGCACGCTGAGCGGTCCCGGGCCGTAGAACTCGGCCATCACCGAGTGGGTGCCGCAGGAGTTGTTGCCCAGCATGCCGCCGAGGGTGTTGCGGCTGTGCGTCGCCGGGTCCGGGCCGTAGGTGAGCCCGTGCTCGGCCGCAAGCTGGCGCAGGTGGTCGAGGTTGCAGCCGGGCTCCACCCATGCGGTGCGCTCCTCGGGGTCGATCGACTCGACCCGGTCGAGGTACTTGCTGAAGTCGATGATCACCGCGACGTTGCAGGTCTGCCCGGCGAGGCTGGTGCCGCCGCCGCGGTTGGTGACCGGGACGCCGTGCCGCCGGCAGGTGTTCACGGCCGCGACGACGTCGTCGAGGGTCTTGGGGACGACGACCCCGATCGGGATCTGCCGGTAGTTGGAGGCGTCGGTGGAGTAGGCCGCCAGGCTGGCGCTGTCGAACCGCACCTCCCCGTCGACCTCGTGCCGCAGGTCGCGCAGCAGTGCGCGCAACTGCGGCGTGAGGCTCGGGTGCGAGTGGTGCAGGGTGTCGACCCCGGTGAACCGGAGGGGCATGCCCCCGGTCGCGGGCGAGGACGCCGCATCGGACTCGGTCTGCGCGGCGATCTGGGGTGGCACGTCCCGGTCGTCGCGTCCGCCGCGGGTGTCGCGACGCTCGTCGAGAGTGGTCATGTCGTTCCCCCTCCCGGGCGCACCCTGAACGTCTCGATGTCGTCCCACTTGACGTCGAGCCCGAGGCCGGGCCGGGAGCGGTCGGGATGCAGGGCGCCGTCCTCGGGCTCCAGCACCCCGTCGAAGACCATGTGCTCCAGCCGCACGTGGTCGGCGAAGTACTCCAGGTTCCGCAGGTGCCACACCGCGGTGAACGCGTACGCGCTCGCCTGCGGGGCGCAGTGCGCGGACACGTCGATGGTCTCGGCGTCCGCCAGCGCCGCGGCGCGCAGGACGCCGGTGATCCCCCCGGCGCGGGTCACGTCGGCCTGCAGGCAGTCGACGGCCTCGTGGGCGAGCAGGTCGCGGAAGTCGGCGATGTCGTAGCCGTACTCGCCGGCCGCGATGTCCATGCCGGCCGGCGCCCGGTCGCGGAGCAGGCGCAGGCCGGCCAGGTCGTCCATGGTCACCGGCTCCTCGAACCAGATGACACCGAAGTCGGCGAACCGCTCGGCCAGGGCCAGCGCCTGCTTGCGGGTGTAGGCCCCGTTGCCGTCGACGAACAGGTCGACGTCGTCCCCGATGATCCCCCGGGCCAGTTCGACCCGGCGCGGGTCGTCGTCGGGGTGGGTGCCCACCTTGATCTTCACCGCCCGCAGGCCCTGGTCGACCCAGCCGGAGAGCTGCTCGGTGAGCTGCCGGTCGGTGAGGTTGGTGAAGCCCCCGCTGCCGTACACCGGGACGCCGTCGTGGTAGCCGCCGAGCAGGTCGACGACGGAGCACTCCATGAGCCGCGCCTTGAGGTCCCACAGCGCGACGTCGACCGCGGAGATCGCGCAACTCGCGGCGCCGCTGCGTCCGATGTTGCGCACCGCGTGCACCATCGACCCCCACGCCGCACCGATGGCCATCGGGTCGCGCCCGGTGACGACGCCGGCGAGGTGGTCGGTGATGAGCGCCGCGGACGCCGCCGGCGCGTAGGAGTAGCCGATCCCGGTCCGGCCGCCCGCGGTGACGCTCGCGATGACGATCGTCGTGGCGTCCCACCGGAACGTGCCGTCGGACTCGGGGTGCTCGAGGGGGATGGTGAAGGCGTCGGCGCGTACCGACTCGATGGGCGCCTCAGCCGGCGTCCCGGGGGCGCCGAGGGAGGTGTCCGGGGAGGTCACTTCTTCCCTCCCGTCAGGCGCGACTCCACCTCCTCTTTCATGGCGCGCATGCCCTCCTTGATCATGCGGCCGCGCTCCGGGTCGCCGTGCAGCACCGACTTGGCGACGCCGAGCGCCTCCGGCACGGAGATGTGCGCCGGCAGCGGGGGCACGTCACGGTCGACGTGCACGTCGAGGATCACCGGACGCCGGGCGGCGAACGCGCGGTCCCAGGCGGCGTCGATCTGCTCCGGGTCGGTGACTGTGATGCCCTCGAATCCCAGCAGTTCGGCGTACGCGGCGTAGTCGATGCTCTCGATCAGCTGGGCGGTGTCCCAGCGGGGGTCGCCGACCTCGCGCATCTCCCACGAGACCTGGGTGAGGTCGTTGTTGTGCAGGATGAGCACGATGAACGTCGGGTCGGCCCACTCCTTCCAGTGCTTCTTGACCGTGATCATCCCGTTCATGCCGAGCATCTGGAACGCGCCGTCGCCGATGGTGCAGACCACCGGACGGTCGGGGTGGGCGAACTTGCCGGCCATGGCGTACGGCATGGCGGCGAGCATGGTGGCGAGGCGTCCGGACAGGTTGCCCATCTGGTGGCGTCCGAGCCGGATGTGGTGGCCGTACCAGTCGGCGGTGGTGCCGGCGTCCGCGGTGATGATCGCGTTCTCGGGAAGCCGCTCGTTGAGTGAGATGTAGACGCGGCGGGGGTTGATCGGGTCGGCGTCGGCCATCCCGACCTCGCGGACCTCGTTCTCCCACTCCTGCATCTGCTTGACGATGTCGTTCTGCCAGTCGCGGCCGTGCTCGGTGAGCATCGGCAGCAGGGCGGTGAGGGTCGAGCGGGTGTCGCCCCACAGGTTCACCTCGGTCGGGTACCGGATGCCCAGGTGCTCGGGCACGATGTCGATCTGCACCGCGCGGGCGTTGCCGGTGGGCGGCAGGAACTCCGAGTAGGGGAAGTTCGTGCCGACCATGAGCAGGGTGTCGCAGTTCTGCATCATGTCGTAGCTGGGACGCGAGCCCAGGAGCCCGACCTGCTGGGTGTGGTAGGGGATGTCGCCGGGGACGACCTCCTTGCCGAGCAGCGCGGTGACGATGCCGGCGCCGAGCTTGTCCGCGACGGCCAGTACCTGGTCGGTGGCCCCGATCGCCCCCTCGCCCACGAGCATCGCGACCTTCTCGCCGGCGTTGAGCACGTCGGCCGCCTGCTGCAGCTCCTCGGCCGTGGGCGTGAACTTCCGGGACGCGTACCCGATGCCGCTGCGCGACACCCAGTGCGCGGCGGCCGGCGGCTCGAACTCCATCGTCTGGACGTTGGTGGGCAGCACCACGACGCAGGGCTGGCGGCGGGCCATCGCGGTGCGGATCGCCTTGTCGAGCACGGCCTGGGCCTGCATCGGGGTTTCCACCGTCTTCACGAAGGCGGCGACGTCTCCGAAGATCCGCTCCATGTTGAGTTCCTGCTGGAAGTCGGTGCCCATCGACGCCTGGGCCTGCTGCCCGACGATCGCGAGCACCGGCTGGTTGTCGCACTTGGCGTCGTAGAGACCGTTCATGAGGTGGATGGCGCCCGGTCCGGAGGTGGCGATGCAGACGCCGACCTCCCCGGTGAACTTGGCGTGGGCGCTCGCCATGAGCGCGGCCATCTCCTCGTGGGTGGGCCGGATGTAGGTGAACTTCTTGCCCGCCTTCTCGGCGCGTCCGAGGGCGCCGTCGAAGCCCCCGATCCCGTCTCCGGGGAAGCCGTAGTAGTGGTGCAGGTCCCATTCGAGCAGTCGGTCGATGATGAAGTCGCTGACAGTTGCCACGCGTCACCTCCAGTGGTGATTGGCCGTGCAGTGTGAACGCGAACCGTTGCTGCGGAGTGCGCAACGCCGGGCACCGACGAGGGGGACGGGGCCGCGTCCCGGGCACCCGGGGGACGGGCGCGAGGGGCACGAGGGAGCCGCCGCCAGACGCGGGCCGGAGCGGTTCGCGATGCCTTCCTTTTCAGCCAACGTAACACTGCTTTGCACAGTGCAAAACCCTTGGGAGCCCACCCGGCGGGGTGTAAAAATGATCGAAAAGCGGGCGCTCAGAGGGTTCTGCTACGCACCATGCGCATGCGGGCGCGGCCGATTCGACGCCCTCCCGCGCGTTGCCGTCCGGCCTTCTGGTGGAGCCGTCGGGGGCCGGGTGCAAGACTCAAAACCGCTGAAGGTACGCCGATCAACCGAAGGAGTAATGCTGTGGCACCAATCCGACCAGGAGACGTCGTCGTCGTCACCGGTTCCACCGGGGGCATCGGGCGAGCGAGCGCCAAGGAGTTCGGGCGCAAGGGCGCCCGGGTCGCCCTGGTGGCCCGCGGGGACGCCGGCCTCGAGGGGGCGGCCAAGGACGTCGAACGTGCGGGTGCCGTCCAGGTGATCACCGTGCCGACCGACATGGCCGACAACGACCAGGTGGTCGCCGCCGTCGAACACATCGAGCGCGTGCTCGGCCCGATCAAGGTGTGGGTGAACGTGGCCTTCACCAGCGTCTTCGCGCCCTTCGACAAGATCGAGCCCGACGAGTACCGCCGGGTCACCGAGGTGAACTACCTCGGCTATGTCTACGCGACGATGGCGATCCTCCCCCGCATGCGGCAGCGCGGCGAGGGCACGATCGTCCAGGTCGGCTCGGCGCTCGCCTACCGGGGGATCCCGCTGCAGACGGCCTACTGCGGCAGCAAGCACGCCATCCAGGGCTTCCACGAGTCGCTGCGCTGCGAACTGCTGCACGAGAAGAGCCCGGTCAAGGTGACCATGGTGCAGATGCCCGCGGTCAACACTCCGCAGTTCTCCTGGGTGCTCAACCGGCTGCACAAGCACGCCCAGCCCGTCCCGCCCATCTACGAGCCGGCCGTCGCCGCTCGCGGCGTCCTCTACGCGGCCGAGCACCCGCAGCGTCGTGAGTACTGGGTCGGCGGCTCGACGGCGGCGACGCTGGCGGCCAACGCCATCGCCCCCGGAATCCTCGACCAGTACCTCGCCCGCACCGGGTTCAAGAGCCAGCAGACCAACCAGGACAAGAACCCCGAGCAGCCGGTCAACCTGTGGGAGGCCGCCGACGAGCACAAGGACTTCGGGACGCGGGGCGTGTTCTCCAACCGGTCCAAGGACCGCTCGACCCAGCTGTGGATGTCGCACCACCACGGGTTGCTCGCCGCGGTCGGCGCGGCGCTCGCGATCGGGGCTGCGGTCGCGATGGGACGCTCGTGAACGGGCTCCGCTCGCCGCGCAATTGGCTCCGCCTCGCCTGGGGCACGACCCTGCTCGCCGTCCCCC
The DNA here is from genome assembly GCA_036261615.1 of Propionibacteriaceae bacterium. Classification (GTDB taxonomy): domain Bacteria; phylum Actinomycetota; class Actinomycetes; order Propionibacteriales; family Propionibacteriaceae; genus JAJYQH01. The sequence continues at coordinate 10,275 of DATAKK010000026.1, read as the reverse complement.
CGGAGGTCGTCGTCCGGCTGATGGCGCGCCCCGCCGGTTCGGACGCCGGCACCGGGCTGCCCACCGCGGTGGTGAGGGTGCTCGGCGTCCGGCATGTCGCCCAGGGGGTGCTGGGACTGCTCCTCGACGGCACGCGGGTGTCGCGCGCCTCGCGCCTCGCCTCAGCGGCCCTCGACCTGACCCACGTGGCGTCCCTGCCCCTGCTCGCCAAGGCGGCCTCGCCGGCCGACCGGCGACTGGTCGCCATCGACGCCCCGGTCGAGGTGCTGCTCACCGGCCTGCAGGTCGCCTCCGCGAAGGACTGAACGACAACCGGCCCCAGCGGCCACGGAAGGACACCCATGGACATCTGCGAGATCATCCTCGACCAGCACCACCAGCAGCGGCGCCTGTTCGCCGTCCTCGAGGAGTACCCCCGCGACGACGTCGAGGGCCTCGACGCGATCTGGCGGCAGCTCGAGTCGCTGCTCGAACTGCACGCCGAGGCCGAGGAGCTCTACTACTACCCCGAACTGGTGAAGCTCGGCACCGGCGCCGCCGACGCCGAGAGCACCGACGAGGAGGTTCAGGACGCGCTCAAGGACCACAACGAGCTGCGCGACGCCATCGCCAGCGTGCGGAAGGCGAAGGCCGGGTCCGACGAGTGGTTCACGGCCGTGGTGAACGCGAACACGAAGAACAGCGACCACATGGCCGAGGAGGAGCGCCAGGACCTCGCCGACTTCCGGCAGCAGGCCAGCCTCGAGCTGCGGCACGAGATCGCGGTGCGGTTCCTCAAGCACGTGGCCCAGCGCCAGGGCGAGCGGGTGAGCGGGACGAACAAGGACCCCAAGGGCTACCTCGCCGACAAGCAGCAGCAGGGCACGACCGAGGCCGAGCGCGCGGCTGCCGAGAAGCGCTCGCAGGAGACCGCCGAGCGGGTGTCGTCCGACCCGGAACCGTCGGTGAAAGCGTCCGAGTCGGCGTCCTGAGCCGGGGCTGGCCACAACAACTTTCGACGTTTTCCACTGAGTACGGGGGAAAACGTCGAAAGTTAACCGGCCCGGGCGCGCCGGCAGCGTGGACAGGGGCGGATCAGCCCGGTCCACCCCCGTGCCGCGAGCGCTTCGGCCACCTGGTGAGCGACCTCACATGGCCGGGTCGTGACGTCGCGGTGTCCGTACCGCAGCGTGATCAGGTTGTGCAGCATGTTGTGGTTGTCGCGGTCCAGGTCGCGGAATGCCCCCGAGCCCGTGTGTCCCAGCCGTCCGTCCAGCTCGACGACAACGCCGAACTCCTCGTAGAACACGTCGGACCGTCCAGCCAACCGCACCTGGCGGCGTCCTGCGGGCAAGCCGTAGGCCGACTCGACGTCACGCCGGTACGCACGCTCCAGCACGCTGTGGACGCCGTCGGCCACGTCGCCGAGAACCCCTCGCACGAGCTGCCGATGGGGACAGCGAGCGCGCTCGTCCAGGGTCGCCAGCAGCCTGGACGCCGTCGTGCGGCCTCCCGAGACAACGTCGGCGAGCAGCGCGATGATGTCGCCGTCGCGATCCATCCTGCCGGCGATGTCGAGCGCGGTGTCCTCGACCGTGGTCCGCGGGGGCTCGCCCCGCCCCCGGCGCTCAGCGGTGAGGAACCGCCACGGTGCGTCGGGCTGTGGGCGGTGGGGGTGGGCGACGAAGACGTCGATGAGCCCCGGCTCGTCCAGAGTCAGGCCGTGCAACCGCCCTGCCGCTTCGAAGCCGATGACCGCGCGCTCGCCACCCGCGAGAACGGCACCCCAGCACCGACCCTGGAATCCGAGCGGCTGCCGATGGACCACGTAGACGCCCTGCCCCAAGCGCGCCCAGGTACCGCCGCCGAGCAGGCGCTCGATCGCCCGCTGGGAGAGACCGGCGGCGAGGCACTGCCGCCGGCTGACGACCCCGCCCTGGCGCGAGGCGAGAGCGAGCAGGACCGGAGGCACGGGCTGGCGGGGGCGCACCCGGCAACCGTTCCAGACGACGGCGTCCCCGGAGCGCTGATTGTGGACAACTCGTCGCCCTCGGGAACTTTCGACGAATTCCACCGAGTTCGGTGGAAAACGTCGAAAGTTGTGGCGCACTCAGCCGTAGGTGTCGCGGGGACCGCGGCCGTCGCGGACGCTGCGGCGTCCGTGTTTCCAGCTGGGCGCCTGCGGGCCGAGCACGACGATGCGGGTCACGGATCCGTCGCCCAGGCGCCTGTTGAGTTCGGCGACGAGCTGGGCGGCCAGCGAGCGCAGCGACGTCGCCCAGGTCGTGGAGTCGCAGCGCACGGTGAGGACGCCGCCCTCGAACGTCTCGACCCGGGAGTGGGCGGCGTTCACCTCTCCCACGAGGTCGGGCCACCGCTGGAGCAGGGTGCGGGCGGTCACCTGAGTCGACCAGCCGCGCTCGGCGACCATCCGGTCGAACAGGTCGCCCACCAGCTGCGGGTCGCGGGGATCGGGCCCAGGACCCGACCAGTCGGAACTCACCGGCTTGGGCCGCGCGCGCGGACGCCGGGACACCCCGCGCGGCGGGGGTAGGGGGCTGTTGCGGGTCTGGTCGGCGATGAGCGCGGCCAGGTCGAGCCCCTCCGGATCGTGGTCGACGACGGCCTGGTCGGAGGGCGCGTACGGGTCGCCGTCCGGGTCGACCGGCTCCTCGCGGTCCCAGGGCTCGTCGGCGTCCCACTGGTCGTCACGCATCGGCGGCCACCTCCCCCGTCACCAACGGTGCCACCGACCCGTCGCGGACGCCGTAGCGCCGCACTCCCGACGCGTGGGTGAGGGTGTCGGGGATGTCCTCCTCGACCGCGGCGGTGACCAGCACCTGCTCGGCGTCCACCACCGCGTCGGCGAGCCGCTGCCGGCGGGTGACGTCGAGCTCGGCGAACACGTCGTCGAGCACGAGCACCGGGGAGATGCCGTCGTCACGCAGCAGGTCGAACTGTCCCAGCCGCAGCGCCAGCGCGAGCGACCAGCTCTCGCCGTGGCTCGCGTACCCCTTCGCCGGCAGCGCGCCGATGCTGAACAGCACGTCGTCGCGGTGGGGTCCGACGAGGCTCACGCCCCGGGCCAGCTCGTCGCGCCGCCGCTCGGTCATCGCCTCCACCATGAGCTCGCGGAGCACGGCTCGGTCGGCCCGCCGCCCCTCGGACGCCGGCAGCGGCAGCGAACTCCGGTAGTCGGCCCCCGCTTCGTTGCGCACGGGGGCGATCGTCGCATAGGCCCGGGACGCCCGGGGCATGAGATCGGCGAGCGTGTCGAGCCGGGCCGCCAGCAGCTCCGCGCCGATGCCCGCGAGCTGCTCGTTCCACACCTCCAGCGTCGACTCGGCGTCGCCGCCCACGTCGCGCAGCGACCGTCCGGACATCGCCTTAAGCAGCGAGTTCCGCTGCTTGAGCACCTTGTCGTAGTCGGATCGCACGCCCGCCATCCGCGGCCACCGGCTCACCACCAGGGCGTCGAGGAACGCCCGCCGGTCGCTCGGCTCGCCCTTGACGATGGCGAGGTCCTCGGGGGAGAAGAGCACGCAGCGCAGGACGCCGGCGAGCTCGCTGGTGCGCGGCAGCGGGGCCTTGTTGATCCGCGCCCGGTTCGCCCGCCCGGCGTTGATCTCGATCTCGAGCAGCAGCCGGCGCTCGTCGTCGGCCGAGGCCTGCACCCGGGCCCGCACGATCGCCTGGCCCTCACCCGACCGCACGAGCGGCAGGTCGGTGGACACCCGGTGGCTGGACAGGGTGGCGAGGTACTCGACGGCCTCGACGAGGTTGGTCTTCCCCTGGCCGTTGCTGCCGACGAAGATCGTCACCCCCGCGCCCAGCGGCACCTCGGCGCTCTCGTAGGAGCGGAATCCGCTCAGCGAGAGGTGGTCGACGAACACCCGCCAAGCCTACCGAGACGCAGCCCGGACCCGACGGCGTCCGGACGCCGCCAGAGGCCCGAGGACCGCTCGGCGGCCCGACCGGCGTCCATGGGGAGGGGATGCGGGGCGCACCCCGATCGCGTCAGAGAGCGCTCCAGGCGCCGATTTCGCGCATTGTCCCTCGCGCCACACCCAGCGCGGTGCGGGGCTCTTGGGGAAACGCGCTAGAATCGGCGGGTACGCGGAATTCTGACGCAGCTGGCTCTGGGGCCGTCGGCCACGCCACAGCTCGGTGGAGTTCCGCCCCGTCATGTGAAGGAGACATGGTGGCTGAAGAGCCGATCGACATCGACGACCCCTATCTCACCGACGACCCGGTCGCGGAGGCGGCGTCCGGTGCCGACGTCCTCGACGACTACCAACTCAGCGACTCCCGCGGCACCGACCACCACGTGGACGCCGGCAGCTACGACGCCGGACAGATCCAGGTGCTCGAGGGCCTCGAGGCGGTCCGCAAGCGCCCCGGCATGTACATCGGCTCCACCGGCGAGCGCGGCCTGCACCACCTCGTCCAGGAGATCGTCGACAACTCCGTCGACGAGGCGCTGGCCGGCTACTGCGACCGCATCCTCGTCGAACTGCTGCCCGACGGCGGCTGCCGGGTCACCGACAACGGTCGCGGCATCCCGGTGAAGGACCACCCGGTCGAGAAGATCCCCACGGTGACGCTCGTCCTCACCGTGCTGCACGCGGGCGGCAAGTTCGGCAGCGGCGGCTACAAGGTGTCCGGCGGCCTGCACGGCGTCGGCTCCTCGGTGGTCAACGCGCTGTCCGACCGCCTGGTCGTCGACGTGCTGCGCGACGGCTACCGCTGGCAGCAGGAGTTCCACCTGGGCGCGCCCACCGGCCCGCTGCGCCAGCTCGAGGAGACCGAGCAGACCGGCACGATCATCACCTTCTACCCGAGCCGGCACATCTTCGAGACCACCGACTTCAGCTACGAGACCCTCGCCGTGCGGTTCCGGGAGATGGCCTTCCTCAACAAGGGCCTGTCGATCGAGATCGTCGACCTGCGCGACGGCCACGTCGACGACGACGGCGAGCAGCTGCGCGACAGCTTCCTCTACCAGGACGGCCTCATCGACTACGTGAAGTACCTCAACGCCAGCCGCGAGGTGCTCAACCCGACGGTCATCGACGTCGAGGCGATGTCGAACGAGCAGGGCATCAGCGTCGAGATCGCCCTGCAGTGGAACACCACCTTCAACTCCTCGGTGCACACCTTCGCGAACACCATCAACACCCACGAGGGCGGCACCCACGAGGAGGGCTTCCGCGCGGCGCTCACCAACACCGTCAACCGGTGGGGCGAGAACTGGGGTCTCATCAAGAAGCGCGACGACCGGGTCTCTGGCGACGACATCCGCGAGGGCCTCACGGCGATCGTCTCGGTGAAGCTCGCCGAGCCGCAGTTCGAGGGTCAGACGAAGACCAAGCTCGGCAACACCGAGGCGCGTTCCTTCGTCCAGAGGGTCGTCAACGAGCGGCTCGGTGACTGGTTCGAGCAGCACCCCGACGAGGGCAAGATCATCGTGCGCAAGTCGCAGGCGGCGGCGTCCGCCCGCATCGCCGCGCGGCGCGCCCGCGACATCGCCCGCAACCGCAAGGGACTGCTCGGCGGCGGCGGCCTGCCGGGCAAGCTGGCCGACTGCTCGTCGAACCGGCCCGAGGAGTGCGAGGTGTTCATCGTCGAGGGCGACTCGGCCGGCGGCTCCGCCAAGGGCGGACGCGACCCGCGCACCCAGGCGATCCTCCCCATCCGCGGCAAGATCCTCAACGTCGAGAAGGCGCGCCTCGACAAGATCCTCCAGAACAAGGAGGTCGAGGCGATCATCAACGCCCTCGGCACCGGCGTCCAGGAGGACTTCGACCTCGACAAGCTGCGCTATCACAAGATCGTGCTGATGGCCGACGCCGACGTCGACGGCGCCCACATCCGCACGCTGCTGCTCACGCTGCTGTTCCGGTTCATGAAGCCGCTCATCGACAACGGGCACGTCTACCTCGCCCAACCGCCGCTGTTCCGGCTCCGGTGGACCAACGCGCCGCACGAGCTGGCCTACAGCGACGCCGAGCGCGACTCCCTGCGCGACCAGGGCATGGCGGCCGGCAAGAAGCTGCCGAGCGTCAACCCGATCCAGCGCTACAAGGGTCTCGGCGAGATGGACGCGTCCGACCTGTGGGACACCACGATGGACCCCGAGGGCCGCATCCTGCTCCAGGTGACCCTCGAGGACGCCGCCCGCGCCGACGAGATGTTCTCGGTGCTCATGGGCGAGAACGTCGAGCAGCGGCGGCACTTCATCCAGCGCAACGCCAAGGACGTCCGCTTCCTCGACATCTAGGAGATCCTGCGAAATTCGCACCACCTGCCAGACGGCCCTCCCCAGCACGGGTCTATGGCAGGTGAGGCGAATTTCGCAGAAGCCGGCGTCCTGACGGGCGACCGGCAGCACCACCCCCAGCAGCACCGCAGGTTCGACACGTGAGAAGGATGCGATGAGCGACACCCCGCAGGGACCCGTCGACGGCCCGGACGACGTCGACCCCATCCAGGGCGAGACACCGGACGCCGAGGGCTCCGCCGTCGTCGTGGACGCCGGCGACACCGGCATCGAGGCGCCCCAGAACGGGCGCACCGAGCAGATCGACCTGCAGGACGAGATCCAGCGCAGCTACCTCGACTACGCGATGAGCGTTATCGTCGGCCGCGCGCTGCCCGACGTCCGCGACGGTCTCAAGCCGGTGCACCGCCGCGTCATCTACGCGATGTACGACGGCGGCTACCGCCCCGACCGCGGCTGGAACAAGTGCTCCCGCGTCGTCGGCGACGTCATGGGCAAGTACCACCCGCACGGCGACTCGGCGATCTACGACACCCTCGTCCGACTGGCCCAGCCGTGGGTGATGCGCAACCCGCTCGTCGCCGGCCAGGGCAACTTCGGCTCGCCCGGCAACGACGGCGCCGCGGCCATGCGGTACACCGAGACCCGGATGGCGCCGCTGGCGATGGAGCTCGTCCGCGACATCGACCAGAACACCGTCGACTTCCAGCCGAACTACGACAACAAGGAGCTGGAGCCGACGGTCCTGCCGGCCCGGTTCCCGAACCTGCTCGTCAACGGGTCGACCGGCATCGCGGTCGGCATGGCCACCAACATCCCCACGCACAACCTCCGCGAGGTCAACGAGGCCGTGCAGTGGGCGCTCGCCAACCCGGAGGCGTCCAAGGAGGAACTGCTCGAGGCCGCGATGGAGCGGATCAAGGGCCCCGACTTCCCCGGCGGCGCGCTCATCGTCGGCCGCCAGGGCATCGAGGACGCCTACCGCACCGGTCGCGGCTCGGTCACCATGCGCGCGGTCATCGAACTGGAGGAGGACCGCAACGGGCGCCAGCTGCTCGTCGTCACCCAGCTGCCCTACATGTGCAACCCCGACAACCTGGCGATGAAGATCGCCGAACTCGTCAACGGGGGCCGGCTCAACGGCATCGCCGACATCCGCGACGACACGTCGGCCCGCACCGGCCAGCGCCTGGTTATCGTGCTCAAGCGCGACGCCCAGCCGCGGGTGGTCATGAACAACCTGTACAAGCACACGCAACTGCAGGACACATTCGGCTGCAACATGCTCGCCCTCGTCGACGACGTGCCGCGCACGCTGCGGCTCGACCAGTTCATCAGCTACTGGATCAAGCACCAGCTCGAGGTGATCCGCCGGCGCACCCAGTTCCGTCTCGACGACGCCGAGGAGAAGGCCCACATCCAGCGGGCGCTGGTCAAGGCCCTCGACCAGCTCGACGAGGTCATCGCGCTGATCCGCCGCTCGCCCACCACAGACGAGGCGCGCGAGGGCCTCAAGCAGCTGCTGGAGATCGACGACGTGCAGGCCAACGCGATCCTCAACACCCAGCTTCGCCGGCTGGCCGCCCTCGAGCGGCAGAAGATCATCGACCTGCTGCAGGAGCTCGAGGTGCTCATCGAGGACCTCAAGGCGATCCTCGGCGACGAGGCGCGGCAGCGCCGGATCATCGCCGCCGAGCTGCAGGAGATCGTTGACCGCTACGGCGACGACCGCCGCACCCAGATCGTCGCCGCCGACGGCGACTTCAGCGACGAGGACTTCATCCCCGACGCCGAGGTGGTCGTCACCATCACCATGGGCGGCTACGCCAAGCGCACCCCGATCGAGCAGTACCGGGTGCAGCACCGGGGCGGACGCGGCGTCCGCGGAGCCTCGCTGCGCACCGACGACGAGGTGCAGCACCTGTTCACCACCACCGCCCACCACTGGGTGCTGTTCTTCACCAATCTCGGCCGGGTCTACCGGGCCAAGGTGTGGCAGCTGCCCGAGGCCGGGCGCGACGCCAAGGGCGGCCACGTCGCCGGGCTGCTGAGCTTCCTGCCCGACGAGAAGATCGCCCAGGTGCTCACCCTGCGCAGCTACGACGACGCCCCCTACCTGCTGCTCGCCACCCGCACCGGTCTGGTGAAGAAGAGCCACCTGTCGCTGTACGACTCCCCCCGGCAGGCGGGCGTCATCGCGATCAACTTCCGCGACGAGTCCGACGAGCTCATCGGCGCCGAGCTGTGCAGCGGCGACGACGACGTGCTGCTCATCTCGCGCAAGGGCCAGGCCATCCGGTTCCAGGCGACGGACGCCGAGCTGCGTCCGATGGGTCGCGCCACGTCCGGCGTCACCGGCATGCGGTTCCGGGGGGACGACTCGCTGCTCAGCCTCAGCATCATCCCCGCCGGGATGGAGGAGGACGAGCGGTTCGTCTTCACCGTCACCGATGGCGGCTTCGCCAAGCGCACCGCGGTGTCGGAGTACCGGGTGCAGGGGCGCGGCGGCCTCGGGATCAAGGCGATGCGCCTCAACGAGGACCGCGGCTCGCTCGTCGGCGGCCTCATCGTCGGCGAGTCCGACGAGGTCATCGCGATCAAGGCGTCCGGCCAGATCACCCGCTCGGCCGTGAACGAGGTGGCCGTCAAGGGTCGCGACACGATGGGCGTGAAGTTCGTCGGCATCCGCGGCGACGACCAGGTCTCGGTCATCGCCCTCAACCCGGAGTCGCGTGCCGAGGCCGAGGTGGCCGAGGCGATGGCCGAGGCTGGGATGCCGGAGGAGGCGATCGCCGACGCCCTGGGCGGCGACGAGACCGCGGAGGCGCTCGCGGAGGCCGGCGTCGCCCACGCCGAGGCGGAGGCGGGCGAGCGGGATTCCTCGGGTACGGTTGACCAGACGGGGCCTGCCGAGGTGCCCGGCGAGGAGGATGGCCGTGAGTGACGGGCGCACCCAGCGGCGCGACGCCGCGCAGGACGACGAGACGCCGACCCAGGTTCGGCCGGTGACCCGGTTCCCCACCGAGTCCATCGACCAGCTGTCGCCCCAGCGCGACCCGCAGCCGATGACGGCGCACACCGTCGCCGGCCCGTCGGCGTCCGACATCGACGCCGACGAGAACGACAACTTCTTCCGGCGCGCGGGCAGCAAGCTCAGCTCCGGGGCGCGCGACGTCGCGGCCGCGGTGCAGAAGGGGGCCGACGTGGCCGCCAGCAAGGCGCGCACCGCCGTCGAGGCCACCTCCGACAAGCTCGAGGCGGTCGCCCAGGACGGTCCGGGTGGGCTGCGGCCGACTTCGACCATCGTGTCCCCGGTGCCGGGCATCAACGAGTACCCGCCGACCGCGGGCGACCGGCGTCCGATGGTTCGGCGCACGCGCAAGGCCCGGCTGCGCATCTCGCGGATCGACCCCTGGTCGGTGATGAAGACGACGTTCCTGTTCGCGATCGCCTTCGCCGTCATCCAGTTCGTCGCGGTGTGGATGCTGTGGAGCGTCATCAGCGCGTCCGGCGCGTTCGACGCCGTCAACAGCACCCTCGGGGATCTCGTCACCTCCCCGGGCAGCACCAACACCTTCAAGCTGCAGACCTACGTGAACAGCTCCCGGGTGCTCGGCCTCACCGCGGTGCTCGGCGTCGTCGACGTCCTGCTCATCACCGCGTTGAGCACCCTCGGCTCGTTCCTCTACAACCTCGCGGCGACCGTTCTCGGCGGCCTCGAGGTCACCCTGGCCGAGGACTGACTCCCCTCGCCCCTCAAGTTGAGCCCCGCGCGCGCGGTGGGATAACGTATGACGACGTGCCCGCCGCATTGCGCGGCGGTCCGGGCCTATAGCTCAGTCGGTTAGAGCGCCGCCCTGATAAGGCGGAGGTCACTGGTTCAAGTCCAGTTAGGCCCACCATCCAAACCCCCACCCCACTAGGGGCGGGGGTTTTCTCATGCCTGGCCTGTGTATCTTCCGTGTATCATCGCAGTCCTGCTTGGAGCCCTCCCGGCATCCAGAACACGCCGAGCG
>DATAKK010000022.1:0-13878 GCA_036261615.1 Propionibacteriaceae bacterium | reverse complement strand
GTCAGCCCTGGCGCTGCTTGTGTCGCGGGTTGTCGCAGATCACCATCACGCGACCGTGCCGGCGGATCACCTTGCACTTGTCGCAGATCTTCTTGACGCTCGGCTGAACCTTCATCGAGCACCTCTCTGATCGGTGACCGTAGTCATTGAAGATCAGGGCACAGCTGCGCCCGGATCTGCTGCTGGATGGAAACGCCCGGGAAACCCCGGACGGTGGTTCACCGGTGACGGTAGACGATGCGTCCGCGAGTGAGGTCGTAGGGAGAGAGCTCGACGACCACCCTGTCGGATGGCAGGATGCGGATGTAGTGCTGACGCATCTTGCCGCTGATCGTCGCCAGGACCCGGTGGCCGTTGTCGAGCTCCACGCGGAACATCGCGTTGGGAAGGCTCTCGACGACGGTGCCTTCGAGTTCTAGGGCTCCCTCTTTTTTGGCCATCAACTCTCAATCTGTTGGAGAACAGGATCGACGCCCGCTGACGGGCACGAACAATCGCCTGGGCACAGGTGACCGACAGCCAAGTTTAGGCTGTCCGGCTGGGCCTCACCAAATCGGGGCCGTCCCGACCCGGACGCCGCCCGCCTCCGGCCTGAGGGGGCGGTCGCCGCCCCGTTAAGGTGCATGCATGACCTACTTCGCCGTTCAGTACGACTACACCCCGGGGGCGGACCTCGACAGCGTCCGACCGGCGCATCGGGCCTACCTCCGCAAGCTCGCCGAGGCCGGAGACCTGGTCGCCTCGGGGCCCCTCGTGGGAACCGAGCACGGTGGGGCGCTGCTCATCATGCAGGCCCCGCATCCGGAGCGGGTCGCCGACCTGCTCGACCGCGACCCGTTCGCGGCGTCCGAGTTCATCGCCCGACGAACCATCACCGAGTGGGACCCCGTCATCGGGGTGTTCGCCGGCTGAGCCAGCCTCACAGGGCGAGCAGCAGGGCGAGCACGACGAGGACGACGACCACCGCGCCCAGGCCCACCATCATCCAGGCCGCCGCCCGCCCGCGCCGCACGACCTCGCCGGCGTCCGTGGGGACGGGCTGGATCGTGCCCGGGCCCCTGGTCGCCAGGGCACCGGGCTCCGACGACCGCACGATCGCGGGCTCGGCGTACGTGGGCGTACGGGGCAGCGCTTCGGCCACCGGCACCAGGTCGCCGAGGGTCGCGGCGTCGAAGAGCAGTCCGAGCAGGTTCCGGTAGGCCCCCTCGTCGAGGGCGCCCGCCACGTAGGCGTCGTTGAGCCGGCCGCCGATCTCGTCCCTCAGCGCGTCGGTGACGGGCTCGCCGGCATGCAGCCGGAGCCGGGCGACGAGAGGGGTGGGCACACCCTCACGGTACCGCTCCCCCGCTTCTGAGACCGGGGGGTGGAGCAGGCCGCGGGTCAGAACAGCCCGACGATCTCCCCGTGCTCGTCGATGTCGATGCGCTCGGCCGCCGGGTGTCTGCCGAGCCCCGGCATCGTGCGCATGTCACCGCAGATCGCGTACACGTAGCCCGCGCCGGCGGCCAGCCGGACCTCGCGCACGGGCAGGGTCCACCCGGTCGGGGCCCCCTTGAGCCGGGGATCGGACGAGATCGACAGGTGGGTCTTGGCGATGACGACCGGCAGGTTGCCGTATCCCAGCGCCTCGAGCCGGGCCAGTTCGCGGGCGGCGTCCGGGAGCACGTCGATGGCGTCCGCGCCGTACACCTCGCGCGCGACCGCGGTGATCTTCGCGACGAGCGGTTCGTCGAGCCGGTAGGTGTAGCGCACCTCGCTCGGCTGCTCGCACGCCTCGACGACGGCGCGAGCAAGGTCGACGGCGCCCTGCCCACCGTCGACGACGTGGGTCGCCAGGCGGCACCGGACGCCGGCGGCCGACGCGATGTCGACGATCGCCTGCAACTCGGAGGGGTGGTCCTGCGGGAAGACGTTGACGGCCACCACCGGGATGAGGCCGAACGAGTGGACGATGTCGAGGTGCTTGAGCAGGTTCGCGGCCCCCGCCCGCACGTCGTCGGGGTTCTCGGCGAGCATCGCGTCGGGTAACGGGCGGCCGGCCACCACCCGGTGCCGTCCCGAATGGAGCTTCATCGCCCGCACTGTGGTCACCACCACCGCCGCGTGCGGCTGCAGGCCCGACAGCCGGCACTTGATGTTGACGAAGCGCTCGGCCCCCATGTCGGCGCCGAAGCCGGCCTCGGTGATGAGGTAGTCGGCGCACCGGACGCCGACCTGGTCGGCAACGATCGACGAGTTCCCCGTGGCGATGTTGCCGAACGGCCCGGCGTGCACGAGCACCGGTGTGTGCTCGCAGGTCTGCAGCAGGTTGGGACGCAACGCGTCCTTGAGGATCACCGCCATCGCGCCCGCCGCCCTGAGGTCGTCGGCCGTCACCGGACGCCCGTCCCGGGTGAAGCCGACGACAATCCGGCCGAGGCGCTCCCGCAGGTCGCGCAGCGAGGTCGCCAGGGCGATGATCACCCCGACCTCGCTGGCGGCGGTGATGTCGAAACCCGACTGGCGGGGGACGCCGTCCTGCGCCTGTCCCAGGCCGAGGACGAGGTTGCGCAGGGCCCGGTCGTTGACGTCGACCACCCGCCGCCACGAGATGGCGTGGGGGTCGAGGCCGAGGTCGTTGCCCTGGTGCAGGTGGTTGTCGACCATGGCGGCCAGCAGGTTGTGGGCGGCCGTGATCGCGTGGAAGTCGCCGGTGAGGTGCAGGTTCATCTGCTCCATGGGGAGCACCTGCGCGTGCCCCGCGCCCGCGGCGCCCCCCTTGACCCCGAACGTCGGGCCCATCGACGGCTGGCGCAGGGTGAGCATCGTGCGGTGACCGAGCGCGGCGAGGCCCTGGGCGAGTCCGACCGCGGTCGTCGTCTTGCCCTCCCCCAGCGGCGTCGGGGTCACGGCGGTGACCACGACGTACTTGGCGGGGCGGCGTCCGGCGATGTCGTCGAGCACGCCGAGGTCGATCTTCGCCACGTGCCGCCCGTAGGGCTCGACCCGCTGCTCGGGGATCCCCGCGTCGGCGGCGATGGCGGCGATCGGACTGAGCGGCGTGGACCGCGCGATGGCGAGGTCGGACTGCGGTTCGGGGCAAGGATCGGTGCGCGGTGACGTCGATGGCACGAGGCCCAGTCAACACCACGGTGTCCCGCGATGCCGCGAGGGTCGGCGCATCGGGCCGGCGTCCGTCGGGACCCGACGAGGCGGTCAGTCTGCCAGCGACGACACGGGGACGCCTCGGGCCGCGAGCTCGGTCCGGCCCCCGTCGGGCTCGGTGAGTACCCAGAGGCCGTCGGTGGTGACGGCGACCGTGTTCTCCCAGTGCGCGGCGCGGGAGGAGTCGGCCGTCACCACGGTCCAGTCGTCGTCGAGGGTGACGGTGCGCTCTCGGCCGAGGGTGAGCATCGGCTCGATGGCCAGGCACATCCCGGCCGTGAGTTTCGCGCCCCGCCCGGAGCGGCCGTAGTTGGGCACGTCGGGGGCCATGTGCATGGCCGTGCCGATCCCGTGGCCGGTGTAGTCGCGCACGATGCCGAAGTCGCGCCCGCCGGCGCGGCCGCTGCCGGCGATGCTGCGCTCGATGGCGGCGGACACGTCGCCGATCCGCTTGCCGTGGTGCGCCGCGGCGATGCCGTCCCACATGGCGCGCCGGGTCGCCTCGATGAGTGCCGCGTCGTCGGCGTCCGGGTCGCCGACCACGAAGGTGCGGGCGGCGTCCCCGTGCCAGCCCTCGACCACGGCGCCGAAGTCGACCGACACGACGTCGCCCGCCTGCACGGTGCGCGACCCGGGGATGCCGTGGACGATCTCCTCGTTCACCGACACGCACACCACCGCCGGGTAGGGGGTGAACCCCCAGTCAGCGCCGTAGTTGAGGAAGTTCGAGGTGGCGCCGTGGGCGGCGAGGACGCCGCGGGCGATCTCGTCGAGGTCACCGGTGGACAGCCCCGGACGCAGGGCCTCCCCCATTGCGGCGAGCGCCTCCGCCACCACCAGGCCCGCCTGGCGCATGAGGCGGATCTGGTCGGGTCGCTTGAGTTCGATCCGCTCGATCAGCGCCACGTCAGTGCGCCACGAACTCGTCGATGGCGGCGGTGATCCGGCGGGTCACCTCGTCGATCCCGCCCTCGCCGTTGACCCGCAGGAGGATGCCCCGGCGGTCGAAGATGTCCATGAGCTCGGCGGTCTCGGCCTCGTAGACGTTCATCCGGTGCCGGATCGTCTGCTCGTTGTCGTCGAGGCGGCCCTCGATCTGGGCGCGCTTGAGCAACCGGGCGACCAGCTGGTCGGTGTCGGCCTCGAGCGACAGCACGCAGTCGAGCCGGGTGTGGAGGTCGGCGAGCATGATGTCGAGGGCGGCGACCTGCGCGGCCGTGCGGGGGTAGCCGTCGAGGAGGAACCCCTCGCGGGCGTCCGGTTCGAGGAACCGGCTCGCGACCAGGGCCGTCGTGAGAACGTCGGGCACGAAGTCGCCGGCGGAGATGATCTCCTTGACCCGCTTGCCGAGGTCTGTGCGCTCGGCGATGTGGCGGCGGAAGATCTCTCCGGTGGAGATCGCGGGGATGCCGTAGTGCTCGCTGATCTGCTTGGCCTGGGTGCCCTTGCCCGCACCGGGGGCTCCCATGATGAGCATTCTCACTTGAGGAATCCTTCGTAGTTCCGCTGCTGAAGCTGGCTTTCGATCTGCTTCACCGTGTCGAGCGCCACGCCCACGACGATGAGGATCGAGGTCCCGCCGAACGGGAACTTACCCTGAGCCCCCACGAGGACGAACGCCAGGGTGGGCAGTAGGGAGATGATGCCGAGGTACAACGAGCCGGGGGCGGTGAGCCGGCTCAGCACGTAGCCGAGGTACCTCTCGGTCTGGGTGCCGGCCCGGATGCCGGGGATGAACCCCCCGTACTTCTTCATGTTGTCGCTGATCTCGACCGGGTCGAAGGTGATCGCGACGTAGAAGTAACAGAAGAACACGATGAGAAGGAAGAACGCGACGTTGTAGATCCAGTGGCTGCCGGTGACGAGGTTCGCGCCGATCCACTGCGCCCCCCAGCCCGTGGGCCGGAAGGTCGCGTACAGGACCGGCAGCTGGAGCATCGACGACGCGAAGATCACCGGGATGACGCCCGACTGGTTGACCTTCAGCGGGATGTAGGTGGTGGTCCCGCCGAACATCCGCCGGCCGACCATCCGCTTGGCGTACTGCACGGGGATGCGGCGCTGCGCCTGCTCCATGAAAACGACAGCGGCCATGACGAGCAGGCCCACGGCGATGACGAGCCCGAAGATGAACCAGGCGTTGGCGCCGGTGCGGGCCGTCTTGATCGACCACAGCGAGGTCGGGAACTGGGCGGCGATCTGGGTGAAGATCATCACCGACATGCCGTTGCCGATGCCGCGCTCGGTGATGAGCTCGCCCATCCACATGATGATCGACGTCCCGGCCGTCATCGTGAGGATCATCACGACGACCGGGAAGACACCGGTGTTGTAGACCACGCCCGCGCAGTTCTGGAAGAGGGTGCCGTTGACGGCGAGGGTCACGAAGGCCGTCGCCTGGAGCACCGCGAGCACCAGCGTGAGGTAGCGGGTGTACTGCGTGATCGTCGCCTGACCGGCCGACCCCTCCTTCTTGAGGCTCTCCAACCGCGGGATCACCACGGTGAGCAGCTGCAGGATGATCGAGCTGGTGATGTACGGCATGATGCCCAGCGCGAAGATCGCCAGCTGCAGCAGCGCCCCACCCGAGAACAGGTTGATCATCGAGTAGAGGCCGGCGTTGGCCCCCGACTGGGCCTGGATGCGGCAGGTGTTGATCTGGGCGATGTTGACGTTGGGCACGGGGATGACCGACCCCAGGCGGAACAGCGCCAGGATGAACAAGGTGAAGAGCACCTTCTTGCGCAGCTCAGGCGTGCGGAACACCGTGGCGACAGCAGAAAGCATGAGAGGACTCTCTTGTTGGAGTACAGGCAGGCATGGCCCTGGCGTGTTGGCATGCCTGCCCGGGCGGGGTTGCCCCACGACCCGGCCCTGCATGCCAACACTGCGGCCGCAGCAGCCTACCAAAGCAGCACCCCCGCCCCGGCTCACCCGGGCGTGAGTAGGGCGTTCCTGACCGGCGCGTAACGATCTGGTGACGAGGCTTGGGCGTAGCGAGGGTATTGGGTCCGGCCGGTGTAGTTTCGGGCTCAACCACCACGAGATGGGCAGGAACAACTCCCAAGGGCACCCCCGACGACCCTGCGCATCCGACGATTCCGGGAGGAACTGTGAGTCACAGGAAGCTAGGGGCCGCCGTCGCGCTCGTCGCGGCGTCGGCTCTCGCTCTGAGCGCGTGCGGCACGAAGGCGCCCAGCACGCAGAAGAGCGACACCATCAACAACTCGACGACACTCACCGTCGGGTGGAACCAGCCGTTCTACTCGCTGAACTCCAACACGAGCAGCGGCAACAACGTCACCAACGCCAACATCGTCTACCTCACGTCGTCGTCGTTCAACTACTACGACAAGAGCCTCAAGCTGGTGCCCGACACCTCGTTCGGCACCTACCAGAAGACGTCCGACTCGCCGCTGACGGTCAAGGAGACCCTGAGCGACAAGGCCATGTGGTCCGACGGCCAGCCGGTGGTGAACGCCGACACGATCCTCGCGTACGGCGCGATCAGCGGTCTGTTCAACACGGTCACCGACCCGAAGGCGATCGCCAAGCTCTACGACTCCAACGGCAACCTCAAGCCCAACTCGGCGAGCCAGGTCTACTTCGACTCCTCGAGCCCGGCGTGGAACCTCATCAAGGACTTCCCCACCGGTGACGCGAACGGCAAGGACCTGACCTACAAGTTCAGCACCCCCTACGCCGACTGGGAGCAGAGCCTCCTCAACCCGGGCCTGCCGGCTCACATCGTCGGCAAGCTGGCGCTGGGTATCTCCGACCCGACCAAGGCCAACCAGGCGATCGTCGACGCGTTCAAGAACAAGGACGCCGCGGCGCTGTCGAAGATCTCCAACGTGTGGAACTCCTCGTACAACTTCGACTCGATGCCGTCCAACAAGGACCTCCTCGTGTCCGACGGCCCGTACGTGATCACCGACATGAAGTCCAAGCAGTACGTGCAGCTCGGACTGAACCCGAAGTACACCGGTGACCACAAGCCGTCGATCTCCCAGCTGATCGTCACCTTCAACGAAGACGGTGGCTCGCAGCTCACCGACCTGCAGAACGGCAAGGTCGGGATCATCGAGCCGCAGGCGACCGCCGACCTGCTGAAGAACGCCCAGCAGTCGTCCAACGCCACCGTCATCAGCGGCAACGAGGCGACCTACGAGCACATCGACCTCACGATGAACAACAAGGGCCCGTTCGACCCGGCCACCTACGGCGGCGACGCGACCAAGGCCCGCGACGTCCGCGACGCCTTCCTGCTGCTCGTCCCGCGCCAGGAGATCGTCACCAAGCTCGTCGTCCCGCTGAACCCGAACGCCAAGGTGCGCAACTCGTTCGACGTCGACCCGGGCAACGTCCAGTACTACGACTCGACGGTCGCCGCCAACGGCATGGACAAGGCCTGGCCGGCCGACGTTCCCGCCTCCTCGGTGGCCAAGGCCAAGGACCTGCTCAAGCAGGCCGGAGTGAAGACGCCGGTCAACGTCAGGTTCCTGTACGCCAAGTCGAACCCCCGCCGCCAGGGTGAGTACCAGCTGATCAAGGCCAAGGCCGCCCCCCTGTTCAACGTTCAGGACAACGGCTCCGACAGCTGGAGCACGCTGCTCGGGTCGGGCAAGTACGACGCCAGCCTGTTCGCCTGGGCCGCCAACTCGACCGGCCTCTCCGGTGACGCCCCCAACTACGTCACCGACGGTCAGAACAACTTCTCGGGCTACTCGAACAAGAAGGTCGACGCCTGGTTCAAGCAGCTGTACGGCACCCTCGACGTGGGCCAGCAGTTCCAGCTCAACAACCAGATCGAGAAGCAGCTGGTCGACGACGCCTTCGGCGACACCGTCTTCCAGTTCCCGGACATGACCGTCTACAACAAGAACATGGTCCAGAACGTGTCGGTGTCGCCGCTCGTGCCCACCTACTTCTGGAACTTCTGGGAGTGGAAGCTGCCGAACAGCTGATCCGTGATTCTGCGACGCACCTAGTCAAGTGACGGTTGAGGCATCCGGATTTCCGGGTGCCTCAACCGTCCCTGTATGTTCCGCCTCGTAGACTCAGCCCGAGTCCCACCCAGAAAGCCCGCCATGATCAGATTCCTCATCCGGCGCATCCTCATCCTGCTCGGCATCCTGCTGGCGTTGTCGTTCTTCATGTACGGCGCTCTCACCCTCGCCCTGGATCCGCTGGCTGACCTGCGCCAGAGCACCGCCCTGAACAAGCAGCAGCTGATCAACTCCCGGATCGCGATGCTGCACCTGAACGAGCCGTGGACGCAGCGGTACTGGAACTGGCTCGTGCAGTTCGTCCAGGGCAACCCCGGCCAGGCCTGGGCGATCCAGCAGCCGGTGAGCAAGCTCCTGCCCGGGGCCGTGAGCACGTCGTTCCACCTCGTCATCAACGCGACGCTGCTGTCGATCGTTGTCGGCGTGACGATCGGCGTCATCTCGGCGCTGCGCCAGTACACCGGCTTCGACTACACGATCACCTTCGTCGCGTTCGTCATGTACTCCCTGCCGGTCTTCTGGGTCGCCGTGCTGCTCAAGCAGTTCCTGGCGATCGACCTCAACAACTTCCTCCAGCAGCCCACCGTGAACTGGGTGCTCGTCGTCGTCCTCGCCCTGATCGGGGGGCTGTTCTGGCTCGGGGCGCTGGGAGGCGACTGGAAGCGCCGGCTCATCGTCTTCGTGAGCGCCTTCGTCGTCACCTTCGCGGTCTTCGCCTACATCTTCGCCAGCGGGTGGCTCAACAACCCGCAGATCGGCCTGCTTGGGGTGGCCGTCATCGGCCTGGCCAGCGCCTACGTGTTCACTGTGCTGTTCGCGGGCACCAGGAACCGGCGGGCGCTCTACTCCTCGCTCACCGTGGCCGTCGTCGGCATCGCCCTCTACTACCCGCTCCAGTACCTGCTGGTCTACTCCTTCGCCGGCACCTACTGGTTCGAGGTGCTGCTGCTCCTCGTCGCGCTCGCGCTCGGCGGGCTCATCGGGTGGCTGTTCGGCGGCCCCGACCGGATGGTCTCGGTGCGGGGGGGCGTCCTCGTGGCCCTCGTCATGGCGGTCGTCGTCTTCATCGACCAGTGCCTGCAGTACTGGCAGATCTACGTGAACTCGCGGCCGATCGCGCACCGGCCGATCGCCACCAGCGGGGCCACCACCCCCGCCCTCGGGGGAGGCTTCTGGGTGGGACAGCTGGACTCGTTCACCCACCTGCTGCTGCCGACGATCGCCCTCGTGCTCATCTCGTTCGCGACGTACACCCGCTACCAGCGGGGTGCGACCCTCGAGGTGCTCAACCAGGACTACATCCGCACGGCCCGGTCGAAGGGCCTGCCCGAGCGGGTCGTCATCGTGCGGCACGCGCTGCGCAACGCGCTCCTGCCGCTCGCCTCGATCGTCCCCGTCGACATCATCTCCCTGCTCGGTGGCGCGGTGATCACCGAGACCATCTTCAACTGGAACGGCATGGGGCGGCTCTTCATCACCGCACTGGCCGGCAACATGATCGACCCGGCGATGGCCTACATCATGATCACCGGGGCCGCCGCCATGGTGGCGAACATCATCGCCGACTTCCTGTATGCCCTTCTCGATCCTCGAATCCGGGTGGACGCATGAGCAACGACAACTTCGGACCCGGCGGCTCCGACGAGCTGCTGGAGAACCTGGCGGAGTCACGGGGGCAGAGCGACACGCTCGACGCCGGCACCGCGAGCACCTTCGACTCCTACGAGAACATCCCGCTCGACGAGTCGGCGGCCTTCGGACGCGGCGAGGGCGTCGGCGAGGCGCGGGAGACCGAGGGCCTCTCCCAGGGCCGCATCGTCGTCCAGCGCTTCTTCCGGCACCGGGGCGCCGTGTTCGGGATGATCCTCTTCGCGTTCGCCGCGATCCTCTCGTTCACGGCGATGGGCGTCGGGCCGATCCCCGGCTGGTGGCCGCACGACGTGAGCACCCCCTACGACGTCGTGAACGGCGGCGCGCCGACCATGCACATGCCCAAGTGGCTCGGCGGCAGCGGCTGGGTGGGCCTCGGCCCGTTCCCGTTCGGTCAGAACCTCATCGGGCAGGACAACTTCGCCCAGGTGATGAAGGGCATCCAGACGTCGATCATGGTGATGTTCGTCATCGTCATCGTCGCCATGATCATCGGAGTGGTGATCGGGTCGATCTCCGGCTACTACCGCGGGCGCCTCGACAACGTCCTCATGCGCTTCACCGACCTTGTCATCACGCTGCCGCTCATCGTCATCGGCGCGGTGCTCGGCAAGATGGTCGGCACCCTGCCGTTCAAGTTCAACTGGTCCAACGCGACCATCGCCGGCATCCAGCAGTGGATGCCCCTCGAACTCGCGATCGTGCTGGGCCTCGTGTTGTGGCCCGGCCTGGCACGACTCACGCGCAGTGAGTTCCTCCGGCTGCGTGAGTACGAGTTCGTCGACTCGGCCCGGGTCGCGGGCGCGACCGACCGCCGGATCATGTTCAAGCACATCCTGCCGAACGCCATGGGCGTCATCATCGTCAACGTGACCCTGCTGATGTCGGCGTCCGTCGTGCTCGAGGCGGCTCTCAGCTACCTCGGCTTCGGGATCACGCCACCGAACGTCTCCCTCGGCCTGCTCATCTCCGAGAACCAGGCGGCCTTCAACACCCGCCCGTGGCTGTTCTGGTGGCCGGGTCTGTTCATCATCATCCTCGCGCTGTCCGCCAACTTCGTCGGCGACGGCCTCCGGGACGCCTTCGACCCGCGCACCAAGCGCATTCCGAGCCAGCGCAAGATGGACCGGGCCGCCAGGGCGGCCGCCGTCGACGCGCAGCCCGCCGACGCAACCTCCGGGAGTGCCCAGTGAGCGACACCAACGCGTTCGAGAACGCCAACACCAACGACACCACCGCACCGGAGGAGCCCCGCTCCGCCCGTCGGGGCCTGCGCCGCCGCAGCGGTCAGCCCGGGGCGGCCGCCGAGGCGGGGCACCCTGCCGCGACGCACCACCGTGACGTCATCAACGAGGGCGAGCTGATCCTCGACGTCAACAACCTCAGCGTGAACTTCTGGGTCAACACCGAGTGGTTCACCGCCGCGGACGGTCTGACCTACCAGCTCCGCGCCGGGGAGGTGCTGGCGATCGTGGGCGAGTCCGGATCGGGCAAGACCCAGTCGTCGATGGCCCTCGTCGGACTGCTGCCTCCCAACGGACGCACCACCGGCTCCGCGAAACTGGGGCGAACCGAGCTGGTGGGGCTGCGCGGCTCGCGGCTCCGCTCGGTCCGGGGGCGCGAGATCGCGGTGATCTTCCAGGAGCCCATGACTGCCCTCAACCCGCTCTACACCGTCGGGTTCCAGATCATGGAGACCATCCGCACCCACTTCGTCATGAACCCGTCCGAGGCGAAGCGCCGGGCCCTCGAGCTCATGCGGCTGGTGGAGATCCCCGAGCCGGAGAGCCGCTTCGACGCGTACCCCCACCAACTCTCGGGGGGTCAGCGCCAGCGGATCATGATCGCCCAGGCGCTCTCCTGCGAGCCGAAGCTGCTCATCGCCGACGAGCCGACGACCGCCCTGGACGTCACGGTGCAGGCGGAGATCCTCAAGCTCATGCGTCAGCTGCGCCACCGGGTGAACGCCGGGATCATCCTCATCACCCACGACATGGGTGTGGTTGCCGACATGGCCGACCAGATCATCGTGATGAAGGACGGTCGGGTGGTCGAGTCGGGCACCTCGGCGCAGATCTTCGGTCATCCCGAGCACCCGTACACGAAGCAGTTGCTGGACGCCGTCCCCCACCTGGGCTCGATGAGCGAGCGGGTCGAGAACCCGCACACCCTCGTGTCGGTGAACGAGCAGCCGGTGCCGCTCACTCCCCCGGCCGACCCCAACGTGCCGCCCGCCCTCCTGCTCGAGGACGTCGCGATCGACTACCCGAAGCAGGGACGCCGCCCGGTGTTCCGAGCGGCGGAGCACATCAACCTGCGCATCGATCCCGGCGAGGTCGTCGGCCTGGTGGGCGAGTCGGGCTCGGGGAAGACGACGATCGGCCGGGCCGCGGTGGCCCTGCTGCCCGTCGCCGAGGGGCGGATCACGGTGGCCGGCCGCGACATCACCGGGCTCAAGAACAAGGACCTGCTGCCGTTCCGTAAGGACGTCGGCATCGTCTTCCAGGATCCCGGGTCGTCGCTCAACCCCCGCCTCCCGGTGGGCGAGTCGATCGGCGAGCCGCTGTACCTGCACCACGGGCTCAAGGGCGCCGAGCTGTCGAGGCGGGTGGAGGCGCTGCTCGACAGCGTCCAGCTCCCCCGCGCGATGCGCAACCGCTACCCGCACGAGCTCTCCGGTGGCCAGAGGCAGCGGATCGGCGTGGCCCGCGCGCTCGCCCTGCAGCCGAAGCTGCTCATCGCCGACGAGCCCACCTCGGCCCTCGACGTGTCCGTCCAGGCCCGGGTGCTCAAGCTCTTCCAGGACCTCCAGCAGGAGTACGGCTTCGCCTGCCTGTTCATCAGCCACGACCTCGCGGTCGTCGAGATGCTCAGCAAGCGGATCGCGGTGATGAGCCACGGCCGGCTGGTGGAGGTCGGCGACACCGCCGACATCGTCACCAACCCGCAGGACGACTACACCCGCCGCCTGCTGGCCGCCGTGCCGGTGCCCGACCCCGAGGAGCAGCGCAAGCGCCGGGAGCTCCGCGACGCCATCATCGGCGATCTCGTGAGCTGACCGCTCCGCCGACGTCACCCCACAGGCCCGGGCCTCCCCCGGCGCTCCTCGCGAGCGTCAGGACGAGGCGCCGGGCCTGTGGGGTTCCAGGGCCGCCTCGGAAAGCATCCGACCGCTCGCCGGCGGAGGACGGACCGGGGATTCCAGCCGTCGGGTCACCAGCCGCGCCCCGAAACGTGCACCCCCTGCCATGCCCTGCCTCCCGGGGCCATGGCATGGCAGGTGAGGTGAATCTCGCAGAGGACGGGGCGGAGCAGGCACGACCGCCGCGACCCTCGGCTCCGGGCCCGGACATGACACGTGGGCCGCCCCTGGGGGGGACGGCCCACGTGTGAGCTTGTGCGGGTGGTGCCCCGCTGACCGATCAGGCCTCGAGCACGCTCACCGATCCGCCGGCGGCCTCGATCTTGGCCTGGGCCGACGCGGAGACGGCGTCCGCGGTGAGGTTGACGGCCACGGAGATCTCCCCCGTGCCCAGCACCTTCACCGGGTGTCCGGAGCGCACGGCGCCGGCGTCCACGAGGTCGCTCACGGCGACGTCCCCGCCCTGCGGGAACAGCTCGCCGAGCCGGCCGACGTTGACGACCTGGAACTCGACCTTGAACGGGTTGCGGAAGCCACGCAGCTTGGGCAGCCGCATGTGCAGCGGCATCTGGCCGCCCTCGAAGCCCTCGGGAACGTTGCGCCGTGCGCCCGTGCCCTTGGTGCCACGACCGGCCGACTTACCCTTCGACCCCTCACCGCGGCCCTTGCGGGTCTTCTCGGTGTGGGCGCCGGGAGCCGGACGCAGGTGATGAATCTTCAACGCCATGTCACTCCACCTCTTCCACGGCCACGAGGTGCGCCACGGCGCGGACCATGCCGCGGATCTCCGGGCGGTCCTCCTTGACGACCACATCGCCGATGCGCTTGAGACCGAGCGTGCGCAGGGTCTCCCGGTGGTTCTGCTTGCCACCGATACCGGACTTGGTCTGGGTCACCTTGAGACGCGACATCAGTGCGCCACCTCCTCCTTGC
>DATAKK010000015.1:0-75258 GCA_036261615.1 Propionibacteriaceae bacterium | reverse complement strand
GGCCGTGACCGGAAGCGCCGCGTTGTTGCCCTGGGTCACGTCGTGGAAGTCGGCGGCATAGGTCCGATGATTCCGCGCGGCCGCGTACAGGGTGGGGTTGATCTCCCCCACCCGGCCGTGGTGCATCTGGTCGGCCAGGGCTACGAGACCGGCCCACTGGGGCGAGCCGGCGCTGGTACCGCCGAACAGGAAGACACCCTGGGACGACCCGGGGACCGTCCACACGGTGAGGACGCCGCCGATCACCGCCGCGTCGTACGACACGTCGGGCACGCCGCGCGACTTCAGGCCCAGCGAGCGCTGGTACCACGGGGTCTCGAAGACGGAGGAGTAGCCACCGCCGCCGGCACCGTAGGCGTCGTTCCAGACCGTCTCGCCCTGGTAGGCCCCGGTGCTGCCGTCGGCGTACAGGCGGGTGCCGCCGACCCCGGTGACGTTCGGGTCGCTCGCCGGCGTGCTGGCGGCCTGGATGTAGGTGGACCCGTCACAGCTGGGCTGCGCCGCGCCCTCGTCGCCGGCGGAGGCGAGGACGGTCATCCGCCGCCAGGCCGCGAACGTGAACACGTCATGCTCGGCCCGCAGGATCTTCGGGTCCATGCACTGCTCGGCCTCGCCGAAGCTCTGCGAGACGACGTCGCCGAGGTTGCGGAGGACGGCGTAGCGGGTGGCCGCATAGATGTCGGCGTCCTGGCTCGACTTCGCGAGCACGAGCTTGATCGTCGCCCGGGGGGCGATGGCGTGCGCCCACTCGACGTCGAGGGTGATCTCGCCCGCCCAGCCGACCTGGTTGGGGTCGTTGGCGTCGAAGGCGGTGGTGCCCTGCGGGGCGATGATCTGCAGGTGGGGGTCGGGCAGGCCGAACAGCGAGTCGAAGCCGGCGAGGTCCTGGGTGATGGTGGGGCTGGAGTAGGCGTCGACGATGACGATCGTGCGGCCGCGGCCGTCGAGCCCGCGCTTGGCGAGCTGGTCGACGCCGTAGGCGGCGCGGATCTGGTCGGGGCCGTAGCACTGGGCCGGGGTGGTGGTCTGGCAGCCGAACAGGGGGCCCTCGGCGGTGTGGATGACCCTGCCCGCGGACTTGTAGTGGGGGTGGACGCCGATCGCGGGCTGCATGCCGCCCGAGGTCGGGGTGGAGGCGGCGACGCTGGTGGCGGGGGCGACCAGGGACGCCGCGAGGACAGTGGCCCCGGCGATCGCCGTGAGGGCGGCGGATCTGCGGAGCCGGGCATATCTGACGTGCATGGAAACAGCACCTCCTCGAGCCCGCGGGGGACGGGCCCGCTCGAATGGCAACGGCGCGGGGTGAGCCGGTGCAGCGGGACCGTAACACGTCGTGGGCGATGTGGGACGGGTCGCTGACAACGCGTCTTGCGCCTTGAGCAGGCGAGCATCGCGGAACCGCGGGCCTTCGCGCGTCCGGACGCCGGCAGCCGGGGCGTCACCAGCGCAGGCAGTACCCCATGCCCGGCTCGGTGAGCAGATACCGGGGATGCGCCGGGTCCGGCTCCAGCTTGCGGCGCAGCTGGTTCGCGTAGACCCGGAGATAGTTGGCCTCCCGGCCGTACGCCGGACCCCAGACGGCGTGCAGGAGCTGGGTGTGCGGAACCACGGTCGAGCGCCGCCGGGCGAGTTCGGCGAGCAGCTTCCACTCGGTCGGGGTGAGCCGCACGGGAAGCCCCTCGCGGGTCGCCCGGAAGGTGCTGAAGTCGAGGTCGAAGTCGTCGGTGTGCACCGGCGGCAGCGCGGAGGGCCCGGCGAGGCTCCTGCGCAGGTTCGCCCGCAGCCGGGCCAGCAGCTCGTCCATGCCGAAGGGCTTGGTCACATAGTCGTCGGCGCCTTCGTCGAGGGCCTCGACCTTGTCGTCGGCGTCCGATCGGGCGGTGAGGACGATGACCGGCACGTCGGCGCGGCTCCGGATGCGGCGCAGCACGTCGATGCCGTCCATGTCGGGGAGGCCGAGGTCGAGCACGATGAGGTCGGGCGCTTCGTCCGCCACCGACGCCAGCGCCGCGGTTCCGGTCGTGGCCACGACGACGTCGTAGCCACGGGCGCGCAGGTTGATGCGCAGGGTGCGGACGATCGGAGCGTCGTCCTCGACGACCAGGATCCGCGTCCCCATGTCGGTCATTCTCCCGCCTCCGCGAGTGGCAGGCTGATCGTCATCGTCAGTCCGCCGCCCGGCGTGTCCTCGGCCGTCACCGCCCCCGACATGGCCTCGGCCAGGCCCCGCGCCACGGCGAGGCCCAGGCCCACGCCGTCGACGGCACCGATGTCCCCCTGCCGCTGGAAGGGCCGGAAGATCGCCTCGCGGTCGCCCACGGGAACCCCGGGGCCGTGGTCGATGACGCGGATGACCGCGTCGCCGCTCGCCGACCCGGTGTCGACAGTGACCCGGGACCCGGTGTGCACGAGGGCGTTCTCGACGAGGTTGGCGATCACCCGGTCGAGCAGCACGGGGTCGGCGAGCGCGAGCGCGGAGGTCCCGGCGACCGACACCCGACCGGCGTCCGGAAGGGCCATGACCGCCGAGTCGACCGACTCGGCGATGTCGACGGCCTGGGGACGCACGGTGGTCGCGCCGGCCGAGATCCGCGACATGTCGAGCAGGTTCGTGATCAGCCGCTCCAGCCGATCGGAACTCTGGTCGATGGTGGCGAGGAGTTCGGCCTGATCGTCGGGTGACAGGGTGACCTCGCCCGAGCGCAGGCTGGTCACCGCGGCCTTGATGCCGGTGAGGGGGGTCCGCAGGTCGTGGGACACGGCCGACAGCAGGGCGGTCCGAGCCTTGTTGTCGCGTTCCAGCACCTCGGCGGAGCGGGCGGCGGCGGCCAGCTCGCGGCGGGTGAGGATCGCCGCGGCGTGGGCCGCGAAGACGGCGACCAGCTCCACCGACGACGGGGTGAGCGACGGGTTCTGGATGATGAGGCGGTGCCGGTCGCTCACCGGCTCGATCGTCTCCGCCCCTCCCGGCGACGGCCAGAGGAAGTCGTCGGTGGCCTCGACCACCTCGACACCACCCCCCGGCGTCTCGACGACCAGACCGGCGCCCTGCGCGCGGAGCATCTCGGTGGCCCGCTCGAGCAGCAGACGCAGCTGGGCGGTGGACTGCAGCAGGGCGTGGGACAACTCGACCAGGGTGGCCGACACCCGCTGCGCCTCCAGCGCCTGGGTGGTGCGGGTGCGGATCCTGTTGACGATGCCGGCGACGATCACCGCCACCACGACGTAGACCGCCAGGGCGAACGCGTTGTCGGGTTCGGCGATCGTGAACGTCCCCACGGGGGCGGTGAAGAACCAGTTGACGATGAGGGACGAGCCGACGGCGCAGACGATCGCGGCGACGAAGTCGCCGACGAGGCTGACCATCACGGTGGTCAGCAGGTAGACCATGAGCGGGATGGTGAGCGTCGGCCGGGTCGGCAGGGCGAGCAGCAGGCCGGTCACCACCGCCGGCAGCACGATCGCGAGCAGCCAGCCCAGGGCATGCGGGCCCGCGCCCTCGGTCAGGCGCCGCGGCGGTTCGTCCGATCGCGCCTGAGGGATGACGAGCACGTCGATGTCCCCCGCCGTGGCGATGATGCGCCGCGCGAGGCCGGGGCCCAGCACCCTCCGCCACCACCCGCCCCGGGCGGCCCCCACGACGATCTGGCTCGCGTTGAGCGCCTGAGCGGTCTGCACGACGGCCGCCGCGGTGTCGTCGGCGCTGACCGTGTGGTAGTGCCCCCCGAGCTCCGAGGTGAGCAGCCGCTGGGCGACCATGCCGGTGATGGACGCCGCCCGCAGCCCGTCCGCGCTGGCCACGTAGACCGCGTGCAGTTCGCCGCCGACGCCGCGCGAGGCGATCCGGGCGCCCCGGCGCAGCAGCCGCGGGGCGTCCGAGCCATCGGTGAGCGCGACCAGCACCCGCTCCCGGGTCGGCCAGGCCGCGGCGATGCCCTTCTCCTCGCGGTAGCTGGTGATGTTCTCCTCGACCCGGTCGGCGAGCCAGACGAGGGCCAGTTCGCGGAGCGCGCTCAGGTTGCCCGGCCGGAAGTAGTTGCTGAGCGCGGCGTCGACCCGGTCGAGGGCGTACACGTGGCCGTGCGCGAGCCGGCGCCGCAGCGCCTCCGGCGTCATGTCGACCAGTTCGATCTGGTCCGCCGAGCGCACCACGTCGTCGGGCACCGTCTCCCGCTGGGTCGTCCCGGTGATGTTCTGGACGGCGTCGTTCAACGACTCCAGGTGCTGGATGTTGACGGTGCTGATGACGTTGATGCCCGCTTCGCGCAGGTCTTCGACGTCCTGCCACCGCTTCTCGTGGGCCGACCCGGGAGCGTTGGTGTGGGCGAGTTCGTCGACCAGCACGAGGGCGGGTTCGCGGGCGAGGATGGCGGCCGTGTCCATCTCCTCCATCCGCGTGCCGCGATAGACCACGGTGCGGCGGGGCACCACCTCGAGCCCGTCGGCGGCCTGGGCCGTGAACGCCCGCCCGTGCGTCTCGAGGAAGCCGATGACGACGTCCTGCCCGCGGTCGCGGCGGCGGCGCCCCTCGTCGAGCATGGCGACCGTCTTGCCCACCCCGGGCGCGGCACCGAGGTAGATCCGCAGCGACCCGCGAGGCACGGCGTGCCTAGCCCCGGAGGGCGGCGAGCCGCAGGTTGAGGTCGAGCACGTCGACCCGGGGCTCCCCGATGAATCCCAGCGTCCGCGGCTGCACCGAGCCCGCGACGAGCGCGGTGATCTCGGCCTCGGGGACGCCTCGCAGCCTCGCGATCCGGGGCACCTGCCAGTAGGCGTAGGCCGGAGAGATGTCGGGGTCGAGGCCGGAGGCGGAGGCCGTGAGCGCGTCGGGCGGAACCGGGCCCACAGCGTCGGGGTTGTCGCGCAGCAACCGCTGCCGCAGTTCGTTCACCGCCGCGACCTCCCGGGGATCGTCCATGCTCAGATTGGTGCCCCCGGACGCCGACCCGGAGTAGTCGCTCGCGGACGGGCGTCCCTGGAACCATTGTTGCCCCGAGTACGCCTGACCGAGCAGTGACGACCCGATCACCCGCCCGTCCACGGACACGAGCGACCCGTCGGCGCGGTGCGGCATCGTCAGCTGGGCGATGCCCGTCACCAGCAGCGGGTAGCCGAACCCCAGCAGCACGGTCATGACGACGAGCACCCGCACCGCGGCGGCCAGCTGTCGGAGGAGGGCGCTCATGAGGCCAGCCCCGGGACGAGGGAGACGACGAGGTCGAGCAGCTTGATCCCGAGGAACGGCGCCACCAGGCCCCCGAGTCCGTAGACGAGCAGGTTGCGCGACAGCATCGACGCGGCGCTCATCGGCCGGTACCGGACGCCGCGCAGCGCGAGGGGGATGAGCGCGACGATGATCAACGCGTTGAAGATGACCGCCGACAGCATGGCCGACTCCGGGCTGTGCAGGCGCATCACGTTGAGCCGTTCGAGCCCCGGGAAGATCCCGGCGAACATCGCCGGGATGATCGCGAAGTACTTGGCGACGTCGTTGGCGATGGAGAAGGTGGTGAGCGCTCCCCGGGTGATGAGCAACTGCTTGCCGATCGCGACAATGTCGATGAGCTTGGTCGGGTCGGAGTCGAGGTCGACCATGTTCCCGGCCTCCTTCGCCGCGGAGGTGCCGGTGTTCATGGCGACGCCGACGTCGGCCTGGGCGAGGGCGGGCGCGTCGTTGGTGCCGTCACCGGTCATGGCGACGAGCCGGCCGCCCGCCTGCTCGCGGCGGATGAGGGCGAGCTTGTCCTCCGGGGTCGCCTCGGCGAGGAAGTCGTCGACCCCGGCCTCCTCGGCGATCGACCGCGCCGTGAGCGGGTTGTCCCCGGTGATCATCACCGTCCTGATCCCCATCCGGCGCAGTTCACTGAAGCGTTCCTGCATGCCGGTCTTGACGATGTCCTTCAACTGGACGACGCCCAGTTCGCGCGGCGGCTCCCCCGGACGCCAGACGGCCACGCTGAGCGGCGTCCCGCCCTCGCCGGCGACGCCGTCACCGAGGGTCCGGGCCTGCGCCGAGGCGGCGCCGCCCCACTCCCGCACCCAGGTGGCGACCGCCCCGCCGGCGCCCTTGCGGATCTGGGTGCCGTCGGGCAGGTCGACCCCCGACATCCGCGTCTGCGCGGTGAAGGCGACCGCCTCGCCACCGGCCACCCCGACCGGTACCCCGCCGCCCCCGTCGCCGGCCTCGCGGAGCATGTCCCCGGCCAGGTCGACGATCGACCGCCCCTCGGGGGTCTCGTCCGCGAGGGACGCCTGGTAGGCGGCCGCGAGCAGCTCCGCGCGGGCCACCCCCTCGGTGGGGAAGAAGTCGGTCGCCCGGCGGTTGCCGAGGGTGATCGTGCCCGTCTTGTCGAGGAGCAGGGTCGACACGTCGCCGGCGGCCTCCACCGCGCGCCCGGACATGGCCAGCACGTTGCGTTGAACCAGCCGGTCCATCCCGGCGATGCCGATCGCCGACAGCAGGGCGCTGATCGTCGTGGGGATCAGGCAGACGAGCAGGGCGGCGAGCACGACGAGCGACTGCGCCCGCCCCGAGTAGGCCGCCAGGGGCTGCAGCGTCGCCACGGCCAGCAGGAAGATGATCGTCAGCACGGTGAGCAGGATCGACAGCGCGATCTCGTTGGGCGTCTTCTGGCGGGCGGCGCCTTCGACGAGGGCGATCATCCGGTCGATGAACGTCTCCCCCGGCCGGGTCGTGATGCGGACGACGATCCGGTCCGACAGCACGGTCGTCCCGCCGGTGACGGCGCACCGGTCGCCGCCCGACTCGCGGATGACCGGGGCCGATTCGCCGGTGATCGCCGACTCATCGACGCTGGCGATGCCCTCGACCACGTCACCATCCCCGGGGATGACCTCCCCTGCCTCCACGACCACACGGTCGCCGATGCCCAACGAGGACGCCGGCACGACCTCCTCGCCGTGCCCGGTGAGCCGCCGCGCCATCGTGTCCCGCTTGGCCCGGCGCAGCGTCTCGGCCTGCGCCTTGCCGCGTCCCTCGGCGATGGCCTCGGCGAGGTTGGCGAAGACGATCGTCGCCCAGAGCCAGCCGGTGACACCCCAGGCGAACACCGTGGGATGGGCGACCGCGAGGCCGGTGCACAGGGCCGATCCGACCCAGACGACGAACATCACCGGTGAGCGGACCTGCACCCGGGGGTCAAGCCGCAGCAGCGCCTGGGGCAGCGACTGCCAGGCCGTGGCGAGGATCCCGGCCCGCACCGGCTGGTGGATGGTCATCGCAGTCCCTCCGCAAGCGGTCCCAGCGCCAGGGCCGGGAAGAACGTGAGCGCGGCGACGATGAGCGTGACCGCGAGGAGCAGCACCCCGAAGACGGCCGTGTGGGTGGGCATCGTCCCGTCCGTCACGGGCCGCGGATGCTGAGCCGCGAGCTCACCGGCCAGGGCGAGCACCAGGGCGATCGGGGCGAACCGGCCCACCGCCATGGCCGCCGCGAGGGTGAGGTTGAGGAACGGCTGGTCGCTCGACAGCCCCGCGAACGCCGACCCGTTGTTGTTCGCCGCCGACGTGTAGGCGTACAGCATCTCCGAGAGCCCGTGCGGCCCGGAGGCCAGCAGACCGGCGCGGGCCTGCGGCACCCACAGGGCCACCGCGGTGCCGACGAGGGCGACCGCCGGCATGACGAGGACGTACAGCGACGCCCACGTGATCTCCCGGCGTCCGATCGTCTTGCCGAGCATCTCCGGGGTCCGGCCGACCATCAGCCCGGCGAGGAACACCGCCATGACCGCCAGCACGAGGATCGAGTAGAGCCCGCTGCCCACGCCTCCGGGGGAGATCTCGCCCAGGTGCATGTTGAACAGCAGCAGGCCCCCACCGAGCGCCGACATCGAATCGTGCGACGCCACCACCGCCCCCGTCGACGTTCCGGTCGTCGCGACCCCGAACAGCATGGACGCCGCGACGCCCAGCCGCTGCTCCTTGCCCTCCATGGCACCCGCCGGCCCGTGCGCCGCCACCAGTTCGGCCCACACCGCCAGCCCGGACGTCGCCACGTACAGGACGGCCATCACACCGAGCACCGGACGCTCCTGGCGCCGGTCACCCGCCATGAGCGCGTAGGTGCGGGGGAAGCTGAACGGGATGCACAGCAGCAGCACCAGTTCGAGGAAGAACGTCCAGGGCGCCGGGTTCTCGAAGGGATGGGCCGAGTTGGCGTTGAAGATGCCGCCGCCGTTGGTGCCCAGCAGCTTGATCGCCTCCTGCGACGCCACCGGGCCGCCCTGCACCACCTGGGTGCCGCCGGTGAGGGTGTGCACGGTGACCGGGTCGGTGAGGTTCTGGATGACACCCCCGGCGACGAGCACCAGCGCCGCGACCACGGAGATCGGCAGGAGGATCCGGACGACGGACCGGACCAGGTCGACCCAGAAGTTGCCGAGCCGGTCCGTGCCCGAGCGCACCAGCCCCCGCACGAACCCGGCGGCCACCGCCATCCCCATCGCCGCCGACAGGAAGTTCCACACGGCCAGCCCGGCCATGTCGACGAGGTATCCGGCGCCCGTCTCGCCGGCGTAGGACTGCCAGTTGGTGTTGGTGACGAACGACACCGCGGTGTTGAGCGCCGTGTGCCAGTCCATGCCGGTGCGCCCGGCGTCCCACGGGAGCCGGCCCTGCAGCAGGATCAGCAGCCACAATCCGACGATGCCTGCGGCACTCAGGACGAGCACCGACAGGAGGTAGCGCCGCCAGTGCTGTTCGCCCTGCGGGTCGACCCCGACGAGGCGGTAGATCACCCGCTCCAGCCGCCAGTCCTTCTCGGAGGTGTAGACGCGGGCCATCCAGCCGCCGAGCGGAACGTAGACGATCCCGAGCAGGACGACCACGGCCCCCAGCGTCGTGGCGGCCGAGGCGGCCTCGCCCATCAGAAGCGCTCAGGGTGCAGCAGGGCCCCGATGAGGTAACCCAACAGGGCGGCGACGATCACCAGACACATCACTGTTTCAAGCACGCCTCCAGCGCACCACCGTCGGCGCGGTCGTGGCCGCGTCCTGATCGAGCGTTGACGCCCCTTGACGGGTTCTTAACACCGGGGGCCGGGGCCCGGAAAACGGACCGGCACGCCGGGTCATGGTGACCACGGCGTGCCGGTTCGGGTCGGATGACGCCCCGGCGTCAGGAGGGGCGCTTCTTCGGGGCGTTCTGCGCCGTCATCCCCGGGTCGCGGACGACGACGTCGCCGAGCACCTCGTCGATCTTCGACAGGAGCTCCGAGGGGATCTCCACGCCGCTGGCCGCCACGTTCTCGGTGACCTGCTCCGGCCGGGACGCGCCGATGATCGCGCACGCGACGTTGTCGTTCTGCAGCACCCAGGCAACGGCCAGCTGGGCCATCGACAGGTTCAGCTCGTCGGCGATCGGCTGGAGCTTCTGCACCCGCTCGAGCAGGTCCTGGTTGTCGGTGAAGCGGCGCACCGAGTTCGCGCCGCCCTTCTCGTCGGTGCCGCGCGACCCGGCGGGCGCCGGCTGCCCCGGCTTGTACTTGCCCGTGAGCACGCCCTGCGCGATCGGCGACCACACGACCTGGCTCAGGCCGAGTTCCTCGCTCGTGGGCACGACCTCGGCCTCGATCACCCGCCACAGCATCGAGTACTGCGGCTGGTTGCTCACCAGCTGGATGCCGAGGTCCTTGGCCAGTTCCGCGCCCTGGCGGATCTGGTCGGCCGTCCACTCGCTCACGCCGATGTAGAGCGCCTTGCCCATCCGGACGACGTCGGCGAACGCCTGCATCGTCTCCTCGAGCGGCGTCTCGGTGTCGTAGCGGTGGGCCTGGTAGAGGTCGACGTAGTCGGTCTGCAGCCGCTTCAGCGAGCCGTTGATCGACTCGAGGATGTGCTTGCGCGACAGGCCGGAGTCGTTGTGGCCGCCGGGGCCGGTCGGCCAGTAGACCTTGGTGAAGATCTCGAGCGACTCGCGCCGCTCGTTCTTGAGCGCCTCGCCCAGCACGGTCTCCGCCGCCGTGTTGGCGTACGCGTCGGCGGTGTCGAAGGTGGTGATGCCGGCGTCCAGCGCCGCGCGCACGCAGGCCATCGCCTGCTCGTTCTCGACCTGGGAACCGTGGGTGAGCCAGTTGCCGTAGGTGATCTCCGAGATCTTCATCCCGGACCTGCCGAGGTGTCGGAACTTCATGTCTCTCCTTCGAGGAAGTACGGACGCCGCGCCGGTCGGGGACCCGCGGCGCAGGGGTACGGCACCAACCTATCGGCAGCCGCCAACCGGCGCGCCCGAGCGGGCGTGACCGGTCACATCGTGGATCCGCCGGCGCTCCCGGGCCCCGGGCGACTCGTAGGCTGGATCTCTCCCGGGCGCCCCCGACGCCCCTGTGACGAGCGGAGCAGCATGTCGGAACCAGCACCCCACCACGAGCGCACGGCACCGGACGCCGAGGACGAGACACCGGCGGCGGGATCGGAGGAGGCGGCCGCCGCGGTCGAGGAGCCGATCCGCAGCACCTACGAGAGCACCGCCAGCGAGGGGGGCGACCGGCTCAACCGGTCGTGGCGGACGTTGGTGTCCACCGGTTTCCTCGGCGGCGTGGAGATCAGCCTCGGCGTGCTGGCCTACCTGCTCACCGTGCACGAGACCCACAGCCACCTGCTCGGCGGCCTCGCCTTCTCGATCGGTTTCATGGCGCTGTTCCTCGCCCACTCCGAGCTGTTCACCGAGGGCTTCTACTACCCGATCGTCGCGGTGTTCGCCCGGGAGGGCACGCTCCTGCAACTGATCCGGCTCTGGGTCGTGACCCTGCTCACCAACCTGCTCGGGGGCTGGCTGACGATGGGCCTGGTCGTCCTCGCCTTCCCGCAACTGCACGACACCCTCGTCGAGTCCTCCGACTACTTCCTCGGCATCGGCCTGTCGTGGCGGGGCCTGGCCCTGGCGGTGCTCGCCGGCGCCGTCATCACCCTGATGACCCGCATGCAGGCGGGCACCGACAGCCCGGGCGCGGCGATCGCGGCGTCCGTCGGCGGGGCGTTCATCCTCGCCGGCGCCCCGCTGTTCCACTCGGTGCTCGACTCGATCATCCTGTTCGGCGCCATCCTGTCCGGGGTGCCGGGCGCGACGTACCTGCACTGGCTGGAGTGGGTCTGGTGGGTCATCCCCCTCAACATGCTCGGCGGCCTGCTCCTGACCACGGGCCCCCGCCTGCTGCGCAGCAGCAAGCTCCGCCCGGATGCCGAGGACGCCGCCCGCCCCGCGGCGCGAGCCGAGTAGCCTGATCGACGGACCGACGGCACCCGACGCCACGGCCCGCCGACCGAACCCCAGCGGTGACCCGCACCCGCGCTCCCGAAAGACACCTGACAAGGACGATGATGACCGCTCAGTGGAGCCTGCCCGACCTTCCCACCCCCGGTACCGGACGCCGCGTCCGCCCCCGCTCGGTGCTCGCGGGCGACGCGCCCACCCTCTCGCTCGACGGCACGTGGCGCTTCCGCCTCTACCCGCACGATCCCCTCGTCGACACCCCGGACGCCGGCGAGCTCGAGGCCCCGGCCGAGGCGGCACCCGACTTCGACGACTCCGCCTGGGAGACGATCGAGGTCCCGTCGCACTGGGTGCTCACCGGACCCGGCCGAGGCACGCCCCAGTACACGAACGTGCAGTACCCGTTCCCCCTCGACCCGCCCCACGTGCCCGACGCGAACCCCACCGCCGACCACCGCCGGGTGATCGACCTGCCCGACGACTGGCCCACCGACGGCAGCGACCGGATCCGGTTGCTCGGCGTCGAGTCGAGCGCCGCGGTGTTCGTCAACGGCACCTGGGCCGGCACCACGCAGGCCTCCCGGCTCGTGCAGGAGCTCGACGTCACCGGAATGCTGCACCCCGGCGCCAACACCGTCCTCGTCCGGGTCACCCAGTGGTCGCCCGGCTCCTACCTCGAGGACCAGGACCAGTGGTGGATGCCCGGCATCTTCCGCTCGATCGACCTCATCCACCGCCCCGAGGGTGGCCTCGACGACGTGTGGGTGCGCGCCGACTACGACGCCGCCACCGGCCAGGGACGCCTCGACGTCGAGGTGCGCGGGGCGCGTGGTGAGGTCAGCGTCCGGTGCCCCGAGCTCGGTCTCACCGCCACCATGGCCTGCGGCGACACCCTCGCCTCGACGGCGTCCTTCGAGGTGGGGCCGGTCGACGCGTGGAGCGCCGACGTGCCGCGGCTCTACGAGGTGCTCGTCTCGACCGACGCCGAGACCGTGAGTGTGCGCACCGGGTTCCGCCGGATCGAGGTGGTCGAGGGCACCCTCACCGCCAACGGACGCCGACTGGTGCTGCACGGCGTCAACCGGCACGAGGTCGACCTGCACGAGGGGCGGGTGTTCGACGCCGACCGGGCGCGGGCCGACCTGCAGCTCATGAAGTCGTTCAACGTCAACGCGATCCGCACCTCGCACTATCCGCCGCATCCCGGCGTCCTCGACCTCGCCGACGAACTCGGGTTCTGGGTGATCCTCGAGTGCGACTACGAGTCGCACGGGTTCGGCTTCGACCAGTGGCGGCGCAACCCGTCCGACGAGCCGATCTGGCGTGACGCCCTGCTCGACCGGATCGAGCGCACGGTCGAGCGCGACAAGAACCACCCGAGCATCATCATGTGGTCGCTCGGCAACGAGGCCTACCGCGGCGACAACCTCGCCGCGATGGCCGGGTGGATCAAGCGGCGCGACCCGAGCCGGCTGGTGCACTACGAGAACGACTACACGGTCGACTACGTCGACGTGTACTCGCGGATGTACCCGTCGACCGACGAGGTGGAGGCGATCCTCGCGGGGGGCCCGGCGTCGTTCGGCGGCGCACGCTCGCACGAGTTCGGGCTCAGCCCGGCCCAGAACGCGGCGATCCTCACCAAGCCGTTCGTCATGTGCGAGTACCTGCACGCGATGGGCACCGGCCCCGGCGCGATCGAGGAGTACATCGCGCAGATGGGCCACCCGCGCCACGCCGGCGGCTTCGTGTGGGAGTGGCGCGACCACTCGCTGGTGCGCGGCATCGGCGACGACCGGCTCGCCTACGGCGGCGACTTCGGCGAGCGGGTGCACGACGGCAACTTCGTCTGCGACGGCCTGGTCGACGCCTACTCCCGCCCGCGCACCGGCCTGGTCGCCTGGGCCAATGCCGTCGCCCCGTTCACCGCGGTGCACGTCGGCGGCGGCGCGGTCGTCGTGCGCAACACCAGCCACAGCCGCGACGGCGAGGGCCTGGTGCTCGCGTGGCAGCTGGTGGGCGACGACGGAGAGGTCGACGACGGCCAGGTCCCCCTCGACGCGCTGGCGCCCGACCAGGAGGCCTCGCTGCTCGTCGACGACCTCGACGCCGCCGTCCAGCGGCACGGCGGGTGGCTCCAGCTCGCGATCCTCGACCCCCAGGTCACCGGCATCGAGGCGCGCCTGCCCCGCCAGGTCGACGCCGCCGGCTCCGAGCTGCTGCCCGGCATCGGCGAGAACGACCTGCTCGGACGCCGGGTGCTCAGCCTGCGCGAGTCGCGGGTGGGCGCCGCGCCGGTGCCGAGCGCACCGGCGTCCGGTGGCTCGGGCGTGGGGGTCGACTCCCGCGGACGGCTCACCGAGTGGGGCGATGAGGAGGCCGTGCTCGTGGAGCCGTGCTTCTGGCGGGCCCCCACCGACAACGACCGGGGCACCTTCGGGGCCGACTCGTGGAGCGCCGACGGCACCTCGAGCCCGTTCGGCGGCGGGTCGAGCGCGGCGCGCTGGCAGACGCTGCGCCTCGACCAGGCCGAGCACCGGATCGTGTCGGTGACCCGCGAGGACGCCGCCACCGTCGTCACCCTGCGCACGGGCGCCCCCTCGTGGGCGTGGACCGTCGACACCGTGCTGCGCTTCAGCCCGGTGGAGGGCGGACTGCGACTGCAGGCCGACCTCACCCCGCGCGGCACCCTGCCGCCCGTCCTCCCCCGCATGGGCCTCCGCCTGCCCCTGCCGCTGGAGTTCGACCAGCTCACGTGGACCGGCACCGGCCCGACGACCAGCTACGTCGACCTGCGCGGGGGCGCCCGGCACGGGCGCTTCGTGGGGACGGCCTCCGACGCGTGGGAGCCGACGATCCGGCCGCAGGAGGCGGGCAACCACCTCGACCTCGCCGACCTGCGGGTCACCGACGGCGAGCGGACGCTGGTGGTCACCCGCACCGGGCCCGATCCCCTGTCGTTCAGCCTCGCCCCCGCCTCGGCGGAGGAGATGGCCGGGGCGGGTCACTGGGACGAGATCGAGTCGGGACGCCGCTGGCTGCACCTCGACGCCTTCCAGCACGGCATCGGGTCGCGTTCCTGCGGCCAGGACGTCCTGCCCCAGTACGCCGGTTCCCCGCGTCACGCCCGGATCGACGTCACCCTGCGCTGGGAGTAAGCACCCCCGGTTTCCCGGGGCGGGCGTTTTCGACGCCGGGGCGGGCGATCGCTGCCGGATCGGCGGAGAAATCGCCCGCACGAGCAGAGATCGCCCGCCCCAGAAACCGGGGAGGGCGTCCTGCGCCGGACATGACGGAGGGCGGGACGGCACTGGTCACGTTGCCGTCCCGCCCTCCAGGTTCCCGGCGCCGGGCGGGACGCCGGGAACCGGCTCAGGCCACCCGCACCGTCGAGGGGACGCGCCCGCCGTCCGCCGCCACCGTGACGCCGACCGAGCGCCGGGAGGCGACGTCGATCTGGAACTGCCGGGTCTCCCCGGCCGCCAGGCTCTCGGCGAGCGGCACCGGGTGGGCCGCCGGGTCGCGCCCCACGACGGGGGCGGCGACGTCGTGGGTCGAGGCCCCGTCGGTGAACTCGACCGCTGCCAGGCGCAGGTCCCTCAGCTCGGTCGAGCCGGTGTTCGTCACCGAGACGGTCACCCGCTGCTGCGGCCCCCTGAGCGTCCGGGACGCCGTGACCCTCGCCTCACCGGGGGTCGGGCTGCCCCCCTCGTCGACGTCGAGCAGGATCGTGTCCCAGCCGGGTCCCTTCCCGTTGTTCGCGGCCGGTCCGTGGTGGAACGTCACCGTGTTCTCCCCCACCGTCAGGGCGGACGCCGGGAAGGTCAGCTCGACCAGGCGGGGGTACCCGCTGCGGTCGGCCTGGCGGGCGATCGTCGAGTCGTTGTTGTCGGGGATCTCGCCGCTGACGACCGCGGTCTGGCCGTTGACCGAAACCGAGGGCGCGCCGGACTGCTGCATCGACGTCGAAACGGTGAGCCGCGCCGTGCCCGAGTACTGCCTGGTGAGCGAGAACGCGATGGTCCAGTCGCCGGGGTTGGTCTGGGCGTAGTACCAGTCGACCGGCTCCCAGTCGCGTCCGATCCGGAAGGTGAGGTCCGCCGGGATCCGGCTCGGCTTCTTGTACCCCCGCACCTCCGGACGCACCGGCGAGAGCGATGCGAGCGCGTACTCCCCGCTCGTCCGGCTGGCCGACCCCAGTTGCCACAGGAACGTGCCGCGGGCCGGCGGCGTCCAGTGGATCGTGCCGAGGTCGACGTCGGAGTCGACCACCACCCCGGTGCGCACGTACTGGTCGGTCACCGACCCCTCCGCAGCGAACACGTAGAGGGTGTAGGAACCGGGGTCGGTGGTTCCGGGCTTCCAGGCGGGCGGGATGCCCGGGAGCTCGAACCGACCCTGCGAGTCGGTGCGCACGAAGTAGGTCGGCTCGTGGATCGAGTACACGTCGTCGGCGGTCTGGGTGCTCAGCACGACCCAGAACCCGCCGGAGGGACGACCGTCGCCGAGGGCCAGCCGGCCGCGGACGGTGTGCCGGCGCTCCCGGGGCGGGTAGAGGCGGTCGGCCACCCAGCCGGCGCCGGACCGGTTGGCGCGGATCTGGTCCTCGGCCACCCGCTTCGCGTCCGCGACGATCGACTCGAGGTCGCTGCCCGTGTTGATGAACGTGAGCCAGGGCCCGTACAGCCGCCGGTAGCCGGCCGGGATGGTGTAGGCGGGCAGGCCGTAGTGGTTGGCGCCCATGTAGTTGAGGATGATGACGTCCTGGTGCACCGCCAGGTCCTGGTGCTGCGGCCCCACGCCGTAGGTGGCGCACAGCGTGTCCCCGGTGACGCCGCCGAGCGAGGTGAACCAGACGCCGAAGCCGTTGCCGAGGTGGCCGAACATCGG
The DNA here is from genome assembly GCA_036261615.1 of Propionibacteriaceae bacterium. Classification (GTDB taxonomy): domain Bacteria; phylum Actinomycetota; class Actinomycetes; order Propionibacteriales; family Propionibacteriaceae; genus JAJYQH01. Next base: position 59,139 of record DATAKK010000015.1, on the reverse strand, counting down.
GTTCTCGTGGTGGTAGAGGCTCCAGTCGTACTTCGAGTAGATGTCCCCCGGCTTCAGGCCGCCCGCGTTGGTCGTCGGGTAGGGCAGGTTGGGGTCGTTGACGCCGTTGACCTGCCAGGTCTCGTCCTGGATGCGGGTCTGGGTTTTGAGGTAGGCGTAGGTCGGCTGCCGCCCGATGCCGCGCTCGACGTTGTAGGTGTGGTCGAAGATGCCGCGGTTCCACCGGGTGTTCATCCGCACCTCGTTGATCTGGGTGTCGACGACGGCGGTCATGATGTTGTAGCCGTACAGGCCCCGCACGCCCTCACGGAGGATGAGGTGGTGCTCGTGCTGGAGCTTCGGGGAGATCGTGTCGACGATCGCGACGTCGATGAGGTCGCCCTCGAGTCGCAGCACCCGGATCTCCGAGCACACGAGCCGCGCCTTGCCGCCCCAGGAGTCGACGTAGAACGACTTGTTCGCGAACGGGTCGTCGGGCGCCAGCTCGGTGCCGTCGACCGTGACCGACCAGACGTTGACCGACACCGAGCCCTGAGGGCGGGTGCCGGACGGCCCGTCGTCACGGCCGAAGACGAACCGCACCAGGCCGTTGTCCAGCGTGAACGAGGTGACCTCGTCGGGGAACGAGTAGGTGCCGACCTTCGCCGGCGCGTTGTCGATCAGCAGGCTGAGCCGCCGGGAGCGGGCCGGTGCCGCGGCGGCCGTCGGTGCGTCGAACGCGGGGACGAGGCCCGCCGCCACCGCGCCGGCACCGCCGGCGAGCACGGTGCGGCGGCTGACATCTGGAAGTCGGAATTCTGGCATGGCTCCTCCACCCTTGGAATGCGCTTTCCTCCATCTGAACACACCGGCCCCGACGCTGACAAGGGGTTGGGGGGAAATGGTCGATCCATTCTGAGCCGCGGCGGCGGCGTCGCGGGCGCCCCCGCCCCCGTCCCTGCGGCGTACGTTCGCGACGTTTCCGGCTGACGTTCGCCGCTGTTTCGCGTCGCGAACGTCCGCGAAAGCAGAGAACGTACGCCGCAGGAACCGGGCCCGCGGGCTCCGCACGTCCACCGGACGCCGGCGGCCGCGCGTGCCACCATGGCGACATGGCCATCACCCTGGCGTCGGTCATCGACTCCGCCCGGCGGATCGTCTTCTTCGGCGGCGCGGGCGTCTCCACCGAGAGCGGCATCCCCGACTTCCGGTCCGCGGCCGGGCTGTACGCCACCGCGTCCGGACCCAGGCCGCCCGAGTACATGCTGAGCGACGAGTGCCTGTGGGACGAGCCGGAGGCCTTCTGGGACTTCCACCGCCGCCACCTCCTCCATCCGCAGGCGCGGCCCAACGCGGCGCACCGGGCCCTCGCCGCCCTCGAGCGGCGCGGGGTCCTCACCGCCGTCGTCACCCAGAACATCGACGGCCTGCACCAGCTGGCGGGGTCGCGGGTCGTGCACGAGCTGCACGGGTCGGTGCACCGCAACCACTGCGTGCGCTGCGACCGGCCGATGCCGCTCGACGAGGTGCTGGCCACGACCGGCGTCCCCCGCTGCCCGCGGTGCGGGGGGATGGTACGACCGGACGTCGTGCTCTACGGCGAGGCGCTCGACGCCGAGGTGGTCGACGAAGCGGTCCGGGCGATCGAGGACGCCGACACGCTCATCGTCGGTGGCACCTCGCTCAACGTCTACCCGGCCGCCGGGTTCGCCCTGCGCTACGCCGGCGACCGGCTCGTGCTCATCAACGCGACGCCGACGCTGTTCGACCGCCGGGCCGCACTGCTCGTCCGCGATCCCATCGGCGACGCGCTCGCGCCGTGGGACCCGGGCGCTCCCATCGGCGACGCGGACGCCGTCACTGGGAGCTGACCGAGCGTCCCCGCTTCTCCCGCCAGCTGCGCAGCACGAACCGGCCCCACAGCCACCGCTGCACGGCGAGGGTGAGGGCGCCGCCGACGGCCATCGCGCTGAGGTTGATGCCGAGCTGGGCGGCGCTCCCCCAGACCTCCTGCCACGCGCCGAAGGCGAGGCCGACGGCGATGTTCGCGGCGGCCGGGATGGTGGTCACCGAGATGAACACCCCCGACAGGCCGCCGGTCTTGGCCGAGGTGAGCGACAGGACGCCGGCGGCGGCGGCGATGAGCGCCACGATGAACGACCACCGGTCGGGTTTGTAGATGAACGACGTCGCGGCCCGCTTGGTGACCGCCTCCCCGACGGTGACCCAGCCGAGCGCGCGTCCGGCCAGGGTGATGAGCGTCGTGATCACCATGGCGACGGCGAACCCGACGACCAGGCTGCGGGCCGCGTAGCCGAACAGCCGCCACCGGCGCTGGAGCAGCGCGACGCCCAGGGCGGCGACGCAGCCGAACTCCGGGCCGAGGACCATCGCGCCGACGGTGAGGATCTGCGAGTCGAGGATCATCCCGATGCCGGCGATGAGGGTCGCCATCGTCATGAACGACAGGAACACCCAGTTGAGTTCGGAGTCGTCGTAGGCCCGCTGGGTGACGTCGAGCCAGACGATGGCGTCGGCCCCGGCGCCCGTGCGCGCCCGTTCCGCTTCGAAACCGCGCCGCGACACCCACGCCTGCATCGGCTGCAGCATGATCGACCCGTCGCGGTGGACGCCGAGTTCGATGAGCTCGTGCACGAGCTCGTCGGCGCCGACCCGGGCGACCTCGGCGATGATGAGGTCGCCCTCGGGCAGCACCGACGCGCCCTCGAAGATCGACAGGGTGCTCGTGGCGGGGTCGCCGGCGAGCAGGTTGACGATCCGCGGCGTGAGCCGCTCCGGCGTGGAGATGCGCAGCTGCAGCATGCGGGCATCGTGGCACGCCGGCGACCCGCGCGGCAGGGGTATGTGCCTGCCGGGGCCTCAGCCCAGCCGGGGGAACTCCTGGCGGGCCTGCTCCGCGATGCGGTGCATCATGTAGCCGTCGATCGCCCCGCCGACGGCGCCACCGAACAGCGGCACCGCCCGCCCGAGCCGGGACGCCGCGCTCTCACCCACCGTGCGCAGCAGCCGGAACCCGACGGCCTTGTTGATGATCATCATCGCCGAGCGCGGGAGGCGTCCGGCGGCGAGGCTGGCCAGCCGGCCGGTGCCGGTGGTCACACCGGCCTTGGCGAGGACCTCGTCGGAGTTCGACCCGACCATGGTGAGCAGCACCGCGGTACGGATCGTGTCGTCGGTGACGTCGTACCCGCGCACGACGGCGACCGCGGCCACCATCCGGGCGGCCTGCACGTAGAACTCGAAGAGGTTCACGGGGAGGGCGACCGGCATCGTGACGAAGCCACCGATCGACGTGGCGACCCCGCCGATCCCTCCGCTCACGACGTGCTGCCGGATGATCCTGTTCACTGCCTGGTCGCGATCACCCCCGGCGTCGGCGAGCGCCGCCTCGGCGACCTTCGCGGCCGACGAGTAAGCGCCGTTGCCGTCGATCCCGATGGCGAGCAGCTTCTCGACGAGCTGGGCGACGGCACCCTGGTCACCACCGTCCTCTGCCGCCTCGTCGAGGGCGGCCCGGGTGGCACCGACGCCGTTGCTTCCGGGCTTGAGCAGGTCGAACAATCCCATGTCATTCCTCTCCGGTGTCGTGCACCGTGGTTGTGGTCGTGGGCTGGGCCTGGTCGACCGCCACCCGGTTGCGCGTCATCTCGTTGCGGATGCTGCGTGCGCTGCGGCGCGGCAGCGCGAGGGCGATGCCCACGAACAGGCCGGTGAGCGCGGCAGCACCCAACGAGATCCAGATCTGGATCTTGGGAGCGGTGACGACGGCGCTGCGGTTGGCCTGCGCCATGCCGACCAGTTGGTTGAGCTGCCAGAACAGCTTGACGATGAACACGACACCGACGACTGCGGCGGCGATCGCGAGAACCAAGAAGAGCGCCTTGGTGAACTTCAGCATGCGAGCCAGGCTAGCTGGCACTCAGCCCGCCGACCGAAGTCGGCGGGCTGGGTTGGCATCTTCTGTGGTGGGCTTCCCACCCCAAAGGCGGAGGTTACTACCTGTCGTCGTAGCAGGAATACTACGACGCGTCGGGGGGAAACGCCAGCCGGATCTGCGGGATTTCTTGGGGCTACAGCGCGTCGTTGTCGATGCGCTCGAGCGCCCGGTTCCAGTGGTCGGCGAGGCGGTCGCGGTCGAGGCCGTCGTAGAGGTGGTCGTGCACGATCTCGAGGCTGGTGGTGGCGTCATCGACGGCGCGCAGGTGCAGGTCGACGACGGTGGCCGGCGCGTCCTCCTCGGCGTGCCAGGAGAACCGGATCTGTTCCAAGGGGTGGAAGCTGCGGGTGACGCCCCGGGTGCCGTCGGCGGCGATCCAGGTGTGACCCTTGTCACCGAGATGGGCGCCCGGGCCCAGGAGGGCCTCGGCTCCCTCGTCGGTCATGAGGACTTTCCAGACGTTCTTCAGTGGGTGGGACACCTGCCGTTGGACGACGACGGTGTCCTCAGTCTTCCCGGCAACCTCGCTCGTGACGACGTCAGTCATGGTGGACCTCGATTCAGGAGAGTCCGGCCCCAGTGAGCCGGTGGCGCGGCTCGACACCGCACCGTGTCTGTGGTCTCAGCACCGCCTCCCGGCGGATGTCTCGACTGTAGACCCGTGGGTGACGCCACGGAAGGCGGGTGCGCCAAGTGTCTCGACTCGATCAGCGGCGTTGGCAACAGCCGGATCACTAGGTGCGATGCGCTCCACCAGGTTCAGGGGGCCGACCCGCGCCGCCGCCGCGGCGGTACTTCGAGACGGTGGGATCGCCCGGGATCCAGAACCGCCAGGGGCGGTCGTGGGCGGCCCCGACGCCCACCCGGGGGCCCTGGCCGAGGGCCTCCGCGGCGACCGGCGCCGGCAGGAACAGCAGCCGGGGATCGTCCCCGTCGCCCACCCGGAGCAGGTCGACCGGATGGTGAGCCACGTCGAAGCGGCGACCCGACAGCTCGAGCCGCAGGCCGAGCACCCGGCCCAGGTTCCCGGGGCCCGACGCGAGCCGCGCGTCCGCGACGCCGGGACGCCGCCCGCGCGCGACCTCGTGCCCCGCGACCACCTCGCCGGCCCGCAGCAGGACACCGGCGGCCGTGCCCGCCGGCGCGGTGACGATGTTGGCCGCCCGGTGGATCCCGTAGCTCAGGTAGACGTAGATGTGCCCGGGTCCGGCGAACATCGCCGCGTTCCGCGCGGTCGGGCCCCGGTACGCGTGGGACGCGGGGTCGTCGGCCCCGGTGTAGGCCTCGACCTCGGTGACCCGCACGGCCACCCCGCGGTGCACGATCACCCCGCCCAGCAGCCGGGGCGCGACCGACACGGCGTCCCCGGTGAGCTCGCGGGGCCAGGTCTGGGTCACCGCCCCATCACACCATGCCGGTGTCGTCCGGCCGGTCCCGGTTCGCGGCGCATTGGTCGTCGTCGGTAGCCTCGACCACATGACATCGCGCCGCTACCGGTGGGCCGGTGTGGCACTGGCGGTCACGGCGGTCCTCGGGTCCGCCGCCTGCGCCCCCTCGACCACGCCCACCCCGGCGCCCGCCGTCTCGAGCGGGTCGGCGTCCGCGAAGGTGCAGCCGCTGACCGCACCCGGCGCCGCCCGGGCCGCGATCGACCAGCTGGTCGCCGCCGCCGGCACCCACCAGGCCGTCAAGGTCGACATCAGCGCCACCGAGGCCTCGCTGAGCATCGTCCGCAACGGGCAGCCGTTCACCTGGGCGTGGACCAACGGCGTGGTCGGCCGCGCCCAGAGCGACATCGCCAACGTCAACCAGGCCAGTTTCGACCCCGGCACCTTCAACCTCGACAACGTCGGCGAACTGTTCAAGGTGGCCGCCCAGGTGTCGGGCTCGCAGCAGAACCAGCAACTGCAGATCGTCGAGTACAACCAGGGGCAGGTGCTCATGACGGTGACCACCAACCCGGAGTCGGCCACCGTGTTCTTCCGCCCCGACGGCACCCTCGTGCACACGCTCGACTTCACCACCGCCGAGGGCATCAGCGAAGCCCTCCGCGACTGCCTCGGCACGTCGACCCAGGTGGGCGTCATCGGCTACCGCCCCGAGAGCGGCCTCTACGTCGAGCTGCCGGGCTCCCAGCAGGGTGTCATCACCGTGGTCACCCGGCCCAAGAGCCTGCCGCGGTGGGCGGCGTCCGAGAAGGGCACGCTGCCCCAGCTGTTCGACGCCTCGCTGGTCAACCCGGCGGTCGTGGCCAGCATCATCCAGCTGGCCTCCGCCGGCGCCCCGGTGAGCCCGGACGCCGTCGCGTCCGCCACCGACTCGAGCCCGACCGGCCGTCCGACCTCGACCCAGTCCACCGCGTCCACGGCCCCGACGCAGGCCGGCGGGTCGGACGAGTCGTCCTCGGCGAGTTCGGTGCAGTGGGTGATCGACCGGCGCGACAAGCTCGCCCAGCCGGTGCTCCGGGTCACCGCCCACGGGACGACGCGGGCGTTCACCCTCGACGGCGTCGAGGTCACCCACCTCGTCGGCAGCTGAGGTGCCGCGTCACTGCCCCAGATCGTTGGTGCTGAACGTGTCGCAGGCACCCGGGTCGCCGGTGGTGAACCCGGTCTCGAGCCACTTGTGCCGCATCGCGGCCGACCCGTGGGTCCACGACTCCGGCTGCACGTAGCCCTGGGTCGCCTTCTGGATCCGGTCGTCGCCCACGGCCTTCGCGGCGTCCGAGACCCGGTTGATGTCGTCCTGGGTGACGCCGCTGAGGATCGGGTCGTTGCCGGCGGCCACGTTGTGGAACCACACGCCCGCGTAGCAGTCGGCCTGCAGCTCCGAGCGCACGGACGCCGAGGTGGGGCCGGTCTGGTTTCCCGAGGCCTGGGCCTTGGCCAGCTGCCCGGTGAGGTCGGAGACGTGGTGGCCGTACTCGTGCGCGAGGACGTACGCCTCCGCGGCGTCCCCACCCTCGGCGCCGAGCTGCTGCAGCAACTGGTCGGTGAAGGCGGTGTCGATGTAGACGGTCTTGTCGGCAGGGCAGTAGAACGGCCCGACCTGGCTGGACGCCGTCCCGCAGCCGGTGTCGACCTGGCCCGTGAACGTCACCGTGGGCGCGGACGTGTAGCCGTTGAGCCGGCCCGACCAGAAGTCCTCGATCGAGGTGACGTACGCCTTCCACCGGCAGTCGCGGTTGGTCTGGACGTCGGCGCCGGTCGAGCACTGGCTGCTGTCGAGGGTGGCCGGCTGCCCCTGGCCCCCGCTGAAGGGGTTCACGCCGAACAGCAGGGCGAGCACGAGCATGACCACCCCGCCGGCGCCGCCGACGATGATTCCGCCGCCGCGGCCCCCGCCCGGGCCGCCCGCGGAGGAGATGTTGCCGTTGAGCGTCGCGTTGGGGTTGAAGTCCATGACAGCCGTCCTCGCCGGGTGGGGTGCCCCGCTGGGGGCCGGTCGATTGGCTGTCATGCTACCGACGCCCGGGCCACCGGGGCGGCGCGGGAGGTGGGCTGCTCGGCGTCCGGGCGCGCCCCCGGCCGTGGGCTCCCTGCGAAATTCACCCCACCTGCCACACCTCTCGTCCTGGGGCGCGGGTGTGGCAGGTGGTGCACGTTTGGCAGAAAGTCGGCCGCGGTAGGTGTCCCCGGACGCCGGCCACACCCGGCCCGCAACTCTCCCCGGCACCCCCGCCTCGAGCCCCGGGCGCCGGGGACGGCCGCAAGGGGGTCCCTCGCGGGCATGCCATGATGAACAGATGCGCATCGTAGGAGTGAGTTCCCCGGGAGCGGGCGAACTGGTCAACCTCGCGGTGCAGCACGGCCAGAATCCTCACCAGGAGCTGTGGCGCCGTGGGTTCGTCATCAACAGTCTGCTGTCGGCCCGGATGGCCGACGACGAGGTCGTCCTCACGGTGCAGGTGTCGCGCCGCACCCACTCGTCCCGTCCACCCCGGATCAAGCACCGGGGCGCCGACCCCAACCTGCTCGTCGCGCCCGACGAGGTGCCCGTGCTCAACCAGCGGATCGCGGCGTACGCGATCATCCGCTCGCCGCGCGGCGTCCTCGGCTGCGAGTGCTCGGACAAGACGGCCGTGCCCGGCCTCTGGCAGCTTCCCGGCGGCGGCCTCATGCCCGGGGAATTGCCGCACGAGGGGCTGATGCGGGAGGTCGCCGAGGAGACCGGCCAGGAGGTGCACATCAACCGCCTCATCGACCTCCAGTCGGACCACTGGGTCGGACGCGCGCCGAACGGCGTCCTCGAGGACTTCCACGCGCTCCGCATCATCTACACCGCCACCTGCGCGAACCCGACCACCCCGACGGTCATCGACGTCGACGGCACGACGGCGCGGGCGGCCTGGATCCCGCTGCGGCAGTGGCGCGCGCTCCCGTGGACCTCCGGGTCGCGCTCCCTGCTCGACAAGCACCTCATCCACGTGCCGCCGCAGTAGCGGCGCTCCCCGACATTGACACGGCCTGCATGGGTGCCCCTTCCCGAGGGGTGGTCGATGCAGGCCGCGCACACTTCGGGGTCCGGACGCCGCCACGCTCGGACGCCGATCAGCCATCCAGGGACGCCGTCACCCTCCCCCGGACGCCCGACGCCCCGGCCAGCTGGTGCCGGCCGGGGCGTCGAACGGTGAGTTGGTGGAGGCGCCTCAGCGGCGCAGGTAGGAGAGGATCCGCAGGATCTCGGTGTAGAGCCACACCATGGTGACCGTGATGCCGAGGGCGGCGCGCCACGACTCGGTGGCCGGGGCCTGGTTGGCGACGGCGCGGTCGACGTAGTCGAAGTCCATGATCAGGTTGAACACCGCGAGCCCGGCGCCGAGCAGGGCGAACACGAAGCCCAGCGGGCCGAAGCCGGCGATGCCGGTGTTGAGGCCGACGAGGGACAGGACGAGGTTGACGAGCATGAGCGCGGCGAAGGCCATCGTGGTGATGAACACCCACTTGCGGAACCTGTTGCTGACCCGGATGTGGAAGAACCGGTAGGCGATCAGGGTCGCGGCCGCGGCCGCGAAGGTGCCGGTGACCGCCTGCAGGGCGATGCCCGGGTAGCGGGCCTCGAGCAGCAGCGTGAACACGCCGATGAACACGCCCTCGACGAGCGCGTAGATCATCACCCCGACCGGCGAGACCCGCCGGCGTCCGGCCACCACGAGCACGGTGACGAAGCCGACGATCGCGCTGATGAGCAGGGCGCCCATCATGAGGGCGGGGGCGTAGTTGACCGCGAAGTACTGGTACGACGCGAAGGCCGCCGCCGCCACGCCGAGCAGGGCCAGACCGGTCTTGGCGATGACGTCGTCGTAGGTCATCAGCGCGGTGGGAGCGCTCGGCTGCTGCCAGGGGGCCTGGCCGTACTGGCCGCCCTGGTAGGGCTGGCCGGGGTACTGCTGCTGATAGGGGTACTGCTGGTACGGCTGCGCCTGGTAGGGCGCATAACCGCGCCGGTTGAACGTGTCCGACTGCGACAGAATCGGGTTGGCCATGACGGGTTGCCTTTCGTGCCAAGCGGACGCCGACAAGCTGCGGCGTCCTCGCATCGTCCAGTCTACCGACGACCTTGTCGGACTCCCCTGGCGTGGACCCCGGTCGTTCCCTGGTCGCCGCCCGGGCCCTTGGGGGCGCCCGCTTCGCTATCGTGACCGTGGCCCCCGTGGCCCAATCGGCAGAGGCAGGCGGCTTAAACCCGCTTCAGTACGGGTTCGAATCCCGTCGGGGGCACCGTGGGATGCCCGCACGCCGGCCGCACCCAACGGGTCGGAACCGCCGGAATTGCAGGCGAGCGGCGGGGGCGGCGTCCGCCACCGCAGGAAGTCGGCGACTCGCCTGCAATTCGGGAGGGTGTCAGCCCGGCCGAAGGGCTCCGGGCGTCACTTCTTGAGCGCGGCGACGGCCCCGTCGTAGTTGGGCTCCTGGGCGATCTCGGGCACCTGCTCGGTGTAGGTCACGACCCCGTTCTCGTCGAGGACGACGACCGCGCGCGACAGCAGGCCCGCGAACGGACCGTCGAGCAGCGTGACGCCGTAGTCCTTGCCGAACGCGCTGCGGAAGGCGGACGCCGTGACCACGTTGTCGAGGCCCTCTGCGCCGCAGAAGCTCTTCTGCGCGAACGGGAGGTCGTTGGACACGCACACCACGGCGGTGTTCTCCAGACCGGCCGCCAGCTCGTTGAACTTGCGGACGCTGGTCGAGCAGATCCCGGTGCCTACCGACGGGAAGATGTTGAGGACGACGCGGCGTCCCCGGAGGGCGTCGGAGGTCAGGTCGGACAGGTCGTTGGCGACCAGCGTGAACGCCGGGGCCTGGGTGCCGACGGCGGGCAGCTCGCCGGCCGTGGTGACGGGGTTTCCACCTTGCGTGATGTGTGCCATGGGCCCACCCTATGCAGCGGCAAGGGGATTCCGAAGGGGCCGATCGCCCCGCGAACGGACGCCGGTCAGGCGTCGGCGCGTGCCATTGCAAGCACCATCCCGTCGAGGATGTCGCTCTCGGACACGGTGATCGACCCGGCGCCCGACCGGCGGGCCACCTCGTCGCAGATGAGGGCGCCGCCGGCGATCACCTCGGCCCGCTTCGCCGGCAGGCACGTGGTCGCCTCGATCTCGGAGCCGGTGAGCCCCAGCAGCCGCGCCGCGAGCTCGGCGATCCGCTCGCGTGACATCCGCGAGCCGTGGACCTCGTCGCGGTCGTACTCGGCGAGCCCCTGGTCGATGGCCGACAGCGACGTCACCGTCCCCGCGACCCCGATGACCGTGCGGACGCCGGCGAGGTCCGGCCCGCTGTCGAGCAGGCCCCGGACGAAGCGCCGGGCGTCCTCGATCTGCGATCCGGTGGGCGGGTCGTCGCGCAGGAACCGCTCCCGCAGCCGCACCGATCCCATGTCGAGGCTCACCGCGGCGCGGACCTCGCCGCCGGAGCCGACGACCAGTTCGGTCGACCCGCCGCCGATGTCGATGACGAGGACGGGGTCGGTGACGTCGGCCACCCCGCTGAGCGCGCCGGCGAACGACAGCCGGGCCTCCTCCTCGCCGGGGATCACCTCGGGGGCCACGCCCAGCCGCTGCTGCACCCCGGCGAAGAACTCGTCGCGGTTGCTCACGTCGCGGGCGGCCGACGTGGCGACGAACCGCACCCGGTCGCACCCGAACCGCTCGATCACCTCCGCGAACCGCTCGCAGGCCGCGAAGGTGCGGGCGAGGGCGTCCGGGTGGAAGCGGCGGGTGGCGTCGACCCCCTGGCCGAGGCGCACCAGCTCGAGCCGGCGGTCGTGCTCGACCAGCTTCCCCTCGGCGTCGACGTCGGCGACGAGCAGCCGGATCGAGTTGGTGCCGCAGTCGACGGCGGCGTAGCGGTGGCTCATGGGCGCTCCTCCTCGTCGGATGGGTGGTCGAGGCACGGACGCCGCCAGAACTCGCCGATCCGGGCGAGCGCCTCGTCGCCGACCGGGTTGACGCCGGGGCCGGCGGCCAGCGCGTGGCCGACCAGCGCGTGCAGGCATTTGACCCGGGTCGGCATGCCGCCCGCACTGATGCCCGAGATCTCCGGCACGTCGCCGAGGGCGGCCCGGTCGGCGAGGTACGCCTCGTGCGCCGCGCGATAGGACACCTCCAGCGCCGGGTCGGACGCCAGCCGGTCAGACATCTCGGCCATCACTCCCCCCGCCTCGAGGGTGGAGCAGGCGGCCACCACCCGCGGGCAGGTGAGGTAGTAGGTCGTGGGGAACGGCGTGCCGTCGGGCAGTCTCGGCTCGGTGGCCACGACGCCCGGCTTGCCGCAGGGGCACCGCCAGGCGACCCCGGCGACCCCGCGCGGCCGGCGTCCGAGTTGCGCCTCGACCACCCGCTCGTCGTCGGCGCTCATCGGCTCGAGCCGCTCCGACAGTCGAGCCGGTCGCCGTCCCTTTTCGGTCGTCACCGGCCCGGCGAGGCGCTGGGGCTCGGCGCGCTCGAGACCGTCACGGTGTTCGGCTCGTCCTTGGCCGGCGCCGGGTTGTCGGCCACCGCCATCGACGAGGTGAGCCGCTCCCACCACGTGGTGGGGTGCTCGCCCTGGGGCAGGGTGGAACTCGAGCCGATGTGCACGCTCGGCGCCAGCACGCTGCCGTCGGGGGTGACCACCTTGTAGCCGATCTCGCCGGGCATCACCCAGCCGAGCCGCTCGCGGGCCTGGGCCTTGACGTAGTTGGGGTCCTGCCAGCGCGACACCTGGTCCTGCAGGGCGGCGATGTCCTGCTCGTGCTGGCGGATGCTCGCCTGGTGCTGGGCGATCTCCGACTGCTGGGCGAAGTAGACCTTGATGCTCGACGCGTACATCAGCACGAGCACCAGCGAGACGAGGATGAGTGCGATCGCCCGGTTGGTGAGCCGCAGGCCGCGGCTGAGCCGGGGCAGGGTGCGGGCGGCAGGAGTCTCGACCTCGGGCGGTTCGGGGGCGGTCGTCGCCCGGGTTCGGGCCGGGGCGTTGGCACGCTGGGCCGGACGCGCCGTGGTCCGGGACCGCGGAGTACCGCGTCCCGGACCACTGCCCGTCGGGGGATGTTCGCGCGAAGCTCGAGGCACCGACCCAGTCTTACATCGATCCGGAGGTGGTCCGAATCATCAGCCCTTGAACCGCGGGAACGCGCCCCGGCCGGCGTACTGGGCGGCCTCGGCGAGGTCGTCCTCGATGCGCATGAGCTGGTTGTACTTCGCGACGCGCTCGGTGCGGGCGGGCGCACCGGACTTGATCTGGCCGCAGCCGAGGGCGACGACGAGGTCGGCGATGGTGGTGTCCTCGGTCTCGCCGGAACGGTGCGACATCATCGAGCGGAAGCCCGCGCGGTGCGCCATGGTGACGGCGTCGATGGTCTCGGTGAGTGAGCCGATCTGGTTGACCTTGACGAGCAGGGCGTTCGCCGACTTCTCCTCGATGCCGCGGCTGAGGCGCACCGGGTTGGTGACGAACAGGTCGTCGCCGACGATCTGGATCTTGTCGCCGAACTGGGCGGTGAACTTGGCGAAGCCCTCCCAGTCCTCCTCGTTGAGCGGGTCCTCGATGGACACCAGCGGGTAGGCGTCGATGAGCTCGCCGTAGTAGGCGATCATCTCGTCGGTGGTCTTGCTGCCGCCCTCGAACGCGTAGGTGCCGTCCTCGTTGAAGAACGCGGACGCGGCCACGTCGAGCGCGAGCGCGACGTCGCTGCCCGGGGTGTAGCCGGCCTTCTGGATCGCCTCGACGATGAGGTCGAGCGCGGCCCGGTTGCTGTCGAGGTTGGGGGCGAAGCCGCCCTCGTCGCCGAGGCCGGTGGCCAGGCCGCGGGACTTCAGCACCGCCTTGAGCGCGTGGTAGACCCCGGCGCCCATCTCGAGGGCCTCCTTGAAGGTCTCGGCGCCGATCGGGGCGATCATGAACTCCTGGATGTCGACATTGCTGTCGGCGTGGGTGCCGCCGTTGAGGATGTTCATCATCGGGACGGGCAGCAGGTTCGCGGTGGGGCCGCCGAGGTACTTGTACAGCGGCAGGTTGGCCGACTCGGCCGCCGCCTTGGCCACGGCCATCGACACGCCGAGGATCGCGTTGGCGCCCAGCTTGCCCTTGTTGTCGGTGCCGTCGAGTTCGATCATCGCCTGGTCGAGGGCGCGCTGCTCGGTGGCCTCGAAACCGGTCACCTCGTCGCTGATCGTCTCGTTGACGTTCTCGACGGCCTTGAGCACACCCTTGCCGCCATAGCGGTTCTTGTCGCCGTCGCGCAGTTCGACGGCCTCGAACAGGCCGGTCGAAGCACCCGACGGAACGGCCGCCAGGCCCTCGGACCCGTCGTCGAGGACGACCTGGACCTCAATGGTGGGATTGCCGCGGGAATCGAGGATCTCGCGGGCGTCAATGAATTCGATGCTGGCCACTGGAGGACTACTCCCTTTCTGTGGTGAACACGTCGCAGCACGCCCCTGGGCGCACGGGAATCATTCCGGGACTCCGCAACGCGACGACTGGCTCAGCCTATCGGCCCGCCATCAGGTGCGGCACCCAACCCGGAGGTTCCGTCACCGGCGCTCTCACCGTCCCGGATCCGTGCTTCCAGGGCCCGCAACGCCTGCCGGGTGGCCTGGTCGGCGTCGATCCCGGCCTCCTGCGCCCGGGCCACCAGGGAGAGGATCTGGGCGCCGATGTCGCCGTCGTCGGCTTCGGAGAGTGCGGGCGCCACCCCGTGCTGCCGGCTGCGGCCGATCACCTTGTGGGCGCGGGCGAGAGTGGCGAGGGAGTCGGGGATGCCGTCGAGGGCGGAGGTGCGCTGCTTCTCGGCGCGCTTGCGCGCCTCCCACGACCCGAGCAGGTCGTCGGGCAGGTCGGCGTCCCCGAAGACGTAGGGGTGGCGCCGGACGAGCTTAGCGGCGATGCCGTCGGCGACCTCGTCGAGGGTGAAGCCGCCGCGCTGGGCCTCGATCTCGCAGTGGAACACCACCTGCAGCAGCAGGTCGCCGAGTTCCTCGCGGAGGTCGTCGGGCGTGCCGGTCTCGATGGCGTCGATCACCTCTGCCGCCTCCTCGACGAGGTAGGTGACGAGGCTCTCGTGGGTCTGCTCGGCGTCCCAGGGGCACTCGCGGCGGAGCCGCCACATCACCTCGACGAGCCCCCGGACGCCGCCGGCGTCCGGCTCGGGTGGGATCACGGGTGCCGCCATCAGCCGCCGCCCGTTGTCAGGGGAGGGTGACCGGCGAGCTGCCCTGGTTGGACAGCGACCCGGAGCCGCCCGGCAGGCTGAGGTTGCTCGCCTTGAACGGCCCGAAGATCGGGTTGACCTTGACGTCGAGCTTCTTCGCCTCGGCGGCCAGCTTCTGCGCGCCGAGCTTCTGCTGCACGACGGCGATGTTGAGCCAGGTCTCGACGGCCGCCTGGCACGCGCCGCCGTCCATGAGCGGGCCGAGGTTCTGGCTCTTGGCCACCGAGGACTTCTCGGCGTCGGAGACGGTGACGTTCGTGTTCGTCGCCACCTGCTCGGCGATCAGGCCCTGGAGGTACATCGTCGCGACCTGCACCCGGATCTTGTCGGGCGTGCTGCCGACGAGCTTCGCGCAGTCGGTGGCGGCGCGGTCGACGTCGCGGGTGGAGATGGTCGAGCCGTTGACATCGAACGCGGTGCCGCCGGAGGGCACGGCGCATCCGGCCAGGGCCGCCACGGACACCACCGCGGCGATCACACGAGCAGCCGACATGAAAAGTCCTCCCACAGCCAGTCCGAGTCGTCGCGAGCGAGTCTAGCCGTGTTGGCGCCGGCCCCCTCGCACGGGCCGGGCACGCCCGGTCAGCCCACCCGGGCGGGCTCGGCCGCGCTGGCGAAGATCTCGCGCACGACGGCGTCCGCCCAGTCGAGCAGTTCGATGCCCGCGACCGGCTCCCCGGCGACCGGTGCGGTGCGGGGACGCGGCACGAGCACGAAGCCCGCCGTCTCCTTGATGACCGACCCCGGGTAGAGGCGCTTGAGCCGCAGATGGCGCGACTCCGGGGGCAGGGCGGCGGGCGAGAACCGGATGAAGGTGCCCTGGCTCACGACCTCGTGGACGCCGGCCGCCCGGCAGGCCAGGCGGAACCGGGCGACCCGCAGCAGGGTCCGGGTCGGCTCGGGCAGCGGGCCGTAGCGGTCGAGCATCTCGGCGGCGAGGTCGTCGATGTCGGCGTCCGTGCGCACCTCGGCGAGACGCTTGTACATCTCCAGGCGCAGCCGCTCCGACTCGACGTACTCCCCCGGCAGGCTGGCGTCGACCGGCAGCTCGATCCGCATCTCCGGCTCCTGCTCCTCCTCCTCGCCGCGGAAGTCGGTGACCGCCTCGCTCACGAGGCGCACGTAGAGGTCGAAGCCGACGTCGGCGATGTGGCCCGACTGCTCACCGCCGAGCAGGTTGCCGGCGCCGCGGATCTCGAGGTCCTTCATGGCGATCGCCATGCCGGAGCCGAGGTCGGTGTGCGCCGCCATGGTGGCGAGCCGGTCGTGGGCGGTCTCGGTGAGCGGCTTCTCCGTGGGATAGAAGAAGTAGGCGTAGCCGCGCTCGCGGCCGCGGCCCACCCGTCCGCGGAGCTGGTGCAGCTGCGACAGGCCCAGCTGGTCGGCCCGCTCGATGATGAGGGTGTTGGCGCTGGAGATGTCGAGACCCGACTCGACGATGGTGGTCGAGACGAGCACATCGGCCCGGCGCTGCCAGAAGTCCTCCATCACCTGCGCGAGCTGGTGCTCGTTCATCTGCCCGTGGGCGGTGACGACGCGGGCCTCGGGGACGAGTTCCCGGAGCCGGCGAGAGGTCTTCTCGATCGTCTGCACCTTGTTGTGCACGTAGAAGACCTGACCCTCGCGGGCCAGTTCGCGGCGCACGGCCGCGACGACCTGCCCCTCGTCGAACGGGCCGGCGAAGGTGAGCACCGGGTGGCGTTCCTCGGGCGGGGTCTGGATCACCGACATCTCCCGGATGCCGGTGATCGCCATCTCCAGCGTGCGCGGGATGGGGGTGGCGCTCATCGCGAGCACGTCGACGTTGAGCCGGAGCTTCTTGAGTTCCTCCTTGTGCTCGACGCCGAAGCGCTGCTCCTCGTCGATGATCACCAGGCCGAGGTCCTTGAAGTGCACGTCGCCGGCGAACAGCCGGTGGGTGCCGACGACGACGTCGACCTTGCCGGACGCCAGCCCCTCGCGGACCGCACGCGCCTCGGCGTCCGTCTGGAACCGGGAGAGCTGGGCGACGTGCACCGGGAAGCCGGCGTAGCGGTCGGCGAAGGTCTGGGCGTGCTGGGTGACGAGCAGCGTCGTCGGGACGAGTACCGCCACCTGCTTGCCGTCCTGCACGGCCTTGAACGCGGCCCGCACGGCGATCTCGGTCTTGCCGTAGCCGACGTCGCCGCAGATCAGCCGGTCCATCGGCATGACCCGCTCCATGTCACGCTTCACTTCGTCGATGCAGACCAGCTGGTCGGGCGTCTCGACGTAGGCGAAGGCGTCCTCGAGTTCGCGCTGCCAGGGGGTGTCGGGGGCGAAGGCGTGGCCCCTGCTCGCCTGGCGCGCCGCGTAGAGCTTGATGAGTTCGCCGGCGATCTCGCGGACGGCCTTGCGGGCCCGGCTCTTGCGCTTGTTCCAGTCGGCGCCGCCCATCCGGTCGAGGGCCGGGGACTCCCCGCCGACGTAGCGGGTGAGCTGGTCGAGCTGGTCCATCGGCACGTAGAGCCGGTCGCCGGGGTGGCCGCGCTTGCTGGGTGCGTACTCGATGACGAGGTACTCACGGGTGGCGCCCGCGACGGTGCGGTTGACCATCTCGACGTAGCGGCCGACGCCGTGCTGCTCGTGCACGACCGGGTCACCCGGCTTCAGCTCGAGCGGCTGGATGGTGTTCTTCCGGCGGCTGGGCAGGCGCCGGTCGACCTTGTCGCCGACGTCCTGGCCGGACAGGTCGGACGTGGTGAACAGGCTGAGGCCGAGACCGGGAAGGCTGAACCCGTGCTGCTGGAGGGCGGGGACGATGGTGACGACACCGGCGTCCGGTGGCTCGGTGAGGTCGGGCAGCTGACGGGCGGCGAGATCGTGCTCGGCGAGGATCTCCGCGAGCCGCTGGCCGAGGCCGCGTCCCTCGACGGTGATGACCACCCGCTGTCCGGAGGTGATCGCCCGCTGGATGTCGACGACCGCCTGCTCGGTGTCGCCGCGCCAGTTCGGGGTCGTCTCGGCGTCCACCGTGCGCGACTCGACGCCGAGGACGCTGTAGCTCGAGAGGTCGACCAGTTCGCCGTCGTCGGAGTACTGCGGGCCGCCGGCGTCCGGGGCCGCGGCGAACGACGAGAGGCCCCACCAGCCCTGGCCGCGGTCGAGCACGTGCGCCCGGACGTCGGCGAGCTCGCGGTAGCCGGCCTGCTCGAGGTCGATGGGGGCGCGACCGCCGGACGCCGCGGCCGCCCAGCCGGCTGCGAGGAACTCCCGGCTGGTGCGGACCAGCTCGTCGGACCGGGACCGGACCAGCTCGGGGTCGCTGACCAGCACGAGGGTGTTCTGCGGCATGACGTCGACGAGCAGTTCGAGTCCGTCGACGAGGGCCGGGCTGAGCGCCTCCATGCCCTCGACCGCGTGACCCTGGGCGATCTTCTCGAGCGTCTCGGAGAGTTCCGGATGGGCGTCGAGGAGGGCGGCGGCCCGGGCCCGGACGGCGTCCGTGATGAGCAGTTCGCGGCAGGGCGCGGCGGTGATCCGCTCGACGGTCTTGTCGGTGGAGCGCTGGTCGGCGACGGTGAAGTAGCGGATCTCCTCGACCTCGTCGCCGAAGAAGTCGACGCGCACCGGGTGGTCCTCGGTGGGAGGGAAGACGTCGACGATGCCGCCGCGCACGGCGAACTCCCCGCGGCGCTCGACGAGGTCGACCCGGCTGTAGGCGGCGTTCGCGAGGTCGGCCGTGAGCCGGGCCATCTCGTAGTCGTCGCCGACGACGATCTCCACCGGCCTGAGGTCGGCGAGGCCGCGCACCTGCGGCTGCAGCACCGCCCGCACGGGGGCGACGACGACGGCGGGCGGGGGAAGTTCGTCGCGCCCGGCGATGCGGCGGAGCACGTGCAGCCGGCGTCCGACGGTGTCGCTGCGGGGACTGAGCCGCTCGTGCGGGAGGGTCTCCCAGGCCGGGTAGTAGGCGACCTGCTCGGCGCCGACCCACGACTCGAGGGTCGCGGCGAGTTGCTCGCCCTCACGGAAGGTGCTCGTGACGACGAGCAGGGGCCGGCCGGCGCGGGCGAGCGTGGCGATGATCGCCGGGCGCGCCGCGGCGGGGGAACTGAGGTCGAAGGAGGTGGCCGCCCCGCTCCGCGCCAGCTGGACGGCGTCCGCCAGCACGGGGTCGGTGGCCAGGAGCTGAACCACGCCCGAAAGAGTCACCGCACAACCGTACTCGGGTCGTTCGGCGTGGGGCCCCGGCCGGGAGCGTCATCGGCGGCTGGGCGGCGTCCGTTCGCCCAGGGCGGAGTCCCGGGGGTCCGGTTCCGGTCGGCGTACAAGATGACTGACGGCGTACGAGATGTGGGCTCGGAACGGACACCTCGTACGCCGCGGCGATCAACTCGTACGCCGCGGGAACCCGAGCGCGGGGGGTCAGCCGTTGAAGCGGTTCTGGGCGGTCTCGAGTCCGGCGGTGAGGAGGGTCTCGACGGCGTCCGCGGCCCGGGAGACCTCGAGTTCGACGTCGGTGCGCAGGCTCGTGGGAATCGGGGCGAGTACGTAGTCGGCGGCCGCCTGCCGGCCCGGTGGGCGTCCGATGCCGACGCGGACGCGGTGGAAGTCGCCGGTGCCGAGGTGGGCGCGCAGCGACTTGAGCCCGTTGTGCCCGTTGTCACCGCCGCCGAGCTTGAGCCGGATCTGGCCGAGGTCGAGGTCGAGCTCGTCGTGGATCGCCACGACCCGGTCGGCCGGCACCTTGTGGAAGGCCGCCAGCTTCCGCACCGCCTGCCCCGACTCGTTCATGAAGGTGCGGGGCTTGACGAGCACCAGCCGCTCGGCGTCCGCAGCGGGGACGCCGACACCCGCCGCCCCGATCCGGGTCTCGAGGACGTCCGCCCGCATCCCGCGGGGCGCCGACCAGGAGCCGCGAGCCCTGCGGGCGAGCTCGTCGGCCACCATGAAGCCGACGTTGTGCCGGGTGAACGAGTAGGTCGGGCCCGGATTCCCGAGCCCGACCACCATCCACGTCGTCATAGCGAGTGTCGTCCGACGACCGTCAGGCCTCCGGGGTCTCCTCGGTCTCGGTCGCGGCCTCCTCGGTGGCCTCGCCCTCGGTCTCGAGCTGCTGCACCGCGGCAACGGTGACGTGCACGGCCAGCGCCTCCGGGTCGCCGTGCAGTTCGGTACCCTCCGGGAGCTTGATGTCGCCGAGCAGGATCTGGGTGCCGGCCTCGAGGCCCTCGACCGACACCTCGATGCCGGTGGGGATGTGGGTGGCCTCGGTGCGCACGCTGATCGTCTGGTGCTCGACGTTGACCGTGGTGTCGGGAGCGGAGTCGCCCACGACGTGCAGCGGGACGTCGACGACGACCTTCTCACCGCGGCGCACGACGACGAGGTCGACGTGCTTGACGAAGCCCCTGATGACGTCGCGCTGAACCTGCTTGGCGAGCGCGAGCTGCTCGTTGGTGCCGTCGATGAGGATCGTCAGCACGGCGTTGGCCTGACGCAGCGCGAGCAGCGTCTCGTGACCGGGCAGCGTGATGTGGATCGGGTCGGTGCCGTGCCCGTAAATGACCGCGGGCACCTTGTTCTCGCGGCGGATGCGGCGCGCGGCGCCCTTGCCGAACTCGGTGCGGCTCTCGGCCGCCAGCTTGATCTCAGCCATGTCTTCTCCTCAACCTCGTCGATTCGTCGTGCGCAGGCCACCGAGGGAGGAGGTGTCAGTCGATCACGAACGAGCCGTCTCGTCCCTCGCCAGGCAACCCCGCAATGCTACCCGAGGCGGACGCCGGGACGGAAACCGGCCCCTCCCGGCGACGAACCTCCCGATCCGCGGGCGACTCGGGGGGTCGCGGGCCACCACGACCGAGAACCGCCCTCTGGACCGCCGATTCGGAGGTTCCGGCGTCCGCGCCCGGCGATCCGGGACGCCGGCACGCCCGGGTCCGTAGGATCGTCTCGCGTTGTGACCGTTCACTCCCTCGCCGCCAGGAGGCCCTCATGTCACGCACCCGACCACCGATGGGGTGGAACTCGTGGGACTGCTTCGGCGGCTCGGTCACCGAGGACGACGTGCTCGAGAACGCGCGCTTCATCCACGAGCGGCTCCTCCCCCACGGGTGGGACACCGTGGTCGTCGACATCCAGTGGTACGAGGACGATCCCGGCGCCCACGACTACAACGACCACGCGCGGCCGGCGCTCGACGCGTGGGGACGCCAGCTGCCCAGCCGGGTCCGGTTCCCGTCGGCGTCCGACGGCGGCGGATTCACCGCCCTGGCCCGCACCGTGCACGAGCTGGGCCTGAGGTTCGGCGTCCACGTCATGCGGGGCGTGCCCAGGGCCGCGGTCGAGCAGCGACTGCCGGTGCTGGGCACCGAGTGGACGTGCGACGAGATCGCCGACACCTCCGACACCTGCCCGTGGAACCCCGACAACTACGGGCTGCGGCACGACCACCCGGGCGCCCAGGCCTGGTACGACGCCCAGGTCGCCCTGCTCGCCGAGTGGGGCGTCGACTTCGTCAAGCTCGACGACGTCCTGTTCCCCTTCTCCCGGGCCGACATCGAGGCCTACAGCACGGCCATCGCCCGCAGCGGTCGCGACATCCAACTGAGCCTCTCCCCCGGCCGCGAGGTGTCGCTCGTCCACCAGGAGGTGCTCGAGCGGTGCGCCACCATGTGGCGGATCTCCGACGACCTGTGGGACAGCTGGCCCGACCTGCTCGAGCAGTTCCAGCGGCTCGCGCGCTGGGCGGCCGCCGACCTGCGCCAGGGCTTCGCGGACGCCGACATGCTCCCGTTGGGCCGGCTGGCGGTCCGCGCCCACGTCGGCCTCGAGCGCGACTGCGCGCTCACCCTCGAGGAGCAGCGGACGATGGTCACGCTCTGGTGCATCGCCCGCTCACCGCTCATGCTCGGCGGCGACCTGCCGCGCACCCGCGGCGAGACGATCGCCCTGCTCACCAACGACGACGTGCTCGACCTGCTCACCAACGAGTGGTCGCGCGAGATCGTGCGCGACGAGTCGCTCGTGGTCTGGGCCGCCGACCACGGCGACGAGCGCTCGGTGGCGGTGTTCTGGCTCGGCACGCGGCCCACCCGGCAGCTCATCCGCCGCGCCGACGTGGGACTGGCCGACGGCGGCGTCCGCGACCTCTGGGAGGGGCAGGTGCTGGACGCCGCCGACCTCGAGCTGCACATCCCGGCACACGGGGTGCGGGTGCTGCGAGGCCGGCGGCGCTGAGCGGGCGGCGTCCCGAGCCTCAGGCCCGGGCGCCCTCCAGGGCCAGCCGCACGGTGACGAAGCTGGCCGGTGGCAGGGTGACCCGCAGCAGGCCCCCATCGAGGCTCGCCCCGTCGAACGCGGCCGGCGCGACCCTGTCGACCTGGTCGGCGGTGTTGTGGTCGGTCGCGGACCCCGAGGCGAGGATGCGGGCCGACACCTCACGGACGCCGCGGCCCCGCAGGTCGAAC
This sequence comes from Propionibacteriaceae bacterium, assembly GCA_036261615.1. Lineage (GTDB taxonomy): Bacteria > Actinomycetota > Actinomycetes > Propionibacteriales > Propionibacteriaceae > JAJYQH01. The sequence goes on along the minus strand of DATAKK010000015.1, from coordinate 37,074 downwards.
TCGACGCTGCGCTCGGCCTCGATGTCGAGGTTCGACACCGAGAGCAGCGCGGCGTCGTCGCGGACGCTGGCCGAGGCGGACACCAGTTCGAGCTCGCCTCCGGCGACGGGCTGGGTGGGCACGGACTCGCGCCACTGCACGGCGAGCGCGGCGGCGTCCTGGTGGCCCTTGTTCATCTCGAACACGTGGAAGGTCGGCGTGCGGATGAGGGTCGCACCGTCGGTGAGCAGCACCGCCTGGAGCACGTTGACGGTCTGGGCGATGTTGGCCATCACCAGCCGGTCGGCGTGCCGGTGGAACCCGTCGAAGTGCACCGCGGCGACGAGGGCGTCGCGCATGGTGTTCTGCTGCTCGAGGAACCGGGGGTTGCTGCCGGGCGTCGGCGCGAACCAGGTGCCCCACTCGTCGAGCACCAGCCCGATCCGCTTCGCGGGGTCGTAGACGTCCATGATCGTCGCGTGCCGGGAGACGAGCTCCTCGGTGCGCCGGGCCGCGCGGAGGGTGTCGTAGTAGTCGTCCGCGTCGAACTCGGTGGCGGAGTGCTTGGGCTCCCACTCGCCGGGGTGTGTGTAGTTGTGCAGCGAGATCGCGTCGAAGAAGTGCCGCGGGTTGCAGCCCCACCCGAGGTCGCCGAGGGTCTTCATGAGCACCTCGGTCCAGTGGTAGTCGTCGACGTTGGCGCCGCACGCGATCTTGTACAGCGTGTTGCCGTCGTGCTCGCGGCAGAAGGTGGAGTACTGCCGGGCGAGGTCGACGTAGTGCTCGGGTCGCATGTTGCCGCCGCAGCCCCACGACTCGTTGCCGATGCCCCAGAACGGCACCCGCCACGGCTCGTCGCGCCCGTTCTCGCGGCGCAGCTCCGACATCGGCGCGGTGCCGCCCCGGGTGAGGTACTCGACCCAGTCGGCCATCTCGCGCACCGTCCCCGAGCCCACGTTGCCGCAGATGTAGGGGTCGGCGCCGAGCTGCTCGCAGAGGTCCATGAACTCGTGGGTGCCGAACGAGTTGTCCTCGACGACGTTGCCCCAGTGGGTGTTCACCATGCTCGGACGCTGGTCGCGCGGGCCGATGCCGTCGCGCCAGTGGTACTCGTCGGCGAAGCAGCCGCCCGGCCAGCGCAGGTTCGGGATGTTGAGGTCGCGCAGCGCCTCGACGACGTCGGTGCGGATGCCGCGCACGTTGGGGATCTCGGAGTCCTCGCCCACCCAGAAGCCGCCGTAGATGCAGTGGCCGAGGTGCTCCGCGAAGTGCCCGTAGAGGTGCCGGCTGATCCGCGCGCCGGGCAGGTCGAGGTTGATGACCGCCGTGGTCATGGGGGATCCTCTCAATTGGGAGTAAGGGGTGAACAAAACCCTATCCGCGTGCCCCACGACCCCGGCGGCCGTCTACTCCTCGGTCGCTCCTCAGGCTCCCTCGACCCGATCGATCCGCGCCACGCCGATCGCCTCGTCGGCCATCCCGTAGAAGCAGTAGAGGACGCCGTCGACCTCGGCGATCGCGGTGGGGAAGACGACGTTGCCCACGATGCCGACCCGCTCCTCGTCGGTCTCGGGCGCGAGCAGCGGCTCCACCGTCCGGTGGGTGACGACGGTCGGGTCCTCCGCGGAGAGGATCATGCCGCCGGCGGAGTAGAAGACGTTCTTCTGCAGCTCGAACGGGTTCTCGGTCATCGTCCCGGTGACCCCGTGGTGCAGCAGCAGCCAGCCCTCCGGCACCCGGATGGGGGGCGGGCCGCCGCCGATCTTGAGCGACTCCCACGCGTACTGGCTGTGCGCGAGCTCGCGGTTGCCCCACACGTGGGTGAGCGCGCGGATGTCGCGCTGCGCGGCGTCCAGGGAGACGTAGCCGATCCAGATACCCGGACGCCGGTCGCTGACGCCGGCCGGTAAGTCGGGTTCCTGGCCGACGATCTCGAAGGTGGGCCGGTGCAGGAAGGCGAGGCACGGCGTCCCGTCGGGCCCCGGCACGGCGTCGGGGAACCACAGCACGTCCTTGTTGGAGAACAGGTTGAGGTCGGTGTGCAGGGCGTCGTCGTACTCGAACAGCACCGGGCCGAGCCGCTCCCACTCGGCCAGGTCCCGCGACACGGCGAGGGCGGGACGCGCGCCGGTCGGACCGTAGGCGACGTAGGTCATCACGTAGAGCCCGAGCGGCTCGACGAAGGTGAGCCGTGGGTCCTCGACGCCGCCGTGGTCGGAGCCGTACTCCCAGCCGCGGTCGGGTTCGAGCGCCAGGCCCTGCAGCGCGACGCCGGTGGGGACGCCGTCGGTGAGCCGCACCTCGCCGACCGCGATCCGTGACCGGTTCCCCTCGGCGACCAGCCGCGGGAACATCAGCAGCCGGCCGTCGGGGGCGAAGCCGGCTGCCGGGTTGAGCACGCCCTCGGCCTGGTTGGGGTCGGCGGGGTCGGGTCGCATGACGACGCCGGCGCGGGTCATGCGGTACGGGAAGGGCTGGGCGGCCGAGGGGGCCGGGCTGGTGGTCATGCGGGTGTTCCTTCTCGTGAGGGGGCGGTGGACGGGGATGAGGACAGGAGCGGGTGGCCGGGTCGTGACGGGTGGCGGGTTGGGCGGGCGGGGCGGCGTCCGCTCAGCCCTTGACCGCGCCCCCGACGACGCTGGCGACCAGATAGCGCTGGAGGAACACGTAGACGACGAGCAGCGGGGTGGCGACGATGAGCGTCGCCGCCGACAGCAGGCTCCACTGGCTCACGTAGGTGCCCTTGAACGCGAACAGGCCCAGGGTGACGGGGAACTTCGACTTGTCGGTGAACAGGATGGTCGCGAGGATGATGTCGTTCCACACCCCGATCGCCTGCAGGATGAAGGTCGTCGACAGCACCGGGCGCAGCAGCGTCGGCAGGAACGTCAGCAGGTACCTGAGATACCCGGCCCCGTCGATGGCCGCCGCCTCGTCGATCTCCCGGGGGATCGAGCCGAGGTAGCCGGTGATGAGCAGCGGCCCGACGCCAACGCCGGACGCGAGGATGAGCATGTAGCCGAGCCTCGTGTCGTACAGGTGCAGGTGCAGCGCCAGCTGGAACAACGTGACCAGGGTGTTGGGCAGGAACATCATCGCCGCGAACAGTCCCGCCCAGAGCTTGGAGTGCTTGAGGTAGCCCCGGGCGACGGGGAAGGCGATCATCAGGCTGGTGACGGTGCCGAGTCCCGCGGCCACCGCGGTGTAGAGCACGGAGTTGAGCACCGAGGTCGCGAACCCGCCCTGGCGCCAGGCGGTGACGAAGTTGCTGAGCATCGGGTGGCGCACCAGCCCGTTGGGGTTGGCGATGAACTCGTCGTTGCTCTTCAGCGCGGTGTTGATGAGGTAGGCGATCGGATACAGGTAGATGAGCACGACGATCGCCATGAGCACGTACGACAGCACGCGCAGGGCGTCGAGACGCTGCGGGCGGCGCGGGCTCGGGGCGAACTGGTCGGCGACGGCCGGACGCACGGGTGGGACGGTGAGGGTGCTCATAGTGCGGTCTCCCGCCTGCGGAGGTAGAACAGCGTGGCCAGCGCCACGATGAGGACGATGACGAACTGGACGATCGAGATCGCGGCCGCGTAGCCCTGGGAGGCGACCGACCCGCCGGCTCCCCCGCCGAACGCGGCGGTGAAGATCGCGAGGCTCAGCACCTGGGTGGCCGGGTTGCTCGGCCCGGTCAGCACGTAGATCAGCTGGTAGCTCTGCAGCGTCCCGATGACGCTGAGCAGGGTGTTCGCGGTGACGGACGGGGCGAGCAGCGGGATCGTCACCTGCCGCAACTGCTGCCATCGGTTCGCGCCGTCGAGGTCGGCCACCTCGTAGAGCTCCTGCGGGATCGCCTGGAGACCGGCGAGGTAGATGACCACCGCCACGCCGATGCCCGCCCACACCTGGACGAAGATCACCAGGGCCATGGCCAGGCCGGGGTCGCCGAAGAAGGCGCTGGAGCCGCCGAACAGGTTCCACAGCGCCTCGGCCGGGCCGCCGGACGGGTTGAAGATCAGCGAGAAGATCAGGCCGATGACGGTGACGCCGAGGATCGTCGGTAGGAAGACCATCGCCCGGGCGAAGGTGCGTCCCTTGAGCGCCTGGTTGAGCAGCACGGCGATGAACAGGGCGACGACGTTCTGGATCACGGTGACGGAGATCGCGAACTCGAAGGTGTTCTCGAGCGCCTTGGTGTTGTACGCCAACTGGGCCGAGGAGAAGAACGTGCGGTAGTTCTCGAATCCGACCCAGTGGGTGGGCAGGAACGGCAGCGAGCGGATGTCGGTGAAGGAGATGACGAGGATCCCCACGGCCGGAACGAGCGAGAAGACGATGATGAGGCTCATCCCGAGGAGGAACGTCCACTGGGCGGTCCATCGGCGCCCGAAGACGATGTAGCTGTGATGCATCAAGCCCCCATTCGTGGCGAGTGGCAGCGCGGTCCCGCCCCCGGGACGGCCCCGGCCGGAGGTGTAATCCGGTCCGGCCGGGGCCTTGCGCCGCGAGGCGGCGCGCCCGTCCCGGGGCGCGGGGCGGGAGCTACTTGCCGGCTTCCCAGTCGTGCTCGGCGGCGTCCGCGGCGCCCTGGGCGTCCTGGGTGCCCATCGGCTTGAGGCCCTGCCAGTTGAACGGGAACTGCGCGGCGGGGCCGGCCTTGGTATTGGCGATCCAGATCGTGTCCCAGGCCGGCTCGAAGGTCGACGTGTACTGGGAGATCGAGCTGTAGAACGGGTTGCTCGAGACGCCCTGCTCGGCGGGGGCGAACCCGGCCTGGTCGTTGAACGCCTTGTAGTTGTCGGCGAGGGTGGCGAGCCAGGCGAGCGCGGCCGGCTGGTTCTTCGCGTTCGACGGGATGCCGAGGCTCAACTCGACCTTGCCGCCGAGGTACTTGTTGTCGGCGGCGTTGTTGGACGCCGGCAGCGGGAAGTAGCCGAAGTCGAGCTTGCCCTTGCCACCGCTCTGCAGGGTGGTGACGTTCCACGTGCCGTCACTCATCATCGCGAACTTGCCGTTGATGAAGTCGGACGTCATCGTCGCGTAGCTCACGCCGGCGAAGTTGGGCTCGGCGTACCCGTAGAGCGTCGACAGCTTCTGCATCACCTGCAGCTGCTTGCCCTGGTTGAGCTTGACGCTGTAGTTGTACAGGCCCTTGGCGAGGTTGTTCTTGTCGGCGGTGGTCGGGTACATGCTCTGCACCAGGCCGAGCATGTTGATGCCCGCGGAGTCCTTGCCGGCGATGCCGAGGGGGGTCACGCCCTTCGACTTCAGCGTGTCGCAGAGCTTGGTGAACTCGTCCCAGGTGGTCGGGATCTTAAGGCCGTACTGGCTGAAGATCTTCTTGTTGTACATGAGGCCCGTGTAGTACGAGAGCCCCGTCGGCACCGTGTAGTTCTTGCCGTTGTACTGGATCTCCTTGAGCACGCTCTGGTTGAACTTGCTCATGAACGGCTGGTTGGTGAGGTCGACGAAGCCGCCGGCATCGGCCATCCGGGCGTCGTCGCCCTTGTTGCTGGCGGGCACGTAGCTGGGGAGCTGCTTGGGGGCGGCGACGAGGATGTCGACCGAGCCGGCGGTGAGCCGGGACGTCTTCGTCTGCGGGTAGTTCTCGTTGGGCACCGAGGTGAGGTTGACCTTCACGTTCGGGTACTTCTTCGAGAACGCGTCGTCGATCGCCTTGAATCCGGCGTCGGATCCCGCCGCGCTCGACACCAGGATGTTGAGGTCACCCTTCACCTGGTTGGGGTTGCTCGGGACGCTGGCCGACGACGAACCGTTCGAGCCGCCGCCGCATGCGGAGAGCACCAGCGACGTGACGATGCCGAGGGCGGCGAGGCCCACGGCGGATGTGCGCGTGGAGCGCAACTTCATTGTTGCCATCATTCCTCCGATGTAACCGAAACGTTTCGGTGGACTGACAGTAACATCGGATCATCCAAATCCCAAGAGGCCCCTGCCGGCCCGGGCGGCTGCTACGCCGTCCGGGCGCGGGGTGCGGCCACGCTGGCCCGCAGCACCATGGACGCCGGCTCGATCCGTTCGTCGACCCGCGGGGCGCCGTTGATCAGGTCGAGCAGCACCTCCGCCGCCCGGCGTCCGAGCACCCGCGGCGAGGTCGCCACCGTAGTCAGGGGCGGGTGAACGTAGGCGCCGAGGAGGACGCCGTCGAAGCCGGTGACCGAGACGTCGTCGGGCACCCGGAGGCCGCGCGACTGGACCCGGGAGAGGAACCCGAACGCCGTGAGGTCGTTGGCGCAGACCACCGCGGTCGGCGCCGAGATTCCACCCATGAGGGTGTCCGCGGCCCGGGCGCCGGCCTCGCTGGTGAAGTCGCCGACCACCAGGCGGCCCGGGGGCAGGCCGGCGTCCGCGAGCACCGAGCGCCACACCCGCTCGCGCTCCTCCGAGTGGACGAACCCGGGCGTGCCGGACACGTGGGCGATGTCGCGGTGTCCCAGCCCGACGAGGTGCTCGACGAGCGCGCGCAGACCCGACGCGTGGTCCTGGGTGACCGAGCTGACCCGGCCGGACCCGTGCGCGTTGATCGCCACCCCGGGCAGGCCGAGGTCGTCGAGGATGGGGTAGCGGGGGTCGTCGACTCCGACGTCGGTGAGGAAGACGCCGTCGACGCCCCCGGACTTGGCCAGCGTGCGGAGCCGCTCGACGCCGGCGTCCGCGGTGGCGCTCACCTGGAGGAGCAGGGCGTAGCCCGCGGGGGCGAGGACCGATTCGACACCGCCGATGAACCCGGCGAAGAACGGGTCGAGCTCGAGCACGTCGACCGGGCGCTGCAGCACCAGGCCGACCGCGTGGCTCTGCTTGGAGCTGAGGTTGCGGCCGCGGACGGAGGGCACCCAGCCGAGGCGGTCGGCGGTCTCCCGCACCCGGACGCGGGTGGCTTCCGACACGCCGGGCTGCCCGTTGAGCGCGGCCGAGACGCTGCTGATGGCGACGCCCGCCTCGCGGGCGACGTCGATGATGGTGATCCGCTTGGTCATCTCACCTCGCGCCGGGAGGCTAGCTCCTGCCGTTGAACAGGCTGGTGACCGAGCCGTCCGCGAACACCTCGTGGATCGCCTTCGCGATGAGCGGCGCGATCGAGAGCACCGTGAGCCGTGGGATGTCGACGCCGTCGGCGATCGGCAGGGTGTTGGTCACGATGATCTCCTCGAACGCCGACGCGTTGAGCCGTTCGGCCGCCGGGCCGGAGAGCACCGGGTGGGTCGCCGCCGCGATGACCGACTTGGCGCCACGCTCCATGAGGGCGTCGGCCGCCTGGCAGATGGTGCCGGCCGTGTCGATCATGTCGTCGACGAGCAGGCACACCTTCCCCTCGACCTCGCCCACGACCTCGTGCACCTGCACGCTGTTGGCGACGCTCACGTCGTGGCGCTTGTGGATGATGGCCAGCGGGGCGCCGAGCACGTCGGTCCACATGTCGGCGAGCCGGACGCGGCCGGCGTCCGGGCTGACGATCGTCATCTCCGACGGGTCGTAATGCTGCTTGACGTAGTCGGCGAGCACCGGGAGGCCCCACAAATGGTCGAGGGGGCCGTCGAAGAAGCCCTGGATCTGGGCGGCGTGCAGGTCGACGCTCATGATGCGGTCGGCGCCCGCGGTCTTGTAGAGGTCGGCCATCAGCCGCGCGGAGATCGGCTCGCGTCCGAGGTGCTTCTTGTCCTGCCGGGCGTACGGGTAGAACGGCGAGACCACCGTGATCCGCTTGGCCGAGGCCCGCTTGAGGGCGTCGACCATGATGAGCTGCTCCATCATCCACTCGTTCACCGGGGCGGTGTGGCTCTGGATGACGAAGGCGTCGGACCCGCGGACCGACTCCTGGAACTGCACGTAGGTCTCGGAGTTGGCGTAGGTGACGGCCCGGGTGGGCACCAGGGGGACGCCCATGATGTCGGCGATCTCCTGGGCGAGGGCCGGGTAGGCCCGTCCCGAGAAGAGCATCAAGTGCTTGTCGTTGGGACGGATGGCGCCGGTCACGGGCAGGGCTCCTTCGGAGGACGCGGGGAGATCGGGGCAATCCTACCGGGGTGGCCCCGGGGCTCAGCGCGGCCCGGTGGCGGGGCCGCTGCCGCCGGCGTCCCCGAGGAAGGTGAGCCGCGGGACGCTGGCGCCCGGTTGGACCGTCGCGCCGAGGGTCTCGACGAAGCTGCCGACGTGGGCGTCGGCGCCGATCTCGGTGCCGGGACGCAGCATGGCGTACGGTCCGACGACCGCCCGGTCGCCGATGACGCTGAGCTGGCAGTGGCTGCGGACGACGGTGGCGCCCTCCCCCACCTCGCAGTCGCGCAGGGTGGTGTCGGGGCCGATGGTCGCGCCGGTGGCGACCGAGGTGGCCCCCTCGAGGTGGGTGCCGGGCAGCAGGGTGACGTCGGCGGCGACGTCGACACTGTCGTGCACCCAGGTGGTCGCGGGGTCGAGCACCGTGACGCCGTCGCGCATCAGCCGCTCCACGATCCGCCGGTTCATCTCCCGGTTCATGCTCGCCAGTTGCACCCGGTCGTTGATGCCCTCGGTCTGCCACGGGTCTTCGCAGACGAACGCGCCGACGCGCTCGCCCTGTTCGCGGGCGGTGCCGATGACGTCGGTGAGGTACATCTCGCCCTGGGCGTTGTCGGTGCGCAGGTGCGCGAGGCCGTGCCCGAGAGTGTCGGCGTCGAAGACATAGATGCCGGAGTTGATCTCGCGGATCTGGCGCTCCTCGTCGGTGGCGTCGCGCTGCTCGACGATCGCGACCACCTCGTCGCCCTCACGCAGCACGCGTCCGTAACCGGTGGGATCGTCGACGACGGCGGTGAGCACGGTGACGTGGTTGCCGTGGGTGCGGTGCTCGGCCACCAGGCCGAGCAGCGTCTCGCCGTCGAGCATCGGCACGTCGCCGTAGGTGACGACGATCTCGCCCGACAGGTCGCCGATGGCGGCCAGGCCGCACTGCACGGCATGACCCGTGCCCAGCTGCTCCTCCTGCACCGCGGTGCGGACGTGCGGGGCGATGTCGTGGAGGTGGTCGAGCACCTGCTCGCGCAGGTGCCCGACGACGACGACGAGGTGCTCGGGGTCGAGCGCGGACGCCGCCTCGAGTGCGTAGCTGAGCATCGACCGGCCGCCCACCTGGTGCAGCAGCTTCGACGTCGACGACTTCATCCGGGTGCCGCCCCCGGCGGCGAGCACGACGACGGCGCTCACGCTGGCCGACTCGGGGCGCTCGGCCTGGCTGGACTGAGAGGTCACGGCGAACTCCTCGCGCTCGGACTGGTCGCCCCCGGCGGCGAGTGGACGCCGCGACGGCGGAGGGGACCCGCACCCCGGGTAGGAGTCGAACCTACGTCGCTAGTCCTGATTCAAAGTCAGGCGGGCCCTGCCGACAGACCAACCGGGGTTCGCCGGGCACCGGGCCCGGACGCCGCCCACCCTACCGGTTCGCCTGCCGGGTCGCCGGGCCGCGGCGGGAGCCGGGGAGGCGCCGCCCGCACCGCCATCACCCGCTGTCGTGACAGACTCGGGGGGTGAGCCAGCGATCCCCTCAGCCGAAGGCGTCCCGCGTGCGCATGAGCGGCGCCGAGCGCCGGGAACAGCTCATCCAGGTGGCCCGTGGGCTGTTCGCCCAGCGCGGGTTCGAGGGCACGAGCGTCGAGGAGATCGCCCAGAGCGCCGACGTGAGCAAGCCGGTGGTCTACGAGCACTTCGGCGGCAAGGAGGGGCTGTACGCGGTCGTCGTCGACCGCGAGGTGCAGACCCTGCTCAACGCGATCCGTGCGGCGCTCACCACGCCGCGGGCGGGGTCGCGGGAGCTCATCGAGCGCGGCGCGCTCGCCCTGCTCGACTACATCGACGAGCAGCCCGACGGGTTCCGCATCCTCGCCCGCGACTCCTCGGTCGGCAGCGGCGCGGGCTCGTTCGCCACCATCCTCAGCGACATCGCCGGGCGGGTCGAAGACCTGCTCGCGGAGCCGTTCGAGCGGCACGGCTACAACCGGGAGTTCGCCGGGCTGTACGCGCAGGCCCTCGTCGGCCTCGTGGCGATGGCGGGCCAGTCGTGGCTCGACGTCCGCAGCCCCGCGAAGGAGGAGGTCGCCGCGCACCTGGTCAACCTCGCGTGGAACGGCATGGCCAACCTCGAGGTGGCCCCCACGCTGCGGGCCCGCGACATCCCGCCCCGCAAGGGACGCCGTCGCGCCTCGACCACCGGCTGAGGCGAGGTCCCGGCGTCCGCCAGGGCGCCCGGGCAGGGGTTCTGCCGGCGGTTCCTCCCCGCGTCCTCCCCGGGGAGTACGAGATGACTGGGGCGTACGGAAGGTCGCCCACAACCGACGAACCGTACGCCCGGGGAGAGGAACCGTACGCCCGGGGCCGGACCCTGCCTCCCGGCGTACGACATGACTGGCGGCGTACAAGATGTCGTCCCCAAATGGACGACTCGTACGCCGCCGGAGACGACTCGTACGCCGCGGCGACCGGACGGTACGCCGGTCGGCTCAGCCGACGCGGCTGAGGAGCGTACGGAGGTCGCGGGCCAGCCGGTCGACGCCGGCGGCGTCGAGACCGTCGAGGAGTTCCCGCTCGGCGGCGAGGAGGTCGCCCATGGCGGCGTCGACCGCCTCCTTGCCCTTGTCGGTGAGCTGCACCAGTACCACCCGCCTGTCGGCGGGCGCCTGGTCGCGGGTCACCAGCCCGCGGACGACGAGCCGGTCGACCCGGTTGGTCATCGTGCCGGAGGTGACGTGGGTCTCGCGCAGCAGTTGACCGGGGGTCGCCCGGTAGGGCGACCCGGCGCGGCGGAGGGCGGCGAGGACGTCGAACTCCCAGGTTTCGAGGTTGTGGGCGGCGTAGGCCCGGCGGCGGGCGGCGTCCAGATAGTGCGCGAGCCGGTGGATCCGTGACCACACGTGCATCGGCGTGCTGACAAGGTCGGGGCGCTCGCGGCGCCAGGCCGCGACCAGGGCGTCGACCTCGTCGCCCAGTGGGACGGAACCCACCTCGTCAGTCATGGCCACAGTCAATCAGACGGGCGGCGGCTCAGGGCAGCAGCTTGGCTCCGGGCACCGGGCCGACGGCCAGCTTGGTAGCCCGCACCTGGGGCAGGTGCGACAGGTGCGCCGCGATGTCGAGCGCACGCGCCTCGGTGCCCGCGAGGAAGGCGCACGTCGGCCCCGAGCCGGACACCAGCCCGCCGAGCGCCCCGGCGTCCAGCCCCGCCTGGAGGGTCTCGGCGAGTTCTGGACGCAGGTCGACCGCGGCCGGCTGGAGGTCGTTGCGCAGCGCCCGGCCGAGCGCGGCGGCGTCCCCGACCGCGAGGGCGTTGAGGAGTTCGGGGGGCACGTCGGTGCCCCGCACCACTCCGAGCTCGTCGAAGCGGCGGAACACGGCCGGGGTGCTGAGGCCGCCGTGGGCGAACGCGAGCACCCAGTGGTAGGTGCCGCGGGTGAGCATGGCGAGCAGCCGGTCGCCGCGCCGGGTGCCGATCGCGGTGCCGCCGTGCAGCGGGAACGGGACGTCGGAGCCGAGCTCGGCGCCGAGCAGCTGGAGGTCCTCGAGCGACTGGTCGAGGTCCCACAGCACCGAGCACGCGAGCAGCGCGGCCGCTCCGTCGGCCGAGCCGCCCGCCATGCCACCGGCCACCGGGATCGTCTTCTTGATGCTGAGTTTCGCCCCCACGCCGCGCTCGTGGGTGGCGAGCAGCCGGGCGGCGCGGATCGCGAGGTTCGTGTCGTCGGTGGGCACGTCGCCCGCGCCCTCGCCGGTGACCGTGACGCTGAAGTGATCGGCCTTGGCGTCGGTGGCGGTCACCTCGTCGTACAGCGACACGGCCTGGAACGCCGTGCCCAGCGGGTGGAACCCGTCGGCGCCGAGGGGCCCGACGCAGAGCGCGAGATTGATCTTCGCCGGCACGCGCACGCGGACGCCGCCCCGGCCGGTTCTCTCGTCTGCCACCACCCAAGGCAGGCTAGCCGACGCCCGGGACCCTCGGGTTCAGCGGGCGGGAAGCTGGGCGGCGACCCGGGCGAACTGCTCCACCGACAGCACCTCGCCCCGCGCCTGCGGGTCGACGCCGGCGGCCTCGAGCGCCGCGGACGCCGCGGCCGACCCGCCGAACAGCCCCGACAGCGACGACCGGAGCATCTTGCGCCGCTGCTGGAACGCGGCGTCGACGACCGCGAAGGTCGCCTCCCGGGTGACCGGCGTCCCGTCGGCACCCAGAACCTCGGGCGGCTCGCGCCGGACGATCCGCACCAGCCCCGAGTCGACGTTCGGCACCGGCCAGAACACCGCGGGCGGCACGGTTCCCACCCGGGTGGCCCGGGCGAACCACGCCATCTTGGCGCTGGGGACGCCGTACACCTTCGATCCCGGCGGGGCCACCAACCGGTCGGCCACCTCCAGCTGCACCATGACCAGGCCGGTGCGCCAGCTGTCGAAGGTGCTCAGCAGGTGCACGAGCACCGGCACCGACACGTTGTACGGCAGGTTGGCGACGACCGCGGTGGGCGCCGGCCCCGGCAACTCGGTGACGTCGAGGGCGTCCGACTCGACCACCCGGAGCCGCTCGGACGCCGCCGGCATCCGGTCGGCCACGGTGACCGGCAGCCGCCGGGCGAGCGACGGTTCGATCTCGATCGCCGTCACCTCCGCGCCGGTCTCGAGCAACCCGAGGGTGAGCGACCCGAGGCCCGGGCCGACCTCAAGGACGACGTCGTCCGCGCCGATGCCGCTGAGCGCGACGATCCGCCGCACGGTGTTGGGGTCGTGCACGAAGTTCTGGCCGCGCTGCTTGGTCGGACGCAGGTCGAGCTCGGCGGCCAGGGCGCGGATGGTGCGCGGGTCGAGCAGGCCGCTCATGCCCGCTCCGTGAGGGGGACGACGGCGTCCGGGTGCCCCCAGCGGCCGCCGAAGGCCGCGTGGGTGTTGCCGAGCAGCGCCGCACAGACCTCGGCGAGCGGGCGGCCGAGCTGGTCGGCGACGAACCGGACGAGGTGGGGCACGAGGTAGGGCGCGTTGGGGCGTCCCCGCGCCGGCACCGGGGTGAGGTAGGGGGCGTCCGTCTCGACGAGGATCCGGTCGAGCGGCACCACCCGTAGCGCCTCCCGGAGCGTCGGGGCGTTGCCGAAGGTGACGACGCCGGGGAAGCTCAGCCATGCCCCCCGGTCGAGGAAGGCCCGGGCGACGTCGGCGTCCCCGCTGAAGGCGTGCATGACCACCCGCGGGGCCGGCGGCTCGGCGTCCAGCACCGCGAGCACGTCGTCGTGGGCGTCGCGGTCGTGGATGACCAGGGTGAGGTCGCGCCGGCGGGCGATGTCGATGTGCCGGGCGAAGCTGTGCCGCTGCAGCCGCTGCCCCAGCGGGTCGCGGGTGCGGTAGTAGTCGAGCCCGGTCTCCCCGACCGCCCGCACGTGCGACCCGGACGCCGCCAGCGCGTCGATCCGGGCGATCATCGCCTCCAGCCCGTCCCCGGCCCGGGCGGCGTCGTTCGGGTGGATGGCCACCGCGGCGACCACCTCCGGCCGCCGCGCCGCGAGGTCGACCGCGTACTCGGATCCCGGCACGTCGCAGCCCACCTGGACGAACCCGGCGATCCCGACGGACGCCGCCAGCGCGAGCGACGCGTCGGGGTCGAGGTGCGAGTGCTCCTCGGTCGTGTCGGCGTGGGTGTGCGAGTCGATGACGACCGAGGGCAACGGCTCGGGCAGGCCCGGCAGCCGGTGCTGCGCGAGCAGGTCGAGGGGATGGGTCACGAGCCGGCCTTCCGCTGGTCGAGTGCCGCCTGGTACAGCTGCTTGCGGTTGGCGCCGGTGGCGGCGGCCACCCCGGCGACCGCCGAGGAGAGCTTCTCCCCGGCCGCGACCCGGGCCGTCACCAGGGCCAGCGCGTCCCCGGGGTCCGGGACGCCGGCGGGTGCGCCCGCGATGACGACCGTCACCTCGCCGCGAACGCCCGCGGACGCCCACTCGCTCAGTTCGCCGAGACCGCCGCGGCGCACCTCCTCGTGCGGCTTCGAGAGCTCCCGGCAGACGGCCGCCGGCCGGTCGGCTCCCAGCACGCGGGCGGCGTCCGCGAGGAAGTCGGCGAGCCGGTGCGGCGCCTCGAAGAACACCATGGTGCGGGGCTCGGCGGCCAGCGACTCGAGGTGCCGGCGCCGCTCCCCCGCCTTGCGCGACACGAACCCCTCGAAGCAGAACCGGTCGACCGGAAGCCCCGACAGCGCGAGCGCGGTGAGCACGGCGGAGGGTCCGGGCACCGAGGTCACCTCGACGCCGGCGTCCAGGGCCGCGCGCACCAGCCGGTAGCCGGGGTCGGACACCGAGGGCATGCCGGCGTCCGTGGCCACCACCACACTCTGGCCGGCCAGGCAGGCCTCCACCAGCCGCGGCGTCCGCTCGGCCTCGTTGCCCTCGAAGAAGCTCACCACCTGGGCGTCGGTCTGCACGCCGAGCCGGAGCAGCAGGGTGTGCAGGCGGCGGGTGTCCTCGGCGGCGACGATGTCCGCGTGCTGCAGGGCGTGGCGCAGGGCGGTGGACGCGTCCAGCCGGTCGCCGATCGGTGTGGCGGCCAGCACCACCCGCCCGCGCCCGTCGGAACTTCTCAACCGGGAGCGCAGCCGCGGGTCGTCCGGCACGGCGTCCGCCGGGTCGAACGGCGCCTCGCCGGGGTCGGCGGTCTGGTCCACGGGCGAATCCACTCGCCCATTCTGGCGGATGACTGGCAAGGACCTCCCCCTACACTGGGCCGCGTGACTGCAGGGGAGGTGGACGCCGCGCCACGACACGACCGGCCCGCCGCCCGCCTCCTCACCCCCCGGGTCGTCGATCTTCTCGACGACGGGCGCCAACTGACCGACCGGTGGCAGGCCTGGGTGGTGACGCTGGTCATCTCGGGCCTCGCGTTCGTCATCCGGCTCATCGACATCCGGCGTCCCGGGTACCTGATCTTCGACGAGACGTACTACCCCAAGGACGCCTGGACCCTGCTGCACCTCGGCTACGAGGCGTCCTGGCCCGACCCGCTCAAGATCGCCAACCCCTCGATCGCCAGCGGCAGTCCCAACGTCTACGCGACCCCTTCGCTCGGCTTCACCCCCGGCGCGGAGTTCGTCGTCCACCCCCCGCTCGGCAAGTGGTTCATCGCCCTGGGCGAGTGGGCGTTCGGCATGAACTCGTTCGGCTGGCGGTTCCCGTCCCTCGTCGCGGGCACGATCATGATCGCCGCGACGATCCGGCTCGGACGCCGGCTGTCGCGCTCCACGCTCATCGGCGGGCTGGCGGGCGTCCTGCTCACCTTCGACGGGTTGTCGTTCACGATGAGCCGGATCGGCCTGCTCGACATCTTCCAGGCGGCGCTGCTCGTCATCGCGGTGGGCCTCGCCGTGCGCGACCGCGACTGGTTCCGGCACCGGCTCGCCGACCACCTGCGCGCCCGAGGGCTCGACGACCTCGGCGGGGCGTTCGGACCCCGGCTGTGGTGGCGCCCGTGGCGGCTCGCCGCCGGGATCACCTTCGGCCTCGCCTGCGGGGTCAAATGGAACTCGGTGTTCGTGCTCGCGTCGTTCGGCATCCTCGCCGTGCTCTGGGACCGTGCCTCCCGCAACCTCGCGGGCGCCGGACGCCGGTCGTGGTGGGCCCTGCTGCGCGACGGCGTCCCGGCGTTCATCCAGCTGGTGGCCGTCGCGATCCCGGTCTACCTCGCGACGTGGACCGGCTGGCTGGTGACCCAGGGCGGGTGGGACCGGCAGTGGGGCGCGCAACCGGCGTCCGGGGCCTCGATCATGGCGCGGCACCACGACTGGCTGGTCGCGCATCTGGGACGCCCGCTGGCGTCGCTGCTCTACTACCACTACGAGATCTACCAGTTCCACACCGGCACCTACATGAAGGAGCAGACGCACACCTACAACGCCAACCCGGCGGGGTGGCTGTTCATGGTGCGCCCGATCGGGCTGGACGCCGTCAACGACATCAAACCGGGGGTCCAGGGCTGCAAGGCGGTCAACGACACCTGCCTGCGGGTGATCTCCGGCGCCGGGACGCCGGTGCTGTGGTGGATGGCCGCGATCGCCCTCGTCGCGGCGTTGGTGCTGTGGGTGGCCGGGCGCGACCTGCGGGTGGTGGCGCCGATCGTGGCCGCGTTCAGCACGTGGATCCCGTGGTTCAAGTACGACGACCGGCCGGTGTTCTTCTTCTACGCGATCTGCATCATCCCGTTCACCGCCATCGTCCTGGCGATGATGATGGGTCGGATCATCGGTCCGGTGGACGGGCCGCACCGACGGCGGAATTCGCTCATCGTCGGCGGCCTGGTCTCGCTGGTCGTGCTCAACTTCGCCTTCATGTACCCGATCTACACCGACCAGTTGCTCACCCGGCACGCGTGGCTGCTGCGGATGTGGTTCCCCAGCTGGATCTAGGCCGGCTCGGGCGCGGGGTCGTGACCGGCTCCCCCCGCGGGTGCCGGGCGCGCGGCCCCGGCGACGAACACGGTGACCAGCACCACGGCGAGCACGACGACGATCGCGTGCCGGATGCCGATGTGCTGGCCGAGGAAGCCGAGCACCGGCGGCCCGACGAGGAACGCCGCGTATCCGGCGGTGGCCACGAAGCCGGCCCGCTGCGCCGCGAACCGTGAGTTCTCCCCGGCTGCCGACAGGGCGACGGGGAACCCGAGCGCGCACCCGACCCCCCACAGCAGGACGCCGGCGCCCGCCACCCACAGGGTGGGGGCGACGATCACCGTGACGATGCCGACGGCCGCCACGACCGCGCTCACCCGCATCACCGGCGCCCGCCCGAACCGGTCGATCGCGCCCCCGCCGCCCAGGCGTCCGACGGCCATCGCGAGGCCGAAGAAGGAGAAGACGATCGATCCGACCGCGGCGTTGGAGCCGTAACCATCGACGACGATGAGCGGCAGCCAGTCGTTGGCCGACCCCTCCGCCAGGGCCATGCCCAGGATGATGACCGCCAGGCCCACGAGGCGCCGGTCCAGCCACCGGAAGCGCGGCTGCCGGGCGGCCGGGGCGGATGCCGAGCCGGGGAGTGCCTGCGGCGGGACGGTGGCCGCCGGCGTCCGGTGCACCCGACCGGTGTCGGGCCGCACCTGGCGCGACACCCAGAAGATCGCGGCACCGGCGATCGCCACGGCGGCGACGAGCAGGTGGGCGGCCACGGGGAGCGCCCAGCGGTTCGCCACCAGGCCCGCGATGCCGCCGATCACCGTGCCGAGGCTGTAGGAGCCGTGCAGGCCGGGAATGACGCTGCGGCCCATGCGGGCCTCCAGTTCCACGCCCGAGACGTTGTTGCCGATCTCGCCGGTGCCCATGCCGTAGCCGAACATCGCCAGGCCGAGCGCCACGACCACCGCGTGGGTGACGACGACCCCGAGCGCCATGACGCTGAGGCCGAGCGCCACGCACGACATGCCGGTGACGATGACGAACCGGGCGCCGCGGCGCGCCACGAGCGGGCTGCCGAGGCTGATGCCGATGATCGACCCGACCGACGAGCCGCCGATGATGAGCCCCATCTCAGCCGTGCTCGCGTGCAGCGCGTCGCGGATGGCCGGCGTCCGGGTCACCCAGCTGGCGACGGCGATCCCCGCGCCGAAGAACACGGTGACCAGGGCCGCGCGCCACCGGGTGAGGCTCTGGCCGGCGGTGGAGCCCCCGGTCGAAGGCGGCGCGGAGGTCACTGTGGCCATGGGGGTCCTACTCGGGGGCGTGGGGATGGTCCTCCCATCCTCGCGGGCCGATGGGACCGTTCACAACCCGGCGTCCCCCGCCGTGGACGCACCCGGAGCCCGGCGGCCTTCGTTCTGGTCGGCTGGAAGTTCTGGCGGCGTGTTGACCTGCCGAACTTCCCAGCTGTCCCATTGAGCCGGGATGCGGAAGCATGCCCAGCAGCCGCGAAGTTGCGCATTTCGGGCCTCTGCTCACGGCTTGGACCCCGCTGGCGTCCTGAGGTGCGCAACTTCACGGCGTCGAGGGTGACCATCACGGCTTGCGACCGCTCTGGCACGCACCTCCTCCCGACGCTCACCCGCACCGTGACACCGACCCTCCAGCAACCCGATGGCCCAGGCTGTGGGGAGGGAGATGACGCCAAGGTCAGGGTCTCAGCCATTCGTTAGGGCCGCGCTGTCCCCACCGCCGAGTTCGGCCGCATGGGTCACGGGCCAATCCGGGCCGAGGTGGCCTCGACGGCGGCGCGCATGAGGGCGATGGCCGAGCGCAGCGACCCCTCGTCGGCGTCCAGGTGGTGCAGGGCCGCCTGGGCGTCCTCGACGAAGGTGCCCGTGTCGAGCCCGAGCCGGCTCACGGAGGGGACGAGGTCCTTCTCGTTGAGCACCCAGACGCCCGCGGCGGCGTGCCAGGCGTGGGCACAGATCATGGCGGCCGTGCTGCAGCACAGGGCGACGTAGGCGACGTCGCGGCGTCCGGCCCCCTTGCCCGCGGCGTCCAGCAGGAAGCCCGCCTGCCAGAGGTTGGCGATCATCGCGGCGCGCAGCGGCTCGGGATAGGGGACGACGCCGGAGCGCAACTCGCGGATGAGACCGCCGGGGTCGACGAGCGGCCGGCAGGCCACCGCCTCGCCGACGTAGCTCACGTCGAGGAAACCCAGGGGGTGGCCCGGCTGGTTGTGGAAGGCGAACTCGCCCCGGATCGCGCGGTCGCGCTGCGCTCGCACGCGCTCGACGTCGCGCAGGATCCAGTCCACCGGCGTCCCGCCCACGTCGAGCCAGGCGCCCCCGTCGACCCAGGGTCCCCAGCCGCCCGGCCCGGCCACCGCGACGTCGCGACCGGTCAGCTCGCGGGCCAGCGCGCGGAGGGCCTCGACGTCGAGCCGCGTCCGGTCGTAGTACAGGGCGAGGTCGACGTCGGAGTCCGGCCGGTGCGTCCCCCGCGCCCGGCTGCCGCCGAGGGCGACGGCCTCGATGCCCGCGACCCTCGTCAGGGCGTGGGCCATGGCGCTGAGCGCCTCGTCACTGATCATTGCCCGCTCACTCCCGCACGTGGTGCGGCGTGAGGTGGCTGTGGAGCACGACGGACGCCGCTCCGCGCGCCGCGGTCTGCGGACCGGTGTCGCCCATCTGCACCGTGACCGGGTGCACCCGGCGCATGAACGCGAGCCGCCCGAGGGTGTCGCTCACGGTCTCGAGGTAGATCTCGCCGGCGATCGCGAAGCCCGGTCCCGCGAGCACGACCCGGTCGAGGTCGAGGACGTTGGTGAGCCCGAGGACGGCGATGGCGACGTAGCGGGCCGACTTGCGGATGAGCGCGGCGGCATCCGCATCACCCGCCACGGCGGCGGTGGCGATCGCCGAGAACGCGGTGCGGGTGCTCTCGGGTGGCCCATCGGCGCTGACCCGACGCCACAGGTCGGGGTTCGCGCGGGCGTCCCGGACGACGGCCGCCGGCGTCGCGAGCACCTCGAGGCAGCCCCGGGAGCCGCAGTCGCAGGCGGGACCGTCGATGTCGAGGCTGAGGTGCCCGATCTCGCCCGCGTTGGACGACGCTCCCCGGTAGACGTCGCCGTTGGTGATGAATCCGATGCCGATGCCGCTCGCCATGTAGAGGGTGACGAAGTCGTCGGCCGACGGGATGCGGCCTGACCAGAACTCTCCCAGCGCGGCGCAGTTCGCGTCGTTCTCGAGCTTCACCGGCAGGCCCGAGCGTTCCCCCAGCGCCGCTTCGACGTCGAAGTCCTCCCACCCGGACGCCTGCCGTGACGACCTGAGCGAGCGCCCGGACGCGTCGATGCGGCCGGCGTCCGAGACCCCGATGCCGATCACGTCGCGGGCGGCGATCTCGTGCCGCTCGAGGAACCGGGCGAGGTCGCTGGACACCCGGTCGATGACGCGCTGCGGGGGGTCGTCGCCGGCGCCGCGGAGGATGTCGCTGTGCACGACGTTGCCGAAGATGTCGCACAGGACGATGGAGATGCGGGCGAAGTCGAGCGACAGCCCGACCGCCCAGCGGGAGCACCGGTTGAGTTCGAGGAGCACCGGCCGCTTGCCGCCGGTGGACGCCCCATGGCCGCCCTCGATCACCAGACCCCGGTCGATCAGTCCCCTGACCACCTTGGAGATCGTCGATTCGGTGAGCCCCGACCGCTCCGCGAGCTGCGTGCGGCTGATCTGCCCGCTCGAGCGGATGAGGTCGAGGATGGCGCTTCTGGTATCGGCCGAAGAAGCTCCCTTCAGTCGTCGCGCCATGGTGTTACCCCTCAGTGGAGAGTCCGGTCGGTGTGCAGTGTAAGCGAGCGCATTCCGCGCCGGAGGCCGCCTCCGCTCACGCCTTTCCGGCGGCCTCCGGTGCCCGGCTCAGACCCGCTGTCCGCTCTCCTGAGGCGCCCAATCCTTCGACGGCGCACACCAGTCCGGACCCGAATTCTCGGTGACCGCGATGAGCACGTTGTCGGGTTTGATCCCGAGCGCCGCAATGTTGCCGACGACGTGCTGGTACATGCGTTGCTTGTCGTCCGGCTGATAGATGTCGGCGAGCAGGATCTGGACGAAGACGATGTCGGACCGGTCGGCGTCCGGGAAGGTCTTCGTGTAGACGAGTTCGCCCGGCTGGTGCAGCCGGAAGATCTGAAAGAGGTCGTCCGCCGGCATCGGCAGCCCGCTCACCAGGCCGTCGTGAATGGCCTTGCTCAGGGCTTGCTGCTTGTCGGCCAACTCGGCGTGCATGTCGACGCGGACCAGTGGCATGGGGGTCTCCTTGTTCTCGGGGAATACGGGGGTCAGTGGCGGGGTCGGGTGTCCAGCCAGGTGTCAGGCGGCGGCCGGAGGCGCTCCAGTTGCTGCCAGAACGTGTCGGGCAGCACCTCCCGGGTGGCGGCCCCGATCGCCTCGACGCGTTTCCGCTTGCTGAACCCGATCACCGTGGTGTCGACGAGCGGGTCGCGCAGGGACGCCTGGAGCGCTGCGGTCGCGAGGGTGGTGCCGTACTCGGTCGCGAGACGGTCCATCGCCGCGACCGCCTCCAGCACCTCCGGGGGCGCAGGGCGGTACCCGTAGGAGGTGTGGCCACCGCGGGGGTCGGCGAGGATCCCGCCGCCGTAGACGGCCGCGTTGACGACGGCGAGCCCCCGGGCGCGCGCCTCGTGGATCAGCTCGTCGGCGCTGTGGTCGACCAGGGTCCAGCGGTTGTGCACGAGGAGCACCTCGAACACGCCGAGGTCGAGGTAGCGGCGCATCTCGTGGACGTCTCCGCCCGCGAGGCCGATGTGCCCCACCTCGCCCTCGTCCCGCAGCCTCACCAGGGTGTCCACGGCGCCGCCGGTGGCGGTCATCGCCTCGAAGTCGTGGAACTCGGGGTCGTGCAGGTGGACGAGCGGCAGGTGGTCGAGCCCGAGCCGTTCCTTGCTCTCGGCCACGGATGCCCGGACACGGGGCCCGGAGTAGTCGCCGTCGCGAGCGTCGACCTTGGTGATGACCAGTGCGTCGTCCGGCAGGCCGCCGCGCTCACGGATGGCGCGACCGATCCGTTGTTCGCTCGCTCCGCCGGAGTAGCCGTTGGCCGTGTCGATGGTGCGGATCGGGCTGTCGAGGATCGCCTTGACCAGGTCGACCGCGTCGTCCTCGGCGACGGAGTAGCCGAACAGCTCGGGCATGCTCCCCAGCGGGCCGCCGCCCGCAGTGACCGCCGAGACGCGCAGGCCCGTGCCGCCGAGGGTGCGCATCCAGTTCGGGGACCCTGGCGTCACCTGACCGGTCTGGGTGCCCGCCATCAGCCGCGGACCGTGTAGGTGAAGCCGTCAGCGTCCGCGTGGATCGGCCCATCGGGTCCGTGGCCGATCACCTCGTCGACGGAGGGACCCCCGGCAAGCCGCGCCGCGACGTAACCCGGGACTCCGGGCTGCGGCGTCCGGGCGGTGGTGCCGGCCTGGTAGGTGAAGACCTCGAGCACGGTGTCCCCGCCCTTGAGGTAGTCGATCCGGAAGCCGCGGGGGTCCTGCGGCTGGAGGATCGTGCCGTGGTGGCGGAAGCCGAACGAGCCATAGCGGTCACGGGTTGCCGGGAAGTCGCCCACGGTGAGGGCGATGTGGTCGAAGCGGGGACGTTCCGGCGTCCCGAGGGCGTACTCGGCCTCGACGAGTTGCTCGTCGACGACCTCCGTGTAGTGGAGGTCCCGCTCGACCAGTTCGAGCAGGGTGCCGTCGGGGTCGAAGAAGAACGTGATCCGCACGTCGCCCTCGGCCTCGAGCGGGTCGAGGTGGAACGGCGTCCCGGCGGCGCGAAGCCGCTCGACCAGGACGTCGAGCCCGTGGACCTTGAAGCCGATGTGGCGGAAGCCGCGCTGCAGGTCGTCGGTCGACCACGTCGAGGCGCCCGGGTCGACCCGCACCAGTTCGAGGGTGGCGGTCACCACGTCGAGCACGGCCCGGTCGGTGCTGGTCTCCCCCACCGGCACCGCCTGCAACAGGTCGCGGTAGAAGGCGACCGACCGCGGGACGTCGGTGACATTGATCTGGATGTTCTCGATGGGCATGGCGGCCTTTCCTGGGGAGAGTGTGACGGGGCGGGGACGCCCCTGGACGGTTGAGCCTCGGTGCTGGGTGAGGCTCAGTTCTTGACAGCACCCATGGTCATGCCGGACACGAAATGGCGCTGCATCCACACGTAGACGGCCACGACCGGAACGATCGACATCGTGAGGCCGGCGCACAGCGTCGGCCAGTCCGTCTGATACTGCCCGACGAGGGAGAACAGCACGGGCTGCAGGGGCAGCCGTCCGGTGTTCTGCAGCACCGTATTCGCATAGATGAATTCGTTCCACGTCGACAGGAATTGGAAGATGACCACCGTGGCAAGCCCCGGCCGCGTCAGCGGCAGGATCACCCGCAGGAAGATCTGGAACTCCCCCGCCGTGTCGATGCGGGCGGCCTGCACCAGTTCGTGGGGCAGGGTCTCGAAGAAGGCCCGCATGAGGAACATCGCGAACGGCGCGGAACTCGACACATAGAGAACCACCAGGCCGACGCGCGAATTGAGTAGCCCGAAGCTCTTGAGCTGCAGGTACAGCGGGATGATCAGTGACGTCGACGGCATCATCAAGGTCACGAGCAGTGCCACGTAGATGACGTTCTTGAACGGGAACCGCAGCGTCGCGAACGCGTAGCCCGCCAGGGTCGCGAGGATCACCACGCCGATCACGGTCGAGACCGTGACCATGAGCGAATTGAGGAAGTGCGTACCGAAGTCGGTGCTGCTCCAGGCCGTGGCATACGCGTGCAGGGTCACCGACGAGGGGAAGAAACTGCCGCCGAACACGGTGTTGGCCGGCCGGATCGAGGTGAGCACGAGCCACACCAACGGGAAGATCGTGAGGGCCGAGATCGCCAGCAGCAGGATCGCGACCACCCACCTCAGGGCGACCGCGCGCGGACGCCGGCTCGCCGAGCGGGCCCCGCGTCCCCCGCTGGTGGCCGCCCATCCGGCCTGGAGGTTGCCGACACTCATCGCCGTGCCATTCTCGTGAGCAGCATCTGCACGAGCACCGCCACCGAACACAGCGCCATGACGATGACGCTGAAGGCGCTGCCGTAGCCGAGCTGCGGGATGGAGCCCGCCGTCGAGCCGAAGGCGAGGCTGTACAGGTAGGTTCCGAACACCTCGGACGCGTGGTTCGGACCGCCGGCCGTCATGACGTACACCAGGTCGAACACCTTGAACCCGTTCATCAGGTTGAGGCTGATGACGATCGCCGTGACGATGCGCAGGCTCGGGATGGTGACGTACCGGAACTGCGCCCAGGCGGTCGCCCCATCGACCTGCGCCGCCTCGTACAGCGTGTGGTCGACGCCCTGGATGCCGGCGAAGAAGATCAGCATGTTCATGCCCACCGCGCCCCACAGCGAGACGACGAGCAGCGACCACATGACGAGGCGGGGGTCGGACAGCCAGCGGTGTTGAAGGGACGCCGCCCCGATCCTGGCCAGCGTGGTGTTCAGTGTCCCGAGGTTGGGATCGTAGATCAGCTTCCACAGCACGCCGGAGACGACGAAGCCGACGATCCCGGGCACGAACAGCAGGGTGCGCAGCACCACGCTGAGGCCGCGCCAGACGGTGTTCAGGAGCACCGCGATGATGAGCGGCACCACGGTCTGCAACACGGTGCTCAGCACCGCGAAGAAGATGGTGTTCCTGAACGCCGTGCCGGCGACCGGGTCCTGCACCATCCGGGTGTAGTTGGCCACTCCGGTGAACTGCGGAGATCCGAACCCGCTCCACCGGGTGAGACTGAGGTAGATGGCCCGGATGATGGGCCAGCCGACGAACAGCACGAACAGCACCGAGATCGGCGTCACGAACAGGAAGCCGGCGATCCGTTCGGACCGTTGCAGCCGCCAGGCCCGGCGACGGGCGAGCTGGGCAGGTGCCCCTGTCCTGCTCACGTCGCGGGCCCGGCCGGCGACGGGGAGAATCGTCATCTGGTCCCCGCCCTTCACCCGCGGGCGTTCGTGACCGCCGACTGCATGTCCTGGGCGACCTGGGCCGGTGACGCCGTCTGGTCGAAGATCTTCTGCAGTGGGTCGCCCGCCGTCGACGATCCCGAGCCGAACGGGATGTGCGGGCACCCGTCCTTGAGCCATCCCGCCATCAGCTTGAGGTGCGGCTCGGTGATCGCGTCGACGCCCGCCTGGGTCGACGGCATCGCGTTGGACGCGTTCATGAGCTTCGAGTAGACGTCGGTCGAGTAGAGGTACTTGAGGAACGTCAGCGCCGCGTCCTTGTTCTTGCTGGTCTCCGACACGGCCCACCCGGCGCCGGCCTGGTCGGCCGTCCAGTGCCGTGCCCCGCTCTTGATCGCGGGGGTCGGCATGATCTTGTACCGCTTGACGAAGGCCGGGGAGGCGTTCTTGATGAGCCCCGACGGCGTCCAGGAGCCGGCGAAGAACATGGCGGCCTTGCCGGTGTAGAACAGCTGCGAGGCCTGGTCGCCGGAGGTGCCGGTCGTGCCGGGCTGGAACACCTTGGCCTTGACCAGTTTGTCGGTGAGCTGCAGCGCCTGGACGACGGGCTGGCTGGTGTAGGTGTATCCGCTCTGCAACTGGTCGAGCTTGAGGTACCAGGTCGGGTCGTCGGTCACCTGGGTAATGAGCGGCAGGAAGAAGTCGAGGGCGCTGGTGCCCGGGTCGCAACTCATCGATACCGACGACATGCCGGTGGCGTTCACCTTGGCGGCGACGTGGATGAGGTCGTCCCAGGTCTCCGGCTCGCCGCTGACGCCCGCCTTGGCGAACGCCGCGGGGTCGTAGAAGATGCCGAAGGTCTGGGCCTCCCACCCGACCGCGTACTGCTTGCCGTTCTTCGTGTACTCCTGGTTGGTGGACGGGAAGAACTGCTTGAGGAAGTCCGACCCGAGATCCTTGATGAGGTCGGCCGAGATCCCCTGCTCGCCGTAGGTGATCGCCCGCACGTGCGGGGCGAAGATCTCCGGGACGTCGCCGCCCGAAACCGCGGCGGTCAGGGCCGGGAGGTACTGATCGGGCGTGCCGAAGATGCGGTTCTCGATCTTGATGTTGGGGTTCTTCGCCTCGAAGTCCTTGATGACCTTGGGGATGGTGTCCTGCATCTCCGTGTACCAGCTCCAGAGCCGCACCGTCGCCGGCCCGTTCGATGCGTTGGAGCTGCCGCCGCAGCCTTCCAGCAGGCTGCTCACGCCCACCGCCGGAATCGCCGCACCCGCCACCTTCAACAGCGAACGCCGGCTGAAGGAGTTCTTCGTGTCGTCGCGTGTCACGTCCGTCCGCTTCCTACTCGTCCTTGAGGGAGCCCGTGTGGGCATGAAACTTTCTATCTGAAGGTAAGGAAGTATGTCAACGGTCACTATCCGGAGTCTCACGACGTGGTCAGCGGCGGGCTCGCCTGTGCCCAAGGCCGCCGGGTAGGGATCCCGTGTGACGCCACCCGCCGCGGCAGCGCCGGCACCCGTGCGGCGTCCGGCAGCCGATCCCCGGGACGTGCACCGCCTGCATGGGTCCGCCCTCCTCAGGGCGTGTGGACGCAGGCCGTGCGGATCTCGGGGAAGTCCGGCTCAACGGGCGCGGAAGGCGCTGCGCGGCGTCCCGAGCGCGCAGCATCCGACGGCGACGCCGGGGACTCCCCCACGGTGTCGGGAGGGGTGGATCGGCGCGCCCGGGTGACCACTAGGATGACGCCGACCCCGCGCGCCATGCCGGGGTGATCCCTGCCGCGAAGGACCCACCATGGCCTGGCCGCTCTCCTGGAAACTGCACAACAACGGCGTCCTCGAACCGGGAGCCGTGGTCGCCCCCGACGAGCGGCTCACGTGGGGCAAGACGGTCGGCCTGGGCGCCCAGCACGTCGTCGCGATGTTCGGGGCGACCTTCGTCTTCCCGCTGCTCATGGGCCTCAACCCGCAGCTCGCGGTGATGATGAGCGGCATCGCCACCCTGGTGTTCCTGCTGGTCACGCGGAACAGGGTGCCCAGCTACCTGGGCTCGTCGGCGTCCTTCGTCGGCGTCGCCACGGCGATCTACGCGCAGGGCGGCAAGCCGAACCAGGTCACCGGGGCCCTGCTCGTGGTCGGGGTGACGCTGTTCATCATCGGCCTGATCATCCACTTCATGGGCTCGGGCGTGGTGCACCGGGTGCTGCCGCCGGTGGTCACCGGCGCCGTGGTCATGCTCATCGGGTTCAACCTCGCGCCCGTCGTGGCCGGGGTCTACTGGCCGCAGGACCAGTGGACCGCGTTCATCGTCATGCTCGTCGTCGTCGGCCTCAGCGTCGGCCTGCGCGGGTTCCTCGGCCGGATCGCGATCTTCCTGTCGCTGGTCTTCGGCTACCTGCTCAGCGCGGTCGAGGACCGCGTGTTCGGCCCGGTGGCCCGGACGGCGTCCGACGGCACCGTGACGCACGCCTACCGGATCAGCTGGGGCAACGTCAGCGCTGCCCACTGGTTCGGGTTGCCGCCGCACACGGACCTCGGCAGCTGGAAGTTCGGCGCTCCCGGCAACATCGTCGGCTTCCACACCCCGAGCTTCAGCTTCGGCTTCGCCCTCATCGCGCTGCCCGTGGTCATCGCGCTCATCGCCGAGAACACCGGGCATGTCAAGGCGGTCGCGGAGATGACCGGCCACAACCTCGACCCGGTGATGGGACGCGCCATCGCCGCCGACGGCCTCGGCTCGGTGCTCGCCACCGCCGTCGGCGCCGGCCCGACCACGACGTACGCCGAGAACATCGGCGTCATGGCCTCCACCCGGGTCTACTCGACGGCGGCCTACGTCGTCGCCGCGCTCGTCGCGATCCTGTTCGGCTTCTCCCCCAAGTTCGGCGCCGTCATCAGCGCCACCCCGGGCGGCGTCCTCGGCGGCATCACCGTGGTGCTCTACGGCATGATCGGCCTGCTCGGCGCGAAGATCTGGAAGGAGAACCACGTCGACTTCGGCAACCCGGTCAACCTCGTTCCGGTCGCCGCCGGCGTGATCATCGGCATCGGCAACGTCTCGCTCAAGTTCACCAGCAACTTCACCCTCAGCGGCATCGCGCTGGGCACCCTCGCCGTGGTGATCCTGTGGCACCTCGCCCGGGCCATCGCGCCCGCGCACCTCTCGGACGCCGCCGGCGGCAGCGGGCTGATCATCGACGCGCCTGGGATGTACGTCGACGAGGACAACCCCGACGAGGACGCCGTCTCCTACCGATGAGCGCGCGCAACTGCCGAAAGTGCAGGCGAGCCACGGGGGTGACAGCCGGAACGGCCCTCACCCCCCGTCCTCGCCTGCAGATTCGAACCGAGGACCGCGATGCCTGACTCCCCCGACCTCGTCGTCGGACCCGACGGGCTCGCCCGGCCGAGCTGGGCGGCGTCCGACGAGCTGCTGCGCGGCTACTACGACACCGAGTGGGGCATGCCGGTGCGCGACGAGCGCGGGGTGTTCGAGCGGCTCTCGCTCGAGGCGTTCCAGTCGGGGCTGTCGTGGTCGACGATCCTGCGCAAGCGCGAGAACTTCCGGGCGGCGTTCGACGACTTCCAGCCCGACCGCGTCGCCCGCTACGGGGACGCCGACACCGCCCGGCTGCTCGCGGACGCCGGCATCGTCCGGAACCGCCGCAAGATCGAGGCCACCATCACCAACGCCCGCGCCACCCTCGAGCTCCGGGACGCCGGCGGGCTCGCCGAGTTCGTGTGGGGCTTCCGCCCCGACAGCACCCCGGCTCCGCGCAGCTACGCCGAGATCCCCACCAGCTCGCCGGAGTCGGTGGCCCTGTCGAAGGCGCTCAAGTCCCGTGGTTTCGCCCACGTCGGGCCGACGACGATGTTCGCGCTCATGGAGGCGATCGGCATCGTCGACACCCACCTCGTCGGGTCGCACCGGCGCGGCAGCTCGGGCGTCTGGGGCTGAGGCTCGGCGGGTCCGGCGTTCCCTTCCCGGCGTCCGGACGCCGATGGCACACTGGCGGAATGACGAAGCGGGCACTGATCATCGTCGACGTCCAGAACGACTTCTGCGAGGGGGGCAGCCTCGCGGTCGAAGGGGGCGCGGCGGTCGCCACCGCGATCTCCGACCTCGTCGAGGAGCGGCGCGACGACTTCGACGAGATCGTCGCCACCGCCGACTGGCACGTCGACCCGGGCGACCACTGGAGCGACGATCCCGACTACGTCGGCTCGTGGCCCGTGCACTGCCGCGCCGACTCGCACGGCGCCGACTTCCACAAGAACCTGCTGCGCGCGCTCGACCACGTGAGCGAGGTGTTCCGCAAGGGTGAGCACGAGGCCGCCTACTCCGGGTTCGAGGGCCGGGCCGCCAGCGACGGCAGCACTCCCCTCGCCGAGTGGCTCACGGCCCGCGGCATCACCGACGTCGACGTCGTCGGCATCGCCACCGACTACTGCGTCAAGGCCACGGCCATCGACGCCCAGCAGGCCGGCTTCACCACCGCGGTGTTCACCGACCTCACCGCGGCGGTGCACCCCGAGGACCTCGACGACCTCGTCGTCGAGCTGGGCGCGGCCGGCGTCCACGTGGCGTGACGGCGTCCGCCCTCGAGCGGCTGCGCCGCTGGGTGGACGCCGGCGGCACCTGGCGTCCGGTGACTTTGGGGGACGCCGCGGCGAGCGTGTCCCTGTGCCGCTGCGACGACCCCGGCGAGATGGAGCGCGTGTCCTCGGCCGACCCCGACTTCGTCGCCGCCGTGCGGCGTCCGGACGCCGGACTGCTCGCGTCCCTGCGCGACGACTGACCCACTACGCTGGCGCGTGACCGGTCACATGCGTGGCCACCCGACTCGACGAGGAGAACCATGACCATGGAATCCCGCACCCTCGGCCGCACCGGCCGCGACGTCAGTGTGATCGGCCAGGGCTGCTGGCAGTTCGGCGGCGACTGGGGGGGCGACGTGTCCGATCAGGCCGCGCTCGACATCCTCACGGCCGGCGCCGACGCCGGCGTCACCTTCTTCGACACCGCCGACGTCTACGGCGACGGACGCAGCGAGCGCCTGGTCGGGCGCTTCATCGCCGAGCGCCGCGACCCCTCGATCGTCGTCGCCACCAAGATGGGACGGCGCGCGAACCCGCACGAGCCGCAGGAGTACAACCGCGACAACTTCCTCGCGTGGAACGACCGCTCCCGCGAGAACCTCGGCGTCGACACCCTCGACCTCGTGCAGCTGCACTGCCCGCCGACGCCGGTCTACAGCGACGAACGGGTCTACGAATGGCTCGACGAGATGGTCGCCGACGGCCGGATGAGGGCCTACGGCGTCTCGGTCGAGACCGTCGACGAGGCCCTCACCGCGATGCAGCACGAGCACGTCGCCTCGATCCAGATCATCTTCAACATCTTCCGCCGCAAGCCGCTCGAGCAGGTGCTCCCGATGGCCGCGGCCAAGGGCGTCGGCATCATCGCCCGGGTGCCGCTGGCGTCCGGCCTGCTCAGCGGCAAGTTCAGCGCGAACACGACGTTCAGCGCCGACGACCACCGCACGTACAACCGGCACGGGGAGGCGTTCGACCAGGGCGAGACGTTCTCCGGCGTTCCCTACGAGGTGGGACTCGAGGCCGTCGACCGGCTCCGCGGCGTCGTGCCGGCGGACGCCAGCATGGCCCAGTTCGCGCTGCGCTGGATCATCGACCAGCCCGGGGTCACCACCGTCATCCCGGGCGCGAGCAGGGTGAGCCAGGCCGAGCAGAACGCCGCCGCGGCGTCCCTCGCACCGCTCACGCAGGAGCAGTTGGCCGCCTGCGAGCAGGTCTACGACGACCTCATCCGGGAGCACGTGCACCCGCGCTGGTGACCCCGCGCGCCTGACCTCGACAACGTTCGACGTTTTCCCCTGAACTCGGTGGAAAACGTCGAACGTTGTCGTTGGGACGCCGTCGAAGACCGCTCTGTCCAAGCTTTGATTCACCTTGTGGACAGCGCTTGGCGCCGCCCAAGCATGCCATTTAAACTTCAATCACTTCCTGGCGCGACCTCATCGCCGCGCCGGAGAGTTTCGGGGGTGTCCCGCCTGGCCGGGTCGAGTGAGGGGGCGGTCTCGGCCAGGCGTGACCTCCCCCGCCCCTGGGGCAGCCACCTAGGGTGGAGAGCGGACCGCATCCCACCAGTCAGGACGCACCCGGGGGCCACGGACGCCGGCGTCCCGCCACAGCGCGAAGGAGACACGCATGCTGAAGCACCGCACGCTCGGACAGCAGGGACTCGAGGTCGGCGAGATCGGCCTCGGCACCATGGGGATGACCGCCTTCTACGGCAGCGGCGGCAGCAAGGACGAGCACATCGGCGTGATCCGCGGGGCCCACGACCTCGGGGTCACCCTGTTCGACACCGCCGAGCTCTACAACCGGGGCAACGGCTCCAACGAGATGCTGCTGGGCGAGGCGGTGAAGCCGTTCCGCGACGAGGTGGTGATCGCGACCAAGTTCGGCTTCCGCTACGACGACGCCGGCAACGCGATGGGACCCGACAGCCGTCCCGAGCGCATCAAGCAGGTCGCGGAGAACAGCCTGCGCTACCTGCAGACCGACCACATCGACGTCTTCTACCAGCACCGCCCCGACCCCAACGTGCCCGTCGAGGAGGTCGCCGGCGCGGTCAAGGAGCTCATCGACGAGGGCAAGGTGCGCTACTTCGGGCTGAGCGAGTCGGGCCCGGAGACCCTGCGCCGCGCGCACGCCGTCCAGCCGGTCTCGGTGCTGCAGACCGAGTACTCGATCTTCGAGCGCGGGGTCGAGGACGCCGTCCTGCCCACCGTCCGCGAGCTGGGCATCGGGTTCGTCCCCTACTCCCCGCTCGGACGCGGCTTCCTCACCTCGGCGGTCAAGCCGGCCGAGGAGTACGACGAGAACGACTTCCGCCGGCACAACCCGCGGTTCCAGGGCGAGAACTTCCAGAAGAACAAGCGGGCCATCGACGCGCTGAGCGCGCTGGCGTCCGAGAAGGGCATCACGCCGGCGCAACTGGCGCTCGCGTGGCTGCTCGCCCAGGACGACGACATCGTGCCGATCCCCGGCACGCGCAGCCTCATCCGGCTGCAGGAGAACCTGGGCGCCGCGGACGTGAGCCTCGGCCAGGACGACCTCGACCGCATCCACGAGATCCTGCCGCACGGCGCCTTCGGCGAGCGCTACCCCGAGGGGCGCGTGCCGGTCTGGGTGTGACGCCGGGGGCGAGACCCTCGCCCGAGTGAGACGAATGCCGGGAGGGATCGGGACTCGGTGCCAGTTTGTGCACGAACCCCGCATCCCTCCCGGCTTTTGTCTCACATCCGGCAGAGACCGAGGACGCCGGCTACCTGACGACGACGCTGCCGAGCACCGCGCCCGAGGCGTCGAGCGCCTGCACCTGGATGTAGGCCCCGGGATGCCGCAGGGGGATCGCGGTCTCGAACCCGCTGCGCGGCACGGTCGTGACGGACGCCGCGTCCTTGGCGTTCGTGCCGGTGCGGACCCGCCACGAGGCGACCTGGGTGGCCCCGTTCCAGCTCACGTACACGGTGGCGGTGGACCCGCTGCGGGTGAGCGCGGCGTCCGGCGGCGCCGTCGGCTTTCCGACCCAGGGGGCGAGGAACGCCCGGTAGCTCGTCCCCTGGCTGAAGCTCTCGTCGGCGAGCAGTTTCCCGCCCCCGGTGTATTCGGAGTAGTAGGGCTCCTGCCCCCAGCCGACGAACACGTTGCCGTTGGGCAGCACCTGGACGTTGCCCTGGGTGGCGGCCTGCCGCGACGTCGGGGGCAGGTACTGGGCCGCCACGGACGCCGTCATCGAGGCCATGTCGAGCTTGAGCCGCAGGCCCCGGGAGGAGGTGGGCGCCGCCTCGTTGTCGAACATGGTGATCGTCCCGTCGGCCTGACGGCGGGCGTCGTGCTGCCAGGCGAACGCGGCGTCCTTGCCGAAGGTGAAGCTGCTGTGCTTGCCCCCGAGCTGCCAGCTGATCGACCCGGTGGCCCGGGCGACCTGGTAGATGGCGTGAGTGTGGCGGGCGGAGATGAGCACCTGGCCCGGCCCGTCGATCTGCACCGCATTGATGTGGAAGTAGTCGAACGGCTTGGCCTGGGTGCCGTCGCCGGAGTTGAGCGGCTGGTAGGTGTCGGTGACCGGCACGTGATCGAGCGAGCGCCACTCGAACCGCACCTTGCCGGTGGCGATGTCGACCTCCTGGGCGACGCCCTCGAGCACCCAGCCGTCCTTCGGGCCGCCGATGCCGCTGAGGTCGGCGCGCACCTCCGGGTACGAGGTGAGCAGCATGGTTCCCTGCGGGGTGATCTCGCTCTCGTGCATGTCGGCCTCGTGCGGGCCGAGGTCGCCGCCCGTCGTCACGGTGGCGATCCGGGTGTACGTGTCGTCGAGGATCACGACGTCGCCGTGCCCGTAGGACGTCGAGTTGCCCGCCCAGTAGGTGAGCACCGGTTTGCCCTGGTAGGTCTGCTCGCGGAAGTTGAAGGTGCCCACGCCGGAGTTGCTCACCCACACGGGGGCGCCCGTCGAGTCGATGATGAGCTCGCCCTGCATCGCCACCCCGGTGTCGGTGTCCTTCGGGCCGAGGAACACGTCCTGGCCGGCGGCGTCCGGGAGCGCCGTGGACGCGTTGGCGCCGGTCGTCGAGGTGATGAGCGGCGGGGTGAGATCGGGCCGGCTGATGAAATGCCAGGCCTTCGCGTGCACGACCGGGGACGGGGCCGCCGACGCGGAGCCTCGTGCCGAGCCCGCCCCGCCGACGATGCCGCACGCGCTGAGGCCGGCCGCCACAACCAGCGCGACCACGACACGTGCCCTCGACCTGATGCCAGGATGCATGTCCGGATTCTCGCACCGCGCGCCCTGTCCGCGTGCTGTGAGTCCCCTCAAGGGTGGGACGCCCCGCCCTCCGGGTGGGGGGCGTGGTGGGATGGGACGACCGTTCCGACCTTCCGGGAGTCCGCATGCCCATTCAGCACACTGTCGTCTTCCGGCTCGCCCACGAGCCGGGGTCGGACGCCGAGGCCCGCTTCCTCGACGAGGCGAGCGCGACGCTCGCCGCCATTCCCGGCGTCCGGGACTTCGCCGTTAACCGCCAGGTGGGCACGAAGAACGACCTCGCCTGGCAGTTCTCGATGGTCTTCGCCGACCAGGACGCCTACGAGAGCTACAACCACCATCCCGCGCACGTCGCGTTCGTCCGCGACCGCTGGCAGGCGGAGGTGGCCGCCTTCGAGGAGTACGACTTCATCCCCCGATGAGCGTGCGGTACGCGTCGAGCGGCTGGAGAAGCGGCTGCGACCGCTCGTCCGCGACCGCCGCCGCCCCCACCCGGCAGGCCAGCTCGAGCGCGGGCCGCTCGCTCTCACCGCCGAGCAGGGCGAGGGTCAGGGCGGCCGTGAACGCGTCGCCTGCCCCGACCGTGTTGACGACCCTTGCCGGGACGCCGGGCACCTGGAGCAGCAGGGTCCCCCGCTCGTAGAGGGCGGCGCCGTCCGCCCCGAGGGTGACCACGACCCGGCGGGCCCCGCGCAGCTGTGGCATCGCCGCGTACTCGTCCTCGTTGACGACGACCAGGTCGGCCCGCTCGATGAGTGGGTCGGGGAGCTCCCGCGCCGGCGCGGCGTTGAGCACGACCAGCCCGGTGGCCCGCTGCACGAGGCGCTCGACGGTGGGCAGGGGTGTCTCCAGCTGGACGAGCAGGGCGGCGTCCCCGAGGTCGACGGCGTCGGGATCGAGGAGCGCGTTGGCGCCGGGGCAGACGACGATGCTGTTCTCGCCGGCGGCGTCCACGAGGATGAGCGCCGTGCCGGTGGCCGCCTCGCCGCGCTGGACGCCGGACACGTCCACCCCGGCCGTGGTCAGCTCCCGGAGGAGGAACTCGCCCTCGGCATCGGTGCCGACGCAGCCGATCATCCGAACCCTCCCGCCGAGGCGCGCCGCGGCGGCAGCCTGGTTGGCGCCCTTGCCGCCCGCCTGCCGGGTGAACCGTCCGTCCGCGACCGTCTCCCCCGGACGCGGCAGGCGTGCGGTGGTGGCCACGAGGTCGAGGTTGAGAGAGCCCGCGACAACCAGGGCCGGTGCGCTCACTCCGGTCCCTCGCCGCCGGCGGTGAGGATCGCGGTGACGATCCGGTCGGGCACCACCTCGGTGTCGAGGGCGAGCACGATCCGGGTGTCCCCCTCCCCGGCGACGAACCGGGTGCGGCCGTCGGCGTCCACGATGACCCGGCCGGGCTCGGAGAACTGGAAGTGCTCGGGCTCCACCAGGGCGAGCACCGCCACCGGGTCGTGCGGGACGTTCCACTCGGTGCCGTTGAAGCGCCACCACTGCTGCACCTCGGCGAGCAGCAGCCGGCCGAGGTCGTCGGCAGCGCCGATCCGGTCGAGCCTCGCCCGGTCGATGTGCACCTGGGTGGTCACCTCGAGACCGGCGACGGTGGTGGGGATCCCGGCCGAGAAGACGAGCTGCGCCGCGTCGACGTCGCTGCGGACGTTGTGCTCGGGCTCGTCGGAGCCGAAGTTGCCGCCCATGATCCACAGGTGCCGCACGGCGGGGGCGAAGGCCGGCTCGGACGAGATCGCTGCGGCGACGTTGGTGAGCGGGCCGATCGCGACGACATCGACCTCGCCGGGGTGGTGGATCACCTCGTCGACGAGGTAGGAGACGGCGTCGCGCTCCTCCACCGGCTCCCGGTCGAGGTGCTCGTGCAGCGTCCCTTCGTGGCCGGCCCACCAGACCTCGCGGCCCGAGAGTGTCTCCCGCCGGCCCGCGTAGACGGGAACGGGGAGGCCGGCGGTCGCGGCGATTCGGGACGCCAGCTGGGCCCGGAGCCGGGTGTCGCCGTAGACGGTGGTGACGCCGGACAGCTCGACGGTCGGGCTTCCGAGCAGCTGGGCGAGCGCAAGGGCGTCGTCCACGTCGCTGCCGATGTCGGTGTCGAGGATGACGCGGTGCGAGATGGGCATGGGACCTCCCTGGGGACGGCGGTGAACCACGTGAGGCCAGCCTAGGGACCAGCTCCGGCCGGTTCCTCCCCCGATGTGAGACGAATGGCAGCGCCAGCGGGCAGTTGGGGCCCTAGCCGTGCCGGGTGGGCGTTGGCGCTGCGGATCGTCTCACGTCGCGCCGAGGCTCAGCGTGATCCGGACGTTCGGGGCCCCGCCCTCGCCGCCGTCCAGCACGGTGATGTCGGTGACCTCCCCCTCGAGCGCCTCGGAGATCGTCGTGACGCCGAGGTCGGCCACGGCCGGGCGTCCCGACCCGAGGAACTTCGGCGCAAGGTAGACGATCACCTCGTCGACCAGCCCCTCCCGCAGAAAGGACGCCGCCAGCGTCGGCCCGCCCTCGAGCAGCACCCGCCGGACACCGCGCGCGGCCAGCTCGTCCACCGCGGCCCGGGGGTCGCGGGTGCGCAGCCGGATCGTCTCGGCGGCGCCGTCGAAGACCCGGAGCCCGGGGTCCAGCTCGCGCAGGCCCATGACCACCCGGAGCGGCTGGCGCGCCAGCGGCAGGTCGTCGGCGTCCCGGGCGGTGAGCGCGGGGTTGTCGACGATCACGGTCTCGGTGCCGACGACGATCGCGTCGCACTCGGACCTCAGCCGGTGGGTGTCCCGCAGCGCCGCCGGACTCGAGATCCACCGGCTGGTGCCGTCGGACGCCGCGCTCCTCCCGTCGAGGGTGGCCGCGTACGACCAGGTGACGTGCGGACGCCGGCGTCCGGGGGGCTCGGTGGTCAGGAGACCCGTCCGAGGTCGAGGGTGTGGCCGGTGTGGTCGCGCTTGGTGGCGAGGTAGCGCAGGTTGGCCGCCGACACGTGGACGCCGGTCGCCACCTGCTCGTCGACGGCGACGCCGCGCTCGCGCAGCTGGGCGGCCTTGTCGGGGTTGTTGCTCAGCAGCCGGATGCGCTCGGCGCCGAGGCCCAGCAGCATCTGCGCGGCCACCTCGTAGTCGCGCTCGTCCTCGCCGCGGCCGAGGGCCAGGTTGGCCTCGTAGGTGTCGAGGCCGGAGTCCTGCAGGGCGTAGGCGTCCAGCTTGGCGTAGAGCCCGATCCCCCGGCCCTCCTGGCGCAGGTAGAGCAGGAAGCCGCCGGCGTCCGCGATGCGCTCGACGGCCTCGCGGAGCTGGGGTCCGCAGTCGCAGCGCTGGGACCCGAAGACGTCGCCGGTCATGCACTCACTGTGCGGGCGCACCAGCGGGGCCTCGCCCCCGGACGCCGCGCGGGCGACAGCGCCCTCCCAGTCGCCGAGCCCCAGCGCCAGGTGCTCGCGCCCGTCCGCGAGATCGTGGAAGGTGAACACGTCGGCCACCGTGGCGTAGCCGTCGGAGAACCGGACGGGGACGCGGACCCGGGTGCGGATCGCGGCGGGCGAGGCGGCCTTGGGGGTCAGGTAGGAGAGAGTCATCGCTACTCCGTTCAGCGGTCGAGGCCTGAGCCGACGGCTCCGGAAGCGGAACCTTCCGGGTGAGGCCGACACTACATTCGACAAACCTTCTACGCAATAGCTGAACGTTTGCGATATGGTGACGTTGAAGGAATTCTCCGCGTCGGGGTACGACGATGACAAGGGTCTCAGCTGTGGGAGGAATGTGATGCCGAACAGCGCTCGTCCCATGCTCACCATCCAGGGCGCCTCGGAGGCGACCGGCGTCCCGGCGACGAC
>DATAKK010000010.1:0-28692 GCA_036261615.1 Propionibacteriaceae bacterium | reverse complement strand
GACGGACTGGTGTTCCCGCTCATCATCACCGGGATCGGCGTGCTCACCGCCCTCGTCGGCGTCGCGCTCACCCGCGCCCGGGCGAACGAGAACGGACTGCGCACGATCAACCGTGCCTTCTACAGCTCCGCCGTGGTCGCGGCAGTGCTGAGCGTCGTCGCGTCCTACACCTACCTGCCCAGCAGCTTCGCCGCCCTCGGGATGAGCGCCTCGGCGGGCCCCACCAACGATCCGCGCCTCGTCGCCTCCGTGAGCGTCGTCGTCGGCATCGTCCTGGCCGCGGTGATCCTCGCGCTCACCGGTTTCTACACCGGCACCGAGGACCGCCCCGTGCAGGAGGTCGGGCGCACCTCACTCACCGGCGCCGCCACAGTCATCCTGTCCGGCATCTCGGTCGGGCTCGAGTCGTCGGTGTTCACCGCGTTCGTCATCGCCGCCGCGGTCGCCGTCGCCTACTTCATCGGCGGCATCGGCATCGTGGGGCTGTTCGCGATCGCGCTCAGCGGCTGCGGGTTGCTCACGACCGTCGGCGTCATCGTCGCGATGGACACCTTCGGCCCGGTCGCCGACAACGCCCAGGGCATCGCCGAGATGTCCGGCGACGTGCACGGCGAGAGCGCCCAGATCCTCACCGAGCTCGACGCCGTCGGCAACACGACCAAGGCGATCACCAAGGGCATCGCCATCGCGACCGCCGTGCTCGCCGCCACGGCGCTGTTCGGCTCGTTCACCGACGCCATCAAGACCGTGCTCGGGGCCACCTACGCGCAGTTCGAGGCGCACTCGGTGGTGTTCTCCCCCGGGACGCTGGTCGGACTGCTGATCGGCGGCGGGGTCGTCTTCATGTTCTCCGGGCTGGCCATCTCCGCGGTGGGCCGGGCGGCCGGCGCGGTGGTCTTCGAGGTGCGGCGCCAGTTCGCCGAGATCCCCGGCATCATGGCCGGCACCGGGCGTCCGGAGTACGGCAAGGTGGTCGACATCTGCACCCGCGACTCGCTGCGCGAGCTCGCCACCCCCGGACTGCTCGCCATCACCGCGCCCGTGGCCGTCGGCTTCGGGCTCGGAGCCCCCGCCCTCGCCGGCTACCTCGCCGGGGCGATCACCGTCGGCACGCTGATGGCCGTCTTCCTCGCCAACTCGGGCGGCGCCTGGGACAACGCCAAGAAGCTCGTCGAGGACGGCCACCACGGCGGCAAGGGCTCCGACGCGCACGCCGCCACGGTGATCGGCGACACCGTCGGCGACCCGTTCAAGGACACCGCCGGCCCCGCGATCAACCCGCTCCTCAAGGTGATGAACCTCGTCTCGGTGCTCATCGCCCCCAGCGTCGTCTCGATGTCCGCGATGTCCGGCACCCCCAGTTCGGCCCGCTTCGTCATCGCGGGGATCGCCGCGGTCATCGGCATCGGGGCGGTCGTCTACACGGCGAACCGGGGAGTCGCGCTCCCCGGGCACGGAGTCGAGCCGACCCCGGGACTCGAGGGCTTCCCGGTCGACGACCGGTGGGACGCCGCGCACGAGGCGCCGAGCCGCGAGGGGATGCTGCACGAACTCGAGGAGCACCAGCTCCCCCACGAGCGGCAGCCGCGGGCGGGCGCCTGACGGAGGCGGGGCGGTCCCCCCGGCCGGCGCCGCCGGCGCGGCCGGGCGCGCGGTCCGGTTCCTGCGGCAACGTCGCGAACGTACGCCGCCGGAACCGACCCGGTAACGAGGAATGGCGCGCCCCTTGGGGCGCGCCATTCGTTTCTTTCGCCGGCGTGAGTGGGACGCCGAGCAGCTCAGCCGGGCTGCGACGACCCGTGCCCCTGGAGCCGGGCCGCCAGCCAGGTGGCTTGGTGTTCCCACTGGTAGGCCAGACCGCCCTCGTGCTCGTTGAAGGCGTACTCGACGATGTCGGCGTCCTGCTCGCCGCGGGCCCAGTGGTTGCGGGCCGCGTACACCGTCGACGGCGGGCAGACCGGGTCGATCAGTCCGACCGAGAAGATGGCCGGGGCGCTCGCCCGCTTGGCGAAGTTGACCCCGTCGAAGTAGGCGAGGGTGGCGAAGGTCTGCTCGACGCTGGTGCGGTGCACCGCCAGGTACTTGACGATCTCGGCGTAGGGGAAGTTGTCGGTGAGACCGACCGCGCGCTCGAAGTGGCACAGGAACGGCACCTCGGGCATCGCCGCGACCAGCCCCGGCACCAGCCCGGCGGCGGCGATCGCGATCCCGCCGCCCTGGCTGCCACCGGTCACGCTCACCCGGGCCGCGTCGACCGAGGGCAGCTCACGGACCGCGTCGATGAGCAGCGCCGCATCGGTGAACACCCGCCGGTAGTAGTAGTCGTCGGGGCTGGTGATGCCCTTGGTCATGAACCCCGGGTAGGCCGGGTCGGACCCGTGCGGGTCGGGGGTGTCGCCCCCGGTGCCCCACGCGCTGCCCTGACCACGGGTGTCCATCACCACGTGCACGTACCCGGCGCTCGCCCAGGTGAGGTTCTCCTGCGGAAACCCCCGGCCACCGCCGTACCCGACGAACTGCACAACGGCCGGCAGCGGTTCGGTGGCACCGGCCGGGACGATCACCCAGCCCCGCACCCGGTCACCCCCGAACCCGGAGAACTCGAGGTCGTGCACCTCGACGAGCGTCAACGGCGAGTCGACCCGGGTCAGGGTCGCGGGCCGGGCCAGCTGCCGCGACTCCTCCAGCGTGCGCGCCCAGAAGGCGTCGAAATCCTCGGGCTCGGTCACCTCCGGTCGGTACCGGCGCAACTCGTCAGGGGCGAAATCGAAGCGGGCCATGGACGTCCTTAACTGGCGGTCGGATGATTAGTTCGATCCCACCATAAACACCGGCCCGGCGGTGCCGGCGTCCGGTCAGTGGCCCGAACCGGAGCGGCCGCCG
Organism: Propionibacteriaceae bacterium; assembly: GCA_036261615.1. Classification (GTDB taxonomy): domain Bacteria; phylum Actinomycetota; class Actinomycetes; order Propionibacteriales; family Propionibacteriaceae; genus JAJYQH01. Next base: position 25,809 of record DATAKK010000010.1, on the reverse strand, counting down.
CCGGCGAGGGCGGCATTGATGCTGATGAGGCCCACCCAGACGATGATCATGGCGAGCAGGGAGTGCTCCCCCAGGGTGATCGCGGTGAGCGGGATCGCCATAACGACGCTGACGATGGCGGCCGCGATCCGGCCGCCCGCCGGGACGCCGCCGGCCTGCGGCACTGCGGGGAGCTGGGGCTGCTGGCCGCGGGCGACGAGGGCGGCCTCGACCTTGTCGACGAACGAGTCGACGAGCTCGTTCTCGTAGGTGGGCCCGAGCTCCTTGCGGGTGGCCAGGGCGGCCTCGAAGTCCTGCCGCGGGAGAGGGGACGTGCTCATAGGACGATGGAAACACATCCCCGGTCCACCCGCTCGGCGATCTCCCGATTGTCGCGCGGGCCGTTCCTCAGCGGCTCGTTGTCGCCCCCCGAGACCTATCCAGACCCACCGATCCGGGGCGCGAACCCCGCTGGATACTGAGGCATGGCCACGTCCCCGCTCACCGACGCCATCACCCTGCGGCTCGCGCTGCTCGGGCTCGCGGAGGCGGAGCCCGACAGCCTGGTCGCGCCCCTCGTCGCGCGGCAACTGGAGTTCAACCGGCGGCTGGAGTACCGGCCCTGCGCTGCCGACCACCGCATCCAGACGTTCCTCGACGACTACCTGGCCGACGCGCCGGTGCGGCCGCAGCTCCCCCGCCGCACGCTCGTCCTCGACCGGCCCGGTCTGGCCCGCGAACTCAGCCTGCCCCGGGACGCCGACCAGTTCGCCTCCGACCTGGTGTCGAGCTACCGGTTGGCGAACGGCGTCCTGCACAACCCCGCCAACGACCGCCGCACCACGGCGGGGGTGTTCCACATCGCCGAGGGCGGCCTGCCCATCCCGGACGACAAGCTCGCGGTGCCCCGCGACGTCTTCGCCCGGCTGCTCGACCTCGCCGTGCAGCCTCCCGACGACGCCCAGACGCTTCCGTACACCAGCACCTCCGACACGCCTGCCCGCTGCTTCGTCTCGCTGCTGCTGCGTCCGCTGGTGCAGCCCGCGGTCGCCGGACTCACGCCGGAGAAGCGGATGGAGATCCGGTTCATCGTCCCCGGCGGCCTGGTCTCCAACCTCGACTTCGTCGAGAGCGTGTTCGGCAACGGCGGCGACCCCTACCTCAGCGACAACGACGCGGCGCTCGACCCGGCCGGCTGGACCGGGCACACCGGCTGCGTCATCCTCGCCCCGCACCTCACCCGCGCGACGAAGAAGTCGCTCGGCCTGCCGCGGTGGGACGACGCCACCGAGCGGCAGCGCCGCGACGGCATGTGCTACCGCGACGACGCCGAGCCGTACAACGGCGGCCGGGCGTTCAAGGTGTGTGCGCGCGACGCGCGGGGCGTCATCGTCACGGTGATCGCCGACAACTACTTCGGCTACTGCAAGAAGGAGGTGAAGACACAGATCAGCTACTCGGCAAACCTGCTGGGCAACGCCGAGGAGGAGCACTCCGGCGGCGCGCGGGTCTTCCCGAGCTACGCCCTCGGCAGGCGGTTCGCCGACAGCTACTCCGACCCGGGCCACAGCATCGAGGAGGTGCTGGAGCGCGACCCGCACCGCTTCGTCCGCCAGCCGGAGGGGCACGCCGTCGACGCCCTGCACCCGGAGTTCGTGCTCGTGCCGCAGAACCCCACGTTCAGCCTCGACGAGCGCAGCATCGGCTGGACCGACGCGTCAGGGGGGCGGCGCGGCGTCCGGCTGCGGGCCGACCGCACCTACTTCACCCCTGACGGGTACCGGGTCTTCATGCAGCCCCTCGCCGCCGACCCCACCCAGTGGACGCTGGTCGGCGTCTCGCCCACCTCCACCACCTGCCACAAGCCCTCCACGGTGTCGGGTGGCGGCAAGAGCGAGATCAGCAAGGCGATCGCGGACGCCTTCATCTTCGGCAACCTCTACAGCCCCGACTTCGACGCCGACATGGACCAGGTGGCGTCCCTGCTCGAGCGCGACTACTCCGGCCGGTTCGCCAGCGGCGACACGAGCGACCACCGCTCGGTGCTCAGCCGCGAGCGGAGCATGGGCTCGGTCATCAAGCTGTTCACGCCCGCGCCCGACTTCACCGACGACTACAACGCCTTCCTGGAGGCGATCCCGCAGTACATCAAGGAACTCGTCTTCACCGTCAAGCGGTTCGCCCGCCCGGAGTGGGGCGACGACTGGCGCGAGCACTTCACCGTCGCCCGCATCAACGACCGGCTCGGCAACTTCGTGCGTCTCGACGGCGACAAGATCATGACGACGATGCTGCGGGTCGGTTTCGAGGCCGACGGCTCGTGGCGGCTGTTCACCCTGCGGCCCGACTTCCACCCCGCGGTCAAGGTGCAGACCGAGGACGACATCACCGCGAGCGTCGTGCTGCCGGCGTCCGCGGGGCCCTCCCGCAAGTACGTCGAGAACTGCGAGTCGCTGCTGTTCCAGCGTCCCGACGACGCGATCCACCGAGGCTACGACCGGCAGGCCGAGCGCGACATCGCCACGCCGGGCACCTTCCTGTCGAACTTCCAGCCGCTCACCCACGCCGAGGCCCGCGAGATGCGCGACGACGCCGTGTCGTTCAGCGCGTTCACCGCGCCGATGCGCGACCTCATCGCCCGCTTCGCCGACGAGCCCGACGACGCGTCGCCGGCGTACGTCGTCTCGTCGGCCGAGCCGCGGCTGGTCGACGGGCGGCCGTCGAAGAACCCGCGCTACCTGCAGCAGCGTCCCGACCTCGCCGACCCGCTGGCGACCGCGGCGTCCGACCTCGCGGCGCACCTGCAGGCACGGTGTCCCACCGGCGAACCGCTGCCGCTGCCGGTCGACGTCGTCGCCGCCGGACGCCGCAACAACCCGCCCGAACCCGGGGTCCCGGCGCTGTGCCCGTTCAACCCCCTGCACTACCTCGAACTGCCCGAACTGTTCATGGAGTTCATCAGCTCGATGACCGGGAAGTCCCCCTCGACCACCGGCGCCGGCTCCGAGGGCGCCCTCACCAAGGGCCCGTTCAACGCGCTGCCGGCGATCATCGACCTCAACGCCGCCTTCCTCTCCTACGCGCTCTCCGGCTACGACGGCTGGGTCTCGTGCGCGGGCTACGTCGGGCCGCACGTGCGGATCGACCACGACTTCAGCCTGCTCGTCCCCGAGGTGTTCTCCCGCATGACGCCGGCCGAGCGGGACGCCGGCGCGCTCATCGCGAGCGGTGCCCTCGAGCGGCTCACCGACCTCGAGCACGACGGACGCCGGGTGCTCGCGAGCCGCCTCGGCTACCGGATGACCCGCAAGTTCGCCACCACCTACTTCGGCCGCATCTTCATGCACCCGCACGCGGTGTTCGACGAGGCCATGCTCCGGCCCGAGACACAGGACATGGGCATCTTCGCCGACTCCCTCGACACCATCGTCGCCACCCACCAGCGGGTCGCCCGGGCCTACTTCGCCGACGGCACGGTCGGGCTCGCCATCCCGCCGCTGCGCGCGCTGCTCGAGATCATGGCCGACGGGGTCACCCGCGAGGGCCGCACCCTCGACGACCCCGCGTTCCGGGCCATGTTCACCCGGGACGCCGTCCTCTCCTCGGCTTGGTACGCGGAGCGGCTCGCAGCGAAGCGGGACGCCGACGTCCGCGCCCTCGACCGGGCCATCCACGACCTCGGCCAGTTCCTCGCCGTGCCGGCCAACGCCGCGACCGTCGAGCGGCTCGGGCTCCCGGCCCGCCTGAACCGGGCGCGAGCCGAGCGGGAGTGGACGGCGTCCGACGGGTACCTCGAATCACTCCGCGGCACCCTCGGCCTCCAGGTGCTCTGACCGCGAGCCCGGTGCGGGCGAGCGGTGTGAGGCCTGCCGGCCCGTCGGCCTTCCTCGCCCCGTTTCTGCGAAATTGGCCCCACCTGCCACACACCCGCCTGTCAGGCCATCGAGTGGCAGGTGGTGCACGTTTTGGCGTCCCGGCCGCCGGGAACGTCCGCTCGCCAGGGCGCCTCGTCACAACCGGACGCCGGTGGCAGAATCACGCTCGACCGTCGCCGCAAGTGAGGGGACCCTAACGTGCATTCTCCGTCCGCCCCCGAACCGGACCCGCGCCGGGACGCCCGCCCGGCCGCCGACAGCCATGACGTCATCCGGGTGCACGGGGCGCGGGAGAACAACCTCAAGGAGGTCTCGCTCGAGCTGCCGAAGCGCCGGCTCACGGTGTTCACCGGGGTGTCGGGGTCGGGCAAGAGCTCCCTGGTCTTCGGCACCATCGCCGCCGAGTCGCAGCGGCTCATCAACGAGACCTACAGCGCGTTCGTCCAGGGCTTCATGCCGACGCTGTCCCGCCCGGACGTCGACGTACTCGAGGGGCTCACCACGGCGATCATCGTCGACCAGGAGCCGATGCGGGCGACCATCCGCTCCACGGTGGGAACGGTCACCGACGCCAACACCTTGTTGCGCATCCTGTTCAGCCGGCTGGGGACGCCGCACATCGGGTCGCCGCAGGCCTATGCGTTCAACGTCCCCACCGTGCACGGCGGCGGCGCGATCACCGTCGACCGCGGCGAGGACCGCAGCATGGCGGTGAAGAAGACCTACACCGTCACCGGCGGCATGTGCCCGCGCTGCGAGGGGACGGGCAGCGTGAGCGACATCGACCTGCGGGAGCTCGTCGACGAGAACCTGTCCCTGGCCGAGGGAGCCCTCAAGGTGCCCGGCTACACGACCGGCGGGTGGAACTACCGGCTCTACGCGTCATCCGGGTTCTTCCCGCCCGACAAGCCGATCCGGGAGTTCACCAAGCGCCAGCGGCACGACTTCCTCTACCGCGAGGCCACGCGGATGAAGATCGAGAACATCAACATGACCTACGAGGGGCTCATCCCCCGCATCCAGAAGTCGATGCTCTCCAAGGACGTCGAGGCGATGCAGCCGCACATCCGGGCCTTCGTCGAGCGGGCGGTGACGTTCACGACCTGCCCCGATTGCCAGGGCACCCGGCTCAGCGCGGCCGCCCGCTCGTCCCGGATCGCCGGGGTGAGCATCGCGGACGCCTGCGCGATGCAGATCAGCGACCTCGCCGACTGGGTGCGGAGCCTCGACAAGCCCAGCGTCGCGCCCCTGCTCGCCTCGCTGCGGCACCACCTCGACGCGTTCGTCGGGATCGGCCTCGGCTACCTCTCCCTCGACCGCCCGTCCGGGACGCTGTCGGGCGGCGAGGCGCAGCGGGTCCGGATGATCCGCCACCTCGGCTCGTCGCTCACCGACGTCACCTACGTCTTCGACGAGCCGACGATCGGGTTGCACCCCCACGACATCCAGCGGATGAACGAGCTGCTGCGGCAACTGCGTGACAAGGGCAACACCGTGCTGGTGGTCGAGCACAAGCCCGAGGCGATCGAGATCGCCGACCACGTCGTCGACCTCGGGCCGGGCGCCGGCGCGGCCGGCGGCCGGATCGTCTTCGAGGGGACGGTCGACGACCTGCGCCGCAGCGACAGCCTCACCGGACGCCACCTCGACGACCGGGCCCGGGTCAAGGACGCCGTCCGCACGCCCACCGGCGTCCTCGAGATCCGCGGGGCCGACGCCCACAACCTGCGCGACGTCGACGTCGACATCCCTCTCGGCGTGCTCGTCGTCGTCACCGGGGTGGCGGGGTCGGGGAAGAGTTCGCTCGTCGACGGTTCGGTGTCCCGACGCGAGGGCGTCGTCACCATCGACCAGGCGCCGATCAAGGGGTCCCGGCGCAGCAACCCCGCCACCTACACCGGCCTGCTCGACCCGATCCGCAAGGCGTTCGCGAAGGCCAACGGGGTCAAGCCCGGGCTGTTCAGTGCGAACTCCGAGGGCGCCTGCCCCGCCTGCAACGGCATCGGCCTCATCTTCACCGAGCTGGGCTTCATGGACACCGTCACCACCGTCTGCGAGGAGTGCGGGGGCGTCGGCTTCCAGGCGGCCGTGCTCGAGTACCAGCTCGGCGGACGCAACATCAGTGAGGTCATGGCGATGACCGCCACCCAGGCGCTCGACTTCTTCGCCTCCGGCGAGGCGCGGCTCCCGGCGGCCCGCAGCATCCTCGAGCGGCTGGTCGACGTCGGACTCGGCTACATCACCCTGGGACAGCCGCTCACCTCCCTGTCCGGCGGCGAACGCCAGCGGCTCAAGCTCGCCACCCACCTCGGAGAGCAGGGCGGCGTCTACGTGCTCGACGAGCCGACCACCGGCCTGCACCTCGCCGACGTCGAGCAGCTCCTCGGCCTGCTCGACCGCCTCGTGGACGCCGGACGCTCGGTCATCGTCATCGAGCACCACCAGGCGGTGATGGCGCACGCCGACTGGATCATCGACCTCGGGCCGGGCGCGGGCCACGACGGGGGCCGGGTGGTGTTCGAGGGGACGCCGGCGGCGCTCGTGGCCGACGCGTCCACCCTCACCGGCAGCCACCTCGCCCGCTACTGCGGGGGGCGCTGAGCGGCGTCCGGCGGCTACCGGCCGGCGGCGTGCGACCCGACCGGGATGGTGCGGGCCGCGAGCGCGGCCACCAACCGGGAGTGCACCGCCTGGTTCGCCTCGGCGCCCGCCTGCCGCAGCGCGAGCAGTGCGGCTCCTGCGAGCCCGTCGGTGGCGGTGAGGCACCGGCGTCCGGCGAGCCGGCTCACCAGCCGCTCGTGCAGGGCGCTGGCGGGCCCGACCAGGCCGCCCGCGAGCACGAGCGGCAGGTCGTCGTCACCGAGCAGTGACGTGATCGTGTTGGTGAGGGCGTTGGCGGCGAGGTCGAGGATCGTCGAGGCCACCGGGTCGTCGGGGTGGCGCAGCACCGGGCGCGCCAGCCGGGCCAGCTCGATCGGACGCCGCTGGTACACCTCGTGGATCAGGGTGGACACCGCCTCGGGGCGCCCGTTCACCTCACGGCCGGTGCGGGTGATGCCGAACTCGCTGAGCACCTCGTCGGTGAGCACGGTCTGGCGTCCCCGCCCGTCGAGGTCGGACGCCGCGGCGATCGCCGCCGCCCGGCCGATCCAGAACCCCGAGCCCGAGTCACCGATGAGCCAGCCGAGGCCGTCGGCCACCCGCGAGAGCTTGCTGTCGGTGACCCGTCCCGCGACGGCGCCGGTGCCGACGACGAGCACGGCACCGTCGGGGGCCGGGGTGCCGGAGAAGTAGGCGCTCAGCACGTCGCTCTCGAGCGTGACCGGCCCGGGGAGCCCGCCCTCTGTGAGCCGGGCGACGATGTCGCTGCCGGCCACCAGCCCCGTCGATCCGCCCGCCATGGTGACGAGGGATCCGATCAGCCGGGGATCGGTGCCCGCCTGCTGCACCGCCTGCCGGCAGGCGGTGACGACGTTGGCCGTGGCGAGTTCGACACCCGAGGAGATCGGGTTGCCCGCCCCGGCCACGCCCACGCCGAGCACGTCGCCGGTGAGGCCGACCACCGCCGCCCTCGTCGACGTGCCGCCCGCATCAACCGCTATGACCGCCGGAACCATCGTTCTCCCGTCCCTTCATGCGCCCCGCCGCGAGGTGTGCCACACCCTAGCGGTCAGCCCTCGATCCGCAACCGGCCGGCGTACTTGTCGGTGAGCTCGCGGTTGTGCTCGTCCCCGCCGGGGATGTTGGCCGAGATGTACATCGGGGGCCGGACGCCGCGCGCCGCCAGCCGCTCCGCCGTCCCGAGCGTGAGCAGCTGGGCGATGAACGCCCCCGTGATCGACGAGATCGCTCCCCCGACCATGCCCTCGGTGAGCTCGCCGGCGTCCAGCGGCACCGTGGTGTCGCCGAACGGGGCGAGGTTGTCGATGACGACGTCCGCGAGGTCGCTGAGCCGCTTGCCGCTCGGGTGCTTCGGCTGCACCGCCATGGTGTGCTTGAGGCTGGTGACCGCGATGAGGGGGTGGCCGGCGTCCTTGACCGCCTGGGCGACCCCGACGATCGAGCCGTTGACGCCGGAGTTGGACGCGATCACCCACACGTCGGCCGGGTGGTCGGACTGCAGGTCGAACAGCTCCTGGGCGACCTTCGGGTCACGCTCCAGCTCGGGTCCGCTCAGCGCGCTGCGCTCGCGCGAGCCCCAGATCACCACGTCACGGAGGGCCGCCTTCGACGTGGGGATGAGTCCTCCCGCACGACCGGCGACCTCCATGGCGAAGGCCTCGGAGTGCCCGGTGCCGAAGGCGTGGACGACGCCCCCGTCGGCGATCGCGTCGGCCATGAGATCGGCGGCGCGCGCGATCGGGCCGTCGGCGGCCGAGGCGACGAGCAGCGGCAGGCGGGAGACGACTTCCTGGTGGAACTGTTCGGCTGAGGTCATGCCGCGCACTCTAGGGCCCACCCGGTGCGCCCGGGGCGCCGCGGGCAACCCGACTGCGCGGACGCCGCCCTCCGAAGGGCGCCGAGCCCCCTTCCCGACAAGGGCATCCGTGCAGGCTCGCGCGATGGAAGTGAGCGAAACGCGGCAGAACCGGCCGCAATCAAGACAGCCCGACCCTGGGGGGCTACGTTATCGACAACCACAGTTCCGCATCCGTGCAATGAGGCCCGGATTGCCTTGTCACAGGAGATGGTTCATGCAGAATTCGTCTTTCGGCCAGTCCCGCATCGGACGCCGCAGCCTGTTCCAGGGGGCGCTCGCGGCAGCCGCGATCGTCCCCCTGGCCTCGTGCGCGGGCAGCGGTGCTCAGACCACGTCCTCGACCAGCGGGTCGAGCGCGAGCGGTGCGGCGTCCGCGTCGCCCGACAACCCCTTCGGCGTCGCCAAGGGCTCCACCGTCGACGCCGTGATCTTCAACGGCGGCTACGGGGTCGACTACGCGGAGTTCGCCGCGAAGCTCATGGCCCAGCAGCCCTACGCCGCCAACGCCAAGGTCACCCCGACCACCACGATCGCCACCACGCTGCAGCCCCGGTTCAACGCCGGCAACCCGCCGGACGTCATCGACGACTCGGGCGCCAACCTCATCGGCATCCAGACGATCCTCGACCAGATCGAGGACCTCAGCTCGGTGTTCGAGGCGAACAACCTCGAGGGCACCAAGATCAGCGACACCCTCTACAGCGGCGTCAAGGCGCCGGGCACCTACAACGGCAAGTTCGCGGTCATCAACTACGTCATGACCGTCTACGCCCTGTGGTACTCCCAGTCGCTGTTCGACGCCAACGGCTGGAAGCCGCCGACAACCTGGGACGAGGCCTACGCGCTCGGCCAGGAGGCCAAGGCCAAGAACAAGTACCTGTTCCTGTGGGGCAAGGAGGCGGCCACCTACTACCAGACGACCGCCATCGCCTCGGCCATCAAGGAGGGCGGCAACGACGTCCGCCTGGCCCTCGACAACCTCAAGCCCGGGTGCTGGAGCCTCGAGCCGGTGCAGCAGGTGTTCACCGCGATGAAGAAGATCATCGACGCCGGCATGGTCAAGCCGGGCGGCGCGGGCACCCAGTTCACCCAGGCGCAGGCGCAGTGGTCGAGCCAGGAGCAGGCGCTGCTCTACCCGTCCGGGTCGTGGATCGAGAACGAGATGAAGTCGCAGACCAAGAGCGGCTTCAAGATGACCGGCATCCCCGAGCTCACCGTCACCAAGAGCTCGAAGATGCCGCAGAACGCGCTCCACGCCACCGCGGGTGAGGGCTACATCGTGCCCACCCAGGCCAAGAACGTCGCGGGCGGCAAGGAGTTCATGCGGGTCATGCTCAGCAAGGACGCCACGACCAACTTCTCCAAGACGAAGCTGGCCCCGACCATCGTCAAGGGCAACGTCCCCGCCGACGGATTCGGGTCCACGGCCCTGGTGAGCCAGATCAAGATGCTCGACGCCGCCGGAAGCGACGTCTTCACCTGGCAGTTCGTCGACTACTACGGGATGAACGCCGACCAGTTGGTGCTGTGGAACACCTTCCTGGCGGGAGGCTCCTCGGTGAAGCAGCTCACCGACGGTCTGCAGCAGATCACCGACAAGGTCGCCAAGGATCCCTCGGTCAAGAAGATCACGGTCTCGTGACTGTCAGTCTTCCCGTGCGCGGCGGCGCTCCCCGTGGCCGACAGGCCACCCGGGGGCGCCGCCGCCGGCGCAACTTCAGCTTCGACCGGGTGACGTTCTTCCTCGCCTTCCTCGGGGTGCCGGTGGCGGTCTACATCATCTTCGTGGTGAGCCCGTTCGTTCAGGCCTTCTACTACTCGCTCACCGACTGGACGGGCTTCAACCCGAAGATGGACTACATCGGGTTGAGCAACTACACGACCGCGTTCACCGACGACACGTTCCTCCGCGCGATCCGCAACAGCGTGACGCTCGGCATCGTCGTCCCCCTGGTGACGATCGTGCTGTCGCTCACCCTCGCCACGCTCATCACCGTGGGCGGGGCGAGCCACGGACAGACGCGCGGGCTCAGCGGCTCGTCGTTCTACCGGGTCATCTCGTTCTTCCCGTACACGATCCCGGCGATCATCGTGGGCATCATGTGGAGCCAGGTGTTCGACCCGTCGAACGGCCTGGTCAACGGCATCCTCACCCGCATCGGGCTGCACCAGTTCAACTCGTTCGCGTGGCTGGGCACCGAGAGCACCGCCATGCCGGTGTCGATGTTCGTCATCATCTGGGGCATGGTCGGCTTCTACATGGTGCTGTTCATCGCGGCGATCAAGGGCATCCCGGCCGAGATCTACGAGTCGGCGCGCATCGACGGCGCCAACCGGTTCCGCACGGCCATCGGCATCACCCTGCCGCTCATCCGCGAGAACGTGCAGACGGCCTACATCTACCTCGGCATCGCGGCCCTCGACGCGTTCGTCTACATGCAGGCCCTCAACTCCAACGGCGGCCCCAACAACTCGACCCTCGTGATGAGCCAGTACCTCTACCGCACGGCGTTCACCAAGGGCCAGTGGGGCCTCGCCTGCGCGATGGGTGTCGTGCTGTCAGCGGTGACGATGGGCTTCGCCGGCCTGGTGTTCCTCGTCAACCGGCTCACCGGAGGCAAGGACACGGTGACCCTCGCATGACCACCGGAACCATGACCGACCAGCCGAACGGGCCGTCGCGTGGCGACGGAGCCGCCGGCTACGTCCTCGAGAACCCGCGTACGGTGCGCAGCAACGCCGGCGACCGCACGGTGGCGGGCATCGCCCACGCCGTGCTCGTGCTGTGGGTGGTTCTCGTCGTCGGACCGCTCGTCTGGACACTGGTCACCTCGTTCAAGACCACGAGCCAGATCTTCGACTCCCCGTTCACCCTGCCGACCCACCCCGCCTGGGTGAACTACGTGCACGCGTGGAGCACCGCCGGCATCGGGCGGTACTTCCTCAACACGATCATCGTCGTCGGGTCGGCCCTCGTCATCGTCATGCTGCTCGGCGCCATGTGCGCCTACATCCTGGCGAGGTTCACCTTCTTCGGGTCGCGGATCATCTACTATCTCATGCTGGCCGGGCTCACCTTCCCGGTGTTCCTCGCCATCGTCCCGCTGTTCTTCGTGCTGCGCGGGTTCGGCCTGCTCAACACCCTGCCGGGCCTCATCATCACCTACGTCGCGTTCGCCCTGCCGTTCACGGTGTTCTTCCTCTACGCGTTCTTCCGGGCCCTGCCCTACGAGATCAGCGAGGCGGCGGCGATCGATGGCGCGGGCGACTGGCGCACGTTCTTCAGCATCATGCTGCCGATGGCCCGCCCGGGTCTCGCCTCGGTGGCGATCTTCAACTTCCTCGGGCTGTGGAACCAGTACCTCATCCCGGTGGCGTTGAACAGCAACGAGCGCAACTACGTGCTCTCCCAGGGGCTGGCCGCGTTCGCGAGCCAGGCGGGCTACGCCGTCGACTTCGGCGCCCTGTTCGCGGCCGTCGTCATCACGGTCGCCCCGGTGCTGGTCGTCTACGTGATCTTCCAGCGTCAGCTCCAGGGCTCCGTGAGTCAGGGGACGATGAAGTAGCCCCGCCGTCGCCGCACTCAGTGCAGCGACGCGTCGGCCGGCCCCGACTCCCAGGTGAGGAACCTCACCTCGAGGCCGGCCCTCGTGGGGGCGCAGCAGAACGGGCCCGCCTCCAGTTCCTCACCGGGCGTCAGATGGGCCAGCCGAACCAGCTGCCACGGGCCGTCGTCCCGGCGGGCGCGGACGGTGAGCGCGTCCCCCGACCGCGAGGCGCGGAGCGTCGCCCGGTGTCCCGCCCAGTCGGGCACGGGTGCCACCGACCAGTCGGACCAGCGGTCGGTGACGACGGCGCCGAGCTGCGGAAATCCGTCGGCGAACTCGATGCCCGCCTTGATCCACCGCTCGTCACCCCCGCGAACGAAGACCCCGGCCTGGTCGAACTGCTCGCCGAGTTCGACCTCGAAGCAGACCTCGACGGCCGAGTCGTCGGCGAACGGCACGAGCAGGGCGTGCTCGGTGTCGTGGACGAACCCGTAACTGGTCACCCGCCAGGCGTCGCTGCCCTCGGCGCAGGTGACGAGGAGCTGGCCGTCCTGCTCGCTGACGGCGACCGGAGGCGTCGTCCAGTGTCCGGACGACCAGGGAATGGGCTGCATGCCCCCATCCTCGCGCATGACGCGAGCACGGGCGGAGCCGGCGAGCGGCGTCCCCTGCCCACATCCTGCGAAATTCGCGCTCCACGCCACTCACCAGCCCAGGAGGCAGGTGTATGGCAGCCTGTGCACATTTCGCAGGATGCGGCGCCCCTCGATCACGCTCCAGAAGTCAAAGACGGGCGCCCTGCAGCAGGAAGGTCTCGACGACCTCGTAGCGCGGGGTGCCGCGCGGACCCTCGCCCAGGTGCGACTCGATCAGCGCGAACTCCCCCGCGGTCCACGCGGTGGACTCGAAGGTGTCGAACAGATCCATCCACCGCGGCGCCGGTTGCGGCTTGGACGCCCGCGCGACAGTGAGGTGCGCGTGGAAGCGCGCGCCGTCCGCCTCGACGCCAGCCCGGTTGCATGCCCTGCGGACCGCCCCGGCGAGCCGGGCGACCGGCTCGTCGTCCGGCCCGACACCCAGCCCGAGGACGCGGGCCCGGAGCGCGTCGGGGAAGGCGACGCCACCACCCACGAGCAGGGGCAGCCGTCGTCCGCGCACCTCGGCGAGGCTCTCGACGAGCGGATCGATCCGGCTGTCGGGCACCGACGCGAGGAACGCGAGGGTGATGTGCCAGCTCTCGGGACGGGTCCACCGCCACGGCGTGTCGGCGTCCCAGCGGGGCTCGAGGAAGCCGGCCAGCTCGTCGACCACGGTGCGGGGCGGCAGCAGCGCGGCGAACAGCCGGTGCGGCACGCTCACCGCCTCCGGGCGGTGCCGAACAACGAGCGGACGATCTCGCGCCCTGCGGAGCGGGCGAACTGCTTGAACGCCGGAGAGGTGACGACCTGCTCGATCACCGACCTGCCAGAGCGCGAGGCGGGGGCCGGCTCGGCCGGTGCTGCCGGCTGCTCCTCGGCTCCGCGGGCCCGTTGCTCGGCCTCGGCGGCGGCCGCCCCTGCCTCGAGCTTCTTCGCGAGGATCTCCTGCGCCGACTCGCGGTCGATGGCCGTGCCGTACTTCGCCTGCATCGGGGACGCCGCGACGCTCGCCCGCAGCGTCTCCTCAGGAGTGGGGGCCATGAGCGACTGGGGTGCCCGCATCCGCGTCCACGCGACCGGGGTGGGGGCGCCGTCGGGGTCCATGACCGTGACGATCGCCTCACCGATGCCCAGGCCCTGCAGAACCTCGCCGAGGTCGTAGCTCGACGTCGGGAAGGTCTGCACGGTCTGTTTGAGCGCCTTGGCGTCGTTGGGCGTGTGCGCGCGGAGCTGGTGCTGCACCCGCGACCCGAGCTGGGCGAGCACGTCGTCGGGAACGTCGGTGGGCGTCTGGGTGACGAAGAAGACACCGACCCCCTTCGAGCGGATCAGGCGCACGGTCTGGGCGATCGCGTCGAGGAACGCCTTGCTCGCGTCGTTGAACAGCAGGTGCGCCTCGTCGAAGAAGAACACCAGCTTCGGCTTGTCGAGGTCGCCGACCTCGGGCAGGTCATGGAACAGGTCGGCCAGCAGCCACATGAGGAAGGTGGAGAACAGCGCGGGGCGGTCGACGAGGTTCGGGAGTTCGAGCAGCGAGATGACGCCGTGACCCGACGGGTCGACCCGCAGCAGGTCTGCGGTGTCGAACTCGGGCTCGCCGAAGAACACGTCGGCACCCTGGTCGGCGAAGGTGATCAGTTCGCGCTGGATGACGCCGACCGTCGCGGGCGACAGGCCCCCGAGGTTCCTGAGCTCGGCCTTGCCCTCGTCGGACGTGAGATGGGCCAGCACCGCCTGGAGGTCCTTGAGATCGAGCAGCGGCAGTCCGTTGACGTCGGCGTAGTGGAACACCAGGCCGAGCGAGGATTCCTGCACCTCGGTGAGGCCGAGCACCTTGCTGAGCAGCACCGGCCCGAAGGAGGTCATCGTGGCCCGCAGGGGGACGCCGATCCCCTCACCCCCGAGGGAGTAGAACTCGGCCGGGTTGCCCGTCGGCGTCCACGTCTGCCCGATCCGTTGGGTGCGGTCGAGGAGCTTGGGGCTCGGGGTGCCGGGCGAGGCGAGACCTGACAGGTCACCCTTGATGTCGGCGGCGAACACCGGGACACCCGCGGCCGCGATCTGCTCGGCCATCAGCTGCAGCGTCTTCGTCTTGCCGGTTCCCGTGGCGCCCGCGACCAGCCCGTGCCGGTTGAGCATCGACAGCGGGATGCGGACCACGGCCGAGGGCACCGGCTGCTCGTCGACGACCAGCACGCCGAGGTCGATCGCCTGCTCGGGAAAGGTGTATCCGGCCGTGATTTCGGCGACAACACTGTCGGCGGGGCTCATGCGCCACACAATAGCCGCGGCCCGGGACGCCACACAGGGATCGGCAACCGAGGGCCACCGAATCGCCCGGCTAGAATTCGCGTGTGATCTTCAAGCGCGTCGGTGACTCCCGCCCCTACCCCGATCACGGTTATGTGCAGAAGCAGTGGGCCGCGATCGCACCTCAACAGGTGCGGTTGAGCGACCTCGTCACCACCAAGCGCACCCTCGACCTCGACGCTCTTCTCGAGGACGACTCCACGTTCTACGGCGACCTTTTCGCCCACGTGGTGAGCTATCGCGGCGAGCTGTATCTCGAGGACGGTCTCCACCGCGCCTTGAGGGCTGCGCTGCAACAGCGCCAGACCATGCACGCCCGGGTGCTCGAACTCAGGTAACCTCACCGATGACCCGGGAGCCGGGTCGAGCGGCGGCAGCCGCAGTCCCGAAGGAAGGGGGTCACCCGTGCGGCGCTACCTGCGGCTGTTCGGTACCCCCATCACGCTGCTCGTGCTCCTCGGCTTCCTCGTCTACGGCGCCTGGTGGGGCTACCGCAATGTCATGGCGCCGCTGCCGGGCAGCACCCCCGCGCCCTGCGTCACCCAGTCCGTCGGCAAGCACCTCACCACCTCACAGGTCAGCGTGCGGGTGCTCAACGGCGGCACCACCGTCGGCCTGGCCGGACGGGTCGCGGCGCAGCTGACCAGCGCCGGGTTCAAGGTCATCGACACCGGCAACACCAGCAGCGTGGTCACGTCCACCGTCGTCGTCGGCGCCACCAAGGACGCGCCCGAGGTGAAGCTCGTGCTCGGGTTCCTCAAGGGTGCCAAGGCGACCGGTGACAAGCGCACCGACGGCACGGTCGACGTGCTGGTCGGCGACAACTTCAGCGGCTTCAACCCGAAGGCCAGCCGTCAGATCAACGTCCCCGGCGGCACCGTGTGCCTGCCGCCCAAGTCGGCCTCCCCGTCGTCGTCAGCGAAGCCGTCGGGGACGAAGAGCTGACCGCCACTCCGCGCGTCGGGGCTCCTCGTCGGCCGTCTCCCCCGCCCGGACGCCGTACCAGTGCGCGAGTCGGCCTCCCCGCCCGATCTCGGTGAGCCGGGCCTCGATGACGTCGCGCTGCTTGGCCGGCGTGACGACGAGCAGCTCGTCCCCGGCCCTCAGCACGTCGCGGCCGTTCGGCGCGAACGAGTGCCCGTCGCGGATCACCAGCGACACGACCGCGTTGGGCGGCATGCGCAGCTCCGCGACGGTGACCCCCGCCAGCCGTGACCCCTCCGGCACCCGCACCTGCAGCAGGTCGGCGCTGATCCGGTCGAGCGGTGCCGCCTCGATGTCGACGTCGCGGGCGGCGTCGGGGTCGACCAGACCCAGCCGGCGTCCGACCCAGGGCAGGGTGGGACCCTGCAGGGCGGTGAACACCACGACGAAGACGAGCACCACGTCGAAGAGCACGTCGGCGCGCGCCATGTGCTGTGACATCGGCACGGTGGCGAGGATGATCGGGACGGCGCCGCGGAGGCCCGCCCACGAGAGGAACGCCTGGTGCTGCCAGGGCAGCCGGAACCAGAACGTCGACACGACTACCGCGAGCGGGCGGGCGATCGCCGTGAGGAACAGCCCGGCGACCACACCGACGAGCACGGTCCGCAGCGTGAGGCGTCCGGGCGAGGCGAGCAGGCCGAGCATGACGAACAGTCCGATCTGGGAGATCCAGCCGATCCCCTCGGCGAACGATCGCACGGCGTGCCGGTGCGGGAGCTTGCCGTTGCCGATCATCACCGAGCAGACATAGACGGCGGCGAAGCCGGACACGTGCAGGTAGACGCCGGCGCCATAGGACAGGACCGCCCAGGCGATGGTGGCGAGCGGGTAGAGCCCGGACGCCGGCAGCGCCACCCGCGGCATGAGGTAGACCGCGATCGCGCCGAACGCAAAGCCGAGGAGCGCACCGCCCAGCAGCTCGAGGACGACCATGAGGCCGACGACGAGGGGACCCCCGGCGAGGCTGTGTCCGGTGGCGATCGCGGTGAAGGTGGCGACGAGCAGCACGACGGGGGCGTCGTTGAGGCCGGACTCCGCCTCGAGCGTCGCCCGGAGGCTGGCCGGCAGGGGGACGCCGCGCAGCACCGAGAAGACCGCAGCCGAGTCGGTGGGTGCCGTCACCGCGCCGAGAAGGGCGGCGACGGGCAGGGAGAGCCCCAGCACCCAGTAGCCGAAGCCGGTCATCACGAGGATGCTCACGACCGTGCCGAGCGTGGCCAGCAGCACCGCCGGCCCGATCGACGGGCGGATCTCGGACCATTTCGTCGTGAGACCGCCCTCGGCGAGGATCAGCACGAGGGCGGCGAACCCGAGTTGGTGCGCGAGCGACGCGTTGCTGAAGTGGTAGCCGAGCCCGGAGTCGCCGAGGCCCATGCCGACGAAGAGGAACAGCAGCAGGGCGGGCAGCCCGATGCGGGTGCCGAGGAAAGCCGCGAGCACCGCGACGAGCGTCACGGCCGATCCCACCAGCAGGGCGAGATCGAGGTTCGGCATGCCTCATTCTCACAGACCCGTGTGACAGGGATGTGACGTGGTGGGCGCCCCGGTTCCCTGCGTCTGAGTGGAAGTTCGGTGGGCGTGTTCCCCGACCGAACTTCCGACTTGGGGTGCGAGCGGGGCCCCGGTGGTCCCGGCGTCCGTGCCACACGGAAAAGGGCCCGGCCGGTGGCCGGGCCCTTCGTGACCTGTCTCGCGACTCATCAGAGACATACGTCGCGACTCATCACAATGGCGGTGACGGAGGGATTTGAACCCTCGGTGGCTTGCACCACACTCGCTTTCGAGGCGAGCTCTTTCGGCCGCTCAGACACGTCACCGGGGGAGACTGTACCGGCTGCCGGTCTGGGGGCGCCAATCGGACGTGACGGCCGTGGCGAGGTCAGCGGCGTCCGGAGAAGAAGGCGTCGAGGACCGCTCCGCACTCCTCGGCGCGGACGCCGGACACCACCGCCGGGCGGTGGTTGAGCCGGGGGTCGCGGACCACGTCGAACAGCGAGGACACCGCTCCGGCCTTGGGGTCGAAGGCCCCGAAGACGAGCAGCCCGATCCGGGAGGCGACGATCGCGCCGGCGCACATGGTGCAGGGCTCGAGGGTGACGACGAGGGTGCAGCCCTCCAGCCGCCACTGTCCCAACCGGTCGGCGGCGCGCCGGATCGCGACGATCTCCGCGTGCGCCGTGGGGTCGGCGTCCAGTTCGCGCTCGTTGCCGGCCGAGGCGAGCACCACACCGTCGGGGCCGATTACTACCGCGCCGATCGGCACGTCGCCGTGCGCCTCGGCGGCTCGCGCCTCCTCGAGCGCGAGGCCCATGGCGGCGTCCCAGCGGGAGGCCACGGCCGGCGTCAGCGGTGCGGGTGGGCCACGGCGTGGCGGAACTGCGAGCCCAGGCGCATCCGCTCGGCGATCTGTCCGAGGAGCTCGTCGGAGTCTTCGTCGAGATCGGTGGCGTAGCCCTCGAGGTCGAAGTCGCTGATGCCCTGGTCGGCGAGCAGTGCCAGGTCGCCGGCGGGTTCGGAGTCGTCGTCGGGGTCGGGGATGTCGACGCCGAGGAAGTCGGCGACGTCGCGGGCGATCGGCCAGTCGTTGGCCGACACGGCGTCGCTCAGCAGCACCTGGACGTTGCGTCCCCGCACCCGGCAGATGACGAAGAACTCGCTGGCGATCGAGACCATGCCGATGACGCCGGCGTCCGCGGGGAGCCGCCGCAGCTGGGTGATCAGCTCGTCGAAGTCGTTGGCGAGGTCCTTGGGCATGGACACGACGACGGGGTTG
This sequence comes from Propionibacteriaceae bacterium, assembly GCA_036261615.1. GTDB lineage: Bacteria > Actinomycetota > Actinomycetes > Propionibacteriales > Propionibacteriaceae > JAJYQH01. The sequence goes on along the minus strand of DATAKK010000010.1, from coordinate 7,219 downwards.
CCGTCCTCGCGGTAGATCGCCACGACCAGGTCGATCTCGTCGTCGGAGGCGTCCTCGAGATCGTCGTAGTCGTCGTCATCGTCGTCGGAGTCGTCATCGTCGGAGTCGTCGGGATCGGTGGGTCCGTCCTGGGCGTCGTAGCGGTCGTCGAGGGGGTCGGTGTCGTCGAGATCGTCGTCGTCGACCTCGTCGTCGTCGATGACCTCGGGGTCGACCACCTCGGCGTCAGCACTGTCGTCGGCCAGCCGCTCGACGTCAGATCCGGCGTCGTTCTGGCTCATGACACACCTCCTAGGCACCGCGGGGACACACCCACTCTTGCAGACTAGTGCTCTGACCACCACCGATATGAACCGGGAGCGACCAAGCATGCCACGCTCCGCACCTGCCCAAGCCGCCCCCACAACGCCCCCGTGGCGGCCCCGGCCGTCGGGACGCATGCGATAGTGAACCCGTGGAACTGCGCGCCATCGACCACCCCCTGGTCTCGCACAAGCTCAGCCTGCTGCGGGACGCCCGCACCCCCAGCCCCCTGTTCCGGCAACTCGTCGACGAACTCGTGACGCTGCTGGCCTACGAGGCCACCCGGGAGGTGCGGGTCGAACCGCGCGAGATCCGCACGCCGGTGGCCGTGGCCCAGGGCGTCGCGCTGGCCAAGCCGCGTCCGCTCGTGGTGCCCATCCTGCGGGCCGGCCTCGGGATGCTGCCGGGCATGACCCGGCTCATCCCCTCCGCGGAGGTCGGCTTCGTCGGCATGGCCCGCGACGAGCAGACGCTCCAGCCGGTGACCTACGCCGAGCGGCTCCCCCACGACCTGTCCGGCCGCCAGTGCTACGTGCTCGACCCGATGCTGGCGACCGGCGGCTCGCTCGGCGGCACGGTGAAGTTCCTCGTCAACCGGGGCGCCGACCACATCACCTGCATCTGCGTGCTCGCCGCGCCCGAGGGCATCGCCCGGTTCCGGTCGCTGGTCGACGGTCTCGGCGTCCCATGCACCCTGGTGGTCGCCGCCATCGACGACCACCTCAACGAGCACGGCTACATCATCCCGGGCCTGGGGGACGCCGGCGACCGGCTGTTCGGGCTCGCGGAGTAGCGGCATCAGGCCGGGGGCTTGAGCTCCTTGCCGCTCAGCGAGAAGGCCGGGGCGCCGTCCGGGGGGACGATCGTCTCCTGGCGGTAGAGCGGCGACCACTGCACCGAGAGGCTGGTGGCCGCGATCGGCACCTTGCGCTGGGCCAACGCGGCGCTCACCTGGCCGATGACGGCCGGCCGGACGCTGCCCACCGACAGCGCCTCGTCGGGCAGGTAGCCGTTGTCGAGGGTGACGGTGGTGACGTCGCTGCAGTCGAGCGTGGTGCGCAGTTGCAGCTTGCCGCCCAACTGCACCGAGTAGTCGGCGGTGAGGCTCACCGGGCAGTCGGTCGACCAGGTGTGCTGCACGGTGAGGATCGAGACCTGGTTGGGCATGAGCGACTGCAGCATCTGCAACTGCTTGGTGAGCAGGGTCGTCTCGTCGCCGGTGTGCGGGAGCGGCTGGCCGTTGACGGCCACCGCGGTGACCTTGCCGCAGCTGCCGTGGGTGATGACCGTCCCGCTCCAGCCGGCAGTGGAGACGATCGACCAGCCGTTGCCTCGGCAGCCGAGCGTCTGCAGCTTCTGCCACATCGGCAGCACCTGGGTGTCGCCGAAGGTCCCGAGGCTCATGTTGCCGTAGGTGTTGTCAACCTGGACCGTGCTGACCGGCTTGGCCGGGTCGGCGGGCTGCGGCAGCCGGGGCAGTCCCGGGCCGAACGGAGTCGGGGACGCCGACGGGACGATCGGCGTCGGGGTCGTCGACGCCGACGGCGAGACGACCGCCAGCGGGGTGGCCGAGTGCATGATCGGGGCCGCGGGTGGCGTCGGCGTCGGAGTGGGGCTCGGAGTGGGCGAGACGGTGGCGCGCGGCTGGGGCGTCGCCGCGGTGACCCCGACGAACCAGGTGCGCTGCTCGCGGGAGTCGGCGTGCCGGGTGATGACCGTGGCCCCCCGGGCGGTGATGGTCACCTTGATCACCGGGTCGTGGTTGGACGCCGAGCCGACAAGGGCGACCGCGTTGTCGACCCAGGCCGGATCGTGCGACGTGACGGCGGGCGTCGGAGGGGGTGTGGCGGTGCAGCCCGCGACGACGAGGACTCCCAGCCCTGCCGCGAGGGCCGCCATCCCCCGCAGTCGCGCGCCGCTTCGTCCCACCACCTGTCCAGACTACGGGGCCGCTTGCGGGGGTTCTACCTGAGGTGGCGGCGTCCACCCCTTCTGAGGGACCGTCAGCGGGCCGAGGGACGCTCAGCGGGCCGAGGGACGCTCAGCGGGCCAGCTCGGCCACGACCTCGGCCCCAGGGAGCCGGAGCAGGTCGGTGGCCGGCAGGACGAGCTTCGAACCGCGCACCCCTGAGCCGATGCAGACCCAGCCCGCCGCGGAGACCGCCTCGTCGACCCACACCGGCCACGCCTCGGGGAGGCCGACGGGGGTGATCCCGCCGTACTCCATGCCCGAGCTCTCGACCGCGAAGTCCATCGGCGCGAACGACGCCTTCCGGGCGTCCAGCCTGCGACGGACCGTGGCGTTGACGTCGACCCGGGTCGTCGCAAGGGCCATGCACGCGACGTGGCGGGTGGTGTCGCCGCGGCGTCCGGCCACGATGACGCAGTTGGCGCACGAGTCGAGCGGCAGGCGGTACGCCTCACAGAGGGCGGCGGTGTCGGCCAGGGTGGGGTCGATGGTGAAGACGAGGGCGCCCGGCACGTGGTGAAGGGCGGCGGCGACCGGCGGGGCGAGCAGCGCCGGGTTGTCGGCGGCGGGCAACAGGTCGAGATGGTCGAACACCTGGCGATCGCTCATCGGGCCAGCGTAGTCAGGGGGAATCGGGTTGCCGGGCGGGCGGCGATGGCGGTGGACTGGCCCCATGGACCTCACCCAGCTGTGGCCGCCGTTCGGCGTCCGCCTCACCTGCGGGCCGCTCGAACTGCGCACGCTCCGCGACGACGACATCCCCGAACTCGTCGACCTGGCGCTCGCCGGGGTCGAGGCGGAGGGGGTGGAGGTCATGCCGTTCGAGGTGCCCTGGCACCGCGAGGACGCCGCGGAGCTGCCGGCGTCCATGGCCCGGTTCTACTGGGGCAGCCGCTCCCGGTTCACTCCGGAGGCGTGGTCTCTCACCCTCGTGGTGCGCCGCGACGGGCGGGTCGCCGGCGTCCAGGACCTCATGGGGCGCGAGTTCGCGAAGACCCGCAGCCTCGAGACGGGGTCGTGGCTCGGGCGGGCGCACCACCGGCAGGGCATTGGCACGCTCATGCGGCAGGTGGTCGCGGCGTTCGGGTTCGACCACCTGGACGCCGAGGAGCTCACCAGCAGCTTCTACGAGGGCAACGTCGCGTCACAGGGGGTGAGCGCGCGGGTGGGCTACGTCGAGGCCGGACGCCGGCGGGCGCCGCGCGAGCAGGGGTGGTCGTGGAAGCACGAGCTCGTGCTGACGCCCGACCGGTTCGTGCGTCCCGCGGACCCGGTCGTGGCCGAGGGCGTCGAGGCGTTCCGGCGGTTCGTCGGGCTCGACTGACCCGCGGCCGGACGCCGGCGGCGTCCGGTCGGCGTGGGCGTCGGCGCCCGGGAGTCGGTGGAGCGCGGCGTACGAACGGCTCCCCCGCTGCGCGGCGTCCGGTCGGCGTACGAGATGACTGACGGCGTACGAGATGACGGCCCGAAAGCGCCATCTCGTACGCCGCGACGATCAGGGCGTACGCCGCGAGACCCGGACCCGAGAGGATCAGTAGTAGTAGGGGAACTGCGACCAGTCGGGGGCGCGCTTCTCGAGGAAACTGTCGCGGCCCTCGACGGCCTCGTCGGTCATGTACGCGAGGCGGGTGGTCTCGCCGGCGAACACCTGCTGGCCGATGAGGCCGTCGTCGATGGCGTTGAACGCGAACTTGAGCATCCGCTGGGCGGTCGGAGACTTCGCGCAGATCTTCGCCGCCCACTCGAGCCCGACGTCCTCGAGGTCGGCGTGCGGCACGACCCGGTTGACCGTGCCCATCTCGTAGCCGCGCTGGGCGTCGTAGGTCTCGCCGAGGAAGAAGATCTCCCGGGCCACCTTCTGCCCCACCTGCCGGGCGAGGTAGGCCGAGCCGAAACCGCCGTCGAAGCTGCCGACGTCGGCGTCCGTCTGCTTGAACCGCGCGTGCTCCGCCGACGCGAGGGTGAGGTCGCAGACGACGTGCAGCGAGTGCCCTCCCCCGGCCGCCCAGCCGTTGACCAGGGCGATGACCGGTTTGGGCATGAACCGGATGAGCCGCTGCACCTCGAGGATGTGCAGCCGTCCGAGTTTCGCCCGGTCGATGGGGCTCGGCGGTTCCGCACCCGTGTTGGGACCCCCGGACGCCTGCTCGTACTGGTAGCCGGCGCGCCCGCGGATCCGTTGGTCGCCGCCCGAGCAGAACGCCCAGCCGCCGTCCTTCGCCGAGGGGCCGTTGCCGGTGACGAGGACGCAGCCCACGTCGGCCGACATCCGGGCGTGGTCGAGGGCCGTGTACAGCTCGTCGACGGTGTGCGGACGGAAGGCGTTGCGCACCTCGGGCCGGTTGAAGGCGATCCGCACGGCGGGGACGTCCTTGGCCCGGTGGTAGGTGATGTCGGTGAAGTCGAACCCCTCGACGGCGTCCCACAGCTCGGGCTTGAACGGCTGGCTCATGCGGCCGAATCTAGTGCCCCCGAAACTGCCGGACGCCGCACAGCCCCACCACAGCGGCGCGCGGCACACTTGGTCCATGAGTTCGGTGCTGACCACTGCGCCCAGCCGGTCGACGAGCCTGAGCCGGCGGGCGTCCACTCTTCCCGGCGCGGTGATCGTCATCGGCGCGCTGCTCGCCCTCATGTGGCTGCTCGAGGGGGTCGACCAGGTGAGCGGCCACGCGCTCGACGACCTCGGCATCCGCACCCGGGACGCCGCCGACCTCTGGTCGATCCTCACCGCCCCGTTCATCCACTTCGGCTGGGCGCATCTCGAGGCCAACTCGATCCCGTTCTTCATCCTCGGGGTGGTCGTGCTGCTCGGCGGCCTGTGGCGCTGGCTCACCGCCACCGTCATCCCGACGCTCACCTCGGGGCTCAGCGCCTGGTTGCTCAGCGCGCCGCACACGATCACCGCCGGCGCCAGCGGCCTGATCTTCGGCTGGCTCACCTACGTGCTCGCCCGCGGGATCTTCTCCCGCAACTGGCGGCACATCGTCGTCGGCCTGGTCGTCCTCGCGATCTACGGCGGTGTGCTGTGGGGCGTGCTGCCCGAGGCCAGTGGCATCAGCTGGCAGGCCCACCTCGGAGGTGCGGTCGGCGGCGTCCTCGCGGCCTGGGTGGTCGAACGGCGGTCGCGCCGCCGCGTAATCTGACCGGCATGCGACCAGAGCAGCTCGATCTCATCGTCCGGCCTTCTCACCTGCGTGTTCACCCCGACGGCACGTGGGCCGTCGTGGCCACCAGCCGCCCGAGCTTCGAGGCCGACGGCTACGTCGGCCAACTGTGGCGGGTTCCCCTCACCGGGCACGGTCACCCGCGCCGGCTCACCCGCGGCCAGTCCGACTCCAGCCCCCGGTTCTCGCCCGACGGCCGGCTCATCGGGTTCCTGCGTCCGGACGCCGACGGCAAGCCCCAGCTGCACGTCGTCGAGGCGTCCGGCGGCGAGCCGCTCAAGCTCACCGACCAGAAGCTCGGGGTGAGCGAGTTCGCCTTCTCCCCCGACTCGCGCTCGCTCGCGTTCATCGCCCGGGTCCCGGACGACGGCCGCTACGGCACCCTCGAGGGAGTCGCCGCCAACCAGGAGGACCCGCGGCACATCACCGGCGTCAAGTTCCGGATGAACGGGGTGGGCTACACCACCGACAAGCGCCAGCACGTGTTCCTCGTGCACCTGCCTGACCTGGACGCCGAGCCCCCGGTCAAGCCGGTGGGGCGGGTGGCCAAGCAGCTCGCGGACGCCGCCAAGGGCAAGGAGCCGGCACCCTCGACCCTCGTCCCGCACGCCACCCAGCTCACCGCCGGCGACTACGACGCGAGCGGGGTCACCTTCAGCGCCGACGGGCGCCACCTGCTGTTCGCCTCCGCCCGGCACGAGTCCCGCGACCGCGACCTCGTCACCGACATCTACGAGCTGCCGCTGGCCGGTGGCGAACCGATCTCGATCACCCCTGGGACGCCGCTGTCGCTCGGGCACCCGGTGGTGAGCGGAGACACTCTCTACGCGCTCGGCGACGACGTGAGCGAGACCGGGCGCGCCTTCGTCGGCGCCCTCACCGGTGTGTTCACGGTCGCCGACGGCCGTGCCACCCGGCTCACGGACGCCGAGACGTCCTCGGTGCTCGACCTCGCCCCCGGCGAGCACGGCACCGCGCTGGCGATCGTCAACGTCGAGGGGTCGGGGGTCGTCCACCGGCTGCGTCCCGACGGCGGCGACGACGAGCTCCCGGCGCCCGGGTCGGTGCTCGAGGTCGCCGAGATCCCCGGGACGCCGGACGTCGCGGTCATCCTTGCCGACGAGACCAGCGCCGGCGAGGTCGTACGGCTCGGGCCGCTGGGCGACGCCACGGTCCTCACCGACTTCTCCGGGCGGCTCCGCGGCGAGACCACGCCGGTCCGTCCGCAGGAGCTGCGCAGCACGGCCGACGACGGCTACCAGGTGCAGGGCTGGGTGTTCGTGCCCGCGGGCGAGGGTCCGCACCCCGTGCTGCTCAACATCCACGGTGGGCCGGCGGCGTCCTACGGGCCCGCGTGGTTCGACGAGGCCCAGGTCTACGCCTCGGCCGGGTACGCCGTGGTGATGTGCAACCCGCGCGGCGCCGACGGCTACGGCGCGGAGCACGTGCGCTCGATCCAGGGCAACTTCGGCGACCGCGACATGGCCGACATCCTCGGGTTCCTCGACCACGCGGTCGAGACCGTCCCCGGGCTCGACGGCGAACGCGTCGGGGTCATGGGCGGCTCGTACGGCGGGTACATGACCGCCTGGATCATCGCCCACGACCACCGCTGGGCGGGCGCCATCGTCGAGCGCGGCTTCCTCGACCCGTGGAGCTTCGTCGGCTCGTCCGACATCGGCTGGTTCTTCCCGCAGGAGTACAACGGCACCGACAAGGCCGTTGTCGACGCGCAGAGCCCCATGCTGCTCACCGACCGGGTCACCACCCCCACGCTGGT
>DATAKK010000008.1:0-5243 GCA_036261615.1 Propionibacteriaceae bacterium | reverse complement strand
CCCCGCGAGCACCGGGTACGCCACGCTGAACCAGGTGTCGACGTTCGGGGCGTTCCTGCTGGGGGCGTCGTTCATCCCGTTCTTCTGGAACCTGTGGATCAGCCGCAACGCGCCGAAGGTCGAGGTGGACGACCCGTGGGGTTGGGGCCGGTCGTTGGAGTGGGCCACCTCGTGCCCGCCGCCGCGGCACAACTTCACCAGCCTGCCCCGTGTCCGCTCGCCCTACCCCGCCTTCGACCTCCACCACCCCGAGGCGCTGGAGAGGGAACCCGCGCACACGGTCGACCCGCAGCAGTCGCTGGGAAACAGCCAGAGCCAGAGCCAGAGCCAGAAGGAGCCCAGCGCATGATGAGTCCCGTCTCGATCGCCTCCATTGCTGAGGAGCTGCGGGGCGCCGCCCGCGCCAACAGCTCCCGCCGGGCCGCCCGCACGGTGGTGGGTGACCAGGGGCACCAGGTGCGCCAGACGGTCATCGCCCTCTCGCAGGACGCCGCCATGGGCGAGCACGAGGCACCGGGAGAGGGAACGCTCTACGTCATGGAGGGGAAGATCGAACTCTCCACAGGAACCGCCACCCTCCGCCTCGGGGCCGGAGACCTCGCCGAGATCCCCCGGGAGCGCCACTCGGTGCGCGCCGTGACGGACGCCGTCGTCCTGCTCACCGCCATGCCCCGCGAGTTCGAGACCCCTGTCAGCAGCAACACCCCCGGGGCCCGCTGATGGCCGCACCCCGTCGGGTCGTCGTCGTCGGGGGCGGCCTGGGCGGCGCGAAGACCGCCGAGGCGCTGCGCCGGCAGGGCTTCGAGGGCGAGGTCACCCTGGTCGGGGCCGAAACCCTGCCGCCGTATCAGCGTCCCCCGCTGTCCAAGGACTACCTCGCAGGGAAGGCGGACTTCGACAAGGCGCTCGTGCATCCCGAGGAGTGGTACGCCGAGCACGACGTCGACCTGCGGCTGGGACGGCGAGTGACCTCGCTGGCGGCCGGCCGGCACGAGGTGCGGCTGGACGACGGAGCGACCCTCGGCTACGACAAGCTGGTGCTGGCCACGGGGTCGAGCCCCCGGGGCCTTCCCGTGCCCGGGGGCGAGGCTCCCGGCGTCCACTACCTGCGCACGCGGGACGACTCCGACGCCATCCGCGCCTGCTTCGGCGCCGGCCGGAAGCTCGTGATCATCGGCTTCGGCTGGATCGGTCTCGAGGTGGCCGCCGCCGCTCGGGACGCGGGCACCGACGTGACAGTGCTGGGACGCGGCCCGCTCCCGCTGCTCACGGTGCTCGGGCCGGAGATGGCCGAGGTGTTCGCCGGGCTGCACCGCGACCACGGGGTCGACCTGCGTCCGGGGGTCGAGATCGACTCGGTCCTCACCGACGGCGAGCGGGCGGTCGGCGTCCGCCTGCGCGGGGGCGAGGCGATCGATGCGGACGCCGTCGTCGTCGGGATCGGCGCCACCCCCAACCTCGGCATCGAGGGACTGGGGGACCTGGCGAGCGACAACGGACTGCTCGTCGACGCGTCCCTGCGCACGAGCGATCCGGACATCTACGCGGTCGGCGACATCGCCAACCATGCCCACCCGGTGCTTCAGCAGCGGGTGCGGGTGGAGCACTGGGCCGCCGCCCTGTACCAGCCGCGGGCCGCCGTGGCCGCGCTGCTCGGGGGCGGGGACCAGTACACGCGGCTCCCCTACTTCTACAGCGACCAGTACGACCTGGGCATGGAGTACGTCGGCTGGGCGCCGGCCGGCAGCTACGACCGCGTCGTCGTGCGCGGTGACCTCGGCGCCCGGGAGTTCGTGGCCTTCTGGCTGGATGCCGACCAACGGATCAGGGCGGCGATGAACGTCAACGTGTGGGACGTGCCGAAGCAGGTCGAGCCGCTCATCGCGGCGGGCACCCGGGTCGATCCCGATCGTCTCGCCGATCCCGGCGTCGACTACGCGACGCTCGCCGAATAGGACGGGGACGCGGTCAGTTCGACCAGCACCGAATCGTCGTCGACCGAGACGTCGCGGCGGGTTCGAGCGTCCGACCGCGGCACCTCCGCGGGCCATCGGCCGGCCACACCGGCGCCGACGAGGCAGGCACTGCCGGAACGCTCGCCCGGGGTGTCGCGCCACACCAGGTGGACGCGGTCGCCCGGTCGCGCGATCGCCAGCATGCGGGCGGCCGCCTCGTGGAACGCGCCCAGGTCGGTGCCGGGATCGCGGCGTCCGGCGATGGACACGCTGACCCCTCGCTGCCTCGCCCTCTTGATGGACGCCGCCAGCGGCCCCGTGAGCAGGGTGGCCGCCGCCAGTTGGTCGCGCGTCGTGGCCTCGAGCAGGGCGCACACCCGCCGGTCGTCGTCGGCGAGAACCTCGCCGGCCGCCACCCGGCGGAGCATCGGCACGACGTCGGCGTCGAGCGAGCGCCGCCGCGTACGGATCTCCTCGTCGCGCGCGTCGGCCACCTGCTCCTCGCGCCACGCCTGCACCTGGGCCGCCGCCTCCCCCGCAACCTGCGCACTGGCGCGGTCCATCAACCGCCGGGAGTAGCCGCTGGCCGCCGCCCACACAACGGTCTGGTAGGTCGCCTCGACCACCGCCCACGCCGAGAAGACGCCCCGGGCGAGGAGCAGGACCGACCCGGCCAGGGTCGCTCCGGCGATGACCAGCAGCGCCCGCCGGAGCCGGTCGCGGAGGGCGATGAGCACGACGGCCGCATCGAACGAGCCGACGAACCAGGTGCGCCAGTCGATCACCGTCAGGTCGCGGACGTTGCCCAGCAGCGCCGCCCACACGGCACCCACCGTGACGAGGAGGGCGGTCCACCAGCCCCGACGAACCGGGACGAACGCCAGGAGGACGGTGAGCACGGGGATGAGGATCATTCCAGCGACGCTCAGTGAGGTGACCACCTGGTCGTGCAGGTAGAGGCCGCCGATGACGACACCGCTGGCGATCTCGAGGGCGAACAGCACCGAGAACCAGGCGAGCGAGGCCATGCTCCACGACCGGGTGCCGGCGGGCTCCACGGGCGGAGGCTCGATCGGCAGGGCGTGCAGGATCACTCGGGTGCCTCGGCCGGGACTGGACTGGATCTCCGCGCCACCCCCCACCGCCTTCATCGATGCGTGGATCGCGTGCCGGATGCCGAGCCTGCGCTCACCCACCCGGTGGGGGTCGAAGCCCCGCCCGTCGTCCTCGATGACGACGCGCAGGACCCCCTCGTCCGCCCAGTGGGACGACACCGAGGCCCGACGCTCCCCGGAATGCCGTGCGACATTCGTGAGCGCTTCGCAGGTGGCCACGACGAGCGCCTCGCCGGGACGCCCGGGCAACCAGTCGCCCACGTCGAAACGCACATCGATCCCCAGCCGATCCGCGTGCGCCGCGATCGTCGCCACGGGATCCTCCCGGGCCGGCCTCGACCCGGACAGCTCACGCAGCGCCTCGGCAGCCAGCACCGCCGCCTCCTCCACCTGGCCGCGCGCGGCGAGGGTGAGAGAGGCGAGGACGGTGTCGTGGACGAGCGCGTCCCAGCGCTCTCGCAGTCCGGTGCGTTCCATGGCCAGCACCGCCTCGTTGCGGCGCTGCTGGGTGGTCGCGGCCGCCTCCTCGACGCGCGCCAGCTCGTCGCTGAGCGCCCGGGCCAGAAGGAAGCCGGCGAGACCCGCGGCCGCGATGTAGCCGGCCTCCGCCCCGGACTGCACCAGGCCCACCGAGCGGAACCGCTCGATCAGCAGTCCGGCGAGGTTGCCCAGCATGATGGGCAGGCCGACGGCAGGGCGGAACGCGATGCCCGTCCCGCCCAGCGCCATCGTCAGCACATAGGTCATCGGCAGGTAGTCGACGAGTCCCCGGGGTTGGTGCAGTGCCACGGCCTCGACGAGGCGCACCACGGTGGCGAGAAGCACGACGAGTTGGGCCGCGCGCAGGGATCCCTGCGGCGACCGCCAGGTGATCACCTGGAGGACGATCCCGGCGGCCAGCAGGCCGTTCGCTCCCGCGGCGAACCACGGCGGGTAGGCGGGTGGCCGGGTCAGCAGCACGATGACACCGAGCGTCCAGGTGGCGAGGAGGAACAGGGCGAGGGCGTGCCTCATCCGCTCACCGATCGGTCGCCCCTCGAGCGGGTCGGCCAGCAGATCGACCAGGCTCATGGGACTCAGCTGGTCGGCGGCCGGATGAGGCCGTCCTCGATCGCGCGGATGTAGAGGTCGGTGCGGCTGGGCGCGGGCCGTCCGGCTTCCTCGTAGCGACGCCGGACCCGCATGAGGTATTCCTTGACGGTTTCCTGCGAGATGCCCATGCGGCGCGCGACGAGTTTCATCGGCAGTCCGGCGGCGAAAAGTCGCAGGGCCTCCTGTTCACGGGGTGCGAGATTGGCAATCCGCTGGGACTTCAGCGCGCTCGCCCAATCGCCGGAAAGGTAGGGCTGGCCCCCGGCGATGATGCGCACCGCCTCGACGAGGATTGCCAGCTCCTCGCTTTTCGAGACGATGCCGGAGGCGCCCTCGGCGAAACACCGGGCCACCACGGCGGGGTTCATCTCCTGGGTGTACAGAAGCACCGGCCATCCCCGCTCGACCACCGATCGCACGTTCTCGGCGGGGTCGGACCCGTCGCCGAGCTGGAGGTCGAGGATGACGAGATCGAACTCGTGGGCGCATTCGAGCAATTCGACGACGTGACGCACCGTGACCACGTCGGCGACAGCCAATTCGTGTTGAATCGTGTCAACAACGGCTCGCAGAATTGCGGGGTGGTCGTCGGCAAGACCCAAGCGCAGCGCAATCACAGACATATCCTGACCCCCGCCCCCGAGCCCCGGCCCGGCGCCCCCCGATTCAGGCACTGCAAGGATATGAAATTCGCCATATGCCGGGCAATTCCTTCTGCCCCGCATCCAGGTGTGACCCCCGAAGTGGGGGATGGCCCGGGCCCGAGGGCCACGGTAACGTGAACAGCAGCACTCGGGGGTGTGCGCGTGCTCCCGCGACGAGGGGGAACACGTCGCGGGAGCACATGTACCGCGACGGCGCTCAGCCCAGCAGCGGCCCGTTCACGAGGTGCCACAGGACGCCGGCCAGCACCCCCACCAGCAGCGACAGTGTCGATGCTCCGATCGCCACCGCGTTCGACCACGGTCGGGGCGCCCCCGGGACAGCCTCCCGCCCGCCCCGCAGCAGCGCCGGTGCGATCCACCGCAGGTAGTAGAAGAGCGAGACGAGGCTGTTGAGCAGCAGCAGGACGGTGAGCCAC
>DATAKK010000101.1:0-7860 GCA_036261615.1 Propionibacteriaceae bacterium | reverse complement strand
GGGGAGGACGAATGGCAGGGGGCGCACGTTTCGGCGAGAGGACGCCCCCGGTCGGCGTCCCGGGCACCACCCGGGGCCCCGGCCCGGCTTCTGCGAAATTCGCACCACCTGCCACACCCGCCCCACTGGAGAGGACGAATGGCAGGTGGCGCACGTTTCGGCGAACGGGCGCCTCGCGACCACCGACCCCGGCTGTCAGATCGTGCCGGGAATGGGTCGGAGCGACCGCTCGTGGGCTCAGGCGACGAAGGGCGCCGGGTCTCCGGCCCCCACCCGCAGCACCTCGGGCTCGTCTCCGCTGAGGTCGACGACGGTCGTGAGCTGGTTGCCCGCGTCCCCGGAGTCGAGCACCGCGTCGACCTCCTGGTCGAGGGTGTCCTTCACCGTCCACCCGTCGACCATCGGCTCCTCGCTGCCCGGCAGGATGAGGCTCGACGACATGAGCGGCTGGCCGAGCACCTCGAGCAGCGCCAAGGCCGTGGTGTTCTGCGGGATGCGCACGCCCACGGTCCGCTTCTTTGGGTGGGCCATCGCGCGCGGCACCTCCTTGGTCGCGCGCAGGATGAACGTGTACTGACCCGGGGTGGCCGCCTTCACCGCCCGGAAGATCCAGTTGTCCATCGTGACGTACTCGCCGAGCTTGGCGAACTCGTCGACGACCAGGGTGTAGTGGTGCCGCTCGTCGAGGTGACGGAGCCGGCGGATGCGCTCGAGCCCCTCACGGTTGCCGAACCCGACGCCCAGCGCGTAGCCGGAATCGGTCGGGTAGGCGACCAGACCCCCGTCCGCGAGGATGTCGGCGACCTGCGAGAGGGCCCGCTGTTGTGGGTTGACCGGATGGACATCGAAGTATCGCGCCATACCGCTCGATTGTAGGAGTCGCGGTCGCCGGGGCCTAGGGGTCGACGCTACCGAGGGGATCGGCCGGGGCCGGCGGCCCGGGTGCGGGAGCGGCGAGCCCGAGCCTCGCGCTTGGCCCGCCGCGCCTCGGCGACCCGTTCCGCGACGACGCGCCGGCTCTCCCGCCGGACCTCCGCCTTGATCCGCCGCGTGTCACGGGTCGCGTAGCGCCACACGACGTAGGCGAGGATGACCACGGCGAGGCCGATGGCCACCCCGGTGGAGATGTGCGCGTAGCGGGCGAGCGCGTGCTCGGCCGGGCGACCGATGAAGTAGCCGAGGTAGATCCAGGCGAAGGTGGTGACGGCGGCCGCCGCGAGGTCGACCTTCAGGAGTGTCCGCCACGACAGGTAGGCCGAGCCGAGGGTCGCGTAGATCAGGCTGGACAAGGGCATGAGCACGTACGCGAGGACGATGGCGACGACTGGCCACCGCCCCACCAGCCGGTCGACGAAGACCACCGTGCGCCGGTGCTGCGGGGAGGTGCCGCTCCAGTGCTTGAGGATGTCACGGCCCCACAGCGCCCCGGCCCAGAACGCCACGAGATGCCACTTGAGGGTGCTGATGCTGGCAAGCACCCAGACGAGGGGCAGGAATTCCGCCCGGTGGTGGTTGAACGCAGCCTTGGCTCCCAGGCCCACGAGCGCGACCGGGTCGGTGGTGAGCACGCTCGACAGGGAGACGTGGGTGACCAGCCAGGCCTTGATCGGGATCCCGGCGAGCTCCCACCCGGCCATGAGCAGCAGCAGCGCCCCGCAGACTCTCCGTTGCACGCGCCCGGCCCGCGCGGCCCGGCGTGACCGCGCGTCCGGTGCCGGAGCCGGGCGACCCGGCTCGACTGCTGGAATCATCCCCTTCAGGCTACCGGCACTCACCCGCTCGTGAGCTGCGCCCACGCGTCGGCGTGGGCGTGCAGGTGGCGGACGCCGATGACGCCGAGGAACACCGTGTCGACGGTCTCGTCGACCCGCACGTGCAGGCGTCCCTGCTCGAGGCTCACCCGGCCGTCGACGTCCCTCACCGCGAGGGCCCTGCGGGCGGCCACCAGCGCCTCCTCCGCCCCGGACGCGCCCGCCAGGCGGGTGGCGGCGGAGGCGTCCTCGCCGGTGCGCGCCGCCTGTCCGGCGACGACGCTCGCGTGCCGGGCCGCGGACGCCTGCGCGGCTCCGTCGACCGCCAGACCGCAGACGACGACGAACGCGGGCATCATCGTCGCGACCATCGTCGTGACGCTCAGCCCGCGCTGGTCGCGCTCCCGGCCGCTCATGGGCGAAGTCTCGCATCCCCGAGGGCTCATCCCGTGGCCTCGTGCACAGCCGTTAGGCTGAGCAGAGTCGTCCGGCGGAGCCGGGATACCGATCTGTGCAAGAGGGAGTGTTGTCCATGGTCAAGAAGGTTGCGCTGCTCACCGCGGGCGGCTTCGCGCCGTGCCTGTCATCGGCCGTCGGCGGCCTCATCGAGCGCTACACCGAGGTGGCCCCAGACGTCGAGATCATCGCCTACAAGCACGGCTACCAGGGGTTGCTGCAGGGTGACTTCTTCACCGTCACCCCGGCGGTGCGGGAGAACGCGGCCATCCTGCATCGCTTCGGCGGGTCCCCCATCGGGAACTCCCGGGTCAAGCTCACCAACGCCAAGGACCTCGTCAAGCGGGGCCTGGTCGCCCAGGGCGACGACCCGCTCAAGGTCGCGGCCGACCGCCTGGTCGCCGACGGCGTCGACGTGCTGCACACGATCGGCGGCGACGACACCAACACGACGGCGGCCGACCTGGCGGCGTACCTCGCGACCAACGACTACGGCCTCACCGTCGTCGGCCTGCCCAAGACCATCGACAACGACGTCGTGCCGATCCGGCAGTCGCTCGGCGCCTGGACGGCCGCGGAGCAGGGCGCCAACTTCGCGCGCAACATCGTCGGCGAGCACAACTCGGGCTCTCGGATGCTCATCGTGCACGAGGTGATGGGGCGGAACTGCGGCTACCTCACCGCCGCCACCGCCCAGAAGTACCGCGAGTGGCTCGACACGCAGACCTGGGTGCCCGAGATCGGGCTGTCCCGTGAGGCGTGGGACGTGCACGCCGTCTACCTGCCCGAGGCGGTCATCGACATCGCCGGTGAGGCCGAGCGACTGCGCGCGATCATGGACACCGTCGGCAACGTGACGATCTTCCTCTCCGAGGGCGCCGGGCTCGACTCCATCATCGCCGAGATGGAGCGGGCTGGCGAGCAGGTGCCGCGCGACCCCTTCGGCCACGTCAAGCTCGACAAGATCAACCCCGGCGCGTGGTTCGCGTCGAAGTTCGCCGAACTGCTCGGCGCGGAGAAGGTCATGGTGCAGAAGTCGGGCTACTACAGCCGGGCGGCCGCGGCGAACCAGGCCGACCTCGACCTGATCAAGCGGTGCACCGACATGGCGGTGGACGCAGCGCTGGCCGGGACGCCCGGCGTGGTCGGCGAGGACGAGGAGAACGGCGACGTCCTGTCGGTCATCGCGTTCGACCGGATCAAGGGCGGCAAGCCGTTCGACATCACCCAGCCCTGGTACCTCGAGCTGCTGGCCGACATCGGCCAGCCCGCCCCCGTGGCCACCCAGGGGTCCGGTCACTGACACCATCCCCTTCACGGCGACGGGCCCGGACGCAGCAGAGTCCGGGCCCGTCCTACGTGCGGCCCCTCGGGTGTGGTGACGACCTCAGCGGGTCGGCGGACGCCGGTAGCGCACCTGACTCCGGCGGCGGATGAGCGCCGGACGGGTGTCGGGGCCGAGTTCCTCCTCGTACTGGATCACCTCGGTCGGCGTGGCCATCGAGTCCTCCGCCTCCGGCAGCACTGGGGACGCCGGTAGCGGGGTCGCGGCGTCCATGTGCGGGGCGAGCGCCCGGGTGCGGCGGTTGAGGATCCGCTCCCGGTCGAGGTCGGCCGCGGTCCAGTGGCCGGGCACGGTGACCACTCCGGGCTTGCCGCGCAGCAGTTCGTCGGTCTCGTTGTACTTGCGCGGGAACGCCGGCTGGTACGAGGTGGCGATCCACGCCGCGGCGAACAGCGTGAGCCGGGCGAACAGGTTGAAGAACAGCATGACGATGATGATGTTGCCGAACACGAGCGCGGCGAAGCTGCGCGAGAACTGGGCGATGAGCAGCGCGGTGAGGTACTGCAGCCCGGCGAGGGAGATCGCCGCCATGAGCGAGCCCTTGACCATGGCCCCACGGGGCGCCTCGTACTGCGGCAGCACCTCGAAGAGGAAGTAGAACAGGGCGAAGCCCGCCACCACCGCCAGCGCCGAGGTGCCGAGCTGCAGGGCGATGGCGGCGCCCGGGTTGCCGGTGAGCCCGACCAGCCCGACCAGCCAGTCGCCGAACCGCGAGCCGATGGTCGTGAGCAGGAAGCTCAGGGTCACCATGCCCAGCAGGATGACGAAGTAGCCGAGGTTGACCAGCCGTTCGATGAGGAAGAACCGGCCGGGAGGGCTCCAGTCGAAGTCAGGACGCCATTGGGCGCGCACGGCGCCCCGGAGGTTGCCCATCCAGCCGGACCCCGCGTAGGCGGCGGAGACGAGGGCGACCAGACCCACGCCCCGCCAGTTGGCCAGGGCCGTCTCGATGAGGTCGACCGCCTTGGCTCCCCCGGCCGCCGAGCCGACGGTGTCGATGGCGACGTCTCGCACCCGCAGCAACCAATCGCGCCGGATCACGGTGAGCAGGAAGCCCAGGGCGGAGAAGATCAACATGAGCACCGGGACGAGCGTGAGCACCGAGAAGTAGGTGATCCCGCCCGCCAGCTGGTTGCCGAGCCGGTTGTTGTACCTGTCGTTGGCACGCAGCAGGTGGGCCGACCACGGGGTGCGCTTGATCCTCGTCCAGATGCGACCGATCACCACACTCCTTCCGCCGCTCCACGGGCCACCGGGACGCCGGCCGGCGCGGGTTCCACCCTTGGCTCCCGAGGATATTGCCCCCGGGGTGACTCGCGCCCTCCGGCGTCCCCATGGCCCGGGCCGGACCCGGCCGGTGCGCCGGTCACTCCGCCGCGTATGCCTCGGGCGGCAGGCACGTGCACACGAGGTTCCGGTCACCGCGCGCCCCGTCGATGCGGGCCACCGCCGGCCAGTACTTGTCGCGGACGCCGGCGCCCACCGGGCCGCTGCTGCGTCCCGCGGGGAACGCGGCCTGCTCCCGACTGTAGGGGTGGGTCCACGTGTCGCCGGTGGTCTCGTTGAGGGTGTGCGGCGCGTTGTGCAGTGGGTTGTCGGCGGCCGGCCAGCGCCCCGAGGCGACCTCCTCGATCTCGCCCCGGATGGCGATCATCGCGTCGCAGAACCGGTCGAGCTCGGCGAGGTCCTCGCTCTCGGTGGGCTCCACCATCAGGGTGCCGGCCACCGGGAAGCTCATCGTGGGGGCGTGGAAGCCGTAGTCGATGAGGCGCTTGGCGACGTCGTCGACCGTGATGCCCGTGGCCTTGGTGAGCGGACGCAGGTCGAGGATGCACTCGTGGGCGATGAGCCCGTTGCGCCCGGTGTAGAGCACCGGGAAGTGCTCGGAGAGCCGGCGGGCGATGTAGTTGGCGTTGAGCACGGCGGTGAGCGACGCCTCCCGCAGCCCGTCTGCGCCCATGAGCGCGATGTAGCCGTGGGAGATGGGCAGCACGCCGGCCGATCCCCAGGGCGCCGCCGACACGGGGCCCCGGCTGGTGGCCGGCCCGGCGTCCGCGGTGAGCGGGTGGTTGGGCAGGAACGGCGCCAGATGCGCCTTGACCCCGATCGGGCCGACACCCGGGCCGCCGCCGCCGTGCGGGATGGCGAAGGTCTTGTGCAGGTTGAAGTGGCTCACGTCGGCCCCGAAGTCCCCGGGGCGGGCCAGTCCGACCATCGCATTCATGTTCGCGCCGTCGACGTAGACCTGGCCGCCGGCCTCGTGCACCATGCGGCACAGGTCGACGATCCCCTCCTCGAACACGCCGTGGGTGCTCGGGTAGGTGACCATGATGGCCGCGAGCCGGTCGCGGTGCTTGTCGATCTTGGCGGCGAGGTCGTCGAGGTCGACCGACCCGTCAGCCGCGGCTGCCACGACGACCACGCGCATGCCGGCCATGGCCGCGGACGCCGCGTTGGTGCCGTGCGCCGACGACGGGATGAGGCACACGTCGCGCCCGGGCTCGCCGTTGGCCTCGTGGAACGCCCGGATCGCTAGCAGCCCCGCGAACTCGCCCTGGCTGCCCGCGTTCGGCTGCAGGCTCACCCGGTCGTAGCCGGAAATCTCCACGAGCCAGCGCTCCAGTTCGCGGATCAGCCTGGCGTAGCCCTGGGCGTCGCCCGCCGGCGCGAACGGGTGCAGGTCGGCGAACCCCGCGTAGCTGATCGGCTCGAGTTCGGAGGCCGCGTTGAGCTTCATGGTGCACGATCCGAGCGGGATCATGCCGCGGTCGAGGGCGAAGTCACGGTCGGACAGGGTGCGGACGTAGCGCAGCATCTGGGTCTCGCTGCGGTACGCCGAGAACACCGGGTGGGTGAGGAACTCCGACGTGCGGTCATGGCCGGCCAGGCCGCCGAAGGTCCCGGCCGGACTGACGCCGAACGCCTCCATGACCCCGGCGATGTCCTCGAGGGTGGCGTCCTCGCCGACCGAGATCCCGACGTGGGTCTCGTCGACGAGCCGCAGGTGGATGCCCCGGTCGTGCGCGGCGTCGACCACCTCGACGGCGTCCGCCACCTCGACGGTCAGGGTGTCGAAGAAGCCGTCGCCCGCCAGCGGGAGGCCGGCGGCGCGGAACGCGCCGGCCAGGGTGCGGGCGTGTTCGTGCAGGCGCCGGGCGATGGCGGTGAGCCCCTCGGGCCCGTGGTAGACCGCGTACATCGACGCGACGACGGCCAGCAGCACCTGGGCGGTGCAGATGTTCGAGGTCGCCTTCTCGCGGCGGATGTGCTGCTCGCGGGTCTGCAGCGCGAGTCGCAAGGCCGAGGTGCCGTGCCGGTCGACCGACACGCCGACGAGGCGTCCGGGCAGCGAGCGCTCGAGGCCCTTGCGGACGGCGATGAACCCGGCGTGCGGGCCGCCGTAGAACAGGGGCACGCCGAACCGCTGCGCCGAACCCACGGCGATGTCGGCCCCCCACTCCCCCGGCGGGACGATGAGTGTCAGCGCCAGCAGGTCGGCGGCGGCGATCACCAGCGCCCCGTTGTCGTGGGCGGTGCGGGCGATGGCGGCGAGCTCTTCCGGCGTGCGCAGGGTGCCGTCGGCGGCCGGAACCTGCACCACCACCGCGCTCACCTCGTGCGTCTGCAGCGCGTGCACGAGGTCACCTTCGGCCACGATCACCTCGACGCCGATGGCGTCGGCGCGGGTGTGCAGCACCGCCAGTGACTGCGGCAGGATTCCCGCGTCTACTAGGACGCCGCCGCCCTTGGGGGCGTTCCGGTGGGCCAGCGCCATGCCCTCGGCCACGGCGGTGGCCTCGTCGAGCAGGCTGGCGTTCGAGACGGGAAGCCCCGTCAGGTCGCTCACCATGGTCTGGAAGTTGAGCAGGGCCTCGAGCCGTCCCTGGCTGATCTCCGGCTGGTAGGGGGTGTACGCCGTGTACCAGGCCGGGTTCTCGAGCACCCGCCGCCGGATCACCGGCGGGGTGACCGTGCCGTGGTAGCCGAGCCCGATCATCGCCCGCAGGGGCCGGTTCATCCCGGCCAGCATCTGCATCCGCTCGAGGTGCTGTGTCTCGGTCAGCGCGGCGGGCAGTTCGAGGTCGCGGCCCAGGCGGATCGCCGCGGGCATCGCGCGGTCGCCCAGGTCGGTCATCGAGTCGAGCCCGATCGCCTCGAGCATCCGCGCCCGGTCGCTCTCACGCGGACCGAGATGGCGCCCGAGGAAGCCCGCGTCGTCGCCGATTGCCCGTCCGTCAGCCATCTGTCACCCCATGATCGAGTTGTCCACGGCCGGTGGACGGCCGCCGGGGCCACGATACAGCGGGC
>DATAKK010000084.1:0-120203 GCA_036261615.1 Propionibacteriaceae bacterium | reverse complement strand
CGAGGCGCGAGACCTCCGGGTCGTTGAGGTCCGCGGAGCCGATGGCCATCGCGTGCCAGACGATCGCAGCGCCCTCCCCCGACGGGCCGACGCCCGCGGGCTGACGGCGTCCGGACACCAGGACCTCACCTCCGGGCACCCTCACCCGCTCCTCAACGAGGATCGTCGCCTGCACCCGATCGAAGAACACCTCGGGCATCAGGCCCGGCTCGCTGAGCTGCACCGCCAGGCGCTCGTCCTCGAGGGTGGTGATCCGCAGGGTGGCGGTCTCGCCGTCCCACGAACCTGACCGCACCTCCGGCCACTGCAGCACGCGCCATCGGGACGCCGCCTCGCCTGCGGTCCCCCCGCGGAGCGCCAGCCCCTCCCGGAGTGCGACGAGCGCGTCCTGGGGGCCCGAAGCGGTTGCGAGAGTCCGCCGCCGCACCTGCTGAAGCGACTCGCCGAGGAACGAAGCGAGGTCGGCGATCAGGTGGTCGTCGCGGTCGTGCGTCCAGGGCCATCTCATGTACCCATTCTGTCGGGGTGCCCGAGGGGTCAGGCAATCCGGGGCAGCGCGAACGACGCGCACTGGCCCTCCGTGACCAGTTGCCGCACGTGCTCCCGGGCCAACGTGTCGAGCCGGTGCACCTCTCCCGGACTCATCCCCAGCGCGGCCGCCACCGCGGCCTCGTCGGACGCCGGCAGCCCCCGCAGGCCGTGGCGACGGACCAGCACCTCCCGCTCGTTGGAAGGCAGCTGGTCGAGCCACCAGTCCGGCGGCTCGTCCGGTTCGGGTTCGACGGCCAGGTGCCGGTCGGGGTTGCTCGCGAGGTCGGCATAGGTTCGCAGGCCGCGGGTCCAGTGCGCCTCGACCCAGCGCCGGGGCCGACCGAGCTCCCGCGCCACCGCGTCCGGGCCGCTCGGCAGTCCTCCCTCCTCGAGGGCGCGCCGGGTGCGGATCACGACCGCGATGGAGTGCAGCCGCGAGGTCGGCTCCTCGGTGGCGCACCCCGCGCGGCGGGCGGCGGGGACCACCCGCCGGCGGATCCAGCGGTAGGCGTGCGTGGAGAACCGCACCCCACGGGTGTGGTCGAAGCGCATGATCGCCTCGCTGAGACCCAGGCAGCCCTCCTGGAACAGTTCCTCCGGGTCGGCGATCGAGTCGGCGGACTGGCGCACCGCCTGGTGCACCAGCCCGAGGTTGGCGAGGTGGAACCGCTCCCAGGCGGCGTCCCCCGACGCGACGAGCTGCCGCAGGTCTCGCACAAGGTCGGGCGTGAGGATGGTGGGATGGTCGAGCGCCTCCCGGGCGAGGAGCCCGGCCTCGATCCGCCGGGCGAGCTCGACCTCGTCGTCGTGGCTGAGCAGGGTGGTCATGGCCCCGATCCTCATCCGCGGTGGACCGATGGGAACCGTCACGAGCAGGCGGCCGTGGGCGATGGCACGGACAACACCGAGGCGTCCACACCCCTCACGCCCGACTCACTCGCTTCCGGCGACCGCCAACTGCAGCTGCTTGCGCCGCATCTCCAACTCGAGAAGACCGCCGAACATCGCGTCGTAGCTCTTCTTGTGCTCGACCGGATTGGTGCGCTGGAGCTTGCTCTTCACATCGCGGATGCGGGCGGTCACCGCGATGAGCATGAGCCGCGACGCGTACGCCGTCGCGTACTGCTCGTCGGGCTGACCCGGCAGCGGCTCGACGAGCAGCGCGATCTCCAGCTGCCGGGCGGTCTCGTCGGGCGTGGCCTCCCGGACGCCGTCCACCCACCGGTCCGCGCGCCACGGCACCTGGCTGATCGCCGTGAACACCGCACGGTAGGCGGGGTGGGAGAAGTCGTCCGGGGTGATGCCGTCCCACTCCTGGTCGAACAGCGTGGGGTACTGCAGCATGAGCTTGAGAGTCGAGCGCTCGGCGTCCAGCTGGCGGTCGGCGGGGTCGGGCCACGGCAGGGTGTCGGCGAGCAGCGAATCGCCGGGGGGCGGCTCGGGGACGCGGGCGGCCTGCGGGGCCGTGGGGATGCGGCGCCGGCCCGCGCGGGAGACCTCCTGGCGCACCTCGTCGATGTCCATGCCCAGCATTCCGGCCAGCTCCCGCACGTACTGGTTGACGAGCGAGGAGTCGCGGATGCTGCCGACCAGGGGCGCCGCCTGGCGGAGGGCGGCGAGGCGTCCGTCGGCCCGGTCGAGGTCGTGCTGGCGCAGCACGTTGCCCATGACGAACTCGTACAGCGGGATCCGGCGGGCGACCAGCTCGCGGACGGCGGCGTCCCCGTGCTGGAGGCGCAGGTCGCAGGGGTCGAGGCCAGTGGGCTCGACGGCCACGTAGGTCTGGGTGATGAAGTTCTGGTCGCCGTTGAACACCTTGAGGGCGGCGTTCTGACCGGCCTGGTCGCCGTCGAAGGTGAAGATCACCTCGCCGTTGAACACGTCGTGGTTGCCCATCAGCCGCTGCAGCAGCCGGGCGTGGTCGTCGCCGAAGGCGGTGCCGCAGCTGGCCACCGCCGTGTCGACGCCGGCGACGTGGGCGGCCATGACGTCGGTGTAGCCCTCGACGACGACGGCCTGGGACTTGCGGCCGATGTTCTGCCGGGCGAGGTCGAGTCCGTAGAGCACCTGCGACTTCTTGTAGACGACGGTCTCGGGGGTGTTGATGTACTTCGCGGGGATCCGGTCCTCGTCGAACAGCCGGCGGGCACCGAACCCGAGCACCGAGCGCCCGGAGTCCTTGATCGGCCAGAGCACCCGGCCACGGAAGAAGTCGTAGCCGCCCTCCCGGATGAGTCCCGCCTTGACCAGCTCGGCGTCGCTGAAGCCGCGTCCGTTGAGGTGCTGCTTGAGCGCTCGTCCGGAACTCGGCGCGTAGCCGACGCCGAACAGCTCCGCGGCGGCCCGGTCGAACCCGCGTCCGGCGAGGAACTGGCGGCCGATGAGCCCTTCCGGACCGGCGAGCTGGGTGACGAAGAACTCCTGCGCGGCCTGGTTCGCCTCGAGGATGCGGATGCGCGACGGCCCGCTCGGCCCCTGGTGGCCGTCGTCGCTGATCCGCAACTGGACGCCGACCCGGTCGGCGAGCTGCTGCACGGCCTCGGTGAAGGTGAGGTTGTTGATCTTCTCGAGGAAGGTGATGACGTCGCCGCCCTCGCCGCAGCCGAAGCAGTAGAACAGCCCGCGGGACGGGGTCACCTGGAAGCTGGGGGTCTTCTCGTCGTGGAACGGGCACAGGCCCGACAGGGAGCCCCCGCCGGAGCGGCGCAGGGTGACGTAGGAGGAGACGACCTCGTCGATGCGTGCCCGCTCCCGGACGAGGGCGATGTCCTCGTCGTTGATGCGGCCCGCCATGGTGAGGAGTGTACGCACCGGCGACGCCGGGCCGACGCCGGAGATCAGCTGGGCGCGGAGGTGGGATCGAGCCCCGGCAGCCGGTCGAGCAGGCGTGAGACCGGCCCCGGGAGCCAGCCCGGCAACCCGGTGACCAGGGCCGTGAGATACCAGGCGAGCACGGCGCCGGCGAGCGCCCCGAAGACGATGCGGCGCTTCGAGCGGCGGCTCATCCGCGTGAACCGGTTGAACAGCCGGGAGAACACCGTCATGAGCCGCTTGGCCCAGGCGAACTCGGACGACCAGACCGCGAGTCCGAGCAGGAACAGCGGGATGCCCCCGGGGCCGGGCAGCCAGCCGGTGAGCGCGGCGGCCACCATGAGCAGCAGCCCGGCGATGGCCACCGCGATGCGGTACCAGAACAGGGCGTGCGGGTTGCGGCGGATACGGGCCCGCCAGCGGAACCGGTCGCCGTCGTCGGCGGTGCGCAGCACGTGGTGCTGCTCGTCGAAGTCGTGCAGGGCGTCCTCGACGTGGTCGAGCACACCCTCGTGGTCGCCGTCCGGCCGGTGCCCCGGGTGGTGCCGCTCCTCCACGCTCCCCACCCATCCACTGTCGCAGACGCCGCGTCCGGATCGCGAGGGGAGCCCGAATAGGCTGCCGTGGTGACAGTTCAGCTCACCTGGCATCTCGCGCTCGCCCTCGTCCTGCTGCTGGGACTGGCCGTGGCGGCGTCCGTCGTGGCCCGGCTGGGGGTCACGCGGACGATGGTCCTCGCGGGGGTGCGGGCCACGCTGCAGCTGACGGCGGTGTCGTTCATCGTGGTCGCCGCGGTCACCCACCTGCTCTACGCGGTGGCGTTCGCCCTGCTCATGTTCGCGATCGGCGTCCGCACCACCGCGAGGCGCACCGACGTGCGCCGGGCGTGGCCGTGGTCGGCGCTCGCGATGGCCAGTGGTGTGCTCCCCGTGCTTCTCATCGTCTTCGGCTCGGGCGCGGCGCCGCTCAACGGCATCGCCCTCGTGCCCCTCGCGGGCATCGTCATCGGCAACATGATGACAGCGCACACCCTGGTCGGACGCCGGGAGTTCACCACCCTGCGCGAGGGACAGGGCATCTACGAGGCGGCGTTGGCGATCGGCTTCACCCGGCGGGAGGCGATCCGCCTGGTCACCGAGCGGGCGCTGCCCGAGGCGTTGTACCCCAACCTCGACACGACCCGGACGGTCGGCCTGGTCACCCTTCCCGGGGCGTTCATCGGCGTCCTTCTCGGGGGCGGATCGCCACTGCATGCCGGGGCCGCGCAGATCCTCGTGCTCATCGGGATCATGGCGGGCCAGGCGGTCGTCGTCGCGGTGGCCCACCAGTTCATGATGGCCGGGCGCCTGCTGCCGCCCGACCTCAAGGAGAAGCTGCGGCCGTGACCGCTCAGCGGGTGGCGCCGATTGCGCGGGGCAGCCGCTCGGCCGGCCAGCCGAGCAGGTCGACCGCCTGGGCGAACGCGAACCGGTCGGTCATCCCTCCGACGTAGCTCACCGCGCCCACCACCGGGTCGTCCACCTCGCGGTAGCTCGGGGGCAGCAGGTCGGGATGGCCGAGGTAGTGCGACACCAGGGCCTCGAGGACGGCGATGACCGCCCGGGCCTGAGCGATCGACTCCGGGCGGGTGTAGATGCGCTCGTAGTTGAACCGGCGCATGGCGGCCAGGGCGTTCGCCGTGGCGGCGTCCATGCCGACCCGCCCGGTGGCGCAGGTGGTGGCGACGACCGCGCGGATGAACACGCCGAGCTGCTGCCGCCGGCTGCGGCCGACGATCTCGGCCGCCTCGTCGGGCAGGTCGTCGGGGGTGACGATGCCGGCCTCGGCGGCGTCCTCGAGGTCGTGCGCGCAGTAGGCGATCCGGTCGCTCCACGAGACGATCTCGCCCTCGAGCGTCGCCGGGGCCGGGCGCGACCACGAGTGGTTCCGGATGCCGTCGAGCGTCTCCTCGCAGAGGTTGAGGCCGGTGAGGACGACGTCGGCCCCCCACGGCCCGTGGTCGTAGCCGCCGGGGACGAACAGGTCGAAGGCGTCCTCGGACGCGTGTCCCCCGGGCCCGTGCCCGCAGTCGTGGCCGAGGGCGATCGCCTCGGTGAGGGCCACGTTCGCCCCGACCCCCCGGGCGATCGACGTGGCGACCTGGGCGACCTCGAGCGCGTGCGTGAGCCGGGTGCGTTCGTGGTCGCTGGGGTGCACGACGACCTGGGTCTTTCCGGCGAGCCGCCGGAAGGCCGGTGAGTGCACGATCCGGTCGCGGTCGCGCTCGAAGCAGGTGCGCTCGGCGTCGGGCTCCTCCGGACGCCGCCGGCGTCCGGCCCCGCTGGCAAGGGTCGCGCCCCGGCGCAGCGTCGCCGCCTCCCGCTGTTCCCGGGCGATCCGGCCGATCGGTTCGCCACGGGCGATCGTCAGGCTGCTGTCGCGGTGCGCGACCACGAGGTCGTCGGCGTCGTGGCCACGCATGGTGGTGGCCCAGGCGCTGGCCCGCGGGGGGAGGATGTCGTCCATCTCAGCCGCCCGACACGTCGAGTTCGGCGTCGCTGAGGTCGATGCCGCCGCCCCCGGTGTCGGCCAGCCAGCCCTCCGGCATGACCACCTTGTGCCGCGGGCTGCCCTGGCGTCCCCGGGGCCGGCCGAGTTCGTGCTCCGGGAAGGAGACGGTCGGGTCGAGGGTGTCGAGCAGGGCGTCGAGTTCCTCGAACGACGACACCATGGCCAGCGCGTGCCGGGTCTCGCCCCCGACGGGGAACCCCTTGAAGTACCAGGCCATGTGTTTGCGCAGGTCGGTGAGCCCGTGCCGCTCCCCCATGATCGCGGCCAGCAGTTCAGCGTGCCGCCGCACCACCCCGCACACCTCGCCGAGGGTCGGGGTGGCCCGGGTGTCGCGCCCGGCGAAGGCGTCGGCGAGGTCGCGGAACAGCCACGGACGACCCAGGCAGCCGCGCCCGACCACCACTCCCGCACAGCCCGTCTCCTCGACCATCCGGACCGCGTCCCGCGCCTCCCAGATGTCGCCGTTGCCGAGCACCGGGATGTCGACGAGCGCGGCGAGGTCGGCGATCGCCGCCCAGTCCGCCTGCCCCGAGTAGCTCTGGGCCACGGTCCGCCCGTGCAGGGCGATCGCGGCGCACCCGCTGTCCTGGGCGATCCGGCCGGCGTCGCGGTACGTGACGTGCTCGTCGTCGATGCCGATGCGGGTCTTCATGGTGACCGGGACGCCGTGCGGCTCGGCCGCGGCCACGGCGGCCTCGAGGATCGCCCGGAGCCGGTCGCGCTTCCAGGGGAGCACGCCGCCGCCACCCTTGCGGGTCACCTTCGGCACCGGGCAGCCGAAGTTCAGGTCGACGTGGTCGACGCCGTACCGCTCGATGAGAATGCTGGTCGCCTCGCCGACCACGTGCGGGTCGACGCCGTACAACTGCACCGACCGGTACGACTCGGCGTCCGCGAACCTGATCATCGCGTCGGTCTTCGGGTCGCCCTCGACGAGACCCCGCGACGTGATCATCTCGCACACGTAGAGTCCGGCGCCCTGCTCCGCGCACAGCTCCCGGTAGGCCGCGTTGGTGATCCCGGCCATCGGGGCCAGGACCACCGGAGTGTCGACGACGACGGCGTCCGGACGCCCGGGCGCGGCCAGTCGCAGCGGTGGCGCCAGTGCTGTCATGGGTCTCCGTTCCCTCGTGTGTCCGCCCGCGGGTGGTCCCCATCGGATCGGCGCCACCAACCCTATTCGCCCACGCCACCCACCTCTCCGCGGGCGGTCGCCGCAACTGTGGCGACGGCGCGCTCAGGCGTCCCGGCTGTTCATTCACCACAACTCGGAGGGCGCGCAACGGCCCGTGGAGCGGCTGGGGATTGGTGGATCCCGACAATCGCCCCCGGGCGACATTGTTCATGGCCTTCGCCGTTCGACCCGCCGGCGCCGGTTATGTTGGCAAGGTCCGATCCCCCAGCCCGTGAGGATGTGCCGTGTTCCAGCGTGTCGCCATCGTCAACCGCGGTGAGGCCGCGGTCCGACTCATCCACGCGGTCCGTGACCTCAACGCCGAGCGCACCGGCCCCCGGATCGAGACCGTCGCCCTGCACACCGAGGGCGAGGCGAACGCGATGTTCGTCCGCGAGAGCGACCACGCCGTCAACCTCGGCCCCGCCTCCGCCCGGCCCTACCTCGACTACGCCGTGCTCGAGCGCGCCCTGGTCAGCAGCGGTGCGGACGCCGCCTGGGTCGGCTGGGGGTTCGTGGCCGAGGACCCCCGGTTCGCCGAACTGTGCGCCCGGCTCGGGGTCACGTTCATCGGCCCGAGCGCCGAGGCGATGCGCCAACTCGGCGACAAGATCGGCTCGAAGCTCATCGCCGAGTCGGTCGGCGTCCCGGTGGCCCCGTGGAGCCGGGGCGACGTCGCCACCATCGACGACGCGCTCGAGGCCGCGCACCGGATCGGCTACCCACTCATGCTCAAGGCCACCGCGGGCGGCGGCGGCCGGGGCATCCAGAAGGTCACGTCGGACGCCGACCTCATCGACGTCTTCGACCGCACCCGGGGCGAGGCGGAGCGCGCCTTCGGCTCGGGCGTCGTGTTCCTCGAGAAACTCGTCACCGGCGCCCGGCACGTCGAGGTGCAGGTCATCGCCGACAGCCACGGCACTGCGTGGGCCCTCGGCGTCCGCGACTGCAGCATCCAGCGACGCAACCAGAAGGTCATCGAGGAGTCGTCGTCGCCCCTGCTCACCCCCGAGCGGGTCGCGGAGGTCAAGGCGAGTGCCGAACGGCTCGCGGTGAAGGTGGGCTACTGCGGTGCGGCGACTGTCGAGTTCCTCTACCAGCCGGACGACGACCAGTTCGCGTTCCTCGAGGTGAACACCCGGCTCCAGGTCGAGCACCCGATCACCGAGGCGACCACCCGCACCGACCTCGTCAAGCTCCAGTTGCACGTCGCCGCCGGCGGCCGGCTCACCGGCGAGCGCCCGGTCGAGATCGGGCACGCCATCGAGGCGCGGCTCAACGCCGAGGACCCCGATCGCGACTTCGCGCCGGCGCCCGGGCACATCCAGCGGCTGGTGCTGCCGCAGGGACCCGGCATCCGGGTCGACACGGGGGTCGCCGAAGGTGACACCATCCCGGCCGACTTCGACTCGATGATCGCCAAGATCATCGCGTTCGGCGCCGACCGCGAGGAGGCGCTGGCCCGGCTGCGCCGCGCGATGAGCGAGACGTCGGTGGTCATCGACGGCGGCGCCACCAACAAGAGCTTCATCCTCGACCTGCTGGCCCAGCCCGAGGTGGTCGACGGCAGCGGCCCCACCGGCTGGGCCGACACCGGCTGGATCGACCGGGTGCGGGCCGAGGGCCGGCTGCAGAGCACCCGGCACGCCGGGGCGGCCCTCGTCGTCGCCGGCATCCAGGCCTACCAGGAGGCCGAGGCGATCGAGCGGGCCCGCTTCTTCGACACCGCCCGCCGGGGGCGACCGCTCGCCAGCCACGACGTCGGCCGTCCCGTCGAACTCAAGCTCCGGGGCGTCACCCACGCCGTCGAGGTGCTGCGCACCGCGCCCCAGCAGTACACCGTCACCCTCGGCGCGGGCGAGGACGCCGTCACCCTCGAGGCGTGCTTCGCGCGGATCGACGAGTTCACCGGCCGGCTGCACCTGGGCAGGCAGAGCCTGCGGGTGCTCGTCGGGGAGCCCGGGCCGATCCAGATGATCGAGATCGACGGCGTGGCCCACCGGGTCAGCCGGGACGAGGGCGGCGTCCTGCGGTCGCAGGCCCCCGCGCTGGTCGTCGCCACTCCCGTCGCCGTGGGCGACGAGGTGGCCGCCGGCGACCGGGTCGTCGTGCTCGAGAGCATGAAGATGGAGACGGTGATCACCGCGCCCTTCGCGGCCCGCGTCCGGGAGATCTCGGTGCGCGCGGGAAGCCAGGTGGAGACCGGCGCGCCGCTCGCCCGCTTGGAGCCGCTCGACGACCGGGCCGACAGCGGTCAGGCCGCCGGCCACGTCGATCTCGACCTCCCCGACGACACGAGCGGGCCCGCGTCCGGTGACGGACCGTTGGCCCAGTTGCGTTCCGTGCTGCTCGGTTTCGACACCGACCCCGGCAACCCGTCGGGCGCCCTGGGCCGTTACCTCGCGATCCGCCCCGACGACGGCTCCAACCTGCGGGCCGAGGCCGACCTCCTCGACCTGTTCACCGACATCGCCGAGCTGAGCCGCAACCAGCCCGCCGGCCCGGACACCGACCTCGACACCCGGGTCCACTCGACCCGCGAGTACTTCCAGCGCTACCTGCACAGCCTCGACGTCGAGCGCGAGCAGTTGCCCGCCGACTTCGCCGACCGGCTGACCCGGGTGCTCTCGCATTACGGGGTCACCTCCCTCGAGCCGTCGGACGCACTGCACCAGGCCGTGTTCCGGCTGTTCCTGCTCCAGCAGCGGTGGACGCCGATCATCTCCATCGTCACCGGACTGCTGCAGCGGTGGAGTTCCGAGACCCGGCCGCGGACGGCGTCCCCCGACGTGCGCGAGATGCTCGACCGGCTCACCCTCGCCACCCAGCGGCGCTTCCCGACGGTCGGAGACCTGGCCCGGTCGATCCGCTACTACTGGTTCGACCGCCCGGCCATCGAGGCGGAGCAGGCAGCCGCCCTGGCGCAGGTGCCGGAACTGCTCGAGCACCTCCGCGCCCTGCCCGACGGGCCGACCAAGCGCGCGGTCACCGAGGAGCTGGTCGCCGCCCCCGATCGCCTCGTCGGCTTCCTCACCCGCACCCAGGGCTCCGACACCCCGGCCGAGGAGCCGCTGCTCGGCATCCTCGCCGAGCGCCACTACCGCGGCTTCCAGCTGAGTCACGTCCACGACGAGCCGGTGACGGGCCGGGCCATGCTGAGCGCGGACTACGTCATCGGCGGGCGTCCCACCCGCCTCGTGTCGGCGATCGGCACCCTGGAGGAGTTCCTCGGCACGGGCGAGCTGATCGGCCAGCTCGGCGATCAGGTCGGCCGCCGGGGCGAGGAGCAGGAGGCGGTCGTCGACCTCTACCTCACGACGCTGCGGATCGACGAGAGCGGCGACGTCCAGGCGGCGGCCCTCGCCAGGGCCCTCGAGGCGATGCCGTTCTTCACCCAGTTGCGCCGGGTCGCGATCGCCGTGCTCCCGATCGAGCACGGCCACGTCCGCTACTTCACCTTCCGGCCCGTGGCCGAGGGACGCGCCGAGGAGGACCGGATCAGCCGCGGCGTCCACCCGATGGTCGGCCGCCAGCTCAACCTGTGGCGGTTGTCGAACTTCGACCTCCGCCGCCTGGACGCGCAAGGGAACGTCCTGCTGCTCGAGGCGACCGCCAAGACCAACCCGGAGGACCAGCGGCTGGTCGCGCTGGCCCAGGTGCGCCGGCTGTCGATCATGCGCGACCCGCGCGGCCAGGTGGCGGGTCTCCCCCACCTCGAGCGTGCGCTGATCAACGCGGTGGACGCCGTCCGCCGCGCCCGCGCCTCAGCCGGCCCCCGCCGACAGCTCGACCACAACCACGTGTGGATCCACGTGTGGGGCGAGTTCGACGTCGACCTGCGCAATCTCACCAACATCGAGCGCGCCCTCGCGCCGATCACCGCGGACGCCGGCATCACCGAGGTCTGCATCCAGTCGGTCGTCACCCGGCCCGGCTCCGACACCGCCGTGCCCACGGTGGTGCGGTTCAGCCACCAGCCCGGCTTCGGTGTCCGGTTCCAGATCCAGGACCCGCCCACCGAACCGCTCGCCGAGGCCAGCCGCTACGACGACCTCGTGCTCCGGGCCCGCCGGCGCGGCCTCGTCTACCCCTACGAGCTGTTCGGCCTGGTCGCGAGCTCGCGCGGCACCGCCCAGGAGCTCGACCTCGACGACACCGGCCGGCTCGTGCCCGTCGACCGCGAACCCGGCCGCAACACCGCCGGCATCATCTGCGCCGATGTGTCCACCCCCACGCCGACCCATCCCGAGGGCGTGCACCGGATCGTCATCTTCGGCGACCCGCTCAAGGCGCTCGGCTCGATCGGGCGGGCGGAGGCGGCCCGGATCGTGGCCGCCCTCGACCTGGCGGCGGAGCTCGGCGTCCCGCTCGACTGGTTCACCCTGTCGTCCGGGGCCCGGATCGCGATGGACTCCGGCACCGAGAACATGGACGCCGTCGCGTGGGCGCTCAAGCACATCGTCGAGTTCACCCAGGCCGGCGGGGAGATCAACGTCATCGTGGCCGGCATCAACGTCGGCGCGCAGCCGTACTGGAACGCCGAGGCGACGATGCTCATGCACACCAAGGGCATCCTCGTCATGACCCCCGACAGCGCGATGGTTCTCACCGGCAAGCAGTCGCTCGACTTCTCCGGCGGCGTGTCGGCCGAGGACAACTTCGGCATCGGCGGCTACGACCGGGTGATGGGGCCGAACGGGCAGGCGCAGTACTGGGCGAAGGACCTCGCCGGCGCGCAGGCCATCCTCATGCGGCACTACGACCACACCTACGTCCGGCCAGGGGAGGGCCGCCCGCGCGACGTCGTCACGTCCGACCCGGACGACCGCGACGTCTCGTCGGCGCCGCACTCCCTGGAGGGCAGCGACTTCGCGACGGTCGGCGACATCTTCTCGGTCGAGAAGAACCCCGACCGGAAGAAGCCGTTCGACATCCGCACCGTCATGCGGGCGGTCGGGGACGCCGACCACGAGCCGCTCGAGCGGTGGTCGGGCATGGCCGACGCCGACACCTCGGTCGTGTTCGACACGACGATCGGCGGCATGCCGATCACCATGATCGGCATCGAGTCGAAGTCGGTCCCGCGCGCCGGGTACCTCCCCGCCGACGGTCCCGACACCTTCACGGCGGGCACGCTGTTCCCGCGGTCGTCCAAGAAGACGGCGCGCGCGATCAACGCCGCCAGCGGCAACCGGCCGCTCGTCGTGCTCGCCAACCTGTCGGGCTTCGACGGGTCCCCCGAGTCGATGCGCCAACTCCAGTTGGAGTACGGCGCGGAGATCGGACGGGCCATCGTCAACTTCCGCGGGCCGATCGTCTTCGTCGTCATCTCCCGCTACCACGGCGGCGCGTTCGTCGTCTTCTCCAAGGCGCTCAACCCGAACATGACCGTGCTCGCGCTCGAAGGCTCCTACGCCTCGGTGATCGGAGGCGCCCCCGCGGCCGCCGTCGTGTTCTCCCGCGAGGTGACCCGGCGCACGGAGGCCGACCCCCGGGTGGCGACACTGCGCGACCAGTCGGCGACCGCGCCCGACTCCCAGCGGGCGGCGGTGCGGGCGCAGCTCGCCGAGGTGCGCCAGAGCGTCCGGGCCGAGATGATCTCGGCGCTGGCGGCCGAGTTCGACGCCGTGCACAACATCCAGCGGGCCGTCGAGGTGGGCTCGGTCGACGATGTGATCAGCGTGGCCGAGCTGCGTCCGAGGATCATCTCGACCCTCCGATCGGCGCGTTGACCCGCGGCATAGCATCAGGGGCATGAGCGACATTCCCACCGGCGACGACCCCGTGGTCCGGGTACTCACGCCGGGCGACGAGTCCTGGGTCGAGCAGGCCGTCACGCACCTGGGCCGGTCGGCGGTGACCAACGCGGCCGAGGTCTTCCTGCGCGATCCCGCGGTCGTCGCGGTCGGGGCGTTCGCCGGGGAGTCGCTCGTCGGCTTCGCCTACGGCTACGTCCTCAGCCGGCCCGACGACGCCCCGATGGCCAACCTCTACGTGCTGGAGGTGTGGCCCGACTACCAGCGCCGCGGCCTGGGCTCGCAGCTCATCAAGGCGTTCAAGAAGGAGGTCGGACGGGTGTCGAAGCTCTGGCTGGTCTCCCCGGTGAGCCCGATCACCGCGGGCTTCTACGCGGCGGTGGGCGCGCACGCCGAGCAGTCGGACGCCGTCTACGAACTGCCGAACGACTAGGACGTCGCGTCGCCCCAGTACGACGGCCACAGGTGCGGGACATCGCGGACGAAGGCCCGCACGAGCAGTTCCGACCCCTCGATCGCCGACATCTCCCCCGACGCCACCCGCTGGCGGATGTGGTCGCGGATCTCCCGCACTGCGGGCGATCGCTTGACCGCGCCGAGCACGTCCTCCTCGACCAGCGCGGCCAGCCACGACAGCTGCTGCTCACGGCGTCTCGTCTCGAGGCCGCCGGATTCCTGCAGCATCGCCCGGTGACTCAGCACCGCCTGCCACACCTCGTCGAGGCCCTTGCCGGTGAACGACGAACTGGTGAGCACCGGCGGCCGCACGGCGTGGGGATCGGAGGTGATGAGCTTCATCGCCACCCGGAGTTCCCGGGCCGCCACCCGGGCCTCGGATTCGTGGTCGCCGTCGGCCTTGTTGACGGTGATGACGTCGGCGAGTTCGAGGATGCCGCGCTTGATGCCCTGCAACTGGTCGCCGGCCCGGGCGAGGGTGATGAGCAGGAACGTGTCGACCATCCCCGCCACCGTGACCTCGGACTGGCCCACGCCGACGGTCTCGACGAGGACGGTGTCGTAACCGGCCGCCTCGACGATGATCATCGACTCGCGGGTGGCTCTGGCCACACCGCCCAGCTGGCCACCGCTCGGGGACGGTCGCACGAAGGCGTGGTCGGACGCCGCCAGCTGCGCCATCCGCGTGCGGTCGCCGAGGATCGAGCCCCCGGTGCGCGAGCTCGACGGGTCGACGGCCAGCACCGCGACCCGATGGCCCTGCTCGATGAGCCGCGTGCCGAGCGCGTCGATGAAGGTCGACTTCCCGGCGCCGGGGACGCCGGTGATCCCGACCCGCACCGAGTTGCCCGAATGCGGGCGCAGCAGCCGGACCAGCTCGCGGGCCTGCTCGTGATGGGCCGGGTTGGTCGACTCCACGAGGGTGATGGCGCGGGCGATGAGGGGCCGCTGGCCCCCGAGGACTCCCTCGGCGAGTTCAGCGGCCCCCAACCGGCGACGTGACGACACGGTCACCGGGCATCACTCCTGGTCGTCGAGCTGGTCACGCAGCTTGTGCAGCAGTTCGACGGCGGCGTCCGGGATGACCGTGCCGGGAGGGTAGATCGCGTCGGCTCCGTGGGCGTACAGCTCGTCGAAGTCCTGCGGCGGGATCACCCCGCCCACGACGATCATCATGTCGGGCCGCCCGAGCGCGTCGAGTTCGGCCCGCAGCGCCGGCACCAGGGTGAGGTGGCCGGCCGCCAGCGAGGAGACGCCGACGACGTGCACGTCGGCCTCGATGGCCTGGCGCGCGACCTCCTCGGGGGTCTGGAACAGCGGGCCCACGTCGACGTCGAACCCGAGGTCGGCGAAGGCGGTGGCGATGACCTTCTGGCCGCGGTCGTGGCCGTCCTGGCCCATCTTCGCGACGAGGATGCGCGGGCGGCGTCCCTCGACCGTCTCGAACTCCTCGACCAACTGGCGGGCGGTCTTCACCTGGCCCTGGTCGTCGCCGGCCTCGCTGCGGTACACGCCACTGATCGTACGGATGTGGGCGGTGTAGCGCCCGAACACCTTCTCCAGCGCGTCGCTGATCTCGCCGACCGTTGCCTTGTTGCGCGCGGCGTCGATCGACAGCTTGAGCAGGTTGCGCTCCGGGTCGCTCGGGTCGGGGTTGGCCGCGGCCCACGTGAGCCTCTCCAGGGACGCCGCACACGCGTCGGCGTCCCGCTCGGCGCGCAGCCGCTCGAGCTTGGCGATCTGCTGGGCCCGGACGCTGGCGTTGTCGACCTTGAGCACCTCAGGGGGCACGTCGTCGTCGACGGTGTACTTGTTGACACCGATGAGCGGCTGGCGGCCGGAGTCGATGCGGGCCTGGGTGCGGGCCGCCGCCTCCTCGATGCGCATCTTCGGGATGCCCGCCTCGATCGCCTTCGCCATGCCGCCTGCCGCCTCGACCTCCTGGATGAGGGTCCAGGCGCTGCGCGCGAGCTCGTAGGTGAGCCGCTCGACGTAGGCCGACCCGGCCCACGGGTCGACGACCCGGGTGGTACCCGACTCCTGCTGGATGAGCAGCTGGGTGTTGCGGGCGATCCGGGCGGAGAAGTCGGTGGGCAGGGCGATGGCCTCGTCGAGGGCGTTCGTGTGCAGCGACTGGGTGTGACCCTGGGTCGCCGCCATCGCCTCGAGGCAGGTGCGCATGACGTTGTTGTAGACGTCCTGGGCGGTGAGCGACCAGCCGGAGGTCTGCGAGTGCGTGCGCAGTGACATGGACTTCGGGTTGGAGGGCCCGAACTGCTTGACCAGCTTGGCCCACACGAGCCGGGCCGCCCGCATCTTGGCGACCTCCATGAAGAAGTTCATGCCGATCGCCCAGAAGAAGCTGAGCCGCGGGGCGAACTGGTCGACCTTGAGGCCCACCGACTCGCCGGCACGGATGTACTCGACGCCGTCGGCCAGCGTGTAGGCCATCTCGATGTCCGCCGTGGCTCCGGCCTCCTGCATGTGGTAGCCGGAGATCGAGATCGAGTTGAACTTCGGCATGGTCGCGCTGGTGAACGCGAAGATGTCGGAGATGATCCGCATCGACGGGGCGGGCGGGTAGATGTAGGTGTTGCGGACCATGAACTCCTTGAGGATGTCGTTCTGGATGGTCCCGGCCAGTTGCTCGGGCCGCACGCCCTGCTCCTCGGCGGCCACGACGTAGAGCGCGAGCACCGGCAGCACGGCGCCGTTCATCGTCATCGACACCGACATCTGGTCGAGCGGGATGCCGTCGAACAGCTGGCGCATGTCGAGGATCGAGTCGACCGCGACCCCCGCCATGCCGACGTCACCGGTGACCCGCGGGTGGTCGGAGTCGTAGCCGCGGTGGGTGGCGAGGTCGAAGGCGATGGACAGGCCCTTCTGGCCGGCCGCGAGGTTGCGCCGGTAGAAGGCGTTCGACTCCTCAGCGGTGGAGAACCCGGCGTACTGACGGATGGTCCAGGGCTGGTTGACGTACATCGTCGCGTAGGGACCGTGAAGGAACGGCGGGATGCCCGCGGCGTAGCTGTGCAGGAAGTCGAGCCCCTCGAGGGCGTCCGGCCCGAACAGCGGCGGCACGAGGATGTGCTCGGGGGTCTGCCAGCCCTCGGTGTAGGTGCCCTGGGAGTTCTTCACCGCCTCGAAGCGGGACGCCGCGTCCTCCGGCAGGGTGGGCGGCCCGAGGGGCACGTCGTCGAAGCGTGGCACGCCGGGCTGGGAGGCGCCGCCGCCCGGTTCGGCGAGCGGAGTGCGATCTTTGAGGTCGCTGGTCATTTCGCTGCTCCCAACAGGTCGAGGGTGGAGGCGAGGAAGTCGACGACATTCATGCCGTCGAACACCTCGCCGTCG
The DNA here is from genome assembly GCA_036261615.1 of Propionibacteriaceae bacterium. GTDB lineage: Bacteria > Actinomycetota > Actinomycetes > Propionibacteriales > Propionibacteriaceae > JAJYQH01. The sequence goes on along the minus strand of DATAKK010000084.1, from coordinate 103,571 downwards.
ATGACGTCGTCGGCCTCGGGCGAGCCGGTTTCGGCCCGGCGTCCGGCGATGTGGACGGTCTCGACGCCGGCGGCCTTGAGGGTGCGGGCGACCGTGACCGCCTGCTCCGCGTAGACCTTCGCCGAGGAACAGAGGATGACCATCCGGGCGTCCGCCGCCAGGACCTGGCGCGCGATCTCGTCCGGGGTGCCGCCCTCGCTCTCGGGCGCGTTCAGCCCCGCCACGAGGCAGAGGTTGCTCGTGAATTGCTCCCGCGGGCCGAAGTCGCGTCGCTCGCCCAGGCAGGCGAGGAACACCGTGGTGCGGGAGGCGGCGGCGCGGTCGCGGAGGGCCTCGAACACCTCGCTGTCGCGGTGGGGTGCGAGTCCGGCCGGAACCGGCGCCTCGGGACGCGTGCGCACCTCGACGTCACGCTCCGACTGCAACGGGAAGGTGCTGACCCCGGTGATCGGCTGCTTGCGGGTGGCCAGCCGCTTCGCCCGCTCGGCGACGGTGGCCGCCACCTGGTCGCGCACCGCTCCGGTGGCGACCGCGACCCCCATGCCGCCGGCCCTTTCGAGCGCCTGGAACTTCGACCAGGCCTTGAGCGCGACCTGGTCGGTGAGTTGCTCGACGTAGTAGGAGCCGCCGGCGGGGTCGTTGACCCGGCCGATGTTCGACTCCTCCATGGCCACCAGCTGGGTGTTGCGGGCGAACCGCCGCGACGCCTTGGTGGGCAGCCCGTGCGCCGTGTCGAAGGGCAGCACGGTGAGGATCTCGGCGTCGCCGACGGCCGCCGAGAACGCGGCGATGGTGCCGCGGAGCAGGTTCACGTAGGGGTCGTCGCGGGTGATCATCCGCCAGCTGGTGACCGCGTGCGTGACCGCCCCGCGCTGCGCTTCGGGCACGCCGAGCACCTCGAGCACGCGCGCCCACAGCCGCCGCAGCGCCCGGAACTTGGCGATGGTCGTGAACTGGTCGTCGGTGGCCGCCAGCCGGAACAGGATCTGCCGGGCGGCCTCGGCGGCCGGGACGCCGGCGGAGGCCAGATCGCGCAGGTACTCGACCCCGGTCGCGATCGCGTAGGCGACCTCGTCGACGTCGCCGGCGCCGGCGTTGTGCAGGGCGAGCGTGTCGACGACCAGCGCGCGGGCCTTCGGGAACTCCTGGCGCGCCCGCTCGACCCACACCCGGTGCAGGGACAGGTCGGGGACGGTGCCGCTGAGCACCGCGAGGCTCATCGCGTCGAGGCCGAGGTTGCCCATCACCTCGTCGGCGCGGCCGCTGGCCAGCCAGAAGTCGGCGAGCGCCAGCGCGGCGGCGTCCTGGTCGGTGCGGCTGGACACCCGCACCGGGGCGAGCTCGGGCCGGACGCCGGCGAGCGCGGCCGCGACCTCGTCGGGCGCGACGGCGTCGGGGTCGACCCGCAGCCAGATGCTCGTGGCGCCGTTGGCGAGGTCGCGCAGCACCTCGTCGTTGGTGAAGGTGACGTCGGGGTCCTCGTGCAGCGCGGCGGCGTCCCACCCGGTCATCGCCCCGGACTTGACCTTGTTGCCCCTGGTGAAGGGCATGACCCCCGGGTAGCCCAGCGGCTGGTCGGTGTCGACGTACAGCGGCTCGATGGTGAGGCCGTCGACCGTGGTGGTGCGCAGCCGGGCCAGCGCCTGATCGAGGGAGAGTTCCTTGCCTGGGGGACGACGCCGGTTGAGGACCTTGAGGACCTCCGACTCCCACTCCTCACGGGTGGGCTGGGCGAAGTCACCGGCCAATGACAGCGGTGATTCAGTCATGGAACAACGCTATCCGTGGGGCCCCTCCAGGGAGCCGTCGGGGTCGAGTTGGTCGCCCGGGCACGACTAGGGCGGACGTCGCGTGCGGGCGCCCGTCGGGCCGCCATTAGGGGCTTCGGCGTCCCCGCTGTGCCCGCGGGCCGAACCTGCCGCGGAGCCCGGTGAGGGTGCCGTCGCCGTGCACCGGCAGGCCCCAGCCGAAGATGTGAGCGGCCAGGGCCAGCGCGGCGCCGGCGAGGGCCGCGACCACGAGGCCCGTCTGGCTCGACAGTCGCAGTTCGTGCCCCACGACGATGATGGCGGCCGACAGCATCGCGGGGACGGCGTACAACCGGTTGCCACCGAAGATCGCCGGCACCCGTCCGACCGCGACGTCGCGGATGGAGCCGCCGCCCACCGCGGTGGCGAGGCCGAGGAACAGCGCGGGGAGCCAGCCGACGCCCACCTGCAGCGACCGGGTGGCGCCCGTGGCCGCCCAGGTGCCCAGCGCGAGCGCGTCGGCGACCGGGAAGAGGATGTTCCACAGCCGTCCGCGCAGGTTGACGACGTAGGCGATGACGGCCCCGGCGAGAGCGAAGAGCAGGTAATGGGGGTCGGTGAGCGCGAGCGGGCGCCCGGCCTGGAGCAGTACGTCGCGCATCAGGCCGCCGCCGAGCGCCGAGACGATGGCGAGCAGGACGAAGCCGACGATGTCGAAGCGCCGCTCCCGTGCCACCATGCCGCCGAGGATGCCGTTGAGCAGCACGCCCGACAGGTCGACCACCCGGAACATGAGGCTCACGTCATGCGGCACGGGCCGACTCCCCGAGGTAGGCGAGGGCGGCGACGACGAGCGCCTCCGTGCCGGTGCGCAACGTCGGCAGGATGACCGGGGCGAAGGCCGGGTTGTGATTCGGCACCGTGGGCTGCCCCGCCGGGAAGCCCCCGAAGGCCCAGTAGGTGTAGGGGGAGCCGAAGGCGGTGGGGATCGTGCTGAAGTCCTCGGACGCCGTCACCGCCGGCAGGTCGCTCACCACCCGGTCGGGGCCGAAGTGGTCGAGGAAGGCCCGGGTGACCCGGGCGGTGACCTCCGGGTCGTTGGCGGTGAGCGGGTAGGTGTCGTACACCTCGATCTCGGGTGCCTCTGGAGCTCGCGAGGCGCGGCACTCGGCGTCCACGATGCGGGAGATGGCCTCGACGAGGTGCTGCCGAACCCCGTCGTCGTAGGCGCGGATGTTGATGAGCAGGCTCGCCGAGGCGGGGATGATGTTGGCGCTCGTGCCGGCCTGGACGCTGCCGACGGTGACGACGGCGAAGTCGAACGGCGAGACCTCCCGGGCCACGATGGTCTGAAGGCGCATGACGATGGCGGAGGCGATGACCACCGGGTCGACCGACAGGTGCGGCATCGAGCCGTGGGAGCCCGTCCCGTGCACGGTGACCCGCAGGCTGGCGGCCGTCGACAGCATCGGGCCCGCGTGGGTGCCCACCTGACCGGCGTCCGGCGCCGTGAGGACGTGCTGAGCGACGCACACGTCGGGGCGGGGCACGAGGTCGAGGAGGCCGGCGTCCAGCATGGCGCGCGCACCGCCGGCGTTCTCCTCCGCGGGCTGGAACAGGGCGATGTATGTGCCGCGCCAGGCGTCCGGGCGGCCGGCGAGCAGGGCCGCGGCGCCGACGGCCGCGGCCACGTGCATGTCGTGTCCGCAGGCGTGCATGACCGGCAGCGTGCCGCCGTCGGCGCCGGTGACCGTGCGGGTCGAGGCGTACGGCAGGCCGGTCGCCTCGCGCACGGGAAGGGCGTCCATGTCCGCCCGGGCGAGCACGGTGGGTCCGGTTCCCGTGCTCAGGACGCCGACCACTCCCCCACCGACGCGCTGGACGGCGAACCCGGCCCGCCTGAGGTGTCGGTCGACCGTGTCGGCCGTCTCCAGCTCCTGGAAGCTCAGTTCCGGGTGGGAGTGCAGGTGCCGGTAGAGATCCTCCTGCCAGCCCTGCACGGCGTCCCAGCCGGCCAGCACCTCGTCCACGCTCACCTGGGTCCCCTCTCCACCCGTCGGCAACGGGTCACGGGTCGAGTCAAGCATGCATACGGCGGATCCGTCTCGATAGGTTTGGCGGCATGTCGACTCCCTCGCCCGCGGCCGCCGACGACGTCGCCGCACCCGTCCTCAGCGCCCGCGTCGTCCTCACCAGCCCCACGACCGACCTGGTCCTGTCCGTCCGCGACGGCCGGCTGCCCGAGGTGGTGCACTGGGGGGCGCCGCTGGGCCCCCTGGACGCCGCCCGCTTCGACGACGCGGTGCGTGGCAGCGGGCTGGGCGGCCTGCACAACGGCCTGCCCAACGAGGGGTACGCCCTGGCCGTCGTCCCCGAGCAGTGGACCGGGTGGACCGGGCGACCCGGTGTGACCGGCTCCCGCTCCGGGCGCGACTGGGCGCCCCGCTTCAGCGTCACCCGGATCAGCCTGAACGAGGCTCCCCTGCCCGGCGACGAGGTGGTGAGGGTCGACGCGCGGGACGGCGCGCGTCTCGTCGTCCACGCCGACGACCGCGACACGGCTCTCGCCCTGGTCCTCACCCTCGAGATGCTGCCGACCGGGCTCGTCCGCGCCCGGGCGGAGCTCACCAACGCCGGTGAGCCCGGGTACCTGCTCGAGGGCCTCACGCTCGCGCTGCCGGTGCCGACGCGGGCCACCGAGCTGCTGGACTTCGGCGGCCGGTGGGGCAAGGAGCGGGTGCCGCAGCGGATGCCGATGCGGATGGGGACCCATCTGCGCGAGGGGCGCCACGGCCGCACCGGGGCGGACGCCGCGTCCGTGCTGCACCTCGGCGAACCCGGCTTCGGCTTCTCGACCGGGGAGGTCTGGAGCGTGCACACCGCCTGGAGCGGCAACCACGTCACCTACGCGGAGAAGGTGCTCACCGGCGAGCAGGTGCTGGGCGGCGGGGAGTTGCTGCTGCCGGGCGAGATCCTGCTGGGACACGGCGAGAGCTACGGCTCCCCCTGGCTGTACTTCAACCACGGCACCGGCCTCGACGAGATCGCCGCGCACCACCACGCCTTCCTGCGCAGCCGCCGCCAACCGGTGGACGCGCGGCGTCCGGTCACCCTCAACGTGTGGGAGGCGGTGTACTTCGACCACGACGCCGACCGGCTCATCGACCTCGCGGCCAGGGCCGCCGAACTGGGCGTCGAGCGCTACGTGCTCGACGACGGATGGTTCGGGTCCCGCCGCGACGACCGGTCGGGGCTCGGCGACTGGGTGGTGAGCCCGGACGTGTGGCCGCAGGGCCTGCACCCGCTGGTCGACGCGGTGACCGGCCACGGCATGCAGTTCGGGCTGTGGTTCGAACCCGAGATGATCAACCCCGACTCCGACCTCGCCCGCGCGCACCCCGAATGGGTGATGCAGGTCCCGGGGCGGATGCCGCTCACCTCGCGGCACCAGTGGGTGCTCAACATCGGCATCCCGGGTGCGTACGCGCACGTCCGCGACCAGATGCTGGCGATCCTCGGCGAGTACGACATCGGCTACATCAAGTGGGACCACAACCGCGACCTGCTCGACGCGGGCACCACCCCGGACGGGCGTCCCGGCGTCCACGAGCAGACGCTGGCGTTCTACCGGCTCGTCGACGAGCTCAAGGCCGCCCACCCCGGCCTGGAGATCGAGTCGTGCAGCTCCGGCGGCGCACGGGTCGACCTCGAGGTGATGCTGCACTGCGACCGCGTCTGGGTGAGCGACAACATCGACCCCACCGACCGCCAGCAGATGCTGCGGTGGACCACCCAGCTGCTGCCGCCCGAGATGCTCGGCTCGCACATCGCCTCCGGCGCCTCGCACACCACCGGACGCCACCACGACATCGACTACCGTGCTGCCACCGCGGTGTTCGGGCACCTCGGCATCGAGTGGGACCTCGCCCAGGCGACGCCGCACGAGATCGAGCGGCTCGGCCACTGGATCCGCTGGTACAAGCAGAACCGGGACGTGCTCAACGCCGGTCGGCTGGTGCGCGTCGACCTGCCCCAGCCGGGCGCCTACCTCCACGGCGTCGTCACGCCCGAGAAGGCGATCTACGGGTTCACCCTGCTGGAGCTGCCCCCCACGTGGAGCATCGGCATGATCCCGTTGCCCGGGCTCGACCCGGACGCCAGCTACCGGGTGAGCGAACTTCCGCTCACCGTGCCCGACGGCCGCCCGGTCGCCGACCCGCTCGTGCTCACCGGGCGCCAGCTCGCCGCCATGGGCGTGCTGGCCCCGCAGGTGCTGCCGGAACGCACCCGGATCCTCGTCGCCGAGCGGCTCTGACCCGTTCAGTGCATGCGGAAGTCGTAGGCCCCGGGCAACGGGGCCGAGCCTTCTGACAGGCGCTGATAGTCGTCCCACAGGGAGGCGAGGCTGTCCTCGCCCTCCCGCAGGTCGGGGACCTCGAGGCGGCCGTCGTCGAGGATCGCCCCGGCCCGGGCGGCGTCCCGGAGCAGGACGGCCGCTCGGGCCTCGGCGAGGCGCACCCGCGGCAGCTGCCGCAGGCTGGGGTCGAGGTCGTCGAGGAGCGTGAGCATGTCGCCACCCCGCCGGGCCTCGTGCAGAGCCTGCAGCGCCTCGATGACCAGCGGCGCCGACGGCCGGGTGCGGCAGGCGTGCAGCAGCAGGTCGCCGCGCTCCGGCTCGGGAGAGAGGGCGGCCAGTGCCCGGAGGGCCTGCCATGACGGGTGCTCCGCGAGAGACGCCCGCAGCAGTGGAACCGCCGTGTCGGTGTCGCCGTCGGCGATCGCGATGAGCGCGCGCAGGTACCGCTCCCGCCAGCCCTCGTGCGCCGCGAGCAGAGACCGCCACGGGTCGCCGGTGACGGCCGACGGAACGTCGCCGGCGTCCGGGAGGCCGGCCCCGGTGACGAGGTCGAGCCATGGCTTCTGCTCCGGACCGAGGGTCTCGTCGGGGAAGGGCGTGCCCGCTCCCAGCCGGGAGCCGGCGGCCACCTGAAGGGCGCCCCAGCCGGACGCCGTCGCGACGACCGTCGGCTGGTGGTCGCGGATCGCGGCGAAGTCGGCGTCGGCGCGCTCGAGCCGTCGGGGGTCGATCATCGCGTCGATCGCCGCGCGTCCGGCGTCCACCGCGGTGGCCCAGTCGCCCTGCGCCGGCTCGCCGGGGCTCACCGACCCGTAGGCCTCGGTCCACTCCCACGTCTCGCCGGCGGGCAGCGGGAGGTGCTCGAGCTGGGTGGTGGCCAGACCGGCCTGGATCTCGAGGTATCCCCGCCCCTCGGGGGCCAGCCATCGCTGCCAGTGGTGTCCGCCGGCCCCCTCGCCCCAGCGGAACAGCTTGCGGCCGGGCAACCTGGGGGTGGAGGCCTGGCCCAGCCCGGTGCCGGTGCCGTCGACGGCCATCATCCACGGCCGTCCGGTGAGCCGGAAGAAGTGGTCGGCGGCCCGCGGATGCCGCGCCGGGCGGGTGGCATCGGGGTCACCGGGGACGGGCACCACCTCGAGCACCGATCGCTCGTCGTAGAACCAGGCGTCGGACGCCGGCACGATCACCCGCGACTCCGGGTACAGCGGGACCGCGGTGTTCGACCACCAGTAGACGGGGACGGTGCGGCTCGACGGGTTGTGCACGACGGGATGCACGAGCAGCACCCCGTCGCGGACGGCGACGTCGATCCGCCACACCAGCCCGAGCATCCGCTCGTACTCCCACAGCCGCAGCACCTCGCCCCGCGGCGTCCCGACCACACCGGCGAAGACCGGTGAGCAGGTGAGCGGCCAGTGCCCGGTGAACCCGAGGTTCCACTCGGTACCCCCCGCGAACCAGGCGTTGCGCAGGGCGAGGTGACCGATCATCAGCGGGTCGGACTGGTAGAGCAGTTCCCGCCCGTCGACGACAAGGCTCCACAGCCGCCCGCCGAGGTCGAGCAGGAACGTGGCCGTCGTGCGCCCGTCGCTCACCGTGGCGGTGCGCAGTCGGTGCGCGCCCACCTCGCGGGAGTAGCCGGCCTGCCGGTCGTACGGCAGCACCGTCGGATACCGGGGCACCGCCCCGCCCCCGAGTCTCAGCAGGTCGGACGCCGGGACGCTCCTCGCGCCCCCGGCGTCGAGAATCGGCAGGCCGTCGCCCGCTCCCGGAAGGGTTCCCCGTACCTCGATGTCACCGAAATCCACCCGCATGGCTTCACCCTAGGACCGGGTGCTCACCAACCGGTGGTGGGCGGCGTCCGAGTCGCGGGAGCCTCAGCAGCCGGGCAGGCGCTGGGCGAGGTAACCCTGCACCTGGTCGAGCGCCACCCGCTCCTGAGCCATCGTGTCGCGGTTTCGGATGGTGACGGCCTGGTCCTCGAGGGTGTCGAAGTCGACGGTGATGCAGTACGGGGTGCCGATCTCGTCCTGGCGGCGGTAGCGCTTCCCGATCGCCTGGGCGTCGTCGAAGTCGACGTTCCAGAACTGGCGCAGTTCGGCGGCCAGATCCCGGGCCTTCGGAGAGAGGGCCTCGTTGCGCGACAGCGGCAGCACGGCGGCCTTGACCGGAGCCAGCCGGTGGTCGAGCCGAAGCACGGTGCGCTTGTCGACCCCTCCCTTGGTGTTGGGAGCCTCGTCCTCGGCGTAGGCGTCGACGAGGAAGGCCATGAGCGAGCGGGTGAGGCCCGCGGCCGGCTCGATGACGTACGGGACGTAGCGCTCGCCACTCGCCTGGTCGAAGTACGACAGGTCGGTGCCCGAGTGCTCGCTGTGCGTCGACAGGTCGAAGTCGGTGCGGTTGGCGATGCCCTCGAGCTCGCCCCACTCGCTGCCGGCGAACCCGAAGCGGTACTCGATGTCGACGGTGCGCTTCGAGTAGTGCGACAGCTTCTCCTTGGGGTGCTCGAAGTGGCGGAGGTTGTCGCGGGCGATGCCGAGGTTGACGTACCAGTCGGTACGGGTGTCGATCCAGTACTGGTGCCAGGTCTCGTCGGTGCCGGGCACGACGAAGAACTCCATCTCCATCTGCTCGAACTCACGGGTGCGGAAGATGAAGTTGCCGGGGGTGATCTCGTTGCGGAAGCTCTTGCCGGTCTGGGCGATGCCGAACGGCGGCTTCTGCCGGGTGGCGTTGAGCACCTGCTTGAAGTTGATGAAGATGCCCTGCGCGGTCTCGGGACGCAGGTAGTGCAGACCCGACTCGTCCTCGATCACGCCGAGGTAGGTCTTGAGCATCATGTTGAAGTCGCGGGGCTCGGTCCACTGGCCCTTGGTGCCGCAGTTCGGGCAGTTGATGTCGGCCATCGACTCGGGCTTGCGCCCCTTCCTCGCCTCGAAGTCCTCCTCGAGGTGGTCGGCACGGAACCGCTTGTGGCAGCTCAGGCACTCGGTGAGCGGGTCGGAGAACACGCCGACGTGGCCGGAGGCCACCCACACCTGCTTGGGCAGGATGACCGACGAGTCGAGGCCGACGATGTCGTCGCGGCTGGTGACCATCGAGCGCCACCACTGGCGCTTGATGTTCTCCTTCAGCTCGACGCCGAGGGGCCCGTAGTCCCACGCCGCCCGGGTACCGCCGTAGATCTCGCCGCACGGGAAGACGAAACCCCGCCGCTTGGCGAGGTTGATGACGTTGTCGAGCGTGCTCAGCGGTGCCATGGCGGTTCTCCAAGTCCTCATTGGCGGGGGCGCCCGGCTGGCGCCCACGGGCGTCGTGACGACGCTCGGAGCAGCCTACCGGTCGCCGGGGACGCTCCAGCCCGCCGTTCCCGTTTCGGCGTCCCCCCGCGGGACGTTCACCCCCACCTCGCCCGGGTCGAGGTAGGCGGACGCCTCGTCGATCGCCCGGCTGAGCAGCGGCATGACCACCATGCGGGACTCCATGCCGCCGAGCGCGCGCCGGTAGGAGCCGACGTCGGCCCAGCGGCCGACGATCGCCCAGAGGTCGGGGTCGTCGAGGTTGCGCACCAGGTCGACCGACTCGGCGCCCGGGCGGGCGGACAGGACGGCGATGGCGGCGCGGGCGGCGTCCTCGAACTCGGCCGCCTCGGCCTCGGACACGCGGAACCTGGTGAGGAGGAACACGCCGGTCATGCTAGCGATCGGCGAAGTCCCACTCCACGTGCGGGAGCGAGCGGAGCGCCCGCTCGAGGTGCCATTGGGTGAAGGCCGCCACCAGCCCCGAGGCCCGCTTCTGCACGGACGCCGGCACCTCCCGGGTGGCCGGCCAGTCGCCCGTGAGCAGCGCCCGCAGGTGGGTGAGGGTGCCGGCGTCCAGGGCCGGGGTGCCCGGGGGTCGGCAGTCACGGCAGACAAGACCGCCGGCGGCCGGGGAGAACCACTCGTGCGGCCCGGTGGTGCCGCACCGCGCGCACGCGTCGAGGGAGGGGGCGTAGCCCGCGACCGCGAGCGCCCGGAGCAGATACGAGTCGAGCACCATGCCGGCCGGCCGGCGTCCGTCGGGCGTGCCGTCGCACAGGGTGCGCAGCGCGCCGACCAGCAGGCGGTACTGCTGCAGCGCCGGCTCGCCGTCGTCGAGCACGATCCGGTCGGCCGTCTCGAGCATCACCTGCCCGACGGTGAATGCGGCGTAGTCGATCGACAGCGGGTCGCCGAAGGCCTGGAGCGACTCCACTTGGGCGACGACGTCGAGGTTGCGGCCGACCGCGAACTGCACGTCGACGTGGCTGAACGGCTCGAGCCGTCCACCGAAGCGGCTGGAGGTTCGGCGCACCCCGCGGGCCACCGCCCGGACCTTGCCGTGTTCCCGGGAGAGTGCCGTGATGATGCGGTCGGCCTCGCCCAGCTTGTGGGTGCGCAGCACCACGGCGCGGTCTCGGTAAGTGGGCACCCGACCATTGTGCGTCGACGGCGGCGGCAGCCTGGCGGACGCGCCGCCGGCGTCCGTCGGCATCACGTGGGGCGACGGTCGTCCTCCGCACCGGCCCGGCGTCCGGCCCGCGGCGCCCGCCGCCCGACTGGTCCTTGACACGGCCTGCTTAACCGCTTAAGTTGCCGCACGTGTCACGCAGTTCGCGGAGATTCGGCCACGGCGTCGGGGGCGATGCACGAGAGGTTGGGCGCTGCCGGCCCTCGGGCGCCTCGACCCCGTCGGGCGGGGATTTCGGCAACGACCGGAGGCTCCGAATTGCCGGACCGGGCGGTCCACAAAGGCCTGGCTACCAGTTGGTCAGGACACAATTGTTGCAATCCGGTGACGATGCTTGACATCGCTAGGCGGCTTGGTTGAATCTCACCTAGCGTCGTTCTTACGAGGTGGTAGGAAACGCCGTCACGAGGGTTCACGGCCGCCAGGGGCACCTCTCCCCCGAACACTGCGGAACCCCGTCGTGCTGCACGAACCAGCTGTCCGGCTTCACGGTTGAACCGGACGATCAGACGCACCGAACATTTCCGAGCACATTGACCCGTGGGGAGTATCGACAACCTGATGAGTATCGACATCCTGGACCTCGCCCGCTCGACGTGGCGGCTCACGGCCGCCCTCGACGCGCCGTCCGCATCCGCCGTCCCCGGTGACATCCGGGACGCCCTGTCCCAGGGCATCCCAGCCACCGTGCCGGGCGTGGTGCACACCGACCTCCTCGATGCCTCGCTCATCCCCGATCCGTACGTCGGGCTCAACGAGAGCGCCCAGGCCTGGGTGGGTGACCAGACCTGGCGCTACACCACGCACGTCGAGCTCGCGGCGTCCGACCCGGCCCTCGACGACGACCACACCGACCTGGTCTGCGAGGGGCTCGACACCGTGGCGACGATCAGCGTCAACGGCGAAGTGGTGGGCCGCACGGCCAACCAGCACCGCAGCTTCCGGTTCCCGGTCAAGCACCTGCTGCACGAGGGCGACAACGAGCTGGTCATCGAGTTCTCCCCGGCCCTCGAGGCCGCGCGCGCGACCGAGGACCAGATCGGCGCCCTCCCGCACGTCGAGAAGTACCCGTTCAACATGATCCGGAAGATGGCGTGCAACTTCGGCTGGGACTGGGGGCCCGCGCTCATCACCGCCGGCATCTGGAAGCCGATCCGGCTCGAGAGCTGGAGCGTCGCCCGCATCGCCTCGGCGTCGGTGCTCGCCACGACCACGCCGGCGTCCGAGGGGCGTTTCGGCGGCCTGCTCGACCTCACCCTCGATCTCGAGGGCCAGTTGCGGTTCGCCGCCGTGACCGTCCGCGTGTCGGGCCCCGGCGTCACGGCCGAGGCGGGTTTCCCGGCGACCGAGACGACCACCTACCGCCTCGACCTGTCCCAGGTGCAGCCCTGGTGGCCGCACTCGATGGGCGACCAGCCCCTCTACGACGTCGAGATCGTCCTGCACAACGACGTCGCGGTGCTCGACACGATCCACCGCCGGGTGGGCTTCCGCACGGTGGTGCTCGACACCACCCCCGACCCGCAGGGAGGCGGGGCCCGGTTCGTCATCTCGATCAACGGCGTCGAGATGTTCGCCCGAGGGGCCGACTGGATCCCCGACGACTGCTTCCCCAGCCGCATCACGCCTCAGCGCTACCGCGAGCGGCTCGAGCAGACCCGTGAGGCGAACATCGACTTCCTGCGCATCTGGGGCGGTGGCATCTTCGAGGCCGACGCCTTCTACGACGCCTGCGACGAACTGGGCATCGCGGTGTGGCAGGACATGCTGCTCGCCTGCGCGGCCTACCCGGAGGTCGACCCGATCCGCTCCGAGATCGAGGCCGAAGTGCGCGACAACGTCGTGCGACTCTCGCCGCACCCGTCGCTGATCATCTGGAACGGCTGCAACGAGAACCTCTGGGGCTTCGACTCCTGGGGCTGGGTCGACACGCTCCAGGGCCGCGCGTGGGGCGCCGGCTACTACTACGGACTGTTCCCCCAGATCATCGCCGAGCTCGACCCCAGCCGCCCCTACTGGTTCGGCAGCCCGAGCTCGGGGCAGCCGGCCATTCACGCCAACAACGACAACTTCGGCCCGGTCCACATCTGGGACGTCTGGAACGCCGAGGACTACACCCACTACATGCAGTACTCCCCCCGGTTCGTCGCGGAGTTCGGATTCCAGGGGCCGGCCACCTGGGCGACGTGGAACCACGTCGTCCCCGCCGAGGAGCGCTACGCCGACTCCCCCACCATGGCGGCGCACGAGAAGGCGGCCAACGGCCTCGCGAAGCTGGCCCGCGGGCTCCGCGAGCACCTGCCCGCCCCCGCCGAGGGCCCGGAGGGGTTCGACGACTGGCTGTTCCTCACCCAGCTCAACCAGGCCCGCGCGGTGCGCTTCGGCATCGAGTGGTGGCGCTCCATGCGGGGACGCTGCATGGGCACCGTCGTGTGGCAGATCAACGACTGCTGGCCGGTGAGTTCCTGGGCGGCGCTCGACCTCGGCTTCGACGCCGCGGGCCGCGCGGTCGCCCGTCGCAAGCCGCTCTGGTACGCGCTGCGCTCCGCCTACGCCGACCGGCTGCTCACCATCCAGCCCTCGGGCCGCGGCTGGGAGCTGGTGCTCGTCAACGACGGCGTCGAGGAATGGACGCCGGCGGTGCACGTGGCGCTGCGACGGCTCGACGGCACCGTCGAGTCCTCGCTCGACCAGGCCGCTGTCGTCGCCGCCCGCTCGACCACGCGGATCAGCCTCGACGAGCTCGGGGCGTCGCTCCAGCCCGACCCCGAGCGCGCGCTGGTGGCCACCGCCGAGGGCGCGGAGCGCTGCGTCCGGCTGCTCGCCGAAGACAAGGACGCCGCGCTCCCGCCGGCCGAGTTCACCGCCGAGGTCGTCGACGGCCCGACGCCGGGGGTGCGCATCTCCGCGTCGTCGTTCGTCCGCTCGGTCACCGTGTTCGCCGACCGGGTCGACGAAGCGGCCTGGGCCGACCAGCAGATGGTCGACCTGTTCCCGGGCGAGACCACCACGATCGAGCTGATCGGATGCTCCACGCCTCCCGCCCCCGATCAGCTGACCGCCCCGGTGATCCGGGCGGTCAACGACATCTCCCGTTCTCCGGGAGGTTCTGTGTGAGCAGCTGAGATTCCCGTGCACCATCCATGAGACCGGGCTCCCGCCCGACCTCCCCAACAGGATCAAAAGAAAGAGACAAGGATGTCTGATCAGCTTCACCCCCGCACCACGCGGCGCGGGTTCCTGGCCATTGCGGCCCTGGCCGTCGGCGGCACCGCCGCCCTCAGCGCCTGCGGCTCGAGCAACAAGAACGCGAGCTCCGGCGGATCGGGGTCGGGCGGCGCCGGCGGCACCATGAACGGTGTCGGCAACAACGGGCAGGTCGGCAAGGGCCGCAGCGGCACCCTCGCCGACACCCTGTTCATCGCCGGGTTCCAGTGGGGACCGGCCACCAACTTCAACGTGTTCGCCCCCGCCCCGGCGTGGCCGGCGCAGGGCAACGTCGCCCAGTACCTCTACGAGAGCCCGCTGCGGTTCAACATCGTCACCGGTGAACTGCTCCCCGGCCTGGCCAAGTCGTACAAGGTCGACGGACAGACCATCACCCTCACCTGGCAGGACAACGCGCAGTGGAGCGACGGGCAGCCGTGCACCGCCGACGACTTCGCGTACACCTTCCAGCTGGGCAAGATCGACTCCAGTGTCAGCCTGTCCTCCATGTGGGTGGAGGTCGACAGCATCGAGGCCACCGACGCCAAGACCGCGGTCATCAAGGTCAACCCGACCCGGAAGAACACCGACGTCGTCCTGCAGAACATCGCCCAGAACTACGTGCTCCCGAAGCACATCTGGGAGGGCGTCGCCAAGTCCAACCCGAAGCTCGCCAACTACACGACGATGCAGCCGGTCGGCTCGGGTCCCTTCACGGTCGACAAGGCCGACCAGACCCAGGTCGTCCTCAAGCTCAACCAGAACTACTGGGGCAAGACCTTCTACGGCGGCCTCCCGGCGATGAGCCAGGTCATCCACCCCATCTTCAAGTCCAACGAAGACGGCAACCTGCAGTTCCAGAACGGCCAGCTCGACGTCATGCAGCAGTTCGTGCCGCAGATCTGGAAGATGTGGGAGGGCGGCAAGCCGGTCGGCACCTACCTCAAGGAGAAGCCGTACTACGTCCCGGGCTCGATCCCCATGTTCTTCATGAACACGACCAAGCCCGGCCTGAGCGACCCGGCCGTCCGCAAGGCCATGGCGTGGGCCGTCGACTACGCGTCGATCGCCGAGACCGCCATGTCCGGCTACTCGGCCCAGGTCGTGGCGTCGCTGATCCTGCCGACCGGTGCCGAGTCGAAGTGGCTCGACAAGGCCAAGGCCGAGGCCGACGGCTGGAAGTACGACCCCGCCAAGGCCGAGCAGATGATCAAGGACGCCGGCTACACCAAGGGCTCCGACGGCATCTACGCCAAGGGCGGCGTCCGCCTCGGCCCGTGGAAGCTCATCACCCCCACCGGCTGGACCGACTGGAACGCGGCCCTCACCATCGTGGCCAAGAACCTCAAGTCGATCGGCATCGACGCGACCACGTACTTCCCGCAGGCCGCCGACTGCACCACCCAGGTGCAGAACGGCACGTTCGACTGCGCCTGCTGGTACGTCGCCGGCACCAGCCCCGCCACCCCGTGGCAGCGCTTCAGCGATGTCATGAGCAACGTCAAGCTGGCCCCGGTCGGCACGGCCACCTTCAGCAACTACGGGCGCTGGAAGAACGACAAGATCAACGGCATGCTGCAGACGGCCGCCGCCGCGCCGGACGACGCCAGCAAGAAGACGGCCCTGCAGGCCATCGACGACCTCTACCGGGCGAACGTCCCCGCGTTCCCGCTGATGTACCGTCCGGACGAGTTCTACGAGTACAACGCCGTCAACTTCTACAACTGGCCTGACGAGAAGAACAACTACGCCCCGCCCATGTTCCGTGGTGCCGGAAACACCTGGATCTACAAGATCAAGAAGATCGCCGGCTGAACCACCCGACCACCGTCATCCCGTGCCTGCACCCACCCGGGTGCAGGCACGGGAGGTTAGGAGAACCTCATGGGACTTGGTCGCTACATCGGCAAGAAGGCACTGTGGTATCTGGGTGCGTTGGTGGCCGCCATCCTGTTGAACTTCATACTTCCCCGCCTGGTGCCGGGCAACCCGGTCGACACGATCGTGTCGAACCTGGCGCGCGGCAGCAATGCCACGGCTGACCAGCAGCAGAAGATCTACGAGTCCTTCGTCAGCCAGTTCGGGCTGAACAAGCCGCTGTGGGAACAGTTCCTCATCTATCTCAACAACATCGTGCACGGGAACCTGGGCGTCTCGTTCGCCTCGTACCCGACGAGCGTCAACCACCTCGTCGGCCAGGCGGTTCCGTGGACCCTGGCGATCCAGCTTCCGAGCATCGTGATCGGATGGCTCATCGGCAACGCGCTCGGCGCGGTCGCCGCGTTCAAGGGCGGCAGGTGGGACAGCGGGGCCTTCACCTCGTCGCTGTTCCTCTCGGCCCTCCCCTACTACTGCCTGTCGATCATCCTGTTGTACTTCCTCGCCCTCAAGGCGGGGCTGTTCCCGGTCGGCGGCGCCTACTCGTACGGCCTGAGTCCCGGCTTCAACATGGAGTTCATCACCGACGCGATGCACTACTACTGGCTGCCGTTCCTCTCCCTGGTGCTGGTGATCATCGGCGGCCAAGCGGTCGGCATGCGGTCGATGGCGATCTACGAACTCGGCTCCGACTACGTGAACTTCTCACGGGGTCTCGGCATCGGCCAGGGCAAGATCGTCGGCTACATCTTCCACAACGCGATGCTGCCGCAGATCACCGGCCTCGCCCTGTCCATCGGCACGATGGTCGGCGGCGCCCTCATCACCGAACTGGTCTTCAACTATCCGGGGATGGGCACGCTGCTGTTCAATGCCATCAGCGCCAACGACTACCCGGTGATCCAGTCGGTCACCCTCATCATCACGATCGCCGTGCTGTTCGCGAACTTCGCCGTCGAGGTCCTCTACGGCATCGTCGATCCGCGTATCCGCGCGGCCAAGACCGGGGAGAAGTGACATGAGTGGAATCATCCCCACCGACGCGATGGAGCCGCAGGGCAGGGAGCCCCTGGCCGGCGAACTCGCGGGCACGGACGTCGGCACCCCGCCGCCTCCCGGAACCGAGCCGGCCGCGGGCCAAGCGACCTACGCCTCGCCCGAGGCCGCGGCAGCGGTCGTGGTCGGACGCAAGACCCGGCGTCGCAGCGGCCTCAACGTCAGCCCCCGCTTCTGGGTGGCGGTCGTGCTGGTGGCCTTCGTCGTGCTGCTCGCGTTCGTCGGCCCGTTCGTCTACCCCTTCGGCCCCAACGACGCGGCCGGCGGTCTCTACGACCCGCCCAGCGCCCAGCACTGGCTGGGAACCGACAACTTCGGTCACGACGTTCTCGGCGTCCTCATCGCCGGCTCTCGGAACTCGCTGTTCAACGGTCTGCTCGCCGGCCTCATCGCCACCACCATCGGCGTGTTCATCGGCATCCTCGCCGGCTACGTCGGCGGCTGGGTCGAGGAACTGCTCATGGGCTTCACCAACGTGGTGCTCGCCATTCCCGCCCTGATCGTGCTGATCCTCATCTCGGTCTCGGTGCAGAACAGCAACATCGCGTTCATGAAGGGAATCGTGGGCCTCGCGATGGTCATCGGCATCACGTCGTGGCCGTGGACGGCACGTGCCGTGCGCGCCCAGGCGAGTTCGGTCGCCACCCGCGAGCACATCGACATCGCCAAACTGTCCGGTGCCCGGCTTCCGAGCATCATGGCGATGGACGTGTTCCCGTACCTGGCCAGCTACATCGTCATGGCCTTCGTGCTGCAGGTCGCCAGCGCCATCCTCGCCGAGGCGTCGCTGTCGATGCTCGGCCTGGGCCCGCAGGGAACCCAGTCACTCGGCATCCAGCTGCACTGGGCGCTCGCGTTCCAGGCCGTCGGATCGGGCGCCTGGTGGGCGTTCTTCCCGCCGACGATCATCCTGACCCTGGTGTCGTTCGCGCTGTTGCTGCTGCAGTCGAGCCTCGACGAGGTGTTCAACCCCCGGCTGCGCAAGGGCCGGAAGAAGGCGGTCAAGGCGGCCGCCGCGCGCCGCGCCGAGCAGGCCCGGAGGCTCCAGGGCAGCGACCCGACCAACTCGACGGGTTCGTCGGGCTCGTCGGCGTCCGGACCCACCCATCTCATCCCAGGAAAGGCGGCCTCATGACCCTCGGCACCGTGGCGCCCACCGACCTGCTCATGCGGGCCACCAACGTCAACGCCGCCTACTCGGCCGACGGGACGCGCGACGTCCCGGCGGTCGACGGCGTCAACCTCGAGGTGCCCCGCGGGCAGATCCTGGGGCTCGCCGGGGAGTCCGGATGCGGCAAGTCCACGCTCGGCAACACCCTGGCCATGATCGCCAACGCGCCGCTGTACGTTCTCAGCGGCACGCTCGAGATCGGGGGCGAGACGATCGACCTGTCGACGCTCGACAAGGGCGCCGACGCGAGGCACCGCCCCCACCGGGGGCAGGTGGTCTCGATGCTCCCCCAGGGTGCGATGAACTCGATCAGCCCGACCCTGCGCATCCGCGACCTCGTCTGCGACGTGGTCCGGGCGCACGACCGGTCGAAGTCCCGGTCGGACGCCCTCGACCTCGCGCGCGACCGGCTCACGATGCTCGGCATGCCGGTGCGCGTGCTCGACCAGTACGCGCACCAGCTGTCGGGCGGCATGCGCCAGCGGATGGTGACGGTGATCTCGACCCTGCTCAACCCGCAGTTGCTCATCGCCGACGAGCCGACCTCGGCGCTCGACGTGTCGAGCCAGAAGGCGCTCATCGAGATGCTCATCCACATGGTCGACGAGAACATCATGGGAGGTGCCATCTTCATCACCCACGACCTGCCGGTGCTGTCGATGGTCACCGACCAGTTGGCGATCATGTATGCCGGGCGGATCGTCGAGACCGGGCCGACGGCGGAACTCGTCGACCACGCCCGTCACCCGTACACGTCCGCGCTGCTGGCGGCCGTGCTCGACCCGACCCGCGAGACCCGCACCAAGACGGTCGAGGGCATCCCCGGCTCGCCGCCCAACCTGGCCAACCCGCCGAGCGGCTGCCGGTTCCACCCACGGTGCGCGTTCGCGATGGACATCTGCGCCCGTCAGGATCCGCCGTACATCGTCGAGGGCATGCACTCATCCGCGTGCTGGTGGGCCAAGGACCACCCGCACGAAACCGTTCCGTTGCAGGGAGTGACGCTATGACCGCCACCGCACAGCAGCCCCGCGCCGCCTCGACCGACCAGGCGGTGCTCTCGGCGAAGAACGTCACCAAGCAGTTCTCCGTCCCGGGCGGCCACTTCACGGCGGTCGACAACGTCACTGTCGACTTCCACGCCGGAAAGGTGCTCGCCGTGGTCGGCGAATCCGGCTCGGGGAAGTCCACCCTGGCCCGGATGCTGCTCCGCCTCATGCCGGTCACCTCGGGGCAGATCATCTACGAGGGCAAGGACGTCACCAGCATCTCCGGTGGCGAGTTGAGGAGGTACTGGCAGGACGTCCAGGCGGTGTTCCAGGATCCCTTCGCCTCGTTCAACCAGTTCTTCACCGTGGGGCACATGCTCAAGCGCAGCCTCAAACTGGCAGGCAAGGAGCAGGACACCGACGCGCTCATCGAGCGGTGTCTCGGGTACGTGGGGCTCAAGCCGGACGAGGCCCTGCCCAAGTACCCGCACCAGATGTCGGGCGGTCAGCGGCAACGGGTCATGGTGGCCCGCGCGCTGATGATGAACCCGAAGGTGCTGCTCGCCGACGAGGCCACCTCGATGCTCGACGCGTCGCTGCGGGTGAGCGTGCTCAACGTGCTCCAGGACCTGCGTCGCGATCTCGGCCTCACCGTGCTGTTCATCACCCACGACATCGGGCAGGCCTGCTACCTCGCCGATGAGGTCGTCGTGATGGAGCACGGGCTGGTCGTCGAGCGCGGCGCGACCGAGAGGGTGATCTTCGAGCCGCAGCACGAATACACCAAGCGGCTGCTGTCGGACGTCCCCGACCTCAAGGGCAGCCTCAAACACCGCAACTGAGGGCACCGCTCGCGGGGCGGGGGATCGGCTAGATTCGCCTCATGGCGTCGATCCCCCGCCCCGCAGTGCGTCCCCCCGCACCCCATCCGAGCGGAGCAACGCCACCGGCACTCCCCGCTGAGGCGCTGCCGCGCCACGTCGCCATCGTCATGGACGGCAACGGGCGCTGGGCCAAGCAGCGTGGCCTCAAGCGCACCGAGGGCCACGCCCGCGGGGAGGAGTCACTCTTCGACGTCATCGCCGGCGCCATCGAACTCGGCATCCCCTACCTGTCGGCGTACGCCTTCTCCACCGAGAACTGGAAGCGGTCGCCCGACGAGGTGCGCTGGCTCATGGGCTTCAACCGCGACGTCATCCACCGGCGCCGGGACGAACTCGACGCGATGGGCGTACGGATCCGCTGGGCGGGCCGGCGTCCCCGGCTGTGGGGGTCGGTGATCCGCGAGCTCGAGCAGGCCGAGGAGCAGAGCAAGGACAACTCGACTCTGACCCTGCAGTTCTGCGTCAATTACGGCGGCCGCGCCGAGATCGTGGACGCCGCCCGCCGGGTGGCCGAGCTCGCGGCCGCCGGCAAGCTCGATCCACACCGCCTCACCGAGGAGCGCTTCCGGCAGTTCCTCGACGAACCCGGTATCCCCGACGTCGACCTGTTCATCCGCTCGTCGGGCGAGCAGCGGATCTCGAACTTCCTGCTCTGGCAGTCGGCCTACGCGGAGATGGTCTTCCTCGACCGGCTCTGGCCCGACTTCGACCGGCGAGACCTGTGGGCCGCGGTGGAGGACTACGTGAACCGGGACCGTCGCTTCGGAGGTGCGGTGCCGAACCCCGGCTGAGTCGGAACGGCTCCCGACACACAGGTAGCGCGCCACGACACTGTGACGCGCCACCCGCGTGCTGGCCGGACCCCCACCCCCGTAGGGGCCGACCCGGGACACGTCACCGGAAGATGTGGACTCCCTGCCGCATGGCTGCCGCCAGGTAATCGGCGGCGACGCCGGGCGTGGGGGCGTCCTCGATGGCGTGCCTGATCGCGCGGACATCGCGCGCTGAGACATGACGCGCCTCAGGGGCGAAGGCGTGATGCCGACGACCGAAACCGTGCATGAACCGGCGCATGATGACCCGTGACTCCTCGTTGACCGTGGGTGCGAAATGTGGGGCAGGAAAGCCCGACGCGACGAGGATATCGCGCGGAACCGCCTGACGACGAGAACTTTACTCCCATCCGGTCCGCCGCACGGCAGGACCCCCCGAACTGCGTCGCTCGGTTCCGCACCACTGGGTACCCGGGGTCTTGCCCGGCCGCGCCCCGCCCTCCGGCGGCGGAGGTTCGCGACCTTCCGGCGTACGTTCGCTCATTCGCGTCGCGAACGTGCGCGAAAGCAGAGAACGTACGCCGCCCGAACCACAACCCGGGAGCGCGCGGAACCGGCGCCCGCCCCCGAGGGGCGGACGCCGGCGGTGTCACGACAGGCTACGCGGCGCGGTTCACCGCGCTCACGAGGGCCTGGAGGGTCGCGGTGGTGATGTCGGAGTCGATCCCCACGCCCCAGAGGATCGGCGCGTCGTCGCCGCCGCCGACCTGGGTCTCGACGTAGGCGGCTGCCCGGGCGTCCCGGCCGGACGTGAGCGCGTGCTCGGTGTAGTCGAGCACCCGCACGTCGATGCCGAGCGAACTCAACGCGTCCGCGAAGGCGGACAGCGGCCCGTTACCCTCCCCGCTCACGCTGCGCTCACGCCCGTCGACCCGCAGATCGGCGGTGAGAGTGTGCTGACCCCCTCGGGAACTCGACGTGGAGTCGACGAGTTCGAGCGGATGCCGGCGCTCGAGGTACTCGTGGGAGAAGATCCGCCACAGCTCGTCCGAGGACACCTCGCCGCCCTCCGTGTCACTGTGCGCCTGGACGACCCGGCTGAACTCCATCTGCAGCCGGCGCGGCAACTCCATCTGGTGGTCGGCCTTCATGAGGTAGGCCATGCCCCCCTTGCCCGACTGGGAGTTGACCCGGATCACCGCTTCGTAGGACCGGCCGACGTCGTGCGGGTCGATCGGAAGGTACGGTGCCTCCCAGGCGATCTCGTGGATGCTGCGCCCCTGCGCCGCCGCCTGCTTCTCGAGGAACTCCAGGCCCTTCTTGATCGCGTCCTGGTGCGAGCCCGAGAACGCCGTGTAGACAAGGTCGCCCGCGTACGGATGACGGGCCGGGACCGGCATGCCGGTGCAGTACTCCACCGTGCGGCGGATCTCGTCGATGTGGCTGAAGTCGATCTGCGGGTCGATGCCCTGACTGAACAGGTTGAGGCCCAGGGTGACGAGGTCGACGTTGCCCGTGCGCTCGCCGTGCCCGAACAGGCAGCCCTCGACCCGGTCGGCGCCGGCCATCAGCGCGAGCTCGGTCGCCGCCACCGCCGTGCCGCGGTCGTTGTGCGGGTGCAGCGAGATCGCCACGTGCTCGCGGTTGCGGATGTTCCGCGCGAAGTATTCGATCTGGTCGGCGTAGGTGTTGGGCGTCGAGCGCTCGACGGTGGCGGGCAGGTTGAGGATGATCTCGCGGCCCTCACTCGGCTGCCACACGTCCATCACCGCGTTGCACACCTCGACGGCGAAGTCGGTCGGCGTCTGGGTGAAGATCTCCGGGCTGTACTGGTACCCGAACTCCACGTCGCCGAGGTTGGCCTCGGCGTGCTTGAGCACCATCTCCGTGCCGCGCGTCGCCATGGCGATGCACTCGGCCTCGGAGATCTTGAACACCACCCGGCGGAACAACTCGGCGGTGGCGTTGTACATGTGGATGTTGGCCCGCTTCGCACCCCGCAGCGACTCCGCGGTGCGCGCGATGAGGTCCTCGCGCGCCTGGGTGAGCACCGAGATCTGCACGTCGTCGGGGATGGCGTCCTGCTCGATGAGGTGACGCACGAAGTCGAAGTCGGTCTGGGACGCCGACGGGAACCCGACCTCGATCTCCTTGTAACCCATCTGCACGAGCAGGTCGAACAGCTTGCGCTTGCGGGAGGGCGTCATCGGGTCGATGAGTGCCTGGTTGCCGTCGCGCAGGTCGGTCGACAGCCAGCGCGGGGCGTGCGTGATCTTGCGCTCCGGCCAGGTGCGGTCGGGCAGGTCGACGGGCTGGAACGGGGTGTACCGGGAGAACGGCATGGGGCTCGGCTGCTGCACGGGCCTGGACTGGGGCATGGTGCCGAAGGTGGTCATGACAGTGGAATCCTCGGGGTTCGTGAGATCGCCGCTCAGGCGGCGGCCAGGCACGTCACGGCTCCGCAGCGAGGATTGCTTGGCCGGATGTCTGTCACCGAACCTCGCTGCGGCACACAAGCAACAGTCGCTGGCACGAACGCGGGCGGGGCCCGGGTCGGTGCGGTGTGCACGCCATGCGGCCACGATACGCATGGGCGGCCCCGGTCGTCCACCGGTCCGGTCGCTGGACCGTGACGGGGACCGGGCGGCGGAGACTGTTGGATGACCTGGTGCGAATAGCCAATGCCCGCCGGATCGACCTGCGAACCGGCGAGGCGGGCGAACCGGAGGATCTCTGGCTGAGCGGGGACCGGATCGCGCGGTCTCCCGGCTCGGAGTCCGACCCGGTCCTCGACGCCGGGGGCCGGTTCATGCTGCCGGGCCTGTGGGACGCGCACGTGCACATGACCCAATGGGCGCTGGCGTCCCGCCGGCTCGACGTGAGCACGGTGGCGAGCGTGCCGGAACTGCTCGGCGTGCTCGCCGGCCACCTGGCCGCCCGGGACGCGCCACCGGACGAGCCGGTCGTCGCGGTCGGCGTGAGAGCCGCCACCTGGAGCCCCGCCCCGACGGGGTCCGAGCTCGACGCCCTTGCCCCGACGACCCCAGTCGTGATCCTCGGGCACGACCTGCACGGGGCCTGGGTCAACCGGGCGGCCGAAGTCCGCTGGGGGCTGGACGCCGAGGACGGCCGCGTCCTGGAGGAGACCGCCTTCCGGCTGCAGTCGCTGCTGTCGCAGGTGGACGACGCCGAGCTCGACCGGTGGGTGCGGGACACCGCCCGACGGGCGACGCAGCGCGGACTGGTGGGAATCGTCGACCTCGAGCGCGACGACAACGCGTCCGTGTGGCGGCGCCGGGTGTCCCGGGGCTTCCGGGAGCTTCGGGTGCGTGCCTCCGTCTGGCCCGAGCGGCTGGACGAGACGATCGCTGCGGGCGTGCGTGATGGGGACCCGCTGGACGAGCACGGCCTCGTCCGCCAGGGGCCGCTCAAGGTGATCACCGACGGCTCGATCAGCGCCGCGACCGCCTGGTGCCGGTCGCCCTACGGCCCGACCCCGGGCCACGGCGTCTCGTGGCTGGGTGCGGACGACCTCGCGGACCTGCTGAGCCGGGCCTCCCGGGCGGGACTGGAGTGCGCGGTCCACGCCATCGGGGACGCCGCCATCGCGCAGGCAGTCGCCGCCTTCGCGGACTCGGGGGCCCGGGGGTCCGTGGAGCACGCGGAGCTCGCCACGTCGGAGCACGCCGAGGAGCTCGGCCGGCTGGGGCTGGTGGCCTCGGTCCAGCCCCAGCACCTGGACGACGACCGGGCGACCTGCGAGCTGTTCTGGCCCGGGCGCACGGTGCTGCCCCTGGCGACCATGCGGGACGCCGGCGTTCGCCTTGCCTTGGGCTCGGACGCGCCCGTCGTGCCTCTCAACCCCTGGGCGGCGATCCGGGGCGCGGTGCTGCGGGGCAGCACGACGGCGTGGCAGCCCGAGGAGTCGCTGTCGGTGCTGGACGCGCTGCGGGCGTCCACCTCCGGAGTCTGGCGGCTGGTGCCGGGGGCCCTCGCAGACCTCATCCTCGTCGACGAGAACCCGTGTGAGGTCGAGGTCGACCGGCTCGACCGGTTCGAGGCGTCTGCCACCCTCGTCGGCGGCCGGCTGGTTCACACCCGGCTCTGAGCCCCGAGCTAGAAGCCCAGCCGGTTCAACTGCTTGGGGTCGCGCTGCCAGTCCTTCATCACCTTGACCCGAAGGTCCAGGTGCACCGGGGTGCCGAGCAGGCGCGAGATCTGCTGCCGGGCGGCGGAGCCGACCTCGCGCAGCCGTTGCCCCTTGTGCCCGATGACGATGCCCTTCTGCGAGTCGCGCTCGACGACCATCGACGCGAACACGTCGAGGAGGGGCCGGTCGTCGGGTCGTCCCTCGCGGAGCCTCATCTCGTCGATGGTCACGGCGATCGAGTGCGGCAGCTCGTCGCGGACGCCCTCGAGGGCGGCCTCGCGGATCAGCTCGGCGACCAGGGTCTCCGTCGGCTCGTCGGTGATCTCCCCCTCCGGGTAGTACGCGGGCCCCTCCGGCAGCAGCTTGACGATCTCGTCGGCGACCACGCCCACCTGGTCGCCCTCGAGGGCCGAGCAGGGGACTATCGCGTCGAAGCGCAGGTCGAGCTTGTCCTCGGTCTCAGTGATCTCGACGAGGTGGCGCCGCAGCCGCTCCCCCGACACCGAGTCACTCTTGGTCGCGATCGCCACCAGCCGGGGACGCTTGGGCAGCTTGGCGATCTCGCCGAGCAGGAACTCGTCCCCGGGACCGATGTGCTGGTTGGAGGGCAGGCAGACGCCGATGACGTCGACCTCGCTCCACGTCTCGTAGACGAGGTCGTTGAGCCGCTGGCCGAGCAGCGTGCGCGGGCGGTGCAGCCCGGGCGTGTCGATGAGCACCAGCTGGGCGTCCGGGCGGTGAACGATGCCCCGGATCACGTGCCGCGTGGTCTGCGGCTTGGAGGAGGTGATGGCGATCTTGCTGCCGACCAGGGCGTTCGCCAGTGTCGACTTCCCGGCGTTCGGGCGCCCGACGAAGCAGGCGAAGCCGGAGCGGAACTCCGGGGCGGTCTCGGCGTCAGTCATGCTCGCTCCCCTTGGTGGCGGTGTCGGGGTCGTCGGTGTCGGGTTCTGCGGTGAGGTGGACGAGGCAGCGTCCGATCTGGTGGCGCCGCCCGGTGGTCGTCTCGGCGACGATGTGGATGCCCTCCCAGTCGATCGCGCTGCCCGGGATGGGGACCATGCTGAGCTCCTTGGCCATGAGGCCGCCGACGGTTTCGACGTCGTCGTCGTCGACGTCGAGACCGAACAGCTCTCCGAGGTCCTCCACGGGCATCCGCGCCGAGATGCGGAACAGCCCGGGTTCGATCTCCTCGGTGTGGGTCGGCTCGGCGTCGTACTCGTCGACGATCTCGCCGACGATCTCCTCGAGGATGTCCTCGATCGTGGCGAGACCCGCGGTGCCGCCGAACTCGTCGACGACGAGCACGATGTGGTTGCGGTTGAGCTGCATCTCCCGGAGCAGCTCGTCGACGGGTTTGGAGTCGGGAGTGAACACCGGCGGACGCATCATGTCGGCGACCACTTCGCTGCGCTCGCCCTCCGGATGGTCGTAGACCCGCCGCATGACGTCCTTGACGTACAGCACCCCGACGATGTCGTCGAGCCCCTCGCCGATCACCGGGATGCGGCTGTAACCGGAGCGCAGCGCCAGCGACAGCGCTTGTCGCAGGGTCTTCTGCTGCTGGATGAAGACGATGTCGGTCCGGGGCACCATGACCTCCTTGACCAGGGTGTCGCCGAGGTCGAACACGGAGTGGATCATCCGGCGCTCGTC
Source organism: Propionibacteriaceae bacterium (assembly GCA_036261615.1). Classification (GTDB taxonomy): domain Bacteria; phylum Actinomycetota; class Actinomycetes; order Propionibacteriales; family Propionibacteriaceae; genus JAJYQH01. The sequence goes on along the minus strand of DATAKK010000084.1, from coordinate 77,211 downwards.
CGACTCGATCACCTCGCTCGCCTCGGCCCGGTCGACCAGCTCGCGGAGCTCGGCCTCCGACGAGAAGGGCCCGTCGGTGTAGCCCCGTCCCGGGGTCAGGGCGTTGCCGAACAGGATCATGAGCTGCGGAATCGGGCCGAGCACCGTGGTGAGCGCCGACATGACGCCGGCGACGCGCGGGGCGATCCGTCCGGCCCGCTGACGGCCGAGGGTGAGCGGTGCGACCCCCCATCCGATGTAGCGGACGACGACCATCGCGGCGATCGCGATGAGGAGCCGCTCCCAGGTCGCGCTCACGCTGGTGAAGACCACGAGCGCCACGAGCACGGTGGTGGCCACCTCACAGAGCGTCCGCACCAGCAGCGACGTGTTGAGGTAGGGGGCGGGATCCTCCGACATGGTGCGCAACCGGTCGCCGCCTCGGACGCCGGTCTCAGCGAGATGCTCCGCGCGGGCCCGGGAGGTGGCGGCGAGAGCGGCCTCGGACATGGCGAGCACGAAGGCGATGATCGCCGTGACCAGGGCCACGGCGAGTTCGATCCATCGGGCTTCGGGCACGGATCACCAGACGCTTTCGTCGCTTGCGGGCGGGGCGGCCGGGTGGTGGGACACGGAACCGCCGGAACGGGGGTTGCCGACGATTCTAGGCGTCGGCGCTCGTCCGCGGGTCAGCTGCGAACCCGAGCCGTCTCCCAATCGGCGATCAACCGGTCGTTGAGGCCGAACATCACGGCCTTCTCGTCGGCCTCGGCGTGGTCGTGGCCCAGCAGGTGCAGCAGGCCGTGCACCAGCAGGTACTGGGCCTCCTCGTCGGGACGCCGACCGTTGTCGGGGGCCTGCTCGGCGATGATCTGGGGGCACAGCACGATGTCGCCGAGATGGCCCAGCGGCGGCTCGTCGTCGGGATCGGGCTCACGCAGCTCGTCCATCGGGAAGCTCATGACGTCGGTCGGCCCGGGAAGGCCCATGTGCTTCTCGTGCAGCGCCGTCATGGTGTCGGGGTCGACGAGGACGATCGACAGATCGGCCTGCGGGTGGATGCGCAGGGCCGTGAGCGCAAAGCGGGCGAGTTGCACGAGCGCGAGGTCGTCGACCTCGACGCCGGACTCGTTGTTGAGGTCGATCATCGCCCGTCGCCTCGGCGCTCGCGGCGGGGAAGCCCGGACGGCGGGGCGACGGCCGCCTCGTAGCGGTCGTAGGCCGCCACGATCCGCCCGACCAGCTTGTGCCGCACCACGTCATGGCTGGTGAGGGTGCAGAAGGCGATGTCGTCGACGCCGTCGAGGATGCCCTGCACGGCCCGCAGGCCGCTGAGCTGCCCCCCGGGGAGGTCGATCTGGGTGATGTCGCCCGTCACGACCACCTTCGAGCCGAAACCCAACCGGGTGAGGAACATCTTCATCTGTTCCATCGAGGTGTTCTGCGCCTCGTCGAGGATGATGAACGCGTCGTTGAGCGTGCGGCCGCGCATGTACGCCAGCGGCGCGACCTCGATGGTGCCGGCGGTGAGCAGCTTGGGCACCGAGTCGGGGTCGACCATGTCGTGCAGGGCGTCGTAGAGCGGGCGCAGGTACGGGTCGATCTTGTCGTTGAGGGTGCCGGGCAGGAAGCCGAGCCGCTCCCCCGCCTCGATTGCGGGACGGGTGAGGATGATCCGGTTGACCACCTTGGCCTGCAGGGCCTGAACGGCCTTCGCCATCGCGAGGTAGGTCTTCCCGGTTCCGGCCGGGCCGATGCCGAACACCACGGTGTGCGCGTCGATGGCGTCGACGTACCGCTTCTGGTTGAGCGTCTTCGGGCGGATCGTGCGGCCCCGGCTGGACAGGATGTTGTGGGTGAGCACCTCGGCGGGCCGCACGTCGGGGCTCGCGGCGCTCATCGTGACGATCCGCTCGACGGTCTCGGACGTGAGCCCCTGGCCGGTGCGCAGCACCGTGATCATCTCGGTGAGCACCTCGGTGGCGTGGGACACGTCCGCGGTCGTGCCGTCGACCGTGATCTCGTTGCCGCGGACGAAGATGTCGGCGGCCAGCTGCTGCTCGAGCAGCCGCAGGAATTCATCCCGGGGCCCGACGACGTTCACCATGTCGATCGAGGCCGGCACCGTGATGACGCGGTGGCCGGGCAGGTGGGCGAGATCGTGGGGCTGGCTGGTGCTCAGGGTGTCTCCTGGTCTGGTGGTGAATGGCGGCCCGGGTGACGGGGGTCACCGACCGACCACGCCATCCATGCTACCGGGAGCGGGGGGACGCGCCGTTGCCGCGACTCCCCCGCACTGTGTCAACGCCGCCGGACGGCCCGGGATTCCCCGGTGGCCGCTGTGGTGCTTGGATGGTCGTCCGTGACCGTGCCCCCCGCGACCGACACGCTGCGCCCGACGCATCCCCGCCTCCGGGAGCGGGTGCACTACGCCACCGGACCGGCGTCCTACTACGACCTCATCGTCGCCCTGTTCGTGAGCCTGCTCCTCATCTCGGGGGTCACCGCGGCCAAGCTGTTCGAAGGCCCGCGCGTTCCGCTCCTCAGCACCTGGTTCTCCGGTGGCGGCCGGCTGATCTTCGACGGTGGGGCGTTCCTGTTCCCGCTCTCGTACGTCGTCGACGACGTGCTGACCGAGGTCTACGGCTGGCGGCGGGCGAAGCGCGCGATCTGGACGGGTTTCGCGATGATGCTCCTCGCGGCGGTGACCTACCGGATCGTCGCCCTCACCACACCGGTGACCGGGTTCGAGGCGTGGAACCAGGTGCTCGCTCCCGTGACGAGGATCACCATCGCCAGCCTGTCGGGCTACCTCGCCGGCGAACTGCTCAACTCGCTCGTCGTGGTTCGGATCAAGGCCCGGATGGCCGAGCGCGCGGTGGCGCTGCGCCTCATCGCCTCGACCGTCGTCGGCGAGTTCGTCGACACCCTGTTGTTCTGCACGATCGCGTACGCGTTCACGATCTCGTGGGGGGATCTGGCGAACTACACGCTCACCGGATACGTCTACAAGTGTCTCGTCGAGCTCTGTGTGGTGCCGATCAGCCTCGCGCTGATCCGGTGGCTCAAGCGGGTGGAACCCACCTACCTGCTCTGAGGGGACGCCGGGCTGCTCGCGAACGCGTCGGTCGCCGCGACCAGTTCCCGCGCGATGTTCGGCTCGTAGGCCGAGTGCCCGGCGAGGACCATCCGGAGGTCGGCCTCGGGCCAGGCGCGGTGCAGGTCGACGGCCGTGACGGCGGGGCAGGGCAGGTCGTAGCGGCCCTGGACGATGACCGCCGGGATGTCGCGCAGCCGGTGCGCGTCGTCGATGAGCTGGCCCTCGGTGAACCAGCCGCCGTGGACGAAGAAGTGGTTCTCGATGCGGGCGAACGCCAGGGCGTATGCAGGATCGGACATGGACTCGACGTGCTCGGGCGAGTACAGGAGCGTGGACGTGGCCGCCTCCCAGCGGGTCCACGCCAGGCCCGCCGCCTCTGCGGTCTCGGCATCCTCGTGCCACAGCAGTTGCCGGTACGCGCAGATGTTGTCGCGGGCGAAGTCGTGGCCGGCGCGGCGCAGCGGCTCGCAGAACACCTGCCACCACTCGGGCGCGATGTGGCTCGCGCCGTCGTTGTAGTACCAGTCCAGCTCACTGCGTCGTAGCGTGAAGATGCCCCGCAGCACCAGCTCGCTCACCCGGCTTGGGTGCGTCTCGGCGTAGGCGAGGGCGAGGGCACTCCCCCAGGAGCCGCCAAACACCAGCCAGGCCTCGATGCCGAGGTGCTCGCGGAGGCGCTCGAGGTCGGCGACGAGATTCCACGTCGTGTTGACCGCGAGGTCGGCGTCGGGTGTCGACGCATGCGGGGTGGACGCGCCGCACTGGCGCTGGTCGAAACAGACGATGCGGTAGCGCGAGGGATCGAAGAACCGCCGCCGGTCGGTGCCGCCTCCCCCGCCGGGGCCGCCGTGCACGAAGACGGCGGGCTTTCCGCCGGGGTTGCCGCTCTGTTCGTAGTAGAGCCGCTGGCCGTCGCCCACCTCGAGCATTCCGGTGTCGTACGGCTCGATCGGGGGGTAGAGAGCGGTGGTCGCCGGGAACTGGGCCCCGGCGACCACCATTGTGGACAGGTCGGCCGGCCCGGGATGTCGAGGGGCCACGATCATGGCCTCAGTCGGTGTCGCCCGCGTCGGAGTCGAGCTCGTCCTCGTCGATGACGTACATGGCGGCCTCCTCGGCCGACGCCGCTCCGCCGGCCAGGCCGACGTCCTCGGCGATGCCCTCCGTCTGGTCGTCGTGCAGCCCGCCGTACCCGTGGGTGCCGTCGACCAGCCGGCCCGCGCGGCGGCTGCCCACCTGGCGCTCCTCGTGGTCGGGGTTCCAGTTCGCGTCGTCGGGCTCGCGCTCGGGCTCCTCCTGGGCGACCCGCTGCTCGAGGGTCTCACCATGGAGCATCTCTTCCGGGGTGTTGCCGAAGCCCTCGGCCGCCGACCACTTGTCAGGCGGGATGTAGCCCTCGTCGAGCACGTCGTTGACGCCCCGGTCGATGAGGGTCTCCTCGCCCTGCAGCTGGTCGAGCTGCTCGGACTCCTCGGGCACGTCTTCGTCGTATTCGATCTCCATGCACCGATCTTGCCACTAGCGCCGCGGGAGGACGCGGCTTTCGGCTCGTGTCCTCCCCGGGCGGGGCGCACCCAACGCAACCTGACTAGGCAAGTGACCGGCGGCGCCGGTAGAAGCGGCCGAGGAAATCGGCCTTGAACGCCTCGTAGTCGCCGGCGAGGATCGCCGCACGGATCGCATCGACGAGCCGCACGGTGAAGCGCTCGTTGTGGATGGTGGCGAGGGTGGCGGCCAGCCGCTCCCGGGCCTTGAAGAGGTGATGCAGGTAGGCGCGCGTGTAGTGGGCGCACGTCGCGCAGTCGCAGCCCGCCTCGAGCGGCTCGAACGCGCGGCGGTTCGCCGCGGTGGTGACGTTGTAGCGTCCGTCGGCGGTGTAGATCGCGCCGTTGCGGGCGACCCGCGAGGGGTTGACGCAGTCGAAGGTGTCGGCACCCTTCTCGATCGCCGCGAAGAAGTCGTCCGGCTCGCTGATGCCCAGGAGGTGCCGGGGACGGTCGCGGGGCAGTTCCTCGCTCACCCAGCCGACGATGGTGCCGAGGTTCTCCTTCTCCAGCGCGCCGCCGATGCCGAACCCGTCGAACCGGTGGCCCTCGGCCTCCAACGACCCGAGGTCGCGGGCCGCCCGCCGGCGCAGGTCCTCGTACTGCGCGCCCTGGATGACGCCGAACAGCGCCTGGTAGGGCCGGTCCGGTCGCTCGCCCTGGAGGCGCGCGTGTTCGGCGAGGCACCGTTCGGCCCACCGGCGGGTCCGCTCCAGCGACTCCTCCTGATAGGCACGGGTGTTGAGCAGGGTGGTGAGCTCGTCGAAGGCGAACATGATGTCGGCGCCCAGGTGGTGCTGGACCCGCACGCTCACTTCCGGGGTGAACCGGTGCCGATCGCCGTTGAGGTGGCTGACGAAGGTGACGCCGTCGTCGTCGACCATGGCCAGCCGGTCGTGCCCGTCGGCGATGACCTCCTCGGTGCCGTGCCGGGTGGCGTCCATCGACAGCACCTTCTTGAAGCCCGCGCCGAGGCTGAGCACCTGGAATCCGCCGGAGTCGGTGAAGGTCGGCCCCGGCCAGTTCATGAACCGGCCCAGCCCGCCCGCCGCGTCGACGATGTCGGGGCCCGGCTGGAGGTAGAGGTGGTACGCGTTGGCGAGCAGCGCCTGGGCGCCGAGCGCCCCCACCTGCTCGGGCAGCACAGCCTTCACCGTGGCCTTGGTGGCCACCACGATGAAGGCCGGCGTGCGGATGTCTCCGTGCGGAGTGTGGATGACGCCTGCCCGGCCCAGCCCGTTGGGCAGCTCGGCCGCGATGTCGAAGCCGAAGCCCCTCACGGACGGCCGATCAGGGCCCGTGCCTGGGCGAGGGCGACCGGTCCGGCCGTCGACGTGCGGAGCACGGCGTCGCTGACCAGGGCCGCCCGCGCTCCCGCCGCTGCGAACGTCGCCAGTTCGTCGTCGCTGATCCCGCCCTCCGGGCCGACGATGAACACCACCGAGCCGGCGACGGGGAACTCGAGGTCCGACAGCCAGGCGTCCGCACCCTCGTGCAGCACGACGGCGAGGTCGGCCCCCCTGACCCGCTCGACCACCTGCCGGGTGGACTCGTACTCGACCTCCGGTACCCGCAGCCGGCGCGACTGCTTGGCCGCCTCGCGCACCGTGGCGCGCCATTTGGCCAGCCCCTTGTCGGACTTGGCCTCCCACCGCACGACGGCCCGGGAGGCCTGCCACGCGACGATCCGGTCGACACCGAGTTCGGTGAGGGCCTCGATGGCGACGTCGCTGCGCTCCCCCTTGGCGAGCGCCTGCACGACGGTGAAGCGCACCGGCGGCGCGGGTGCGGTGAGCACCTCGCCGACGCGGACGGCGAGCGCCTCACGGTCGGCTCCGACGACCTCGCCGTGGACGCCGTGCCCGTCGCCGTCCGAGAGGTACACGGACTCGCCGGGACGGACCCGGCGGACGACCACCGCGTGCCGGGCTTCGTCCCCCGTCACCGTCACCACATCGCCGGGGCGGGCGGCAGCGACCCGGGCGGCGTCCGGGACGAGGAACAGCGGGTCGGTCATGCCCCGAAGGCCTCCTTGAGGCGACCGAAGACCGACTTGTTCGGCGACTGATGGCGGGCGGTGATCGTCGTCTCGTCGCGCATCTCGGCGAGCCGGCGCAGCAGGTCGCGCTGCTCGTCGTCGAGCTTGGTGGGGGTCTGGACGAGGAACGTGACGCCGAGGTCGCCGCGGCCCCCACCGCGCAGCCGCGGGACGCCCCGACCGGTGAGCGCGACCCGGGTGCCGGGCTGGGTCCCGGGCGGCACGGTCACCTCGACCTGCCGGTCGTCGGGACGGGAGTCGTCGCGCTCGGCCTCGAGGGTGCTCAGGACGATGCTCGTCCCGAGCGCCGCGGCCGTCATCGGGATCTTGATGACGGTCTCGAGGTTGTCGCCGTCGCGCTTGAACGTGTCGTGCTCGAGCACGTGCAGCTCGACGTACAGGTCACCGGCGGGGCCACCGCCGGGGCCGACCTCTCCGTGCGACTCGAGGTGGATGCGGTTGCCCGTGTGCACCCCGGCGGGGATCTTCACGTTGATCGTCCGGTTACTTCGGACCCGGCCCTCGCCGGAGCACTCGCCACACGGGTGCGGGATGACCGTCCCGTAACCGCGGCACTGGGGGCACGGCTGCGACGTGCGGATGTCGCCGAGGAAGGAGCGTTGCACCTGGGTGACCTCGCCGCGCCCGTCGCACATGGAGCAGGTGACGGGCTGGGACCCGTCGGCCGCGCCGGAGCCGCTGCACCGGGGACAGACGATGGCGGTGTCGACGTTGAGCGGCTTGGTGACGCCGAAGGCGGCCTCCGCGAGGTCGAGCTCCATCCGCACCAGCGCGTCCTGGCCGCGGCGCACCCGGGAGCGTGGCCCGCGGGAGGTGGCGGCGCCGAACATCGCGTCGACGAGGTTGGTGAAGTCGAACCCGCCGGCGAACCCGCTCTGCCCGAAGCCGTTGAAGCCGCCGTTGCCGAAGCCCCCACCGAGCGGGTCGCCTCCGCGGTCGTAGATGTCGCGCTTGTGCGGGTCGTGCAGGACCTCGTAGGCCTCCTGCACCTGCTTGAACTTCTCCGCGGCGTCCGGCTCCTGGGCGACGTCGGGGTGGACCTTCATCGCCATCCGGCGGTAGGCCTTCTTGATCTGCTCGGGGGTCGCGTCCCGGGGGACGCCGAGGACCTCGTAGTAGTCAGCACTCATGAGTGGTGTCGATCATCCTTCTGCCAGGAAACGGCCGACGTAGCGGGCGACGGCTCGCACCGCCGCCATCGTCGAGGGGTAGTCCATCCGGGTGGGGCCGACGACGCCGAGCGACGCCCGACCATCGGCAACTGTGCCATAGGCGCTGGCGACCAGCGAAGTGGCCTGCAGCGTCTCGTAGGGGTTCTCGTGGCCGATCCGCACCGTGACTTCGTCGGCCGTCGACGCCTCGCCGAGCAGGCGGAGCAGCACGACGTTCTCCTCCAGGGCCTCGAGCACCGGGCGCACGGTCGTGTCGAACTGGTCGCCGAACCGGGCGAGGTTGGGGACGCCGCCCACCACCACCCGCTCGGACGCGTCCACGGCGAGCATCTCGAGGAGGAGGGCGATCACCGGCGTCCCGACGGGACGCAGGGTGGGCTCGAGGTCGCCGGACAGGGCGACCAGCCGGTCGACCGCGGCTGTGGGACTCAGCCCCACGAGCACGGTGTTGAGCGTGCTCCTCAGTTGCGCGAGGTGTTCGTCGCGGGCCAGCGGGATCTCGATCGTGCGCTGTTCCACGTTGCCGCTCGACATGATGAGCACGACGAGCGCCCGCTCGGCGGTGAGGCCGACGAGCTCGACGTGCCGGATCTGCGCCGCCGGCGCCGCGGGGTACTGGACGATGGCGACCTGGCGGGTGATCTGCGCGAGCAGCCGGACCGTGCGTCCCATGATGTCGTCGAGGTCGACGGCACCGGCGAGGAACGTGCTGATCGCGCGTCGCTCGGCCATCGAGAGCGGCTTGACGGTGGCGAGGCGGTCGACGAACAGCCGGTAGCCCTTGTCGGTGGGGATCCGGCCGGCACTGGTGTGGGGCTGGACGATGTAGCCCTCCTCCTCGAGCACCGCCATGTCGTTGCGCACCGTCGCCGGGGAGACCCGCAGGCCGTGACGCTCGACGAGCGTCTTCGAGCCGACCGGTTCCTTGCTCGACACGTAGTCGGTGACGATGGCCTTGAGAACTTCCAGCTTGCGGTCGTCGAGCATCGCCCCTCCTCACCCATCGGCCCTGCCGCCGTCCGCCTCACCGGCGAGCGACGGCGCGTTGGCACTCCCGTCATGCGAGTGCCAGCTTACCCGGGCGCCCGGACGGAGCGGAATCGCCGCGTCGGCGGCGTCCGGTTGCTAGACCGACGAGATCGGCAACCCGCGGCGACGGGTGACCCCGCGGCGCTCGAGCTCGGCGTAGACGAACGGGAGGATGTCGACGACGTGCTGCGGGGCGAAGGGCCAGGAGTAGCGGCGGGGGCCGTTGAAGTCGGCGACGATCTCCTCGAGGGTCACCCCCTCGCGGAACCGGTCCTCGCTGCTCGCCCACATCGAGGCGAGCGCGGCCTGCTGTTCGGCGACCTCCATCGCTCCGACCGGCTCGCCGTGGCCCGGCACGAACACCAGGTCGGGCGCGTGCCCGGCGCCCGACAGGAGACCGTCGAGGGCCATCGACCAGCTGGCCAGGCTCGAGTCCGGTCCGACCGACGGCTCCGCCGAGGTCTCGATGAGGTCGCCGGTGAACACCACCCGGGCGTCCGGCACGTAGACGACCAGGTCGCCGTCGCTGTGCGCCCGTCCCGGGTGGACGATCTCGACCCGACGCCCCCCGAGATCGAGCGCCTTGACGATCGAGATGTCGTCGGTCGGCGGGACGAGCTCGGCCAGGTCGACGCCGAGTTCGTCGCGGACGACGTCCGGGTCGATTTCTCCCGACCCGAGCTTCCCGCGGAGGCTCTCGTGGCCGTACGACACCACGTCAGGCACGCCGGCCAGCCCGAAGAAGTGGTCGAAATGCCAATGGGTGACCACGACGTGGGTGACCGGGCGGCCCAGCAGCTCGTGGGCGGACGCCGCCACGTCGGCCCCCTGCGCCGGTGAGGAGCCGGTGTCGACGAGCAGCACGGCGTCGGTGCCGGCGACCAGCCCGACGGTCACCCCGGTCGGTTCGAGGGTGGCCACGTAGACGCCCTCGCGGAGCTGTCGCCAAGGGGACCGGGAGAAGTGCCGCATGCCACGGAGACTAACGCGAGAGCCGCCCCGACGCCCATGCACCCCGGCGACTTCCCCACGACCTTCTTGCACCGAGCGTCCCGAACAGAGGGTCGCCGAGAGGAGAATTCGGGGTGAAGGCACGTCCACGCTTCGAAGGAGCAGCAGTGTCAGACGTCGTCATTCTGGGCGCCGGTGTGGCCGGCCACACGGCCGCGCTGCATCTCAGCCGGCTGCTCGGCAGGGAGCACCGGATCACCGTCGTGTCCCCCAACTCCCACTGGAACTGGATCCCCTCGAACATCTGGGTGGGCGTCGGGAAGATGTCCAAGCAGGACGTCGTCTTCCCCCTCGCACCCATCTACGCGCGCCGTCACATCCGGTTCATCCAGGCCAGGGCGGTGGCCATCCGTCCCCGCGGGGACGCCGAGAGCGAGCGCCCGGCCGTCGACATCGTGCACACCTCCCCGCCCGAGGACGGGCGCGAGGAGCGGATCCGCTACGACTTCCTCGTCAACGCCACCGGCCCCAACCTCCGGTTCGGGGCCACCGAGGGCCTCGGCCCCCAGCAGGGCACGACGGTGTCCGTGTGCACGGCCGACCACGCGGTGGAGGCGGCCGGCCGGCTGCGGGCCGTCATCGAGCGGTGCCGGGCGGGCGAGCGCCAGACCCTCGTCGTCGGCATGGGCCACGGAACCTGCACGTGCGAGGGTGCGGCCTTCGAGTACGTGTTCAACGTCGACAACGAACTGCGCGAGGCCGGGGTCCGCGACCTCGCCCGGCTCGTCTACCTCACCAACGAGAGCCGGCTCGGCGACTTCGGCGTGGGCGGAATGGTGTTCAACGAGGGCGGCTACCAGACCACCTCCGAGCTGTGGACCGAGTCGCTGTTCCGCGAGCGCGGGGTCGAGGCGATCCTCGGGGCCCACGTCGAACGGGTGGAGCCGGGCACGGTGCACTTCGAGACGCTCGACGGCAGCCACCACGCGCTGGCCTTCGACTTCGCCATGCTGCTGCCCCCGTTCGGCGGCGTCCCGTTGGCGGCGTACGACCGCGACGGCACCGAGATCACCGGGGAGCTCTTTGCGCCCAGCGGATTCATGAAGGTCGACGCCGACTACTCCGGCAAGCCCTACGAGCAGTGGAGCGCGAGCGACTGGCCGCAGACCTACCAGGCCCAGGGATTCGACAACATCTGGGCGGTCGGCATCGCGTTCGCCCCGCCGCACCAGATCAGCAGACCGATGAAGTCGGCCAACGGCACCGTGATCACCCCGTCCCCGCCGCGCACCGGCATGCCCTCGGGTGTCATGGGCAAGACGGTGGCCCTCACCATCGCCGACCGCATCCGCCGGGGCCCGCGGGCCGAGGCGCACCGGGCCTCGATGGCTGACATGGGCGCGGCGTGCGTGGCGTCCGCGGGCGCCAACCTGCGCACCGGCTCCGCCGCCGCGATGACGATGATGCCGATCGTCCCCGACTACACGCGCTTCCCCACCGGCCGCAGCCTCGACGACACCAGGGGTGAACTCGGCCTGGCCGGCCACTGGGTCAAGCTGCTGCTGCACTACATGTTCATCTACAAGGCCAAGGCCCGCCCGGGCTGGTTCCTGATCCCGGAGTGATGACGATGAGCGACAAGATCCAGTCGCCGGTGAGCGACCTCACGGGGGCGCCGCTGCCCACCGAGCGCACCCTGAAGTACCGCCGCAACCTCGCGGTGCAGTCGTGGAAGTTCGCCCTGTTCAACGCCCGCATCCTGCGCATGGTGCTCAGGGGCAGGCACTGACCCGGACGCCGCGACGCGGCGACGTCACGCGAGCCGCAGGAACAGCTTCTCCATGGCCGCGAGGTCGAGGTCGTTGCTCTGGGGGTCGGTGAGGCACTGCTGCATCGCCTGCGACACGACCGCGAACCCGGCGCGCTGAACGGCCTTCGCGACGGCCGAGAGCTGGGTGACGACGTCCTGGCAGCTGCGCTCGTTCTCGATCATCGCGATGACGCCGCCGAGTTGGCCGTGGGCCCGCCGCAGCCGGGCCAGGATCTCGGGAACGCCCTCCGACTCGAGGGCACGACCGGCACCATGGGTGGCCGCGCGCGCCGGGCCCTCGCCCTCGCCCGCGGCGACCACCACGTCTCGCGCGGCCCTCGGCTCTCCCGGCCCGGCCGCCGCCACCCTGACGCCCATCTGGTCCCCGCCCGTCATCTCGTCCACGCCGATATCCTACCCCCTGGGGTATAGTCGCCGGGTCCGCTATGAGGAGGGTTACAGGTTCGTGTTGGTTGCTGTGGTCGCAGGCATCGTCATCGGTCTCGTTCTCGGAGCCCTGGGCGGGGGTGGGTCGATCCTCGCCGTCCCGGTGCTCGTCTACCTCCTCCACCAGAGCGCGCACGCGTCGACCACCGAGTCGCTGGTCGTGGTCGGGACGACCGCGCTGGTCGCCACGCTCAGCCACCACCGGCGCGGGAACGTGCGGTGGGGCCAGGGGCTGCTCTTCGGCATCCTCGGGGCGCTCGGCACCTGGGCCGGTGGCCTGCTGTCCCAGCAGATCCGGCCGCGACTGCTGCTGCAGCTGTTCGCCGGGCTGCTCGTCGTGGTCGCCGTGATGATGTGGCGCAAGACGGTGGCGCGCCGCGCGCGGGCGGCGTCCCGGCCGGCTGAGACCGGCTGGACGCCGCGGCGCGCGCTCAAGGTGCTGCTCACCGCGACCGCCGTCGGCCTGCTGGTCGGATTCTTCGGGGTCGGCGGGGGCTTCGCGGTCGTCCCGGCCCTCGTGCTCGCCCTGGACACCCCGATGACCGTCGCGGTCGGCACGTCGCTGCTCGTCATCGCGGTGAACTCGGCCACCGCCCTCCTCGGGCGCCTCGGCTCCGGGGCCGCCATCGACTGGAGCGTCGTCGTCCCGTTCACGGTCGCGGCCGCCCTGGCGAGCCTCGCCGGCGGGCAGCTGGCCGCCCGGCTGCCCCAGCGCATCCTCGCCCGGTCGTTCGCCGTGATCCTCGTGCTCGTGGCCGGCTACATGCTCGTGCGCAGCGCCGGCTGAGCGCGGCGCCTCAGCTGGGGAACGCGGACCGCGCGAGCGCCCAGATCGCGTCGGTGCCCGCGCCGATCATCCCCTGCCCCGTCTCGCCCGGCCGGTAGTCGCGCCCGTCCCTCATCCGGCTCACGCCTCCCGTCTCCCGCAGCAGCAGCGAGCCGGGCGCGTGGTCCCACGGGTGGAGGTTCTTGTAGACGACGAAGTCGATCGCACCGGTCGCCACCCGGGGATAGTCGATGCCGGCGGCGAAGGCACCGAAGACGATCGGCGACAGGGACGCACCCGCGTCGAAGCCGATGAGGCGGCGCTGGGAGGCGACCCCCTGAGGGCGGGAGGGGCGGCCCTCCCGGACCGGTAGCGACTCGCCGTCCCGGGTCGCCCCGGCGCCGGCCTCCGCGACGTAGACGTGGCCGAGCGCCGGCTGCAGGATCCAGGCCCGCACGGTCTCCCCCGAGCGCACCTCGGCGATCATCACCGCGAAGTTCGCGCTGCCGCGCACGAAGTTGCGGGTGCCGTCGACGGGGTCGACGAGGAACGCGTGCTCGACGCTGCCGGCCGAGTCCTCCAGCGCCGGGTCGAGGAAGCAGGCCTCCTCGCCGATGACCAGACAGCCGGGGGCCATCGCGGTGAGCTCCCGGGTGAGGACGCGCTCGGCCTCGCGGTCGGCGACGGTCACGAAGTCGCCGGGCGCCTTCTGGTCGATGTCGGCGTCCGCGAGCCGGCGGAAGCGCGGCAGGATCTGCTCGGCCGCAACCGCCCGCATGAGGTCGAGGATGGCATCGGACGACGGCTCGTGGCGCAGGCTCATGCACCCATCGTGGCGCAGCGGCCCCGGCCTGGGACGCCGTGCCCACTCCGGGACCCGGGCGGCCGCGGGGCCGGCGGCTAGAGTACGGACGGCGGGAGGTGGACGATGTCGGTGGAAGCAGCCACGCCTGAGCGCTCACCGTGGCGGTGGCCCGCCGCGGCGATCGCGGTGACGATCGTGGCGGCGCACCTGCCGATCACCCCCGCGCACCTCAACGAGGCGCCCTACATCGGCCTGTCGTTCGTGGCGCTCGAGATTGCGCTCACGGTGCTGGCCGTGGCACTCATGGCCGGCGGTGACACCCGCTCGGTGTGGCGGGCGACGCTGCTCCTGCCGGCCCTCGCGATCCTCGCCTACCTCGTGACTCGGGCGGCCGCGCTGCCCGAGATCGCCGATGACCAGGGCAACTGGACCGAACCGCTCAGTTTCGTCGCCCTGGCCGCCGAGGCGCTGCTCGTCGTCGTCGCGGCCGCGCACTCGAGGACGTCGTGGACCCGCTCCCGGCTGGTCGCCCACCCGATGCTCCTGGGCGGACTGCTGCTGGCCGTGGGCCTGGCGCTCACCGGCTGGGCTGCCGTGACGTCGGCCGCCTGACCCCGGGCGCGCCCTCGTGTGGCATGCCGTTCGTCAGGAGTCGGTGTCGAGGTGGTCCTGGGTGACGAAGTCGATGAGCCGCTCGACCTCGGTGTTGAAACGCGGATCGAGGTCGCGCCACGACCGCACCCGGCCGAGGATCGCCTGCCAGCCCCTGGCGATGTCCGCCTGGTCGCGGTGGGGTTGACCGAGGGCCGCCAGCGTCCCCTTCTTGAAGTCCACGTCGCGGGGCACCGCCGGCCAGGCCTTGAGACCGACGGTGGCCGGAAGCACGGCGTTCCACACGTCGATGAACCGGTGGCCGGTGATCATCACGTAGTCGCCGTAGCCGCTGCGTCCCACCTGGGCCGCGATCCGCGACTCCTTCGACCCGGGCACGAGGTGGTCGACGAGCACGCCCAGCCTCCGGCCCGGCTCGGGCCGGAACTCGTCGACGACGCCGACGAGATCGTCGATGCCGCCGAGGAACTCCACGACCACGCCGACGTGTCGCAGGTCGTCACCCCACACCTTCTCGACGAGTTCGGCGTCGTGGCGGCCCTCGACGTAGATGCGGCTCGGCAGGGCCACCTTCGCCGACTCCGCCTCGCCCTTCCGTGACCCGGACGCCGTGCGGTCGGCGGCCCTCGCCGTGCCCTGGCGCGCGGGGATGCGCAGGGCGACCGGCTCCCCGTCGAGCAGGAACCCCGGACCGACGGGGAACGAGCGGCGCTTGGCGTGCCGGTCCTCGAGCACGACGAGGCCGTTCTCCCACCCGACCACCGCCCCGCAGAACCCGCTGAGGGGCTCCTCGACGACCAGGTCGAGTTCGAGGGGGAGGTCGCGGGAGATCTTGCGACCTGCCTGCTGCCACCCGGACGACAGCACATCGGATCCGTATTTGGAGGGGAAGCTCACGCCGGGTGAGGCTACCCAAGGGCACCGCCGGAGCGAGGGAGGCACGCCCCCACCCGCCGGAGGACCCCTGGTCGCCCGGACCTGGGCACTGCCCGGTTGAGGGTCGACAGCGACCCAGAAGTGGCCACCGCCCCGAGCCGGAACGGGACATTGCCCGGTTGAGGGTCGACAGCCACCCAGAAGTGGCCACTGCCCAGGAGGCTCGCGCCCCCGGGGCCCGGTCCCGGTCAGTCCAGGAGCCGGCGGACGACGGCGTCCGCGAGCAACCGCCCCCGGAGGGTGAGCACGAGCCGGGCCCCGTCCCCCCGCACGGCGAGCAGGCCGTCGTCGACGAGCCCGGCGACCCGGGCCCGCTCGGTCGGCGTGAGCACGTCCAGCGGCAGCCCGTCGGCGATCCGCAGTTCCAGCAGCACCCGCTCGACCCGGCGCTCGCCGGCGTCCAGCACCTCCCGCCCCTCGCCGGGGCTGCGCCCCTCGGCGAGAAGGGCGCCGTAGCGGCGCGGGTGCCGCACGTTCCACCACCGGACGCCGCCCACGTGGGAGTGCGCCCCCGGCCCGATGCCCCACCAGTTGTGACCCCGCCAGTAGGCGAGGTTGTGCCGGGAGCGGTGGGCCGGCCCCCGGCTCCAGTTGCTCACCTCGTACCACTCGAACCCGGCCCCGGTGAGCAGCTCCTCGGTGACGAGGTACTTGTCGGCGAGGTCGTCGTCGTCGGGCGCCGCCACCTGTCCGCGACGGATGCGGCCGGCCAGGGCGGTGCCGTCCTCGACGATGAGGGCGTAGGCGCTGAGGTGATCGGGATCGACCCCGAGCGCGGCCTCCAGGGAGGCCCGCCAGTCGTCCATCGACTCCCCAGGCGTGCCGTAGATGAGGTCGAGGGAGATGTCGACGAACCCGGCGGCCCTCGCCTGGCGGGCCGCTTCGAGGGCGCGGCCGGGGGTGTGCACCCGGTCGAGCACCCGGAGCACGTGCGGCACCGACGACTGCATGCCCAGCGAGAGCCGGGTGAACCCGGCGCCGAGCAGGTCGTCGAGCAGCGCCGGGCCCACGGTCTCCGGATTGGCCTCGGTGGTCACCTCGGCGTCCGGCTCGAGCCCGAAGGCGTCCCGCAGGTGATGGAGCAGGCTGCCGAGCATGCTTGCGGGTGCGAGCGTCGGCGTGCCGCCGCCGACGAAGACGGTCGAGAGCCGCGGGGCGGCGTCGCCGAGCACGCGGCGGGCGAGGTCGATCTCCGCGTGCGCCGAGCGGGCCCAGACCGTGACGGCGTCCGCGTCGACCTGGTCGGGCGAGTAGGTGTTGAAGTCGCAGTAGCCGCAGCGCACGGCGCAGAACGGCACGTGCAGGTAGACCCCGAGCGGCGCGGCGTCCACCTCAGCGAGTGCGGCCTCCGGCAGAACGCCGTCGGGCGGCACCGGGTCTCCGGGGGGCGGGGTCGACGGCATGAGGGCGAGGGTACGCCAGGACGCTCTCGGGCACCCCTGACCGGGGCGGCGGCTCCGACCGGGAGCGACCTCCAGCACGGGGCCGCAGGCCCCACTTTGTCACGACATACCCCCTCCCCCATGCGGGTGAGAGCGCCGCTACTTGGGGTGTTGCTACCGGTAGACTCCGCGACATGCAGATCACCCGTCGCCATCTCCTCACCGCCGCCGGTGGGCTCGCGGCAACCGCCGCCCTCGCCGCGTGCGGCAGCAACAACGGCTTGTCGAACAACTCGGGCAGTTCGTCCGCCGGCTCGTCGGGTGGCTCCAAGCCCACCCTCGCGCAGTGGTACCACCAGTACGGCGAGGCCGGCACGAAGGAGGCGGTCAACAAGTACGCCGCGTCCTACCCGGACGCCACCGTCAACGTCACCTGGTACGCGGGTAACTACGACACCGCCGTGCCAGCGGCCCTGCTCACCAACTCCTTCCCCGACGTGTTCGAGTACGGCAACGGTCCCACCCTCGACATGATCAAGGGCGGCCAGGTCGTCGACATGACCGACGTCCTCGGCTCGTCGGTGAGCAAGTTCAACCAGTCGGTGATCAAGCGGCTCACCTTCGAGGGGAAGATCTGGGCCGTGCCGCAGGTCATCGACATGCAGCTGCTCTACTACCGGCCCTCGCTGCTGAAGAAGGCCGGCGTGCAGCCGCCGACGACCTTCGCCGCGCTGGTCGACGCGGCCAGGGCGCAGACCACCAAGGACATGGGCGGGTTCTTCGCGGGCAACGACGGCGGGGTCGGTGTGCTCGGCAACATGTTCGTCTGGGCCTCCGGCTTCGAGCAGTTGAACTCGGGCCGCACCGGCCTCGGGTTCCTCGAGCCCAACTTCTACGACTCGCTGAAGGCCTACCAGGCGTTCTACAAGAGCAACGCCCTGCTCAAGTCGGCGTCCAAGGACTGGTTCGACGCGTCCCCGTTCATCAACGGCGAGACCGCGATGCAGTGGGGCGGCCTCTGGTCGATGCCCGACGTGCAGAAGGCGTTCGGCAACGACTTCGGCGTGCTGGCCTTCCCGGCGATGGGGTCCTCGGGCCGTCCGGCCGTGCCGTTCGGCGCCTACAGTTCCTGCGTCGCGGCGAAGAGCAAGAACGTCGACGCCGCCAAGGCGTTCGTCAAGTGGCTGTGGGTCGACCAGACGGCCGACCAGGTCGACTTCGCCAACAGCTACGGCACCCACATCCCCTCGCAGGTCGCGCTCGTGCCGCAGTGCACGAAGATCGCCCAGGGCCCGGGCAAGGACGCCGCCGACATGGTGGCCAAGGAGGGCTTCGCCTCCGACATCATGTGGACCGGACCGATCGGTGACGCGTTCAACTCGGCGATGACCAACGTCATCGTCAAGGGCGCGGACCCGGCCAGCGAGTTCAAGCCGGTGGGTGACAAGGCCGTCTCCGAGCTCAAGCGAATCAACGGCTGATGAGCGCCCCCGCGGGCACGCGGGGCGGTCCCGGCATCGCACCCCTCGCCGCCGGCCGGCGTCCCACATGGGGACGCCGGCTGCGCGGCCGTCAGGACCGCAACCTCTGGTTCGGGCTGTTCGTCCTCCCGTTCCTCGCCGGCCTGCTCGTGTTCGTCTACGTGCCCATCGCGTGGAGCGCCTACCTGTCGTTCTTCGAGGCCCGGGCGACGGTGACGCCGACGAAGTTCGTCGGGTGGGCCAACTACACCTATCTGCTGAGCGACCCCGAGTTCCGCTCGTCGCTGCTCGTGTTCGTCGCGTTCGCCGTGCTCATCGTCCCGCTCACCTACGTCTGCTCACTCGGCCTCGCCCTGCTGCTCAACGGGCTCCGGGTGGCCCAGGCCTTCTTCCGGTCGGTGTTCTTCATCCCCACCGCCGTGTCGTACGTCATCGCCGCGATGATCTGGCGCATCTCGTTCTTCAACGGCGGCCGGTTCGGGCTCATCAACTCGATGCTGCGCAAGTTCGGCGGGTCGAACATCGACTGGCTGGGCGGGGCCAACTACGGCTACTGGGTGGCGCTGGTCTCCCTGCGGCTGTGGCTGCAGGTCGGCTTCTACATGATCCTGCTCATCGCCGGCCTCAACCGGATCCCGCAGGAGACCTACGAGGCGGCCGCCATCGACGGCGCGGCCGGCTGGCGGCTGCTGCGCTACATCACGCTCCCCCAACTGCGTGCCACCAGTGCGGCGGTGCTCATGCTGCTGCTCATCAACGCGTTCCAGGCGTTCGACGAGTTCTGGAACCTACTGTCCGGCGTCAACGGCACCTACCCGCCGTACGGGCGGCCGCCGCTGGTGCACCTGTTCGTCATCAGCCTCGGCGGCTCGAACCAGGACCTCGGCCTCGGCGGTGCCGGGACGATGATCCTCACCGCGATCATCGTCGTGTTCGGCGTCGCCCAGAACTGGCTCACCAACCGCGGCGTGGAGAGGGACGAGCGATGAGGGCTGTGCGCGGCCGGTCGGCCCGGGTGCTCGTGGTCGTGCGCTACATCGTGCTC
The DNA here is from genome assembly GCA_036261615.1 of Propionibacteriaceae bacterium. Taxonomy (GTDB): domain Bacteria; phylum Actinomycetota; class Actinomycetes; order Propionibacteriales; family Propionibacteriaceae; genus JAJYQH01. Next base: position 58,093 of record DATAKK010000084.1, on the reverse strand, counting down.
GCCGTGCTCGCGGTGCTGTTCCTCCTGCCGTTCTACGTGATCCTGCGCAACGCGTTCGCGTCGTCACGGCTGATCGCGGCCGCCCAGTGGCAGTGGCTGCCCGACCAGTGGAACCTCGACAACATCACCCAGCTGTTCACCAACTCCGACGTCGAGATGGGGGCGTCCCTGTGGCACTCGGCGGTCATGGCCGTGGTGCAGACCGGGCTCACGGTGGTCGTCGCCCTGCTCGCCGGCTACGCCCTGGCCCGCTACACCCACCGGGTGGCGCGGATCCTCTCGGCGCTGACGATCTTCACCCTCATGGTGCCGGCCGCGGTGACGTTCATCCCGACGTTCGTCATGACCTCGGCCCTCGGGTGGATCGACACCTTCCGCGGCCTCATCGTCCCCGGCATGTTCTCGGCGTTCGCCACCTACATGTTCCGGCAGTCGTTCCTCGGGTTCCCGAAGGAACTGGAGGAGGCCGCCCTCATCGACGGCGCGAACCCGTGGCGCACGTTCTGGCAGGTGGTGGTGCCCAACTCGATGGGAATCATCGGCGCGGTCGGCACGATCATCTTCATCGGGTCGTGGAACGCGTTCCTGTGGCCGATGCTCGTCACCCGCAACGGCACCCGCACCGTCCAGGTGACGCTCAGCCAGTTCATGACGTCGCAGCTGGTCAACTACCCGGAGCTGTTCGCCGGAGCGCTCGTGGCCGTGATCCCGGTGCTGCTGGTGTTCCTGTTCCTGCAGCGGTTCCTCGTCCAGGGCGTCGAGACCACCGGGCTGCGCTGAGGGCCGTCCCCGCCGGGGCGGCAGCCTCAGCTGGGCTTCTTCTCCTTGCCGCCACCCTCGCCCGTCTGCAGCGCGGCGACGAACGCCTCCTGGGGCACCTCGACGCGGCCGACCATCTTCATCCGCTTCTTGCCCTCCTTCTGCTTCTCGAGCAGCTTGCGCTTGCGGGTGATGTCGCCGCCGTAGCACTTGGCGAGGACGTCCTTGCGCAGGGCGCGGATCGTCTCCCGGGCGATGACCCGAGCGCCGATCGCCGCCTGGATGGGCACCTCGAACTGCTGGCGCGGGATGAGCTCCTTGAGCTTGGCAGCCATCGCCACCCCGTACTGGTACGCCTTGTCCTTGTGCACGATCGCGCTGAACGCGTCGACCGGGTCGCCGTGCAGGAGGATGTCGACCTTGACGAGGTCGGCCGCCTGCTCGCCCGCGTCCTCGTAGTCGAGGGAGGCGTAGCCCTTGGTGCGCGACTTGAGCGCGTCGAAGAAGTCGAAGACGATCTCGGCGAGCGGCAGCGTGTAGCGCATCTCCACCCGGTCGGCCGACAGGTAGTCCATGCCCAGCTGGACGCCGCGGCGGGTCTGGCACAGCTCCATGAGCGTGCCGATGTAGTCGCTCGGCGACAGCAGGGTCGCCTTCACCACCGGCTCGAAGACCTCTGAGATCTTCCCCTCCGGGTATTCGCTGGGGTTGGTCACCACATGCTCGGTGCCGTCCTCCATGACCACCCGGTAGACCACGTTCGGGGCGGTGCTGATGAGGTCGAGGTTGAACTCCCGCTCGAGCCGCTCGCGGACGATCTCCATGTGCAGCAGCCCGAGGAAGCCGACCCGGAAGCCGAAGCCGAGGGCCCCGGAGGTCTCGGGCTCGTAGGTGAGGGCCGCGTCGTTGAGCTGGAGCTTCTCCAGCGCCTCGCGGAGCTCGGGGAAGTCGTCGCCGTCGATCGGGTAGAGGCCCGCGTAGACCATCGGCTTGGGATGGCGATAACCGGCGAGCTCACGGGTGGCGGGACGGCCCGCCAGGGTGACGGTGTCGCCGACGCGCGAGTGGCGCACGTCCTTGACGCCGGTGATGAGGTAGCCGACCTCGCCGACGCCCAGCCCCTGGGACTTGATGGGCTCCGGCGAGATCACGCCCATCTCCAGCACCTCGTGGGTGGTGCGCGTCGACATCATGAGGATCCGGTCGCGGTGCGACAGTGCCCCGTCCACCACGCGGATGTAGGTGACCACGCCCCGGTAGGTGTCGTAGACCGAGTCGAAGATCAGTGCGCGGACCGCGGCGTCCGGGTCGCCGACCGGGGCCGGCACCTGCCGGACGATCTGGTCGAGCAGTTCCCGCACGCCCTCACCGGTCTTCGCCGACACCCGCAGCACGTCGCCCGGATCGCAGCCGATGATGTTGGCCAGCTCCTCGGCGTACTTCTCGGGTTGGGCGCTGGGCAGGTCGATCTTGTTGAGCACCGGAATGATGTGGAGGTCGGCCTCCAGGGCCAGATAGAGGTTGGCCAGGGTCTGCGCCTCGATCCCCTGCGCGGCGTCGACGAGCAGCACGGCGCCCTCGCACGCGGCCAGCGAGCGCGACACCTCGTAGGTGAAGTCGACGTGACCGGGCGTGTCGATCATGTTGAGCACGTGGGTCGTCCCGTCGTGCGACCACGGCATGCGCACCGCCTGGGACTTGATGGTGATGCCGCGCTCGCGCTCGATGTCCATGCGGTCGAGGTACTGCGCGCGCATCGCCCGGGGGTCGACGACCTCGGTCAACTGCAGCATGCGGTCGGCCAGCGTCGACTTGCCGTGGTCGATGTGGGCGATGATGGAGAAGTTGCGGATGATCGTCGGATCGGTGCGTCCGGGGGCAGGTGCGGGCATGCGATTCCAGTTCGTCTTCCAGGTCGTTCGTCAGGGAGCGGCCGCGCCGCGAAGGGGCGCTCGCCAGGCAGAGTGCCATCCTCTCACGGACCCGCCGATGCGCGGGCGCGGCCGTGGGGGCGCCGCGGTGGGTGACGGCGTCCGATTTGGGGCGGCTTCCGGCTCGATGATAGATTGGCTCGTCGCGTCGAAGGGCGCACGCTCCGGCGTGCCTCTCCCGGCTCACAGAATCTCCCAGTCCGACCAGGTGTAAAGAGGCTTGCCCCGTGGCAAACATCAAGTCGCAGATGAAGCGCATCAAGACCAACGAGAAGGCGCGCCAGCGCAACAAGGCCGTGAAGTCGGCGCTGCGCACGCACGTGCGTCGCTTCCGCGAGGCCGTGGCCGCCGGTGACAACGAGAAGGCCGAGCTGCTCGCTCGCACCGCCAACCGCGCGCTCGACAAGGCCGTGTCGAAGGGCGTCATTCACCGCAACCAGGCCGCCAACCGCAAGTCGGCCATCTCCCGCGCCGCCGACGCGCTCTGACCGAGCGCCCCTGACAGTTCCACGCGCCAGCGTCACGATCCGACTGGGGATCGGGCGCTGGCGTTCGGCGTCCCCGCACGCCTGACGAGCATGCGCGGCGTGCTCAGCCCGCCTCGCCGATCGCGATGACGTCGAGCACCATCTGCTCGAGGGCGAACTCGGCGTCGGACGCCGCCCCCTTGACGTCGGCGTCGGCCCGCGCGACCCGGCGGAGAGCCCTGGAGACCGCGGCCGCGGTCCACACGCGGGACTGACGGGCGAGATCCTTCACCTTCCACGGGGGCACCTCGATCTCGCGGGCCACCTCCGCGTCGGACAGCCGGGCGGAGCGCAGGTCGTGGTACTTGCCGAGGGCCCGCAGCGAGGCGGCGACGGCGCTGGTGACGAGCACGGGGGCGACGCCCGTGCCCAGCGCCCAGCGCAGCTTCTCGAGGGCGGCGTCCCGGCGCTGCCGCAGCACTTCGTCGGTGACGGCGAAGCTCGTGACCTCGGCCCGGCCGGCGAAGTAGCGGGTGACGAAGGCCGCGGTGACCGTCTGACCCGCGGCGTCGGACTTCAGCTGGGCGATGGCCCCGACGATCGTACGGAGGTCGGCCCCGACGGCGTCGACGAGCGCCTGCGCGGCCTCCTGGTCGAGCGGCAGCCGCTGGTGCCGGGCCTCCTGCACGGCGAACCCCGGCACCTCCCACGCCTTGATCGGAGCCGCCTCCACCCGCTCGACGCCGGCCTTGCGCAGCGCGTCGACCAGCGACTTGGCCTTCGTGCCGCCGCCGTGCACGAGCACGAGACAGAGGTCTGGCCCAGGCTGGGAGGCGACGGCGACGAGGGCCTCATGCAGCTCGGCGGGCAGGTTGCCGAGGTCGCGGACGATCGCCACCGTGGCCGCGGCGAACAGCGACCCCCCGGTGAGTTCGGTGAGCCGGTTGCCGACCAGGTCTGCCGCCTCGACCTCGACGAGTTCGGCCTCCGGCACCTCCCGCCGGGCGGCCGCCACCCGCTGGGACACGGCCCGCTCCGCCAGCAGGGACTCGGAGCCGAACACGAGGACGGCCGAGCCGAGGGCGGGCGCGGGTGCCCGGGTTGCCGGGGGACGCTGGGCTGCGGGACTCACGAGGACAGCATGCCAGTCGGGGCCGACATGGCGGTGGTCAGCCACGGCCGGAGGCCTGGGTGCGGATGCGCAGCCGGCCCCCCTCGGCCCGGATGGCGATGGACGCCTGCTGGTCGGTTCGGGCCACGGTCATGCCGAGCTGCGCCGCCAACCGAAGAGCCGCCGGGGCGGGGTGACCGTAGTCGTTGTGCAGTCCGGCGCTGGCAACGGCCACCCGCGCCCCCGCTGCACGCCACAGCTCGGCGCACTGCCGCGACGACCCGTGGTGCGGCATCTTCCACACGGCCGCCCGGACGTCGACGTGCTCGTCGAGCACCTGCTGCTGCTCCTCGGTCTCGGCATCGCCTGCGACGAGCACCGTCAGGCCTCCCGAAGCCACCCGCAGGACCAGTGAGGTGTTGTTCTCCGCGGACGACTCCCCCTCGTCGTCGGCTGCCGGCACGGACGGGAGTGGACCGCCGTACAGGAGGTCGACCCTCGCCATCCCCACGCTGATGCTGGCCCCCACCGGTGCCTCCTCGAGCGGCGTCCCAGTGCTCGCGGCCGCCTCGGCCACGCGGCGCACGTCAGCAGCCGGGCTGGCCGCCGGGTTCACCCAGATCCGGCCGGTCGGCACGCCGCGCAGCACCCGGGCCAGGCCCCCCGAGTGGTCGGCGTGGAAGTGGGTGAGGAGGACGAGGGGAAGCCGGGTGACGCCGAGCGACCTCAGGCAGGTCAGCGCGCTGTCGTCGTCCGGCCCCGCGTCGACGAGCACCGCCTCACCGGGCCCGGCCCGGACCACGGTGGCGTCCCCCTGGCCGACATCGCAGAAGACGACATCCCAGGAACCGGGCCATCCGAGCGGCCGCGGGTGCAGCCAGGGCGTGAGAGCAAGGGCGAGCAACACGGCGAGCGTGAGGCCCGGGCGCGCCGCGACGTGCGGGACCAGCGCGGCCAGCAACAGGCAGGCGACGCCGAGCAGGGCGATGCTCAGGGGTGTCACCGGCCACGGCCACACGGCGCCCGGGGTCGAGGCGAGCAACCGCGCGATCCAGATGATGGGCTGCATGCAGGCCCCGGCCACCCAGCCGACCGCGGCGCCGAGCGGTGGCCACAGCAGTTGGGCGAACGCGGCCATGAGGCCGACCACGGTGACGGGTGCCACGAACGGGGCGGCGAGCGCATTGGCGACCACCCCGACGGTGCTCACTCCCCCACTGATCGCGGTGACGATCGGCTGGGTGGCCACCTGGGCCGCGAGGGGGACGAACACGATCGGGGTGAGCCACCGGACGCCCGTCGCTCCGGCCCGGCGACCCCAGGCCCCCGCCCACCAGATGATGCCGCCGGTCGCGGCCACGGAGAGCGCGAAGCCCACCGATCGGGCCAGCCACGGGTCGAGCAGCAGGACGACGAGGCTCGCCGCGGCGAGGTGCCTCAGGCCGCGTCCGGCAGCCGCGTGCCGACCGAGGGCCGCCAGCGTGACCAGTCCCATCGCGGCCGCCCTCAGCACGCTCGGTTCCCCACGGCAGACGACGACGAAGGCCGCGACCCCGACGACGGCGACGACGTCGAGGAGTCCGGCCCGCAGACCGAGCCACCGGGCGAGTCCCAGCAGCCAGGCGAGGGTGAGTGCGAGGTTGGCCCCCGACACGGCCATGAGGTGGGTGAGCCCGGTGGCACGGAAGGCGTCCTGGGTCGCGCTGTCGACGCTGGAGGTGTCTCCGACCACGAGCGAGGGCACGAGGTGCGCCTGGGCGGCCGGAGCCCACCGCATGGCCTCGGCGAGGGCGACTCGGAACCGGTTGGCCGCCCTGTCGACGACGCCGGCCTCAACGATGCGCGCCGGTGGCGCGAGCACCCGCACGCCCGCAGCGACCGGCTGCCCGGGCTCGCGGGGCATCAGGGCGCCCGCGATCGTGGCCCGCTGGCCGACCGCCAGGGGCGTCAGGAAGGATGCGGCGTCCCCGCTGCCCGTGAGCGTCACCGGCACCCGGGTGACCGCCGACGAGCCGTGGATCGTGACGGAACGCACCTGCGCGGGCACCGTGACGAAGGCGGGCCGGGTGCCGGACGCCGGGTAGCTGACGGGATCGCCGGTGACGACCACGACGAGGTCGGCGACACTGTGCGCGGCAGCGCCCGTGGTGAGTGCCGTGTGCTGGACCGCCCCGAGCCTCAGCAGTCCGCAGCCGCCTGCGACCACGAGAGTGACCAGGATCGCGGCCAGCTGTCGACGGCGTTCCCGAAGCCGTCCCCCGGTGCCGACGGCGACGCTCGCCGCCAGGGCGCCGACGGTGAGGAGCAGCGCCGGCGCCGACCAGCTCTCTGCGGTGCCCCACCACGCACCGGCCCAGGCGCCCACCGCCAGCGGCACGAGGCGGACGTCGACGGTCGGGCTCGGGGGTTGCTCAGATGCGGACATGCGGGGCGATCCGCGCGAAGGTCTTTGCCCCGATGCCGTCGATCTCGCGCAGTTCGGTGACGGCGGTGAACCCTCCGTGCTGGGAGCGCCAGTCGACGATCTTCTGGGCGGTGACCGGGCCCACCCCGGGGATCTGGTCGAGTTGCTCGATGGTGGCGGTGTTGAGGTCGACGACCAGGTCTGCCGGTGCGGCGCTGCCGTCCGGCACCGTGGCGGGCTGGCTGCCGTTGCGCACTGTCCCGCCCGGCTCCGCGCGGGTGCCGACGACAACCTGGTCGGCGTCGCGCAGCACCGCCGCCAGGTTGAGGTCGCCGGTGTCGGAACCGGGCGCGAGTCCGCCGCACCGTGCGATCGCCTCATGCACGCGCGTGCCCTCCGGAACGCTGATCACCCCCGGCCGCTTCACGGCGCCGAGCACCTGCACGACGATGAGGCGGGGTGTCGCCGACACAGCAGCAGGCCCGGTGGCGGGGGCTGCCCCGGCGCCCGACACGCCGGTGGGCTGGGGCGTGCCGGCGGTGGTCGGGGCTGCGGCGGGGAGGGACGAGGGGACGGCCATCGGCACCGTGTGGGCCTGGGCCCTGGTGAGATAGGTGATCGCGATGCCGATGGCGACGACGCCGGCCACGAGCACCAGGGCGAGGTGGTCGCGCCCGAACTCGACGACCCCCGCGACCCGGGCCGCGCGGGCCGGCGTCCCGGTCTCGGGTGGGTCAGGGCTCATCGCCGTACTCGGAGGGGTCGACGCTCATGCCCGCCAGTTGGTCCCAGGCGCTCGGCGGAATCGCCTGCCGCATCACGTCGGTGAGCAGCCGGGCGAGGCTGTACCACGGGTCGATGCGCGAGGCCCGCTCGAGGCAGATGTTCATGATGGCGCCGTTGCCCGTGAGCCAACCCGCGGTGGCGGCGAGGCAGAGCACGGGGGGTGCCTGCGGTGTCGGCGTGAGGGCGACGACCGAGTGCCACAGGGCCAGGTGTTCGTCGGCCTCGGCCCGGTTGATGAGCATCCACGCGGCGTCGCGCGCGGCGATGTCCTGAACCAGCGCGGCCAGCTCCAGGCGTTGGGCGTCGTCGAGTCCGGACACCTCGTCGGTGGCCACCGCGTGGCGGATGAGCGCGGCCGTCCGCTCGAGACGGTCGGCACGGGTGAGGTCGGCCACCGCCTCGAGGGTTTCGCCCATGCGGGCCTCGAGGGCGTCCCGTTGCGCGGGAGGAGGACCGGCGAACCGACCCTCGAGGGCGGACCGGTCGGGCAGCAGCCGATCGGCAAGGCCGGGGGCTGCCCGTGCGACCCTGCGCAGGTCGCGACCCGCCATGGTGCCGCCGGCGCCGGCGCGGCTCCACCACCGTCGCCCATCGGTGCCGAGGGAGTCGATGAGCGCCTCGGGCGCGAACAGCATCTCGGCGGCCGCCACCGCATCGTCGACCTCGTCTCGCGGGCCGTAGCCGATGAGCAGGGCGCGATGCCCCGGGAACCGGGCGATCATCGGTTCGATGACCTCTGCCAGTTCGACCGGCCCGCAGTCGAGGTCTGCCCTCGCGGTGACCTCGACCCGCCCGTCGACCAGGAGGACGACCGCGATCGATCGGTCGGGCCAGAACCCGAGCATGTGCGGGACGACGAGGATCATCTCGTCGGGCCGGGAGATGCGCAGGGTGGGGGGCGACTCGGGCTCCGGAAGGGTGCGGGTGGGCAGGCGTTTGCTGAGGGTGGCTCGCTGGTTGGTCACGTCCGGATTGTCTGGACACCGCCACGGCCGGGGGCGGCGCCGAGATGTCGCTGTGCACAAGCGGCGAGTTCCCGGGGGGCTGTGGACGACCGGGACCCCGGCCGGGGCCGAGCTAGAGTTACCCCACCATGAGCACGCCGCCGCACGGGTCTCCCCCCTGGCCCCCGCCGGACCAGGGACCCCAGCCCTGGCCGCCGCCCGACCCGCGGTCGCCGGCAGCGGGACAGCCACCGGAGTCGGGCTGGCAGGGGCAGCCGTCTTCCCCCTACGGCGACCGGCAGGCCGACCCCCGATATCGGTACGGCCAGCAGCCTCAGGCTCCCTACCCCCAGAATCCGTTCCCCGGAGCCGCCTACCCCGGCCCCCAGACCCCTCCGCCGGGCGCCGGGTACGGGGCCTGGCCCCCGCAGGGGGGCGGCCCGGCCGGTCCCTACCCCCAGGCAACTCCCCCCCAGAACGCCTACTGGGCCACACCCTCGAGCCAGGGGTACCCCGGCGCGCCCACTCCCCCGGGCGAACCGGGCCGCGATCCGCGTGCCCCGCTGGGCGGTCACGTGCCGGCGTCCGTGTCGATCCGCCAGTTCAGCCCCGAGTCGAGCCGCAAGCCGGTGCTCATCACCCTGGCCGTGCTGCTCGTGGTGGCGGTTGCGGTGTGGTGGGGGTTCCGCACGGCGTCCCAGGACCCGCCGATCTCCGCGCCGTCCGTGGCCTCGGCACCCCCGTCGTCGGACACGACGGGCGGCAGCGCCACGAGCATTCCATTCGACAACACCTTCGACGGCGCCCACGGCGTCTGGACGATCGACTCGTACACGTGGTCGGGTCCCCAGGCGGTGGTGCGGATGACGATCAAGGTGACCAGTGGCGACCAGGTGCTCCAGTTCTTCGCGTTCACCAACTCCGACACCAACCAGGCCTACGAGCCCCGCCCCAGCGGCCGCCCGGACGACCTCGTCGGGCGGGTCGTGCACGCGGGCCAGTCGGTCAGTGGGACGGTGACGTTCGACATGCCCAACTCCGAGAGCACGCTGTTCCTGCTCGACTCGTCGGGACGTCAGGTGACCGCGCTCATCCTCCCCGCCTGACGCGCCGCGACCACCCGGGCGGCCCCGATGAGGTCGAGCAGGCGCGCTCGCAGCGGCTCGGCGCGCGCGGCGAACACCCGTTGCTGCGCCACGTACTCCGCGCGCCCGGACGCCGTCTCCACCCGTACCGGCTCGTACCCGAGCCCCCGGAGGTCGTAGGCGCTGGCCCGCATGTCGAGCACGCGGATGTCGCGGGCGAGTTCGTACGCGTCGAGCAGCAGTTCGGGCGGGGTGAGCGGCAGCAGCTTGCCGGCCCATTTGTACAGGTCCATGTTGGCGTGCAGGCAGCCGCCCTGGTCGTGCTCCGGCTGCCCCTCCCGCGTGAGCGCGACCGCGTTGCGGGGCGCGGCGTCCGGGGTGAAGAAGCGGAACGCGTCGAAGTGGGTGCAGCGCAGCCCCACCTGCTCCACCGTCCGACGCACCTCGTCGGGCTGGGGGCGCAGCGGCAGACCGGCGTGCCGGGTCTGGTCGGCGTCCAGTCCGTAGACCATCGCCCACTCGTGCATGCCGAAGCAGCCGAAGGACGCCGGACGCCCGCGGACCGCCCCCAGCAGCCGCTCCACCCAGGCCACGGTGTCGCCCCGGCGCGCCAGGACGCCGGCGGCGTCCACCTCGACCCGGCCGTCGGTGGCCCGGTGGAAGCGCAGCGACCCGAACTCCCCCTCCGCGTCCTCGAGCACCCGGTGGACCCCGGGATGCCACGCGACGAGCTGCCCCGGCCGCACCGAGTAGTAGTCGAAGAGGAAGTCCTCGACGGGATGCCGCTCCCCCCGGCGACGGCGCGCGACGACGGGGCCGAGCAGCTCGCGGGCCCGCTGCTGGTGGGCCTCCCGCGCCCGCTGCCACTCGTCCCGGCCGACGAGCACCTGCGGGGCGGCCGGCGCGCTCACTCCGCGAGGATCCTCGGGTAGACGGGTTGCCACATGTTCGCGTAGACCGCCTGGATGGGGTTGTCGACCTCCGCCTGCGCCAGCCCCTCCTCGATCGCCGCCTCGGCCACCGCGACCCCCACCTTCGCCGACACCGACCGCAACTGCCCGACGTCGGGCAGCAGGGACGCCCCCCGGGTGCGGTCGGTGACCACGCGGGCGACAGCCCGGGCGGAGGCCGCGATCATGTGGTCGCTGACCCGGGAGGCGCGGCTGGTCACCACGCCCAGGCCGATCCCGGGGAAGACGAGGGCGTTGTTGGCCTGGGCGATGTGGTACGTCGTCCCGTCGAACACGACCGGTTCGAACGGCGAGCCGGTCGCGATGAGCGCCCGGCCGTCGGTCCAGCGGAGCAGGTCGGACGGCAGCGCCTCCGCCTTCGAGGTCGGGTTGGACAGCGGCATGATCACGGGTCGCTCGCAGTGGGCGGCCATGTCGGTGACGATCTCCGGGGTGAACGAGCCGGGTTGGGCCGACGACCCGATGAGGATGGTCGGGTGGACGTTGCGGACGACGTCGGCGAGCTCGACCTGACCCGGGTGGTCGAGCACCCAGCCCTCGGTGTCGGACGCCGTCCGGGCGTAGGGCTGCTGGAAGTCGCGCATCCGGACGCCGTCGCGGAGCAGGCCCCTGGACCCGAGCCCCCAGAACATCCGCCGGGCAGCGTCCCGGCCGACGCCCTTCTCGACGAGGATGTCGACCATGAGGTCGGCGATGCCGATGCCCGCGGTGCCCGCGCCGTGGATGACCACCCGCTGCTCGTCGAGCGGCGTCCCGCTGGCCCGCACCGCACTGAGGATCGCGGCCACGACCACGGCGGCGGTGCCCTGGATGTCGTCGTTGAACGTGCAGATCTCGTCGCGGTACTTCTCCAGGATGCGGTGCGCGTTCGAGGGGCCGAAGTCCTCCCAGTGGATCATCGCGTCGGGGTACAGCGAGGTGGCCGTCTGGACGAACCTGTCGACGAAGTCGTCGTAGCGCTGCCCTCGCACCCGGGCGTGGTGCACGCCGAGGTAGCCCTCCTGGCTCAGCAGGTCGAGGTTGTCGGTGCCGACGTCGAGCACCACGGGGAGCACGCGGTGCGGGTTGATGCCGGCCGCGGCCACGTAGAGCGACAGCTTGCCGATGGTGATGGCGACGCCGCCGACTCCCTGGTCGCCGATGCCGAGGATGCCCTCGGAGTCGGTCACCACGATGAGATCGACCTCGTCGGCCCGGTGACCCATGTTGGTGAGCGCCGTCTCGATCTCGTCCGGCTCGTCGATCGACAGGTAGACCCCGCGCGGGCGGTGGTACCAGGCGCTGTACTCCTGGATCGCCTCCCCGATGGTCGGGGTGTAGACGATCGGCATCATCTCCTCGATGTGCTCGGTGAGCAGCCGGTAGTAGAGCACCTCGTTCCGCTCGTGCATGGTGTTGAGGTAGAGGTACTTCGACAGCGGGTCGGGCTGGCGCTGGTACTGCGCGTAGCTCCGCTTGAGGTGGACGCTCATGCTCATCACCTGCGGTGGCAGCAGTCCCGCGATGCCCAACTGGCTGCGCTGGTCCTTGGTGAAGGCGGTGCCGATGTTGGTGAGGGGGTTGGTGAGGACGTCGCGTCCCCGGGCGTGGATGTGCAGCACATCTCCGTCGGCGCGCTGCTCGTATTCGAAGTTTCGGGGCACGGGGCCAGAGCTTACTCGCGGTGCCACGTGACACCCCTCTCCCGGCTCCGGACGCCGGCGACGGCGGCTCGGCCCCGGGCTCAGTAGCCGATGCTCGCGAGGTTCTCGCGCAGCGTCTGCGCGGACTGGAGGAACTTGCCGCGCTCCCCCTCGTCGAGAGGGATCTCGATGATCCGCTTCACGCCCGCCGACGAGACCAGGGTGGGCATCGACAGCGCCACGCCCTCGACCCCGAGGTAGCCGTCCATGATCGTCGACAGCGGCAGGATCGAGCGCGTGGGCGAGAGCAGGGCCTCGGTGAGGCGGGCGCCGGTGAGGCCGATCGCGTAGTTGGTGGCCCCCTTGCCCTCGATCACCGCGTACGCCGCGTGCGCGGCCTCGTACGCGAGCGCGTCGAGTTCCTCGCGGCGGAACATGTGCTCGCCGTGCACCTGCCACTGCAGGATCGGCACCGAGCTGATGGTGGCGTTCGACCACACGGGGAACTCGGAGTCGCCGTGCTCGCCGACGATGATGGCGTGCACGTTGCGCTGCGCGACGTTGGTGCGCTCGCTGATCAGCCAGCGCAGGCGCGACGAGTCGAGCATCGTGCCCGTCGAGAAGACCCGGGACGCCGGCAGCCCCGACACCCGCTGGGCGACCACCGTGAGCACGTCGCACGGGTTGGTGACCAGCACGAACAGGGCGTCGGGGGCCTGGTCGACGAGCTGGGGCATGAGCTTCTCGAGGATTCCCGCGTTGACCGCGGTGAGGTCGAGCCGGCTCTGGCCGGGCTTCTGCCGGGCACCGGCGGTGATGACGACGACCGACGAGTCCTTGACCACCTCGATGTCGGCGCCGCCCATCACCACCGAGGGGGTGAACTGGGTGCCGTGGGCGAGGTCGCGGACCTCGGCGTCCACCTTCTGTTCGTTGACGTCGTAGAGGGACACGACCGACGCGGAGCCCCGGATGAGGGCCGCGTAGGCCATCGACGTGCCGACCGCACCGGCACCGATGATCGACAGCTTGCTTGCTTGGCGGACCGTGGGGGTCATGACAGAACTCTATCGAGCGGGGATTCCTCGCGAGCGGGCGGGAGGAACTGACCCGATCGACCTCAGTCCCACTGTTGTCCTCCCGGGGGGGCCGAACGGATCTAGCGTGGTACCAGCGGCAGTGCGGGGGTTCGGGGGCGCTGCCGTGGGTGCAGGGGGGCGCCATGAAGATTCCGGAGCAGGACCCTCGAGGCCTCATCGCGGGTGGTGTCGTCATCGTCGCGCTGGCCGCCGTGATGACCGTCGTCTACCTGGTCGTGGCCGAATGGATCATTCTGCCGCTCATCGCGGTCTCGCTCGTGTTCGGCGTGTGGTTCATCGTCGCCGGCGTCCGGCGGCGGCGCGCGCGGGCACAGGCACAGGCGGGCGAGACGCCGCTGCCTCCCGCCGCGATCGCCGGTGACTCGGCCGCCGCGGCGCTGCCGGGTCGGGAGGGAGTTCCGGCCGCCAGCGGCTGGCACTTCGTCGCGAGCGCCGACCGCAGCGTCATCACCGCGTGTTACGAGCAGTTCTCGGTGCTCTCCGGGCCCCCGGTGGGATACGCGGCGCTGCTCGACGCGGACGCCGCCGAACTCGCCCAACGGGCCGGCGACAAGACCGCACCCGGACGTGGCTACGCCGGCTTCCGCAGGTTCGGTCAGGGCGAACTCACGAGGGTCACCATCGCCGATCTGCTCCGTGGGCTGGCGAGCGAGGCCGTCCATGGCGACGTGCACATCGCGATGGCCGCCGGCGACTCTCCGATCATGGCGAGCAGCGTCTACGGCGAGATCTACCGCGAGGCCGTGGCGCAGGGCATTGAGCCCTTCCCGATGTACTCCGTCCAGGACCACGCCGTCGCCGCGTTCGTCATGGCGTCCTGCCGCCTCATCGGTGGGACTACGGTGCCTCCGGAGGGACGACCCGAGCAGCCCGAACTCGCGCTCACGGCGGCGCAGGCCGGGGAGCCGGTGCCGGAGCCGCCCCGGCCGGTCCTCCCCCTGCCGCACGTCGACGAGCCCACCGGCCTGCGAGCCGGCCGCGGACTCACCGTGGTCGGCGGCATGGAGGCGGCCAGGGCACTCGCCGAGGCGAGCTACGACCCGGCGGACGCCGACGGCGTCGTCCTCGGACACCAGCCCGGGGCCGCCAGTCCCCCGTCGATCACCGCCCAGGGACGGCTCACCTGCCCGGGCTGCGGCCGGGAGATCCCGTTCCACGCGATCGTGAGCCCCGGCTTCATGGGCGACGGCGACACCGCGATCTGCGACGTCTGCCACAGCCGGGTGGCGCTCAGCTACTACCCGCTCGGAGGCGACGAGGAGGGCAGGGTCCTGCTGGTGGCGCACACCCTGGTCTCGCCGTCGCAGCGGCAGAGCGTGCGAATCGTCTCGCTGGAGGCGTCACTCGCCTAGCCGGCCACGGCGTGAGGACGGGACCGTCTACGTGGCGGCCTTGACCACCGCGTCGTCGTCGTCGAGGTCGACGCCGTGCTTCTTGGCGGCCGCGACGATCGCCTTCGCCGCCTTCTGCTTGTCGGACGCCGAGTCGAACCGGGTCTGGCTGAAGCGGGCGGCGGCGTTGCGCACGTGTTCGTCGTCGTGGATGGGCAGGTGACGGTTGCCCGACGAGTCGACGTAGGCGAAGTCGGAGTCCTTCAGCTTGTCGCGATCCTTGTCACTGAGTTCGGCCATGCAGGCAAGCCTAGGCCGCGATGGACCGGAGACCAGGGCCCGGCGTCCAGCGTCCGCCCACCCGACCTACTGGCCGGCGAAGGCCTCGTCGCGGGTGCCGTACTTGCGGGCGATCGACATGTGGCCGCCGAGGTACCCGCTGACCATGGTGACGGCGAGGGCGGCGAACGAGTCGAACTTCGCCATCGCCCGGTTCCCGGCCTTGCCGGACAGCCAGGAGCCGACCTCCAGACCCAGGGCGACGGTGTTGAGCGTGGCGTGGACGACGGCGACCCGCTTGATGCGCTCGTCGGCCCCGGCCGCGACTTCGGACAACCCGGTCAGCGTGGCGGGCAGCGCGCCCATGATGCCCATGCCGGTCAGCAGTTGGGCGGGGCGCTGCGCTTCGGGCAATCCGGTGGAGTGCAGCACGGCCGCACTCGTCCACAACCCGATCGGCATCATGACGACGACGGGGTGCGCGGCGTGGCCGAGCCAGCGTCCCTGCAGGCCGGCGCGCACGGTGCCGTTCGACGCGACCGCCTTGATGACGGGCTGCACCATCGTGACGGCGAGGTCGAGCGGGCGGGCGTTCTCGAGCTTCAGCATCCAGCGGCTCAACGGGCTCTCGGTGTGGGTCATGCGTCCTCCTCAGGGGCCGGTTTCTCCCCAGTCTTGGCCGCGGCCCCCGCCGAAGGGCACACCCGGGCGGGTGAAGACCCGCCGCGGATCAGCGGCCGCCGGACGCCGTGAGGTGCTCGACCCGGAGGGTGGCCGAGCCCTGTGACAGCGAGGGGGCGACGACCCACAGGCCCGAGTTGTCACCGGCCAGGAGCGGTGCCTGGGACGCCGGAGCGCTCACGGGCGAGCTGGTGGCCGTGCCCGAATCGTCGATGGACGTGATCCTCACGGTGCCCCCGGAAGCGCTGGCGAGCCAGAGGCGTCCGCCACCCTCGGCCACTGAACTGTCGCCGCTCGCGTGCAGGGTGACGGGCTTGTAGCCGGTGGCCTTGCTGACGAGGACGGACGACTGCCCGGTGAGCACGAGGACGGGGGCGCCGGTCGACGTGCAGGCGAGCGAGGGCACCTGGGCGGCGACGCTGATCCGGGCGACCTGTGCGGCCGTCGCACCGAGCTCGGTGAGCGTCACCGGGCCGGGGCCCTGGCCGGCGGACACGGCGAAGACCTTGCCGTCGCAGTACGCGAGGGGCGACGTGCCCGGCTGTCCTCCCTCGGGCTGGCCCGGGAGCGCCACGTCGCTGGGGGCCGGACCGCTGGTCGTCGGGGAGACCGGGCTGACATGCGCCTTCTGCCCCGAGGTGAAGTAGACCCAGGCGTTCGAGTCGGACGCCGCCAGCGCCGACGGGCCGGCGATCCTGCTGGTCTTCACCACCTTGCCGGACGTCGTCAGCTGCTCGACGGTGTTGAGGAGCGGCGAGTTGGGCTGCGAGCCGTCCCCAACCCCGTTGGCCACCCACACGCCGGCGCTCGATGCGGCCACGGCGACAGGGAATGCGCCCACCTGGGCGGTGACCTCGGGGTGTCCGGTCGCGAGGGAGTAGCCGACGAGCTCGCCGTGCATCGAGCCCTGCGCGCCGCCGGTGAGGGCATAGCTCACCCAGAGCTTCCCGCCGGCCACGGCCGCCGCGATCGCTCCGCCTCCGGTGTGCGTGGCCGTCCAGTGGTTCGCCACGGTGACACCGGTTCCGGTCGCCGTCGACGACGACGAGGAGGCGGACGCGGACCCCGTGGACGCCGACGAGGAGGCGCTGGAGCTGGGGGTGGGGGCCGAGCTGGCGTCGGACGACGTGGCCGGCGCGCTGCCCGACACGGGGGACGCGCTGTGCGTGCTGCACGCGGCGAGGCTCGCGAGCGCGACGACGGATGCGGCGGCGAGAGTGGTGCGGAGCACCGGCTGGCGGCGGATCACCGGTAGCTCAGCGCGGAGAGGTCGAACGTGTAGGTGGCGCCGGTACCGCTGACCAGTGTGATGACGGTTCCCGACCCGGCCGTGACCTTGAGGGAGGTCGTGCCGGCGACGGGGAACGTGCCGAGGTCCTGCAGGTTGGTGTTCGCTCCCGGGTCGGCCGACATGACCCGGACGCCGCCCTGTCCGGCGTCGGCCTTGTTGCCGCCGACCGTGCCGGCGTAGGCGATGTACCAGCGTCCCTTGACCTTCGCCGAGTAGGAGTTCTGGACGGCGAAGTCGACGGGCGCGAACGGTGCCTGCCGGAGGTCGGAGATGCCGGGCACCCGGGCGTCCGGCACGTTGGCGTGGGCAGCTCCGGGCGCGGCGGCGGGGCCGACGACCTGAGCCGGCTTCGCGGCTCCCTTCGACGGGAAGGCGCGGGCGACGCCGTCGGTGAACAGCTTCGCCTTCGCCGACGGCATCGAGGCGGCTTGTTCCTGGGCCAGCCGCAGTGCGTGCGACCGGGGGGACTCGCCCTGCTGGGCCTGGGCGATGCCGACGCCGAGCCCGATGACGGCCACTCCGGCCGCGGCGACGACGCCCATCCGCCGGGTGGTGGACCGAACTCGGGGGCGGCCGGGCCTGTTGTGCATGGAGCGTGTCATCGGGGGATCCTTCAGCTCGCCTGGTGAATCTGCGTTGTGTCGGAGAAGTGCTCGGCCCCCGCCGAGCACACCGCAGCCGCGCCGGACGGCGTGGCCCTGCTGCTTTCCGGGCCCACTCGTCGAGGAGCCGGGGTGACCATTCGCTCCGGGCATCGGCCAGGTGCCGGACGCCGGCGGCGTCCGCTGGGATCGTGGCGATCCGCAGAGACGGGTCGGTGCATCGGTCCTTGCCCTCAGGGGAAGTTGAGCGGTCGCGAGGACCCTAACATGGGGCCCCCGCAAGGCGAAACAGCATGAGATCAACCCTGCAGCAGGAGTCCAGTGTTGCCCGGTCTGCGCCGCCGCAGCTCGCCCGGGTGGGAACGCGACGGGACGCGCACCCCGTGCCTCGCGGCAGGAGTGCGCGACCCGGTGGCGGACGCCGTATTCAGGTGTTCAGCACGCGCCTCAGTGGCCGGCGCCGGGTACCTGGGACGGGAGGAGCACCCTCGAGTCGCCCGGGTAGGGCACGGAGAAGTCGTGCCCGGCGTACCAGATGTCGCGGTTGTCCTGAGCCATGTTCACCATGTCCTCGGAGTGCCAGTTCTGCTTCTGCGCCCACTTCGCCCAGGCCAGTTCCAGCTGCCCGGTCACCTGGCTCGACGCACTGCCGACCACCGCCTGGGTGCTGAGCGAGGCGGTGCTGGGGTTCTTCTGGTCGAGGGACACCGTCTCCGGGAGGTAGGTGTACGGCGTGAAGTCGGGCTTGTCGGTGAACACGTCGTACATCGGCTCGGCCGTGAGGTCCTGCTGGTTCATCGGCGGCAGGCCGAGGATCTGCTCGATCGTGCGCATGAGGTTGAGCTGGCTGTAGTAGGTGTGCACGACCGCGCCCCGCCGGGCCCACGGGCTGATGACGAGGGTCGGGTTGCGATGTCCGTCGACGTGGTCGACGCCGTTCTGGCTGTCGTCCTCGATGACGAAGATCGCACTGTCCTTCCAGATCTTGCTGTGCGAGATCGTGTCGACGATCTTGCCGAGGGCCAGGTCGTTGTCGGCCACGTGGGCCACCGGAGCGACGGCGCCCGGCCGCGTCCCCTCGGTGTGGTCGTTCATCAGCCACAGCAGGTTGAGGTCGGGCACGGCCTTGGGACCCTTGTCGGAGGCCGAGGTGTACTGCGCGAAGTACTTCTGCCACAGCGCCGCCCGGTACTGGTCGGGGATGTTGAGGTCGAAGTTGGGGAAGTCGGGGACCGTCACCTTGGCGAGCGAGGGGATGTCGGTCTTGGCGGTGTAGGTGCCCAGCGGATAGTCGAGCGGGCCCGACTGCTTCCCCGCGAGGACGTCGGCGTCGTGCATCCACTTGTCCCAGCTGTTGGCCGGTGTCCCCTTGCCGGAGGAGTCGGTGTAACTCTCGATCTGTTCGCCGTAGTTGACGACCGACTTGCCGTGCTGCTGGGCGTCCTCCCAGATCCAGCCGCTCTTGACGTCCGACATCGGATCGCCGGTCTGGTACGACCGGGCGTAGCTGCCGTACATCTGCTGCATGTAGTTGTTGACGAACGCCTGGTCGAGCCAGTGGTGGCCCTCGGCGGAGTTGGTGCCGTCGGAGTAGAGGTTGTCGATGAGCGGGAACTGGGTCGCCAGCGAGTGGATGTTCGGGGTGATGGGCTTCCCGAACTGGGCCAGGCTCGGGTCGCCGTTGCCGCGCGGGTCGTCGCCGAGCACCTGGTCGTAGGTGCGGTTCTCCTTGACGATGAGGAACACGTGCTTGATCGTCGAGGGGGCGCCGATCCTCGTCGGCACCGGCACGGGACGGGCGTCCCCTCCCCCCGCCTGGTTGCGCGAGGCCAGCCCGTTCCACTGGTTGTCGGCGAACACCTGCTGGGTCCACTGCTGCATCTGCTGGGAGCTGGGTGCGGCGACCGTCTGCACGGTGCCCAGGAAGTTGTAGCCGAGGTGCGAGGTGACCGAACCGGCTCCCGGGGACGTGCCCTGGCCCTCGTTGATGGTGCCGTTGGGGCCCATGGTCGAACCGATCCCCTGCTCGCTGGCGACGACCAGCCGGTCGAGCGGCGCGTCGAAGGCCACGCCCGAGGGGTAGGAGCCGGTGGGGATGAGCCCGTCGAACGCGGGCTCCGCCTGGGCGTCCGAGTAGCTGTAGAGGGCGATGGCGTTGTCGCGCCCGAGGCTCACGGCCAGGTGGTGGGCGTCCAGCATCGCCAGTCCGTCGGGTGACGCGCCGAAGGGTGCCCCGGGGGCCGGGTTGACGTTGAACGTGCGGCCCACCTGCTGGCTGGACGTGTCGATGCTCGTCACCGAGTCGTCGTCGGAGTTGGCGACGAGAACGTTGCTGCCCACGGCGAGCAGCGCGCTCGGCTCGAGACCGACGGGGAAGGTCCGCACCTGCTGTCCGCTCGTGAGGTCGACCTCCGACACCGTGCCGGTGGAGGGGACGGCACTCTGGTTGTTGGTGACGATCGGAGTGCCGTAGGAGGTGTCCGTGCGGTCGCCGCTCGTCGCCGGGCGCCCGCCCTGGTTGCTCACGTAGGCCTTGCCGCCCACGACGACGACGCTGTTGGGCACGTTGCCGACGGGGACCTGCCGGGTCAGGGTCCCGCTCGCCGTGTCGAAGACGCCCAGGGTGTTGTTCGCGCTCAGGGTCACGAGCAGCGTGTGGCCGTCGGGTGCGAAGGCGAGTCCCGCCGGCACCGGGAGCCGCCCGCCCACTCCCGGGAGGGAGTAGGTCCGCTGGTTGCTCAGGGTGCCGTCGGCGGCCACGGTGAAGCTCGTGAGGCCCCCGGGTTGGGTGGCCCACAACGTGGCGCCGTCGGGTGAGTAGACGATCCCGCCGTTGGACTTGCCGCCCGTCCCGTAGTGCTCGAGCAGGGTGTGCGTGGCCAGGTTGAACACCGAGACCATGCCGCTCGTGCCCCCGCCATTGTTGAGGGAGGCGGCGGTGTGGCCGTCCGGACGCAGCGCCAGCCCGAAGGGGCGTCCGTTCTCCTGGATGACGTCGCCCACCGGGTGGACGAACTGGTTGGTCTGCATGAGATACGACCCGTCCTGCTGCGGGCCCATCGTCTTGTCGCTCAGCGGGGTGTTGCCGCCGGCCGCCACCGCGACCGTGGTGCCGACCACCGTGACGGCGGTGATCGCCGCCGCGGCGGCCGCGGCCCTTCGCTTCGTCCAGCGCTTGTATTTCGCCATGTCTGGCTCCTTACGCCCGGTTGCGGGCCTTGTGGGGACGCAAACGAACCTAAGAGCCGGAGGTTGCCGCGGCCTGAATCCGGGCTGACGATCCGGTGAACTCAAAAAACATGGTGCGGCGCAACAAAAAGCCGCTCCCGGCGTCCGGCGCGGCCATGGGGTGTCGTGCCTCGTGCCGCTTCATCGCAGAGAAGTCCCGCCCCGGCGTCGAGAACTCCCCCTGACGAACCGGGCGGGCGATATCTGCGTATGCGGGCGATCACGACGTTGGATCGGCAGAGAAGTCCCGCCCCGGCGTCGAGAACTCCCGCCCCAAGCAGGCAACGCCGGACGCCGGCCCAGGAAGGTCGGGCTGGTGACACCACCTCAGGCGGCGATCTCCACCTCGAACACCGTGTACACGTCCGAGGGGACTCCCCCGGGGCTGATGCGTTCGAGTCTTTCGATCCGGCGCGTCAGCTCGCCGTTCGTGGCCAGTTGTTCTCGCATCTCCTCCCGCAACCCCGACAGCTCCTCCTCGAGCGCGCGGATCCGGGCGTCCTTTTCATCGGGAGTGACCTCGTTCGCCGCGATGAGGACGCTGATCACCAGACTGGGAATGGCCGTGATGAGGCGGCTCAGCACGACCGAGGCGATGAGGGCCACGTTGAGAAGCTTGCCCCGACCACCGCGTGTGGCCAGAAGCCGGAGGCGTCCCCGGATGGACCCATCGGTCAACTCGACGATCTCGAGCTCGAAGCGGGGTGTGCCGCTCAGGGCCTCGAGCACGAAGGGGTCGACCTCTCCCCCGGAGTACTCGGTCTCCTCCACATATTCGACAGCGACCGCGGCGGCATCGACAGCCAGCTGCAGGGTCGCGAGAACGGCAGCCGCACCTCGTGCGGTCGACGCAGGGCTCCGGAACGCGATCCCGACTCCGGACGCGGCGTCCAGCTCGGCCAAGCGCGCGTAGACGGGGACACCCTGTCGATAGACCGAGAGCACGGCCTCCGCGAGCTGGATGGCGTCGCGCGTCTCAGCCCTGCTGGGAGGCTCCGCTAAGACCGCGAAACCGGTCTCACTCACGACACCGACAATACGCAGACGAGGGGCGGACTACTAGAGGAAAAAGTGGAGCTAAGGGGATTCGAACCCCTGGCCTCTTCCATGCCATGGAAGCGCGCTACCAACTGCGCCATAGCCCCGTAACGGGTGTCCACCCTCACCGGGTGGGCCTTGTAGAGGTTACCCCACCGCGCCCGCGCCGTGCAATTTGGCGGCCGTCGACACCCGGCTAGCGGGGACCGCGGGGACGACGCGGTTGTAGCACTCGAGGTGCCAGCCGTCGGTGCGGTGACCGAGGATCGTCCACCCGCAGTTGTCCATGGGGCCGAGGCGCCAGGAGTTCTCGTAGTCGTAGCCGAGCAGGTAGCCCGTGCCCATGCGCAGGGCCAGTCCGTGGGTCGCGACGAGCGTGGTCTCGCCGTGATGCCGTTCAGCGATCTCGAGGAGTGCGTCGCGCATACGGGAGCCCACCTCATGCGCCGTCTCACCCGTCGGCGACCGACGGTGGTCGCGTCCGGCGCGCAGGTCGGACAGGAACTCGGGATCCGCCTCGGCCATGAGCTCCCGGGTGAGGCCCTCCCAGCTGCCGACGTTGATCTCCCGCAGCCGCCGTTCGCGGACGACTGAAAGGCCGGTCAGCTGCGCCACGGGAGCCGCGGTCGCCGCGGCGCGCTGCAGGTCCGACGAGTAGATCGCGGAGGGGGCGAGCCCCGCCATGACCGGGGCGACGTGGGCGGCCTGGCGGCGTCCGACCTCGTTGAGCGGGATGTCGGCCTGCCCCTGGAACTGACCGCTGAGGTTCCAGTCGGTCTGGCCGTGGCGCAGCAGCACCAGCCGGGTGCGCGGCTCAGGCATCGAGCATCACTCGGCGGCCGCGGCCGCGGCCGGCGGCTCGTCGAGCGGCAGGTCGAGCCGCGGGCAGTCGCGCCACAGTCGCTCCAGCGAATACAGCTGGCGCTCCTCGTCGTGCTGCACGTGGACGACGACGTCGAGGTAGTCGAGCAGCACCCAGCGGTTCTCCCGGTCGCCCTCGCGCCGCACCGGCTTGAAGCCGCTCTTGAGCAGCTTCTCCTCGATGCCCTCGACGATGGCGCCGACCTGGCGCTCGTTCGGGGCGCTGGCGATGAGGAACACATCGGTGATGGCCAGATGCTCGGTGACGTCGAAGGCGACGATGTCGCGGGCGAGCTTGTCGGACGCCGCCTGCGCGGCGATCCGGGTGATGGTGAGGGCCTGGTCGGACGGGCCCTCGGCGGCGTCCGTTGAGGTGGTTGTGGTGGGCTGGTCGGGGCTGGAGGTCACGAGCCGTCCTCGGGGTTGGGCGCCGGATCGTCGGACCCGATGAGAATCGGGCCGGGATGGGCGCTGAGATCGATCGCCGGACTCTGCCGGCTGCCGGGGGCGTAGAGCCCCCGCTTGGCGATGTACTGCACGATGCCGTCGGGCACGAGGTACCAGATCGGCAGCCGCTGGGCGACCCGCTCGCGGATGTCCGTGGACGAGATCGCCAGGGCCGGCACCTCGACGAGGGTGACGCTGCCGGGCGGCAGGTGCGCGACGTCCCCCGAGCCGGTGGCCGTCCCGGGCCGGGACACCCCGATGAAGTGGGCGAGGTCGAACAGTTCGTTCGCGCCGCGCCAGGTGAGGATCTGGCTGAGCGCGTCGGCACCGGTGATGAAGAACAGGTCGACCTCGTCGCCACGCTCGCGGCGCAGGTCCTTGAGCGTGTCGACCGTGTACGTGTCCCCGCCGCGCTCGATGTCGGCCCGCGACACCGAGAACTGCGGGTTGGACGCCGTCGCGATCGTCGTCATGAGGTAGCGGTCCTCGGCCAGCGACACGTCGCGGTACTTCTTCTGCCACGGGACGCCGGTCGGCACGAACACCACCTCGTCGAGGGAGAACAACGCCGCGACCTCCGAGGCCGCGACGAGGTGCCCGTGGTGGATCGGGTCGAAGGTGCCGCCCATCACGCCGAGACGCCGGCGGCGTCCGTAGACGATGTTCGCCAGACCGACGTCGGTGCGCGTGTGCGCCATCGGGGTCACAGGTGCGGGCGGGACGACCCGTACAGCAGCACGAAGCCGAGGCCGAGCAGGAAGATCAGCATCGTGACGCCCCAGATGGCCCACAACTGGACCGGAATCGCGAGTGGCAGCATAGGCAGACTCTACAAGACGTTCCGGGGGAGGCCGCGACCAGCGGTTTCGCCCGTCAGGCCCGGGTCTGTCCCTCGCCGACGAGCACGTACTTGGTGGTGGTCATCTCGGGCAGCGCCATCGGCCCGCGCGCGTGCAGCTTCTGGGTGGAGATGCCGATCTCAGCACCGAAGCCGAACTCTCCCCCGTCGACGAACCGGCTCGACGCGTTGACGAGCACCGCCGCCGCGTCGATGGCGGCGACGAACCGGTCGGCGTTGCGCGTGTCGGTGGTGACGATCGTCTCCGAGTGGCCGGTCGTGTGCGCCCGGATGTGGGCGACGGCGGCGTCGAGGTCGGGCACGACCTTGGCGGCGAGGTCGAGCGACAGGTACTCCCCGTCGAACTCGTCGGGTCCGGCGGGAACCACCCGGTCGGCGTGGTCGGCCGGCACGAACGGCAGCACGCTGGGGTCGGCGTGCACGGTGACACCGGACGCCGCCAGCGCCGCGACCGCCCGGGGCACGAACTCCGCGGCCACGTCGGCGTGCACGAGCAGGGTCTCGAGGGCGTTGCACACGCTGGGACGCTGCACCTTCGCGTTGAGCATGATCGCCTCCGCCATGTCGAGATCGGCGGACGCATCGACGAACAGGTGGCAGTTGCCCGTGCCGGTCTCGATGACCGGCACGCTCGAGCCGGAGACCACCGCCTCGATCAACCCCGCCCCCCCGCGCGGGATGAGCACGTCGACGAGTCCCCGGGCGCGCATCATCTCCCCGGTGACCTCGTGACCCCCCTCGACCAGTTGCACGGCGTCGGGGGTGATGCCGGCGTCCGCCAGGCCGGCCCGCAGGGCCTCGATGACCGCCCGGTTGGAGTGCAGGGCCGACGACGAGCCACGCAGCAGGGCGGCGTTGCCCGACTTGAGGCAGATGCCGGCGGCGTCCGCGGTGACGTTGGGGCGGGCCTCGTAGATGATGCCGACGACGCCGAGGGGCACCCGCACCTGGGTGATCCGGACGCCGGTGGGTGTGGAGAAGCCGCGCACCACCTCCCCGACCGGGTCGGCGAGGCCGGCGAGCGAGCGGAGTCCGGCGACCATCGAGGCGATCCGCTCGGGGGTGAGCCGCAGCCGGTCGATGAGCGCCCCGGACGTGCCGGCGTCCTCGGCGCGCGCGATGTCGGCCCGGTTGGCCTCGAGCACGGGCGCCTCGTGGCCGGCCAGCGCGTCGGCCATCGCATGCAGGGCGGCGTCCTTGCGGGCGCGGGTGAGCGGTGCGAGCTCGCGGGCGGCCTCGCGCGCCGCGCGGGCCTGGGAGGTGAAGACGGAGGTGGTGGCGCTCACGACGTGGATTCTAGGTGCGGCGGCCCAGTCCGCCCGTGGGGCCCGGGCGGTTGGACGCTGTCCATGTCGCGCGGTTCGCCCCCCATCTGGACCGGCCCCGTGGCAGAGTCTCTCTCAGCCGCGCATCAACGTCGATGCGCGGTCTGTCGTTCTACTGGGGGTCCTGCTCCCGCTCGTGCGGATGCACCAGCACGAGCGCGTCGCGGTGCACCACCTCGCGCTCGTACTCGAGCCCGAGCGCCGCGGCCAGTTCGTGGGAGTTGCGTCCGAGCATCCTCGGCAGCTGCCGGCTGTCGAAGTTGACCAGTCCCCGGGCGATCACGGTGCCGTCGGGGGTGACCAGGTCGACGGGGTCGCCCGCGACGAACCGCCCGTCGACGGCGGTGATGCCGGCCGCGAGCAGGGACGCCTTGCGGTGCAGGACGGCCTCGACGGCGCCGGCGTCAAGGTGCAGCCTGCCGCGGGTGACCGACGCATGCGCGAGCCACAGCAGCCTGCGGGGACGCCGCTTGCCGACGGGCGCGAAGTAGGTGCCGACCTCCTCGCCGAAGAGCGCGCGGCGGGCCTGGTCGGCGGAGGTGAGTACCACCGAGATGCCGGCCGACACGGCGATCTGGGCCGCCTGGAGCTTCGTGGTCATGCCCCCGGTGCCCACCGCGGATCCGACCCGGGTGGTGTCGGCCTCGACCTCGTGCGCGTCGGCGACGTGCGAGATGAGCTCGGATCCGGGCTCGTCGGGGTGCGCGGTGTAGAGGCCGTCGACGTCGCTGAGCAGGACGAGGGCATCGGCGCGCACCAGCTGGGCCACGAGCGCGGCGAGGCGGTCGTTGTCGCCGAAGCGGATCTCGTGGGTGGCCACGGTGTCGTTCTCGTTGATGATCGGCACCACCCGCAGCCTGAGCAGCCGGCCGAGGGTGCGCAGCGCGTTGCGGTAACTGTTCCGGCGGGTGACGTCCTCGACGGTGAGCAACACCTGCGCGACGTTGAGCCCCTGCTCGGCGAACAGCTCGGTGTACTCGTGGATGAGCAGGCCCTGGCCCACCGCGGCGGCGGCCTGCTGGTTGGCGAGGTCGCGCGGACGCCGGGTCATGCCGAGCGGGGCGAGCCCGGCGGCGATCGCGCCCGAGGAGATCAGCACGACATCGCGGCCGCTGGCGCGCACGTCGACGAGGGTCTCGACGAGGGCCCGCATCCGCTGGCTGTCGATGCCTCCCTCGGCGTTCGTCAGCGAGGACGAGCCGACCTTGACCACGATCCGCTGCGCGTGCGCGATCCCGGGACGCGCACCGCTCATCCGTCGTCCCGGGCGTCGTCGGGCTCGGCGGCCTGACCCGCGAGGTCCTCGTCGGTGGCGGCGCGCCAGTTGGCCCGCGTCTGGTGGCGTCCGTAGTCGCCTCGCGTCTCGCGGGCGGCGTGGTACTCGGCGTCCTCCTGGCGGCGGCGGCTCACCGAGTCGCGCTCGGTGATGAGGCGTTCGTCCTCGCCGCGGCGTCCGAGGGCCTCGGCACCGATGTCGACCTGAGGGGCGAAGTCGAAGACCACCGGGTTCTCGGCGCCGATCGCGACGGCGTCCCCCGGCTCGGCCCCGATCTGGAGCAGTTTGTCCTCCACGCCGAGGCGGTTGAGCCGGTCGGCGAGGTAGCCGACCGCCTCGGAGTTGTTGAAGTCGGTCTGGCGCACCCAGCGCTCCGGCTTCGCGCCCCGGACCCTCCACACGAAGCCCCCCTCGCCGTCGCCCTGCCGGACGATGGTGAACTCGTCGCCCGCGGCGCCCCGCACCGGGGTGGGGTGGATGACGATCCGCGCCGGCTCGGGCTCCGGGAGGCTGGCGCGACGCTCGGCCACCACCTCGGCCATCGCGAAGGTGAGGCCCTGCAGGCCGAGGCCCGACTTGGTGGAGACGATGAACGTCCGCAGGCCCCGGGCCTCGATGTCGGGACGCACCATCTCGGCGATCTCACGGGCGTCGGGGATGTCGGCCTTGTTGAGCACGACCAGCCGGGGGCGGTCCTCGAGTCCGCCGTGCGCCGCCAGCTCCGCCTCAATGACGTCGAGGTCGGTGAGCGGGTCGCGTCCGGGCTCGAAGGTCGCGCAGTCGATGACGTGGACGATGGCCTGGCAGCGCTCGATGTGGCGCAGGAAGTCGAACCCGAGCCCCTTGCCCAGGCTGGCGCCCTCGATCAGCCCGGGGACGTCGGCGACCGTGTAGGTGACGTCGCCCGCGACGACGACGCCGAGGTTGGGGACGAGCGTCGTGAACGGGTAGTCCGCGATCTTCGGCCGGGCCCGGCTGATCGCCGCGATGAGGCTGGACTTCCCGGCGCTCGGGAAGCCGACCAGGCCGACGTCGGCGACCACCTTGAGTTCGAGACGCACCGTGCGCTCGTCGCCCTCCTCGCCGAGGAGGGCGAAGCCAGGGGCCTTGCGGGCGGCCGAGGCCAGCGCCGCGTTGCCGAGGCCGCCCTTGCCGCCGGCCGCGACGACGACCTCGGCGCCCGGGGCGGTGAGGTCGGCGAGCACCTCGCCCGTGTCGGCGTCCGAGACGACCGTGCCCGGCGGGACCGGCAGCACGACGTCGTCGCCGCGCGAGCCGTTCTGGTTGTCGCCGCGCCCGGGCTGGCCGTTGGTCGCCTTGCGCTGGGACTGGCGGTGGTAATCGATGAGGGTGGTGACCTGCGGGTCGACGCGGAGGACGACCGAGCCGCCGTCGCCCCCGTTGCCGCCGTCGGGGCCGCCGAGCGGCTTGAACTTCTCCCGGCGGACCGACGCGCACCCGTGCCCGCCGTTGCCCGCGCTGACCCGCAGGGTGACGCGATCGACGAAGGAGGGAATTGCCATGATGGGTTCTTTCGGGAGGAAGACCGGGGCCTGACGGCGTCCGGTGGGCGGTTGACAAGTCTACCGGGCCACGGCCGCAACCCCGTCCCCCGAAAATTCGCACCCCTCCGTGGGGTATCACGGGGCAGGCAAGTGTGAAGTTGCGCACCAGGCAGCTCCCACCACTCGGGAGCCGATGCCTGCTACGCCACATGCGCAACTTCACGGGCGGCTGACAGGGTGGCCAGGCACGCGCCGCGAAGATGCGCGCGTCAGCACGTAGGGGGCCGGATCTGGGCGCGGAGCGCCTGAGATGCGCAACTTCTCAGGCCCCGGACCCAGGACTCCCGGCGGCGTGCCGGGCCGCCGCCGCGAGGATCAGGGGTTCCACCTCCTCCCAGCGGAACATCACCTGCTCCCACGTCACCCGAATGACGACGTAACCGGACGCCAGCAGCTTGAGGTCGCGCAGCCGGTCGCGCTGATAGCTCACGAGGTCGGTGTGATGGGCCCGCGAGTCCACCTCGAGGACGACGCACGGACCGATGAGCATGTCCACGCGCCCCACCCCCGGAATCTGGACCTGCGTTCGCACGGACAGCCGCCTGCGGCGAAGCCTCACCCGCACCAGGGACTCCGTTCCGCTCTCAGAGAGGTCGGTGAGATGCAGTGCCTGTCGCCCCTGCCGGGGTGCCCCCTGCATGATGCGGCGGATCTCTGAGGGCCGCACCTTCCCGAGGTAGAAGGCCGAGTCCAGGCAGGCGATCAGGTCGTCGCGGCCGAGGCAGCCGGCGGCCACGCGCAGCGCAACGGCGGGGTCATCGACCGCGACGCGGGGCGCGGGCATCCGTACGTGGGGCGAACATTGACGGACCTCCGCTCCCAGCGTCGCCTCGTTGCGGGCCGGGCGCGCATGGACCCGATCTTCGAGCGGCGTCCACACCCCATGAAACTTCAGCGCAGACGTGCAGCTCAGCACACCGCCGGCGCGCACGGCCGTGAGCACGTCGGGCTCCGCTCCCGCCGAGGCGTACCAGCCGCGGCGCACCCGATGGAGGACGCCCGCCTCGGCGAGCACCGCCAGCGCACGGTCGGGGTTCGCCGTGCGCCGCAGCAGACGGGCGGAAACAACTCCGCCCGGAGCCACGTCAGCGCCGCGGCGGGCGAGGAAGTCGGTGAGAGATCCGGGGTCCCATTCGTGTGTCACGCCCGGACTGTCTCGATGAACCGGCTCCTGACCGCGCCGCGCAGCAAACCTGTGGAAAACCCGCCCCGGACGCCACTCGGCCCCCGCTCGAGAGAGCGGGGGCCGAGTCAGAGTCTTGCGGGTGTCAGCTCACTCGCCGACGGGAACGACGTTCACCACGCGGCGTCCACGCCGGGTGCCGAACTCGACCGCGCCCTCGACGAGGGCGAACAGCGTGTCGTCGCCGCCACGTCCGACGCCGTCGCCGGGGTGGAAGTGGGTGCCGCGCTGACGCACGATGATCTCGCCGGCGTTGACGACCTGGCCGCCGAAGCGCTTGACGCCCAGCCGCTGCGAGTTGGAGTCACGACCGTTACGCGTCGAGGACGCGCCCTTCTTGTGTGCCATTTCGAGCCTCCCTCAGCCCTGGATCCCGGTGACCTTGACCTGGGTGTACTTCTGACGGTGCCCCTGGCGCTTCTTGTAGCCGGTCTTGTTCTTGAACTTGAGAATGCGGATCTTGGGACCCTTCGACAGGCCGAGGACCTCGGCCGTGACGGTGATCTTGCCCAGTCCCGCCGCATCGGAGGTGACGGAGTCACCGTCGACGACGAGAAGCGGGGTCAGCTCGATGCTGCTGCCCACCTCGTCGGTCACCTTGTCGATCTCGACAACGTCGCCCACAGCCACCTTGTGCTGTCGGCCACCACTGCGCACGATCGCGTACACGCCTGACCTACTCTCGTTCTTCTCGTCACATGTCATTGGCGGGCGGGAAATGATCCCACCACATGGTGCCATCCCACCGGCGGACGCCTGTCGCGTCGACGCCCTGGCCGAACAAAGCACCGAGGGACAAGACTACGTGGGTGCGCTCCCCGGGGTCAAACCGGACGCCGCCCCGCGCAGCCCGCCGGAGGTCGCCCGACCGGGGCATTCGTACCCCGGTCGCGCCACCTCCCGGCAGCCCCGGACCAGCGCCTCAGGAGGCGTCGGAGCCGGACGACCCCGGCGACCTGCGGCGTCCACCCCGGCGACCGACCTTGCGCTCTCCCCCGTCGGACGGGGCCTGCGACTCGACCGGCTCCTCGTGGCGCACGTAGCCGCGTCCACCACAGCAGTCGCACTGCTCGGTGAACGCCTCCGCCAGGCCGGTGCCGATGCGCTTGCGGGTCATCTGCACCAGACCGAGCGAGGTCACCTCGGCGACCTGGTGGCGGGTGCGGTCGCGGCCGAGGCACTCGACCAGCCGGCGCAGCAGCAGCTCGCGGTTGCTCGGCAGCACCATGTCGATGAAGTCGACGACGATGATGCCGCCGATGTCGCGCAGCCGGAGCTGGCGGACGATCTCCTCGGCCGCCTCCAGGTTGTTGCTGGTGACGGTGGCCTCGAGGTTGCCGCCCGAACCGGTGAACTTGCCGGTGTTGACGTCGATGACCGTCATCGCCTCGGTGCGGTCGATGACCAGCGAGCCGCCCGAGGGCAGGAACACCTTGCGCTCGAGCGCCTTGGCGATCTGCTCGTCGATCCGGTGCTTGGCGAACAGGTCGCCGTCGGCGTCCGAGTCCCACCGCTTCACCCGCTCGTGCAGGTGGGGGGCGACGTGGGTGACGTACGCCTCGATGGTGTCGAACGCGTCGGCCGCACCCCCGTTGCCGGAGATCACCAGTTCGCCGAAGTCCTCGGTGAACAGGTCACGGACGATGCGCACGGTGAGGTCGGGCTCGGCGTACAGCAGCTGCGGGGCGCTGCCCTGCTTGGCCTTCTTCTCGATGGCCTCCCACTGCGCCTTCAGCCGGCTCACGTCGCGCACCAGCTCGTCCTCGCTGGCGCCCTCGGCCGCCGTGCGGACGATCACCGAAGCGTCGTCGCCGACGAGGTCGCCGAGGATGTCGCGCAGGCGGTGGCGCTCGGTGTCGGCCAGCTTGCGGCTGATGCCGGACAGGTGGCCGCCGGGCGAGTAGACGACGTAGCGGCCGGGGATCGACACGTGGTTGGTGAGCCGGGCGCCCTTCGCGCCGACGGGGTCCTTGGTGACCTGCACCAGCACCGTCTGGCCCGACTTGAAGACGTGCTCGACCTTCTTCGGCTCGCCCTCGGCGCCGTAGTTCTCCCACGCGACCTCACCGGCGTACAGCACGGCGTTGCGCCCGCGGCCGATGTCGATGAACACCGCCTCCATGCTGGGCAGCACGTTCTGGACGCGGCCGAGGTAGACGTTGCCGATGAGCGACGTGGCCGACTCACGGTCGACGTAGTGCTCGACGAGGACGTTGTCCTCGAGCACCGCGAGCTGCGTGTAGTCGTCGCGCTGGCGGATGAGCAGCCGCCGGTTGACCGCCTCGCGCCGCGACAGGAACTCGGCCTCCGACAGGATCGGACGCCGGGCCCGCCCGGCCGCGCGGCCGTCCTTGCGGCGCTGGCGCTTGGCCTCCATCCGGGTGGAGCCCTCGATGCCGGTGATCTCGTCGGCGACCCGGGGGGCCCGCGGCTCGCGCACCCGGACGACGACGTCGGCGGGTTCGTCCTCACCGCCACCGGTGTCCTCGCCCCGGCGACGGCGACGACGACGACGCCGGCGGGTGCCGTCACCCGCCTCCCCGGAGGTCAGGTCGGCGTCCTCGTCACCCTCGGCGGCGGCCTCGTCGGCCTCGGCGCCGGGCTCCTCGGAGTTCTCGGCCTCGTCACCGGAGTCGGACTCGCCGGCCTCGGAACCGCGACGCCGGCGGCGTCCCCCACGGCGGCGACGACGGCGCCGGCCGCCCGGCTCGGACTCGTCCTCGTCGGAGGCGTCGGAGTCGTCGGACTCGACCTCCTCGGCCTCGAGGTCGACGCTCGTCTCCTCGACGCTGACCGTCAGCGAGGTCTCCTCCTCGCTGACGTCCTCGCTCTCGCGCTGCTCGGCGACCCCGGTGTCACCGGCGAGCGCCGCCACGAGGTCGTTCAGCGCCTGCTCGCGCTCCTCGGGAGCGACGGTGCGCCGCCGGCCACGGCTGCTGCGTCCCTGCCGGGCGACCGCCTCGGCGATGCGGGTGGAGGTGTCCTCCTCCTCGACCGGAGGCTCGGGTGCCTCGCCCGGGGTCTCGGCGGGCGGGGTTTCCGGCGGACCCTGGCGACGGCCGGCCGAGCGGCGTCGACGCGAGGGACGGCCGCTCTCGGGGGCGGACGCCGGCACCTCGCCGCCAGCGGGTGCCTCGGTCGGGGAGGTGAGGGCACGGGTGACGACGGCGCCGTCGGGGTAGACGACCTCGTCGACGGGGGCGGGGGCGGTGGGCTCGACCGCGGCGGGCGGGGTCACCGGCACCGAGGGCGGACCCGCCGGGCGGGACGCCGCACGACGCCGGCGGCGCGGGGCCGCGGCGGGAGCCTCCTGGACCGGCTGGGCCTCGGCGACGGCGTCCGGCTGCGCCGGGTCGTCGGTCGCCGGCTGGTCGACGGGCTCGGGAAGGCTCTCCTCGACCGGTTCGGGCGTGGGCTCCTCGACCGGCTCGGGCGTGGGCTCGACCAGCTCGGGCGCGGGCTCGACCAGCTCGGGCGCGGGCTCCTCGACCAACTCGGGCGTGGGCTCGACCGGCTCGTCGTCGGCCTCGGGTTCCTCGGCGCTCACAGGCTCCTCGTGGGAGAGGGCCTCGGCGAGGGCCTCGACCACCTCGCCCTCGTGCTGCGCCTCCTGGTCCAAGGACGCCGACGGGGCTGTGCTCGCCGCGAGGTCGTAGGAAGCAACCGGCTCGGTCGCGTCGTCGAGCGGTGCTGGATCGGTGGTGACAACCGGCTCGGTGGTGTGCTCGTAGTCGTCGTCGGGCATCTGAACGCTCCTCAGCACCCCTGGGGTGCAGGGTCAAGACCGCGCGAGGCGGCAAAGCTTGTGGTCCGGTGCCTGTCAGGAGACCTTTCCCCCGCGGTCGGATGGCATCTGGAGGACGCTCACGTCGCGGATCGGAGGGTTGTGACAGACCCGGAGCGAACCCCTGGCAGGGGCCGCAACCTGTGGAAAAGTATGTCACAGGTTCGGGCGTCCGCCGGTATTCACCGCCGATGGTCAGTCGAAGGGGTGCTCGATCCGCCCGTCCAGCAGGCGTCCCTGACTCGTGCGGGTGAGCAGCACGGGGCGGTCGGTG
This sequence comes from Propionibacteriaceae bacterium, assembly GCA_036261615.1. Lineage (GTDB taxonomy): Bacteria > Actinomycetota > Actinomycetes > Propionibacteriales > Propionibacteriaceae > JAJYQH01. The sequence continues at coordinate 24,889 of DATAKK010000084.1, read as the reverse complement.
GCGAGCCGCGCGTCGAGCCGGCGGAGCACGGCGACGACATCGTCGGGCCGCACCAGCGGCACGAGGTGCCGGAGGACCATCGCGAGCTCGTTCGGCCCGGAAACCTCCAGCCGCTCGATCGCACCCCGGACGTCGAAGGTGCGGGGCCCCGACTTGGTCATCCTCGTCGTCGTCGCCTCGTCGGCCGCCAGCAGCGACTCGATGGCGGCGCCGAGCGCGTCGGCGTCCACGGGGCCGAGGTCGACGAGCCACTCGGACGCCGTCAGCTGATCGGCGAGCGACTCGCCGCGGGCCTCGACCACCCTGACGATGTCGAGCCCGTCGGGCAGGGCGGCGTCCAACGCGACCCGCACCTTGTCGGGGTCGCAGCGCTCGGCCAGGCCGATCTCGAGGAACTCGGCCTCGCTCGCGGCCGACGTGGGCGCGGCGTTGGCGTAGGAGATCCGCGGATGCGGGGTGAACCCGGACGAGTAGGCCATCGGCACCTCGGCCCTGCGGAGCGCCCGCTCGAACGCCCGGCCGAAGTCGCGGGAGCTGAGGAACCGGGCGCGGCCCCGCTTCGCGTACTGCACCCTCAGGCGCTGGACGGGCGGAGCCTGCTGCTCTGGTTGCTGTCGGACCACGGCGCCGATCCTACGGGCACCCCGGCGTCCCCCCGAGGTCGCGCGACATGCGCCACCGGCCGGGCGCGGCGTAGGCTCTTGGCGCCACCGCTGGCTGAGTTCCCCGTGGGATTCCCCGGTGCCCCGCCTCCCACCGCCTACCGCAGGAGACCCATGTCGACCGCCCTGAGCCCCGCCCCCTCGAGGACGAGGCACGCCACCCTGGTGCTGGTCGCCCTCCTCCTGCTCGCGTTCAACCTGCGGCCCGCGGCGGTGTCGATCGGACCGGTGCTCGGCCAGTTGCAGCACGACCTCGGGATGAACGACACGGTCGCCGGCGTCCTCACCGCCCTGCCCAGCCTCTGCTTCGCCGGCTTCGGCGCGCTCGCCCCGCTGGTGGCGCGCCGGATCGGGCTCACCCCGGCCGTGCTCGTCGCGAGCGTGCTCATCGTCGTGGGTCAGGCGACCCGGGCGCTGGTCGGCTCGCCGTGGCTGTTCCTCGCCCTGTCGACGGTGGCCCTGGCCGGCATGGCGACCGCGAACGTGCTGCTGCCCAGCCTGGTCAAGACCCACTTCCCCGAGCGGATCGGGCTGGTCACCGCCCTGTACTCGACGTCGATGACCGTCGGGGTCACGCTCGCGGGCATGCTCGTCGTGCCGATGGCCCACGCGTTCGGCGGCTGGCGCCAGGCCTTCCTCGTCGGCAGCGGGGTGGCTGCGATCGCCATCGTCCCCTGGGCGATCCTCGCCGCCGCCCGGACGCCGTCGGCCGCCACCGACTCGTCCCCGCACATCTCCCTCGCCCGGGTGGCGCGGACGAAGCTCGGCTGGGTGATGGCGGTGTTCTTCGGCATCCAATCGGGCATGGCCTACTCGGTGTTCGGCTGGCTCGCCACCATCTACGTGGACGCCGGCTACAGCCAGGCCGAGGGCGGGGTGATGCTCGGGGTGGCAACCGGCGTCGGGATCCCGCTCGCGTTCCTGTGGCCCGCCTACATGATCCGCAACCCGCGGCCCTACCGGGTGCTCGCGTTCGTCATGGTGTCGGGCGCCGTCGCCGCGCTCGGGCTGCTGTTCGCCCCGCACCCGACCGTGCTGGGACTGCTGTGGGCCGCGCTGCTGGCCGTCGGCACGTCGTCGTTCCCGATGATCCTCGCGATGTTCGGTCTCCGCGCACGCACGTCGGCGGGCACGTCCGCCCTCAGCGGCTTCACCCAGAGCGTGGGCTACCTGCTGGCGGCGCTCGGCCCCTTCGGCATGGGCGTCCTGCACGAACTCACCCACAGCTGGACCGTGCCACTCGTCGCGCTGCTCGTCATGTTCGCGCCGATGACCTGGGTGGGCGTGCAGTCGATGCGGGCCGAGACCATCGAGGACGAACTCGGCCTCGACTGACGTCGCCGCCGCCGCTACAGGAGATCGCCGCGGCCCTTAGGCGAGGTCGGCGCGGACGCTGGGCATCGGCAGCAGGGTGCGGCCGGTCGGACCGATCTGGATCTGGGTGTCCATCTGCGGGCACACGCCGCAGTCGTAGCACGGCGTCCACCGGCAGTCGTCGACCTCGACACCGTCGATCGCGTCCTGCCAGTCCTCCCACAACCAGTCGCGGTCGAGGCCGGCGTCCAGGTGGTCCCAGGGGAGCACCTCGTCGTAGTCGCGCTCGCGGGTGGTGTACCAGTCGAGGTCGACCCCGTCGGCCGCGAGGGCCTCCTGCGCGCACCGCACCCAGCGGTCGTAGGAGAAGTACTCGCTCCAGCCGTCGAACATGCCGCCGTCGCGCCACACGGCCTCGATCACCCTGCCGACCCGGCGGTCGCCGCGGCTGAGCAGGCCCTCGATCTGTCCGGGCTTGCCATCGTGGTAGCGCATGCCGATCGCGCGCCCGTACTGCTTGTCCGCGCGGATCGTCTCTCGCAGCAGCTGCAGCCGGTGGTCGATCGTCTCGGGAGACGCCTGCCCGGCCCACTGGAAGGGGGTGTGCGGTTTCGGGACGAAGCCCCCGATGGAGATCGTGCAGCGGATGTCGCGGCTTCCGGCCGCGCGGCGTCCGGTCTCGATCACCCGACGGGCCATCGAGGCGATGCCGAGGACGTCCTCGTCGGTCTCGGTGGGGAGTCCGCACATGAAATAGAGCTTCACCTGGCGCCAGCCGTTGCCGAAGGCGGTGGCGACGGTGGTGATGAGGTCGTCCTCGGTGACCATCTTGTTGATCACCTTGCGCATCCGCTCGCTGCCGCCCTCGGGGGCGAAGGTGAGGCCCGAGCGGCGTCCGTTGCGCGACAGTTCGTTGGCGAGGTCGATGTTGAACGCGTCGACCCGGGTGGACGGCAGCGACAGCGACACGTTGGTGCCCTCGTAGCGGTCGGCGAGCTGCTTGGTCACCTCGCCGATCTCCGAGTGGTCGGCCGAGCTGAGCGACAGTAGCCCGACCTCCTCGAGACCCGTGGCCTCCAGGCCGCCGGCGACCATCTGCCCGATCGTCTCGATGTTGCGCTCGCGCACCGGACGGGTGATCATGCCGGCCTGGCAGAACCGGCAGCCGCGGGTGCAGCCGCGGAAGATCTCGACCGAGTAGCGCTCGTGCACGGTCTCGGCGAGCGGGACGATCGGCTTCTTCGGGTAGGGCCACTGATCGAGGTCCATGAGGGTGTGCTTGCGCACCTGGAACGGGACCCCGGGACGGTTGGGGGCGACGCGGCGGATGCGACCGTCGGGCAGGTAGTCGACGTCGTAGAACCGGGGGACGTAGACCCCGCCGGTCGCGGCGAGCCGCTCGAGCAGCCCCTCCCGACCGCCCGGACGGCCGTCGGCCTTCCACTCGCGGACGATCCCGCTGATCAGCAGACTGGCCTCCTCACCGTCGCCCAGCACGGCGGCGTCGATGAAGTCGGCGATCGGCTCGGGGTTGAACGCCGCGTGGCCGCCCATGACGACGATCGGGTCGTCGTCGCCGCGGTCGACGCTGTGCAGCGGCATGCCGGCCAGGTCGATCGCCTGCAGCAGGTTCGTGTAGCCCAGTTCGGTCGAGAAACTCACGCCGAGGATGTCGAAACCGCGCACCGGACGGTGGTTGTCGAGGGTGAACTGGGGGACGCCGTGCTCGCGCATGAGGGCTGCGAGGTCGGGCCACACGGAGTAGGTGCGCTCCGCGAGGATCCAGTCGCGCTCGTTGAGGATCTCGTAGAGGATCGCGATGCCCTGGTTGGGCTGGCCGACCTCGTAGGCGTCGGGGTACATGAGGCACCACCGCACGTCGGCGGCGTCCCACGGTTTCACGACGCTGTTGAGCTCGCCGCCGACGTACTGGATGGGCTTGCTCACCCGCGCGAGCAGGGGCTCGAGCGCGCTGAACAGGGACTCCCCGGCCACGGCGGGTCGGGTCGCGGGACTGGTCGAGGTGCTCATGGTTGGGTCAGTCTACGCACCGCCACCCGAGATCCCGAGCCCCCGCGGAGGGCCCCCGGCCGACGTCAGCGGCCCCAGCCGCCGGGCAGCACCGGCTGCTCCGGACCCGCGGGGGCCGGGGTCGAGCGGCGGACGATGCCCCCGCGGCGCGCCTGCCACAGGATGAGTGCCACCGCGATCACGGGCAGCGCCAACTGGATGAGGATGCCGGGGCCCGCGGTGCCCGCCTGACGGTCGAACAGGCCGGAGATGTTGGTGAACGGCAGCGACCACTCCGAGGTGACGTTGTTGACGACGTGCACGGCGATGGACGCCTCGAGGCCTCCCGTGCGCCACGTGAGGAAGGTCGAGAGCGCGCCGAAGGCGAAGTAGAAGACGTTGAGCCAGGGGTCGCCGGCGCCGTGGGCGAGCATGAAGAACGTCGAGTTGACCAGGCCGCCGGCGACGACCGCTAGCGCCTCGTTCGGGATCCAGCCGGCGACGCTGCGGTTGATGACGCCCCGGAACGCGTACTCCTCGCCGGCGCTCTGCAGCGGCGTGGTGAAGATCACGGCGAGCAGCAGCGGGAGGGTGTCGCCCGTCACCTTGAGCGGCGTCCCCGCCACTCCCCCGCCGGCGTAGAACTGGAACACCACGAGCGCGATCCAGAACGGCGCGAGCATGGCGATGCACCGCAGCAGCCAACCCCAGCGGAGGAAGCCGACGACCGAGGTGAGGAACCCCGCCCGCTGGCCGGTGACCAGCCGGGCCAGCAGCAGGCACACCGGCACGAGCGCGACGAGCGAGAGGTTGTTGGCGATGAAGACCGCCGGCGTCGTGCTCACGACGCCCTTCTGCACCGAGTCGAGGAACGTCGACCAGGGCACCCGGCCCGTGCTGGCGTCGATCGCCGCGGCGGCGCCCAGGGCGACGATCGAGCTGACGAGGAAGAACACCGCGAGGCCGCCGAGAGTCAGCAGCGACTTCCACCAGTGCCAGCGGGGCGCGCGCCAGAACTGCGGGTAGGACGCCGGAACCCGGGGATACGCCGAGGGCCGCCACGTCTCCGGGACGAACCGGTAGGGCATGGCGGGTGCGGGGGGTGGTCCGGGCAGTCGCGGATCGCTCATCGCGCTGCCCCGGCTCAGTTCGCCAGGGTGGGGAACCAGATGCCGATCTCGCGCTGCGCCGACTCCGGCGAGTCGGAGGCGTGCACGAGGTTCAGGCTCTTCGACGTCCCGAAGTCGCCACGGATCGAGCCCGGGACGGCCTCAACGCCGTCGGTGGCGCCGTTGAGGCTGCGCACCGCCGCGATCGCCCGCTCCCCCTCGAGCACGAGGCTGACGAGCGGGCCGGAGACGATGAAGTCCTCGAGACCCGCATAGTAGGGACGCCCCACGTGCTCGGCGTAGTGCCGGGCCGCGAGGTCGCGGTCGATGACCCGCTGCTCGAGCGCCACGATCCGCAGCCCCTTCTCCTCGTACCGCGTGAGGATGCGTCCGGTGAGCCCGCGGGAGACCGCGTCCGGCTTGATGAGGACCAGGGTGCGTTCGGCGCCGGGGACGGCAGGGTGAGTCATGCCCTTAGGTTAGCGACCCGTTCGAGGCGCCTGCCCAGCACGAAGCTCATGAGGAAGATGAGTGCGAAGATGCCGCCGACGAGGTACATCATCGGGGTCAGCAACCCCAGCAGCACGGCCGCGACCTGGGTCGCCCACGCCAGCGGCCAGCCCACCGGACGCCGCAGCGTGGCGGCTGCGATCACGGCCAGAAGGGACGCCGCCCCCGCGGCGACCCCCGCGGGCAGGGCGGCGACGTCCGACACGATGACCATGCCGGGGAAGGCGAGGCCGAAGACCAGCACGTCGAGGAGCAGTTGGAGCATGAGCGGCCGGGTCATCGGGTTGCCCGGCTGCAGTCTCATCGGGGGTCCCCGTCCCACGGGCCCGCGTCCGGGTCGTCGTCGGGCAGGCCCACGCCGACGCTGACCACCCGCTCCCGTCCGGGAGCGTCCTCGGGGACGAACAGGGCACGGGCCTCACCAGCCCCGATGACCGACCCGGCGATGAGGACGCCGGCAGCGGGACCCGCCTCGTCGGCCAGACGCATCGCCAGTTCGATCGCCTCGGCGTAGGTGGGCGCGGTCTCCACCCGGTCGCCGCCGAACACCCCGGCCGCCCGGTCGGCGAGCTCGTCGATGTCGAGCGCCCGGTCGGTCGACGACACCCGGGTGACCACGACGTCGGTCATCGCCTCCGAGAACACGCCGAGCACCTCGTCGATGTTCTTGTCGGCCATCATCGACACGACGCCGATGAGCCGCGGGAAGGCGAAGTTCTCGTTGACCGTGTCGACCAGCGCGCGTGCGGCGTGCGGGTTGTGCGCGGTGTCGAGCAGCACGGTCGGTGAGCGGCGCAGCACCTCGAGGCGCGCCGGCGCGACGACCCCGGCGAAAGCGTCGTTGATCACCGCCGGGTCGAGCCCCGTGCCGCCGAGGAAATGCTCGACCGCGCTCACCGCCACCGCCGCGTTCTCGGCCATGTGCGCCCCGAACAGCGGCAGGAACAGATCGCCCATCGGCCCGGACGCCGTCTGCAGCCGGATCAGCTGCCCTCCAACGGCGTTCTCCCGGTCGAGGACGCCGAAGTCGACGCCCTCCAGCACCGGAGTGGCACCCACCTGTGCGCAGCGGTCGAGCAGGACGCCGGCCGCCTCCGGCTGCTGGGCGGCCAGCACCGCGATGCTGCCGGGCTTGATGATCCCGGCCTTCTCGCCGGCGATCTCGGTGAGGGTGGAGCCGAGGATGTGCATGTGATCGAAGTCGACCGGGCAGACGACCGCAACGGTGGCGTCGGCGACGTTGGTGGCGTCCCAGGAACCGCCGAGCCCCACCTCGACCACGGCGACGTCGACGGGGGCATCGGCGAACGCGGCGAAGCCGAGGGCCGTGTACACCTCGAAGGCGGTCATCCTGACTCCGTCGAGGAGCTGTTCGTCGACCATCGCGATCATCGGCGCGATCTGCTCGTAGAGGTCGTCGAAAACCTCCGCCGGGATGGGCTCTCCGTCGATGCTGATCCGCTCCCGCACGTCGACGAGGTGCGGGCTGGTCATCCGGCCCGTGCGCAGTCCTGCCGCTCTGAGCAGCGCGTCGATGATGATGGCGGTGCTGCCCTTGCCGTTGGTGCCCGCCACCTGGATGACCGGCGTCGCCCGCTCGGGAGAGCCGAGCAGGTCGCACAGCGCCTGGATGCGTCCCAGCGAGGGGGCGATGCGGTGCTCGGGCCAGCGCGAGTAGAGCTCCGCGACGATCTGGTCGTGCCGGGTGGAGCCCGTGTGGGGGGCGGTGCTGGGAGACATGATGGCCCAGCGTACCCAGGTCGGGCCCGTCGACGGACGCCGCCGGCGGCCCCGTCCGCTCGGCGACGGCTCGGATCGGACCCGCTGAGCGGCCCCGCTATGATCGAGCGGTGATCGAAGCGGCACCATCACGCCCCTGGCGCGACTGGCGCACGTGGCTCTCGTTGGCGGCACGGCTCTACCTGGGCGGCATGCTGCTCGTGGCCGGTGCCATCAAGCTCGGCAACCTGCCCAAGTTCGCCCTTGACATCCGCGCCTACCACCTGGTGCCCTACGAGTGGACCAAGATCCTCGGCTACTCGATCCCTCCCCTCGAGGTGCTCGTCGGCCTGCTGCTCGTGGCCGGGGCGTTCGTCCGGGTGAGCGCCGCGATCGGGGCCCTGCTCATGGCGGTGTTCACGTTCTCGATCGCCTGGGTGTGGGCCAAGGGCTACAGCATCGACTGCGGCTGCTTCGGCACCGGCGGCCAGGTCGACCCGAGCCAGACCCACTACCTCCGCGACATCATCCGCGACTCCGCCGCGCTGGTGGGCGGCCTGTGGCTCATCGTCGCGCCGCTCTCGCGTCCCAGCGTCGACCAGTGGCTGGCGGGCCCGGCGATCGCGGACGCCGACGAGCTCGAGCCCTCCCCCGATCCGGACGCCAACCCCTCCCTGAGGAGCTGACCATGAGCAACCCCCGGCCCTCCACCGCGACGAGCCGCCGAGAACTGCTGCGCCAGCAGCAGCTGGAGGCCGCCAAGCGCCAGCGCCGCACCCGCCTCGTCGTGGTCATCACCGCGATCGTCGCGATCGTCCTCATCGGGGGCGCCGTCTGGTGGGGGGTGGCCGCGCAGTCGGGCTCGAAGCAGACGGCGTCCGGAGCCCAGATCACGCCTCCGGACGCGATGGGCACCACCGGCATCGCCGTGCACGCGGTGGGGGGAACCCCGCCGGCGGCCTCTGCGCCGAGCGTCTACGAGTACCAGGACTATCAGTGCCCGGCGTGTGAGCAGTACTTCAAGGTGTTCGGCCCGGTGCTCAACCAGCTGGTGAGCCAGGGCAAGATCAAGCTCGAGTACCGCACCATGACGTTCCTCGACACCAACCTGCGCAACGACTCCTCGACCCGCTCGGCGGTCGCAGCGGCGTGCGCCGACACGGTAGGCGCGTACGAGAAGTACCACGACGTCGTCTACAAGAACCAGCCCACCCAGGAGGGCGCCGGCTACACCGACCAACAGCTGCGGGACACGTTCGCTCAGCAGGCCGGTATCACCGGCGCCGACCTCACGAAGTTCCAGAAGTGCTACGACACCCGGGCGACCCTCAACTTCGTCAAGGCCGTCGACACCAACGCCGGCCAGGCGGGCATCACCAGCACGCCCACCTTCAAGGCGGCGGACGCGAGCGGCAAGGTCGTCACCCTCGACCTCAGCAGCACCCAGCCGACCGCGGACGCGGTGATGGCGACCATCACCAAGGCCCTCGCCGGCTGAGAGCGGACCACCATGGCCAGCACGTCCTCCCGCAAGACCACCCGCCGCCCGTCGGGCGCGGCGTCCGCCAGGCCCAAGGGCGGCACGCCCGCCCCCCGGCCCAACGGGAAGCGCCAGCGGCTCATCGTCACCGGCGCCGCGGTCGTCGCGGTGGCCCTCATCGTCGCGCTCGTCGCGTGGAGCCTGCAGCGTCGCAACCAGGCCCAGGCCACCACCGCGGCCTCGGCGCCGGCGTCCGCGATGTCGGCGACCGTGCCACCGGACGCCTCGAAGGACGGTCTGGGCATCATCGCCGACGCCGGCAAGGCGCCCGCGAGCGCGCCCACCCTGGTGGAGTACCAGGACTACCAGTGCAGCGCCTGCAAGATCTACCACGAGTTCTACGGTCCGGCGATCCGCCAGCTCGCTCAGGAGGGCAAGATCGTCTTCGAGGTGCGCACCCTCACCTTCCTCGACACCGGCCTCAAGAACGACTCGTCGAAGCGGGCCGCCAACGCGGCGGCGTGCGCCGACCTTGTCGGCCACTACCAGCAGTACTACGACGCGATCTACGACAACTCACCGGCCGAGGGCACGAACTTCACCGAGAACCAGTTGCGGGTCGAGTGGGCGGCCAAGGCGGGCATCACCGGTCAGCAGCTGACCACCTTCCAGAACTGCTACGACTCCCGGGCCATGAGCGGGTTCGTCGCGCAGGTCGACAACGGGGGCCTGCGCGCCAACATCGCCGGCACGCCGACCTTCCTCGCCAACGGCAAGGAGTTCGACCTCTCCCAGGCCAAGCGGACGCCGGAATCCGTGCTGGCCGCGATCACGAAGGCGGCCGGCTGAGCCCGGACGTGCGTTGAGGGTGAGCGTCGGCGCCCGTCGGGGTCGACCCTCCCCACCGGGATCCTGCGAAACGTGCATCCCCTGCCACACACCGGTCGTGGAGCGCGGGGTGAGGCAGGTGGCGTCAATTTCGCAGAACCCTCCCGACGGGGGTCCCGCGTAGGTCGGGGACCGGCCGACGGGGTGCCCCCTCGCGTGATCGGGGGGCCGTCGCCCGTGCGAGCGGCGTCCCGCGATTCCGTAGAATCGCCGGGTGAGCTCAGCAGAGATGACCGCCCAGACCGTCCCCGACAAGCCCGCCCTCGAGGGGCTCGAGGACAAGTGGGCCGCCCGGTGGCAGGAATCGCAGGTCTACGCCTTCAGCCGGCCGGAGCGCCGTGAGCAGGTGTTCTCCATCGACACGCCGCCGCCGACCGTCTCCGGCTCGCTGCACGTCGGCCACGTCTTCAGCTACACCCACACCGACATCGTCGCCCGCTACCAGCGGATGCGCGGCAAGCACGTCTTCTACCCCATGGGCTGGGACGACAACGGCCTGCCGACGGAGCGTCGGGTGCAGAACTACTACGGCGTCCGCTGCGACCCGTCGATCGCCTACGACCCCGGCTTCGAACCGCCCGCCAAGCCCGACCCGAAGCGGCAGGTCTCGATCAGCCGGCGCAACTTCGTCGAGCTGTGCGAGCGGCTGACGGCCATCGACGAGCAGGTCTTCGAGCAGCTGTGGCGTCATGTCGGCCTGTCGGTCGACTGGGACAACACGCTGTACTCGACGGTCTCGCTCGAGTCGCAGCGGATCGCCCAGCTCGCCTTCCTGCACAACTTCGAGCGCGGCGAGGCCTACCTGTCCGAGGCCCCGACGATGTGGGACGTCACCTTCCAGACCGCCGTCGCCCAGGCCGAGCTCGAGGCCCGCGACTACCCCGGTGCCTACCACCGGATCGCCTTCCACAAGAGCGACGGCAGCGGCGACGTCCACATCGAGACCACCCGGCCCGAGCTCATCCCGAGCGTGTGCGCCCTCATCGCGCACCCCGACGACCCCCGCTACCAGCCGCTGTTCGGCAGCACCGTCACCTCGCCGCTGTTCGACGTCGAGATCCCCGTGCTCGCGCACCCCGCCGCCGAGATGGACAAGGGCGCCGGCATCGCCATGTGCTGCACGTTCGGCGACCTCACCGACGTGCAGTGGTGGCGGGAGCTCAACCTGCCGATGCGCACGATCATCAACCGCGACGGACGCCTGCAGGCGGAGACCCCCGAGTGGCTCACCCGACCCGACTTCTACGCCGAGATGGCGGGCAAGACGACCTTCTCCGCCCGGGCCGCGATCGTCGAGCGGTTGCAGCAGACCGGCGAAATGGACGGCGAGCCGCGTCCGACCCAGCGGATGGCGAACTTCTATGAGAAGGGCGACAAGCCGCTCGAGATCGTGTCGACCCGGCAGTGGTACATCACCAACGGCGGCCGCGACGACGACCTCAAGGCCGCGCTGCGGGCCCGCGGCGACGAACTGCAGTGGGTGCCCGAGCACATGCGGCACCGCTACGACAACTGGGTGTCCGGCCTCAACGGCGACTGGCTGATCTCGCGCCAGCGCTTCTTCGGGGTGCCGTTCCCGGTCTGGTACCGCCTGGACGCCGACGGCGAGCCCGACTACACCGCACCGATGATGGCGCCCGTCGACCGGCTGCCGATCGACCCCAGTTCCGACGCCCCCGAGGGGTTCGACGAGTCCCAGCGTGGCGTGCCGGGCGGCTTCGTCGGCGACCCGGACGTCATGGACACGTGGGCCACAAGTTCGCTCACGCCGGAGATCGTCTCCGGCTGGCAGCGCGACGACGAGCTGTTCCGCCTCACCTTCCCGATGGACCTCGCCCCGCAGGCGCACGACATCATCCGCACCTGGCTGTTCAGCCGGGTCGTCCGGTCGCACTTCGAGTTCGGCACCGTGCCGTGGAAGCGGGCCACGATCTCAGGCTTCGTCGTCGACCCCGACCGCAAGAAGATGAGCAAGTCCAAGGGCAACGTCGTCGTGCCCAGCGACATCCTCGAGCGCTACGGGGCGGACGCCGTCCGCTGGCGGGCGGCGATGGCCCGGCCGGGCATGGACTCCCCCTTCGACGAGACCCAGATGAAGGTCGGACGCCGCCTGGCGATGAAGCTGCTCAACGCGAGCAAGTTCGTGCTGGGCATGCCGGCGTCCGACGCGGGCCAGTCGGGGGTCACCAACCCGCTCGACCGGGCGATGCTCGAAACGCTCAAGGGTGTGGTCTACCAGGCCACCGAGGCGTTCGAGCGCTTCGAATACACCAGCGCCCTCGAGGTGTCGGAATCGTTCTTCTGGGGCTTCTGCGACGACTATCTCGAGACCGTCAAGGAGCGGGCGTACGGCGCGCAGGGGGCCGAGGAGTCGGCGTCCGCGGTCGTCGCGCTGCGCACGGCGCTCTCGGTGCTGCTGCGGCTGTTCGCCCCGTTCCTGCCGTTCGTCACCGAGGAGGTCTGGAGCTGGTGGCAGCAGGGCTCGGTGCACACGGCGTCCTGGCCGGTCGAGAGCGAGATCGGCACGACCGGAACGGCCGAGCTCATCGACGACCTGGCCGCAGTGCTCGTGGCCCTGCGCGGCGCCAAGTCGACGGCCAAGGTGTCGATGAAGACCGAGGTGCTGCGCACCGAGGTCCGCGGGCAGGGCGACGTGCTCGACCGGCTGCGCGACATCGAGTCCGACCTGCGGGCCGTCGGTCGCATCGTCGGTGAGGTCGAGTGGATCGAGGCTCCCCTCCCGCTCGACGTCGCCGTCGAGTTGGCGACCCCCGCCGCCTGACCCCTCGCCCCCGCTCCTGGGGCGTACGAAACGACTCCCGGGGCGTACGAGATGTCCGATTTCGGCGACATCTCGTACGCCCTCAGTCAGGTCGTACGCCCGACGGGCAGGGCAGGCCGTCAGTCGACGGGCACCCGCTCCGACGACGGACGCGGCTCGGTCGGCAGCGGCCGGGCGGCCGGGATCACCAGCAGCGCGAGCAGCGACACCACGCCGACGACCAGCAGCGCCCGCAGGACGCCGACATGGTCGCCCAGGAAGCCGAGCAGCGGGGGGCCGCCGAGGAAGGCCGTGTAGCCGATGGTCGCGACCACGCTCAGCCGGGCGTGCGCGCGGGCCGGGTCGTCCGACGCGGCCGACATGCCGACCGGGAAGCCGAGGCTGGCGCCCAGCCCCCAGATGGCCGCCCCGACGAACGCCAGCGTGGGCGAGCCGAACACCACGAGGGCGCAGCCGACGAGCGCGGAGCCGAACAGGATCCGCAGCACCGGAACCCGGCCGTAGCGGTTGAGCAGCCCGGTGCCGAGGATCCGGCCGGCCGTCATGAAGCTGAGGAACACCGCCAGCGCCACCACGCCCATCGACTTGCTGAGTCCGTGACCGTCGACGAAGGCGACCGCCATCCAGTCGTTCGCGGTGCCCTCGGTGAACGCCGCGGCGAGCACCATGACGCCGATGAGCAGCGTGCGCGGCTCCAGCCAGGGGGACCCGGCGGCGGGACGAGCGGCGTCCTCGTGCCCCTCCGGCTCCTGGAAGGCCTGGAGGAACTGCGCGGCGCCCCACCACACGACGGCCAGGGCGAGCAGCGCGACGACGCCGAGGTGCAGCCAGACGGCGACGTGCAGGCGCACCAGCAGGGCTCCGATGAGGGCGGCGAGGACCGTCCCTCCACTGAACGCGGCGTGGAACCACGGCATGATCGCGCGCCCGAGCGCCTGTTCGATGACCGTGCCCTCGAGGTTCTGGGCGACGTCCCACACCCCGTTGCCCAGTCCGGCGAGAAACAGGCCCGGGACGAGCAGCCACGGGGAGATGTCGAGGAGCACGGCGATCCCGGCGAGCATGAGTCCGGGCAGGGCGATGAACGCGCCGATCCGCACCGCGTTGGCCGCTCCGAAGCGGTGCGCCACCCGGCCGGCGACCGGGAGCCCGAGCAGCGAGCCCACCGACACCGACAGCAGCACCAGCCCCAGCTGGCCCGGGGTGAGCGAGAGCGACTGCTTGATGTCGGGAACCCGCGACAGCCAGGACGCCAGGCCGAAGCCGTTGACGCCGAAGACGAGGAGATCGGCCGTGCGCGCCCGGACGATGCGGGCGCGGTCGGGTGCGGTGGGTGGGGTCACCGCAGCATGATACGCCGCACTGACCGCATGGTAAGCGCCCGCCGGGAGATTCGCACGCCAGGTCAGCGCAGCCGGCGCAACCAGCCCCGCGCGCCCGCCGACGTCACCCGTAGCGAAGCGACCTCGACCGCGCGGGCGACCGCCGACTCGAGGTCCACGCCGCGCGCCAACTCAGCAACCAGGGCTCCGTGGAAGGCGTCGCCCGCTCCGTTGGTGTCCACCGCGTCCACCGTCGGCGGACGCCGGCGCCCTCGGCGTCCCGCTTCGGCCCAGAGCACCTCGTCTGGCCCCTGGGTCACGACGACACTGCGGCAGCCCGCCGCCAGGCCGCGCTCGACGACCTGGTCGGCGGTGAGGCCGTGCCCCGCCGCGTAGTCGGCGGACGCCGCGAGCACGTCGATTCGCGGCAACCACTCCTCGACGTGCGGCTTGGGGCTGCCGGCGTCCAGCACCACCCGCGACCGGCCCTCGAGGGCGGCCTCGGCGAGCCGGGGGTGGTGGCCGTCGACCAGCACGATGCCTACGGCACCCAGGGCCGCGAGTGCCTCCGCGGTCGGCCGGACCTCGCTGGACCGCGCTCCTGGCGAGACGACGGTGCGGGTGCCGTCGCGTTCCACCAGCACGGACGCCACGGGCACCTCCCACCCGTCGCCGGCACAGTCGACGACCCGGACGCCGTGGCGCTCGAGGTCGCCGCGCACGACGTCGGCCGCCGGTCCCGCGCCGATGGCGGTCACCAGGGTGGCCGGCACGCCGAGGGCGGCACAGGTGACGGCGGCGTTCGTCGCCGGGCCGCCGGCGGCGAGTTCCACCTCGTCCGAGACCGCCTTGACCCCGCGGGTCAGCGGCCCGGGAAACCGCTGGACGACGTCGAGGGTGGCCAGACCGACGAAGACGACCGCGACGGGCGCCTCACCGGGCACGGCTCAGCCGTGGACGCGCGGGGCGGGCAGCTCGGGGGGCGTGTCGGCCGGATGCTCCGCCAGCCGGGCCAGCACCTCGGCGATGGCACGGTCGAGTTGCACGTCGCTCTCCGGCCCCGTCAGCATCCGCTGCCACTGGTCCGGGTCGGGCACGACCTCGACGTCGGGGTCGACGCCGTGGTTCTCCAGCCCGTACCCGTAGCCGCGCAGCCAACTCGCGTAGCGGGGTTGGGTGACCTCGGTGCCGTCGAGCAGGTCGAAGCGCCCGTCGATGCCGATGACGCCGCCCCAGGTGCGCTCGCCGACCACCGGGCCGAGCCCGGCCGCCTGGGCGACGGCGTTGACGATGTCGCCGTCGGACCCGGAGTAGCGGTTGGCGACGAACACGACCGGCCCGCGCATCGCCTGATAGGGGTAGGTGAAGGGCGACTCGTAGTGGCGGGCGAGGTCCCAGCCGATGACCCGGCGGCTGAGCAGTTCGATGACCAGTTGCGAGGTGTGACCGCCGCGGTTGTAGCGCATGTCCGCGACCACCCCCTCGCAGCGGCTCGCGGCGTCGAGCATGCGGCGCAGCTGGGCCCACCCGAGCCCCATCATGTCGGGGACGTGGACGTACCCGACCCGCCCGCCGCTCTGCCGGCGCACGTAGTCGGCGTTGCGGGCGACCCAGTCGTGGTAGCGGATCGTCTCCTCCTCTGCGAGCGGCACGACCGCGACCCGCCGGGTGGTTCCCTCGCGCAGGAGGCTGAGTTCGACGATGCGCCCCGCGGTGCCCTGCAGCAACTCGCCGATGTGGGCGGCGTCCGCGACCGATTCGCCGTTGACGGCGGTGATGACGTCGCCGACCCTGGCGGCCACGCCCGCTGCCCGGAGGGGTGAGCGGGCGGCGGGATCGCTCGACTCTCCGGGGAGGATGCGCACGATCCGCGCGCCCTCCTCGACCGGCTCGAGGTCGGCGCCGAGCAGGCCCACCCGTTCGGACGCGTCGATCCCCTCCGTGGGCGGCACGACGTAGGAGTGGGAGGTGTTGAGCTCCGCGACCACCTCCCACAGCAGGTCGACGAGGTCGTCGTGGGTACGCAGCCCCTCGACGAGCGGCCGGTAGCGCTCGGTGATCGCGTGCCAGTCGTTGCCGTCCATGTCCGCACGCCAGTAGTGGTCGCGCATCAGCCGCGCGTTCTCGTCGAACATCTGCCGGAACTCGTCACGCGGGCCGACCTGGCGACGCAGCCGGCTCAGGTCGACCGTGACCCGCGCCGGGTCGTCGTCCTCGACGCTGTGATCGGAGGGCACGACCAGGAGGTCGTCCTTCACCCGCACGACGAGGTGCTTGCCGTCGCCGCTCACCGCGAACCCGTCGGCCCGGGGCACGATCACCTCGACCTTGCGGTGGTCGAAGCCGAAGCGCTCCACCTGGGATCCCGGATCGTCGCCCTCGGCCCCGGAGCGCCACGCCCCGAGGACGCCGTGAGGCTCGTGCCGCCGCAGCCACACCACTCCCCCGTCGCACACGCCGAGGTCGTCGTAGTCGCCGCTCGGCACCGGGAAGGGCACCAGCCGCTCCTCGAAGCCCTCGAGGTCGATCTCCACCGCCGGCACGGTCTCCTTGTCGTGCGCGTCGTCGCCCTCGCTCGACCCCTCGCCCTTCTCGTGCTCCGACTCGGAGATCGGCCAGCCGTCCGCGGACGGGCCGAAGGGGGCCGGCTGGTCGGCGCGCAGCGGGACCAGCCAGGGACGGACCGATTCGCCGAAGGCGAGGTCGAACCCGAGCTCGTCGTAGTGGGGGTCGAGGGTGCGCTGGCTGAGGAACACGAGGAACTTGCCGTCGCGGGTGAACACCGGGTCGGAGTCGTTGAAGCGACCCGAGGTCAGCCCCACGGCCTCCTGGCCCGGGGCGGTGGTGTCGAAGCAGACGAGGCGTCCGATCATGCCGTCGACGGATTCGGGGCCGAGGTTGCGCCACACGAGGTAGCGGCCGTCCGGCGACCAGGCGAGGCCGGTCGCCTCGCCGTTGACCGAGCGGCCGGCGACGACGCTCTTCCCGTCGTCGACGGCGACGACGCGCACCGTTCCGTCGTGGGAGATCACTCCCACGTGCGTGCCCGCCGGGTTGCTCCGCAGGTGCAGCACCCGCCCGAGCTCGCCACCGCAGATGCGACGCGGGTCGCCCTCACCCGTCAGCGGGGCGATCTCCAGGCAGTCCTCGCCCTCGGCGTCGGTGGCCCAGACGCCGAGACCGGTGCGCCCGAGGAGGTCGGGTTCGCGGGTGCGGACGCCGGGCAGCGCCGACAGCGCGCGGGCCGGCCCGGACCGGTGGGTGAGCAGGTAGGCCGCCCCCCGCCAACCCACCAGGGAGGCGTCCCCGCCGTGGTCGGGCACGATGTGGTCGAGGTTGTGCTGGGCGGAGACCGTCTCCCGCGCCGGGGCGCCGAGGGCCAGGTCGACCTCGATCCGCCGCGGCGCGGCATCGAGGCTGTCGAGCGCGTAGAGGCGTCCGTGGGCGTGGTAGACGATCGTGCTGCCGTCGGTCGTCGGGTTGCGCACGTACCCCTCGTCGGGGCGGTGGTGGGTGTGCACCTGCAGGTCGGCGCCGTCGGCGTCCACGCTGCACACCTGCGCCTGGCCGAGCGGGGACTGCTCCAGGCTCGCCTCGAGGTCCGAGCTGAAGAACAGCCGCCCCGCGAACCAGCCCGGCGAGTACATCCCCGCCGTCTCTTCGGCAAGCAGCCGGCTCCAGCGGTCGTCACGGCGCAGCCACAGCTGGGACGCCGTCCCGCCCCGGTACCGCTTCCACATCGCCGAGTCGCGGTTGTTGGGCGTGTTGATGGCCAGGCGCCCGTCCGGGCCGGGAGCCCAGCCCATCGCGGGGCCGACGGACAGCGGAGTCACCGTGGCGTCCAGGCCCACGGAGTAGAGGTGGCTGAGCCGGTTGTAGTGCTGCGCGTGGGCACTGGCCACGACGACGTGCTCGTCATCGGCCCAGCCGACGACCGTGGTGCCCGGCGTGCTCCACCACGTGATCCGGGAGATCTCGCCGGTGTCGAGATCGAGCACTCGCACGTCGGGCCGCCCGCCGAGCTCGACCGCCCAGGCGATCCGGCGTCCGGACGGGCTGAACCGGGGACCGCGGGCCGGCAGGTGCTCGGTGGTGAGCCGCGACGCCCGGCCGCCGGCGAGGGGGGCGATCCAGATGTCGTCGTCGGCGGTGAACACGACATCGTCGCCGTGCACGTGGGGGTAGCGCAGGTAGCTGATCACCCACGGAAACCTACCCGCCCGGTGTGCCGGTTTCGAGCCGGTTACCGGGTCGAGGCGAGGTCAGAGCTTGGGGTTGGGCTGGGCTCCGTACTGGCGCACGCGGGCGGCGCTGGCGCTGAGCGCCTGCTCGAGCGCTGCCCGCCGGTCGAGGCCCTTGCTCAAGGCTGCGGCGAGCACCCCGCAGAAGGCGTCACCGGCGCCGATGGTGTCGACCACCTGGCTCTCGGGCACGAGGGTCGCCTGCACGGTGATGTCGCCCCAGCTCGCACCGCGCTTGCCCCGGGTGACCACCATCGATTCCGGCCGCAGGCCGTCGGCCTCGAGCAGCGGGAGTTCCTTCTCGCGGATGATCAGCGGGTCGGCGGCGGCGATGACGTCGGCGGGCAGGGTCTCGTAGGGGGCCAGGTTGAGCACGACCCGCCATCCGTTCTCGACGGCGTGCCGGACGCCGGCGATGACCGACTCGGGCTCGATCTCCATCTGGGTGAGCAGCAGGTCGTCGGGCTGAGGGTTGCGGATCGCGTCGAGGGCGCGGACGGCGACCCGCGCGTTGGCACCGTGGACGAGCGCGATCGTGTTGTCGCCACCACCGTCGGTGGTGATGAAGGCGATGCCGGTGGGGACGTCGGTGTGCCGCTCGACGTGCAGGTGGATGCCGAGGTTGGAGAGCCGGTTGAGGTAGGCCCGGCCGGACTCGTCGGTGCCCACGGCGCCGACCATATGCACCTGGGCCCCCGCGCCGCGGGCGGCGACCGCCTGGTTGGCGCCCTTGCCGCCGGCGAAGCGCGAGAACGACTCGGCGACGACCTTCTCGCCGATGCGCGGGTGGACGGGAACCTTGATCTCCAGATCGACGTTGATCGAACCAAGGACGATGACGCGGCCCATAGTGGCAACCTCCTGTGCTGATGCCTATCTCAGCACGTCACCCGGCCACCACGACGGCACCCCCGGGTTAGGGGGAGCGGTTCGGGACGCCGTCAGGCGGACAGTTCGCCGCGCTGGGCCAGCTTGGCGCGCGGCACCATGGTGGGCTGGGCGAGCCCGTTGACGACCTCGGCCGTGACGACGACCTCGGCCACCTCGTCGTGGCTCGGCACGTCGTACATGACGTCGAGCAGGGTCTCCTCGAGGATCGCCCGCAGGCCTCGGGCCCCGGTGCCCCGGGCCAGGGCCTTGTCGGCCACCGCTTCGATGGCGTCGTCGGTGAACTCGAGGTGGACGCCGTCGAGGTCAAACAGCTTGCGGAACTGCTTGACGAGCGCGTTGCGGGGCTCGGTGAGGATCTGCATGAGCGCGCCCTTGTCGAGCGGCTGCACCGAGGCGATCATCGGCAGCCGGCCGATGAACTCGGGGATCAGCCCGAACTTGTGCAGGTCTTCGGGCGTCACGAGCGAGAAGGGGTCGGCGTCCACCGCCCGGGCCGACTCGTCGGTGTTGAAACCGATCGGGCGCTTGCCGACCCGCTGGTTGATGATGTGCTCGAGCCCGGAGAACGCGCCGCCCACGATGAACAGCACGTTGCTCGTGTCGATCTGGATGAACTCCTGGTGCGGGTGCTTGCGGCCGCCCTGCGGCGGCACGGACGCGGTCGTGCCCTCGAGGATCTTGAGCAGCGCCTGCTGCACGCCCTCACCGGAGACGTCGCGGGTGATCGACGGGTTCTCGGACTTGCGGGCGACCTTGTCGATCTCGTCGATGTAGATGATGCCGGTCTCGGCCTTCTTGACGTCGAAGTCGGCCGCCTGGATGAGCTTGAGCAGGATGTTCTCGACGTCCTCGCCGACGTAGCCGGCCTCGGTGAGGGCGGTGGCGTCGGCCATGGCGAACGGCACGTTGAGCATGCGGGCCAGGGTCTGCGCGAGGTAGGTCTTGCCGCACCCGGTCGGCCCGATGAGCAGGATGTTCGACTTGCCGAGTTCGACGTTCTCCTCGTCGACTCCCCGCCGGGCCGGCGTGACCGCCTGGGCCTGCACCCGCTTGTAGTGGTTGTAGACCGCGACCGCGAGGGTCTTCTTCGCGAGGTCCTGCCCGATCACGTAGGAGTCGAGGAACGTGCGGATCTCGGTGGGCTTGGGGAGTTCGTCGATGAGACCGATGTCGGTCGCGTCGGAGAACTCCTCCTCGATGATCTCGTTGCACAGGTCGATGCACTCGTCGCAGATGTAGACGCCGGGGCCGGCGATGAGCTTCTTCACCTGCTTCTGGCTCTTGCCGCAGAAGGAGCACTTGAACAGGTCGCCGGACTCACCGATGCGGGCCATGATCTGTCTCCTTCGTTTGCTTCCCAGTGTTGCGTGGATGTGGCCACCGTGCGGCCGGTTGTGGCGACAACGCCGGCTGGGCATCAACGCCGTCGAGGGGCCCAATCTAGCCACGCCCCCGACCGCGGACCAGCGGTTTGCGGCGATGTCGCCACTCTCAACCTCGGGTCGAGAGGGCGGCCCGGACGCCGGACCGCCGGTCCGCCGGGAGTCGTGTCAGCTGACGTCCTTGAGCGAGGGCAGGATGTCGTCGACGATGCCGTACTCCTTGGCCTGCTCGGCCGTGAGGTACTTGTCGCGTTCGATGTCGTGGCTGATCGTCTCGATGCTCTGGCCCGTGTCGTGGGCGAGCATCTCCTCCATCAGCGAGCGGATGCGCAGGATCTCGCGGGCCTGGATCTCGAGGTCGGACGACTGCCCGTACCCGCCCTCGGTGGCCGGCTGGTGGATGAGGATGCGCGAGTTCGGCAGGGCGAGCCGCTTGCCCTTCGTGCCCGCCGCGAGCAGCACGGCCGCAGCGGACGCCGCCTGGCCGAGGCACACGGTCTGGATCTGCGGCTTGATGTAGCGCATCGTGTCGTAGATCGCGGTGAGCGCGGTGAACGAGCCGCCCGGGGAGTTGATGTAGATCGAGATCGGCCGCTCGGCGTCCATCTGCTGCAGGCACAACAGCTGGGCCATCACCGCGTTCGAGATGTCGTCGGTGATCGGGGTGCCGAGGAAGATGATGCGGTCTTCGAACAGCTTGGTGTAGGGGTCGACCCGACGGACGCCGTAGCTGGTGCGCTCCTCCCACTGCGGGATGTAGTAGTCCATGCTCGGGCCGAGCGGCGCGCGTCCACCCGGCATCGCCGGGGCCGCCATCGCTGGGGTGACGAAGTTGGTGGTCATGAAGTCCTCACTGGTTGGGGGACTCAGCCGAGGCGATCTGGCTGGCCCGCTCGTAGACGTGGTCGATGAAGCCGTAGGCCAGCGCCTCGGGGGCGGTGAACCAGCGGTCGCGGTCGGAGTCGGCCTCGATCTGGTCGACCGTCTGGCCGGTGTGCTCGGCGATCAGCTGGGCCATCTCGCGCTTGACGTGCAGGCTCTGCTCGGCCTGGATGCGGATGTCGGAGGCCGTGCCGCCGATGCCGCCGGAGGGCTGGTGCATGAGGATGCGGCTGTGCGGGAGGGCGTACCGCTTGCCCTTCGCCCCCGCGCTCAGCAGGAACTGCCCCATGGACGCGGCCAGGCCCATCGCCACGGTCGCGACGTCGTTGCTGATCCACTGCATGGTGTCGTAGATCGCCATGCCGGCGGTCACCGAGCCACCGGGGCTGTTGATGTAGAGGTAGATGTCGCGCTCGGGATCTTCGGCGTTGAGCAGCAGCAACTGGGCGCAGATCGCGTTGGCGTTCTCGTCGCGGACCTCGTCGCCCAGGAAGACGATCCGGTTGGCCAGCAACGACTGGTACACGTTGTCGGTCATGCCCGCGCCACCGCCGGGGGCTGCCGCGGCCCGAGGGGCGCCGGGGCTGGAGAGCTGTGGAATGTTCACGCCTTGAAACCTACCGGCCCGGGAGGACAAAACAACGAGGGTCCCGTCACTGTTCGCTGACGGCGTTGGTCGTGTCGCTGTCGGCCCCCGAGGCCCGTCCGGCGAGCGTCCCGCCACCCGCCACACCGGACGCCGGCGGCGTCCGGGCGGCGATGAGCGCGTCCAGCCAGCGCAGGGACGGGTCGGTGTCGATGAGCAGGCTCTTGACGAGCAGCGAGCACGGCAGCGCGATGAGCGCCCCGAGCGCGCCGAAGATGTACGTCCAGAGGAACAGGGACAGGAAGGTGACGGTCGCGGTGAGGCCGACGGCCTCCCCCGCCACCTTGGGCTGGATGAGCGACTGGACGACGAAGTTCAGCACGACGTAGGCGACGACGACGACGACCGCGGAGACCCAGCCCTTGTCGAACCAGGCGATGAG
The DNA here is from genome assembly GCA_036261615.1 of Propionibacteriaceae bacterium. Classification (GTDB taxonomy): domain Bacteria; phylum Actinomycetota; class Actinomycetes; order Propionibacteriales; family Propionibacteriaceae; genus JAJYQH01. Next base: position 2,669 of record DATAKK010000084.1, on the reverse strand, counting down.
CGCCGGCGGGATCACCCCGATGACGAAGCCGAGGTTCGGGATGTAGTTGGTGATGAAGCTCAGCAGCGCCCAGACGAACGGGAGCGGCACCCCGATCACCATGAGGACGCCCCAGTCGAGGGCCGCCACGATGAGCCCGAACACCGTCGTCACCACCCAGTAGCGGCGGACACCCTCGGCGAAGTCGTACAGGCCGGCGACGAACGACGGGTGCGACCGGCTCGCGGCGTCGAGACGCCCGTGCACCGCCGGGATGTCCATCACCATGAACAGCAGCGACAGCACGAGGACGGTGAGCAGCGACAGCGACCCCTGGGCGTTGGCGAGCACCGACGTGGCGAACGAGAGCATGCTGCTCGGGTCGAGGGCCTTGAGCCGGGCGAGCAGCACGTCCTGGCTGAAACCGAGACGGGTGAGCGACTGCAGCGCCTGGTGGTAGATCGCGGTGAACCTGTCCCCGTAGCCCGACAGCTGGGTGACCATCGCCGTGATCGAGTAGGCCATGCCCCAGACGAAGACGGCCAGCACGCCCAGCACGGCGATCGCGACCGCCAGGGCGGCGGCGCCGCGCGGGACGCCGGCGGCGTGCAGCCTGCGGAACAGCGGGTAGACCACGATGAGCAGGTTGAGCGCCAGAAAGGTCGGCGCGATGAGCGACGCGAGGTCGCGGAGCAGGGCCAACGAGAGGCCGACGGCGGCCAGTGAGAGCACCACCGACCAGAACGACGAGGTGGCGGGCCCGGGGAGCCGGGCCGACGGCGCGACAGGAGGCTGACCCGCGTCCGGCTCGGTGCTCATGGTGGTGCGGTCCTTCCCCTCGGACGCCGACAGGCGGCACGCGGGTGCGCCGACGTCCGTGACGATCCTACGATCCGGGCGTCTCACGCGAGGAGCCCGCCCCCGACAACTGAGGTCGGTGGGCGGGCTCCCGGGGATCTGCGGGCCGAAGGCTCAGGCCTCCTCGGCCTCCACCTCGGCGGCCAGGCCGGGCTCGGTGGCCTCGGTCTCGGCGACCTCGGCGTGGACGAGGTCCTCGTCCTGCGCCTGGGCGACGGACCCGTCGGGGTTGATCGCGGAGAGGTCGACCGGAGCGCCCTCCTCGTCGGTGATGGTCGCCGCGGCAACGATCTCACTGAGCGCCTTGCCCCGGCGGACCTCCTGCATCCACTCGCCCATGTGGTTGTGGTCGACCATGTGCTGGGCTTCCTGCTCCGGCGAGGTGCCGTTCTGCTGGGCCTTCTGGAACAGCAACTGGGTGAGCTCCTGCTGGCTCACCTCGAAGCCGCGGTCGTCGGCGAGCTTGTCGAGCACGATCTGCGCACGGAGCGCCTGCAGCGAGCCCTTCTCGATCTCGGCCCAGAACTCCTCGGGGGTCTCGGCCGTCTCGTCCTCGGCGTCCTCGATGTACTGCTCGACGGTGAGGCCCGCGCGGCTCAGCTGGTCGTTGATCTGCTGCTTGCGCGCGTCGATCTCCTGGTCGATGAGCGACTGCGGGAGGTCGAACTCGACCTGGGAGACGAGCTCCTCGAGTACCTTGTCGCGGGCGGCGCTGGCCTGCTGGACACGCCCGTAGTTCTCGACGCTCGCGCGCAGGTCGGCCATCATCTCGTCGACGGTGTCGAACTGGCTCACCATCTGGGCGAACTCGTCGTCGACCTCGGGCAGCTCCTGCTCCTGCACCTTGGTGACGGTCACCTTGATCTGGGTCTCCTCGCCGCGGTGCGCGCCGCCCAGCAGCGTGGAGGAGAAGGTCGCCGACTCGCCTGCCGAGAGTCCGGTGACGGCCTCGTCGAGGCCCTCGAGCATGCCGCCCGAGCCGATCTTGTAGGTGATGCCGGACGCCGTGGCGTCCTCGAGCACCTCGCCGTCCTGGCTGCCCTCGAGGTCGATGGTGACGACGTCGCCGTCGGCGGCCGGACGGTCGACGTCGGTGGTGGTCGCGAAGCGCTGGCGCAGCGTCTCGATCTGCTCGTCGATGAGGTCCTGCGACACCTCGGCGACCGGCACCGTGGCGCTCAGCGTCGACAGGTCGGGGAGGTCGAACTCGGGGCGGATGTCGACCTCGGCGGTGAACTCGACCACCTCGCCGTCCTCGAGCTTGGTGACCTCGACCTCGGGCTGGCCCAGCGGCACGACGTTGTTCTCGGCGACCGCCGCCCCGTAGGCGTTCGGCAGCGCGTCGTTGATGGCCTCCTGCAGGACGGCGCCCCGGCCGAACCGCTGGTCGATCAGCGCCGTGGGCACGTGGCCCTTGCGGAATCCGGGCAGCTTCACCTGCTTGCTGATCTCGGCGTAGGCCTTGTCGATGCTGGGCTGAAGCTCAGCGAAGGGCAGCTCGATGGTGAGCTTCACCCGGGTGGGGGTCAGCTTCTCGACGGTGCTGGGCACGTGGTCTCCTGTGGTTGATTCAGGCGTCGGACTGTGACGCCGCATGCGCTCGGCAATCCTATCGGCAGCGACTTTGAGGGCAAACCGCGAGGCCGCCGGCGTCCCCGGGCGGGATGCGGATATGCGGGCGGCTGCGGGTTTGGGCTACGCTGTGACGGCCCTCGGAGGGGATTCGGACAACTCTGGTCGAACCTCGAAGCGGGGCGCGCGGACGTAGCTCAATGGTAGAGCCCCAGTCTTCCAAACTGGCTACGCGGGTTCGATTCCCGTCGTCCGCTCCA
>DATAKK010000085.1:0-53562 GCA_036261615.1 Propionibacteriaceae bacterium | reverse complement strand
GGGTGCCCGGAGGTGAGGTCCTGGTGTCCGGACGCCGTCAGCCCGCGGGCGTCGGCCCGTCGGGGGAGGGCGCTGCGATCGTCTGGCACGCGATGGCCATCGGCTCCGCGGACCTCAACGACCCGGAGGTCTCGCGCCTCGTCGTCGCCGCCACCGAGCGCCTCAAGGCCGATTACGGGTTGTGAGTGGGGGTCTGCTAGTGTTCGTAACCGCGCTCAGGCGCTGATCCCCTGTAGCTCAATTGGCAGAGCATCTGACTGTTAATCAGAGGGTTCCTGGTTCGAGTCCAGGCGGGGGAGCCACCGCAAAGGCCGCGATGACGAGGAGAAACACCAGTCACGCGGCCTTCGTTGTTTCTCGGCGTGCACCCGACGTGCGGCAGCCGCTATGGCGTGACGAAAGCAGAGTCACGACTGGCACCCCACACGCCAGCCACGATGTCACGTTGGGGGCCGTGGAACTCCTGTCCGGGGACGTCGGGCCCTCAGGCCGACGGGGTCGCCCGTCCATGGAGTGACAGCCGCCGTGACCCTCGGGCGGAAGCCGTGGCCGTCCAGCTGACAGTGAGCGAGCCAAGGCAGCATCCGCAGAACAGCAGTTCGAGCCCCAATGTCACCAGTCCCAGGATGTCTTCAGGCTGACTGTCCCAGGTCTCCAAGTAGTGGCCGGGCAAGCCGACGGTGCGACTGAGGAGGAAGGCGATGGACATCACCAGTAAGGTGCTGCCCCGAGAAGCCAGGCAGCCGTCCGCGTCCGTTCTCGGTCGCTCACGAGTCCCACGATGCTCACGGCGAGGGCGGCCGAGCCGATCAGGAAGGCCACGCCGATGTACGGCTTCTCCTCCAGGTGCATCGGAGCCAGGTACATGTGGATGCCCATAGTGAGGAAGGCGGCCACCATTGCGACCGGGCGAAGTAATGCGACGCCCGTCCAGATCGACGTGCGCGATGGCCCGACGGACGACTGCGGGTGAGACCTGGTGCTCATGTCAATTCCCCTTGCTCGCGGTGGAAGGAACGTGGTTCTGGCCCGACGACGGTTCGGTTTCAATCGCTCCAGCAGGCGATCACGGCGCTCGCGATCTGGTACGCGGCGTCGGTACGGGTGGAGTGCGCCGGCAGTTGCGACGTGGCGACTGAACTCGCGTCGACCCACAGCGTCTTGTCGTCCTTGAAGAAGACGACGTCTCCTCTGCGGGTTTCGAAGGCGGGGAAGCCGAAGTTCGCCATTCCGGTGATCGTGACCGCAGTCGGCAGTCGCCTTCGCAGCGAGTCGAACCAGGTCCGTCCCGCTTCGGCTGTTGAGAGGTCAGCGACGGTCACGGTCAGTTCGCCGGCGGCCAGTGCGTACGTGCACCGGTAGACGGGGTCGGACCAGACCGACGTGCGGCGCGGGAGGGCCTTCATGGCGAAGGTGCGTTGCACCGCCTGAGCAGTCTCATCACCGCAGACCATCGAGGCGGCTGAGGACGGCTGTCCATCCTGCCCTGAGGCGGGTCCAGCAGACGCACTCGTTGCCGAGGTCATCGAGGGCCCGCCCATCACCGTGCCGTCGGGCATCGTGTGCCGACCGCTCGGCATGCTCGAGGACGACGACATCGGCTGCGACGACCCCATCGAGGTTGCGCTCATGCCCCACCAGCCGGCCGCCGTCCCGCCGAGCACGACGACCGCCCCGACCGCCGACATCAAGCTCTTCACGCGCATCTGCAGACCTCCCGATTTGACCAGCTGCCAGAGGGGATTCGTCGCCGATGCCCTTCCGGATTGCCCGCGCTGCTGTTCCCCTCCGGTGTGAGTGTTCGGGCTCGGGGCCGAGCGCGCGCTTCTGGAGCAGGCGAGTGAACGGCCCGGCTCCTGTGAGGATGGGCTCATGCGGTTGGCGTGCGTGCTCTTCGACTTCCACAACACCCTCGTCATGACCGGATCGATGGAGGGATGGCTGAAGCAGGCGGCGTCAGACGTGAACGAGACGGTCGACGTCGCGAACGTGCTTCCCGTCCTGTCGACGGTGTGGGCCCGCGCCGGCGCTCGTCACCCTGATGCCGCGTGGGACCTCGATCCGGTGGTGCACCGGATCGCTTTCGAGGAGGTGCTGAGCGAGGAGTCGTCCTGCTCGCCCTCGCTGGCGCGCCGGATGTATGACCTGATGCCGGAACAGTGGGTCGCAGCTCCCGGCGCTGTCGAACTGCTTGCGGCGATGAAGCGGAGGGGCGTCGCCGTGGGGCTGCTGTCGAACACGGCGCTCGATCCCAGGCGACGGCTGGCCGAACTCGGCCTGCTGGAACACCTTGACGCGGTTGTCCTGTCGTTCGAGGAGGGTGTGGTGAAGCCTGATCCCCGATTCTTCGCGCGGGCAGCAGAGGTGCTCTGCGTTCAGCCTGGCGAGTGCCTCTACGTCGGCGATACGCCCGGGAATGATGGGGCCGCGGTGGGGGCGGGGATGACGTGTCTCCTCGTGCCGGTCGTCGACGGTCGGCCGCAACTCTCGACGGCTGCGGAGCTGCTCGGCGTCCAGATTCGCTGACCGCAGCGGGCATCGCCCGCGTCCCCCAGAGTCGGTGAAGCCATCCCCGTCGACCGAGGGGCCGCTGAGTGGCAGATCTGAGGGGATGCAACAGCCGGTCCCTACCCTTGGGAACCATGAGCCAGCTGCCGCCAGACCGAGCGAGCATCGGCAGCGGGTCGGAGGCGACGAGGGGTCCATCCGCGGCGGCTCCGGTGCTTCAAGGGGATGGCTCGTACGATGCGCTGGTCGAGCCCGAGCAGGCGATTGTCCGGGGGGCTTGGGACGAGCGGTGCGAGGTCGTCATTGCGGCGTTGAACTTCGAGCAGGAGCTGGTGGACCAGGGGGCGTCGTGGGCAGAGTCCGATGACGCGGGCGACCTCCTCATCCGGGGCGGGGAGTGAGTCCGCCGATCCTGCATCTGCCGCGGCTCGGCAATGATGCAAATCCGGTGATTTACAGGGGATTTTGAGCTGCTGGTCAACGTAGAGTTCGGGCGTCAGGAGGGAGAGGTGACAGTCGTCACCTTTCGCCCGTGGGGAAGAAGACCATGAGTAACCAGCCAGGTCCGATCCAGGGCCTCAACCTCAACCTGCCGCCCCAGCCGCCGTCCAGCAAGAGGCCGCCGGTACGACTCATCGGGATCCTCGCGGTGGTCATCATCGCCTTCGTTGCCATCGTCAACAGCGAGGCGTCCAACAGCCCGAGCGCCGACACGGCGGTACCCGCCGCTCACTCGGCGACGATGACGTCCCCCACCGGGACGACGAAGACCTCAGCGAGCAGGACGACCTCGACGACCAGGAAGCCGACAACGGTCAAGGCTGCGCCCTCAGGGACGGCGCCGAGGGCGACCCACGCGGCGACCGGCATCAAAGCCCTCGTGCAACGGACGACAGCGGTCGCCAGCAGTACGGCCCGCAGCACGACCCAGGTGGTGACTCGGGCGACCACATCGAAGGCGAGGGCTACTGCGCCCAGCGTCATCTCGTTCGGGAACTGCGCCGCTATGCACGCCCGCTTCCCGCACGGCGTGGCGCGGGTCGGTGGGGTCGACCTCGCGCGCGGGAAGGCGCGGGTGCCTCAGGAGGCGTACTACGTGAGCAACGCCTGGTACTACGCCAACTCCGGACTGGACCGAGATGGGGATGGCGTGGCGTGCGAGTCGGTGTAGCCCGCGAGCAGTAGCTGGAACGACCCGAGGCGGCGCGAGCTGGGCAGGTGAGAACTGTACGTGAGGCGACGGGGTGAGCGCTGCGACCATCGGGCGTAACGCGTCATCATGTCGACGTTGACCACCGAAGTCGGTGGTCAACGTCGAAGTGTTCACGCCGGGACCTCCGGGTTGGCCCTCGCCCGCCCGGCCTGTTGAATCGGCACATGCGCACTGCTCGGCGGTCGGGGGCTCGGGGGACGCCGACAAGGCGCCACCGCGGCTTGGGCCTCCTGCGCCGGCTCGTGGTGGGCGTCCTGGCGCTCGTGGTGGCTGTCACCCTGGCCTCGCTCGCGTTCAACCTGGCCACGCGGCCGCCGCGAACCATCGACCCGGGCTTCGGTCACTTCGTCCACGTCGGGTCCTCGGAGGTCCACTACCAGGAGTGGGGCACCGCCGGCTCCCCGGTCGTGCTCGTGCCCGGCTTCCTCGAGTCGTCGATCGTCTGGTCGGCGGTCGGCCCGCTGCTCGGCGCGCATCACCGGGTGTACGCGCTCGACCTCCCCGGCCCGGGCTACACCCGCTACCCGGGTCCCATGACCCTCACGGCCCAGGCGGACCTCGTCGACGGCTTCGTCCGGGCCCTCGGCCTGCGGCGTCCCCTGCTCGTTGGGCACTCCCTGGGCGCGGCGATCGTCGGGAGCCTGGCACTCAGGCACCCGCAGGACGCCGGCGGCCTCGTCTTCGCCGACGGGGACGCCCTGCCCATCGGGCTCGGACCGCGATGGCAGCGCGCCGCCCTGCTCGCCAGCCCGTTCTTCACCACTGTGCTGCGCCTCGCCACCCGCTGGCCCGGGGCGGTGCGGCGGGTGATTGCGAACAGCTGCGCGGCCTCGTGCCCGGCGGCGACCGACGCCTTGGCGCGCCAGTGGGTGCGGCCCCTCGGCCAGGGGGCCGACGAACGCAGCCTCAAGCACCTGATGCTCAACGCCGACTACGGCCTGACCCCGCCGCAGATCGCCGCGATCTCGGTGCCGACGACGATCGTCTGGGGGAGCGACGACCACCAGGGCGGCTCCCTGAGCGACACCATCACGAACCTGCACCACCCGCCCGTCCACATCATCGAGGGCGCCCGCCACCTCACCATGCTCGCCCAACCGCAGGCGTTCGCCAGTGCGGTGGAAGCGGCCCGCGTCCACGGGTAGCGGGTCGGCTGCTCGGGCGGCAAACGCCTCCCCACCCACCCCGACGCGCGTACTTTGGAGGTACAGGTTCGGGCACGACGACGTGCGTGAGAGGGAACCGCCATGAGCGAGCTGACAAGCACAGATCCCGTCACTCGGTACACCCTGGCCGAGTTGGCGGCCCTTCCCGGGCCGTGGGCCACGATCACCCTCCCGACCGCCCGGACGGGGCCGCAGGTGAGCGAGGGGCCGCACCGGTTCCGCCTGCTCGCGCGCCGGGCGCTGGAACTGCTCGGCGAACTGGACGCCGACGGGCTCGACTGGCTGGCGGTGCAGTTCGACGACCTCCGCGCCGACCACGCGTTCTGGGAGCACCAGGCCGACGGGCTCGTCGTGCTGGCGTCCGCCCACGGCATCCGCACCTTCCGCCTGGCGACCCCGCTCCCCGAGGGAGTGCGCGTGGCGTGGGTCCCGGGACTCACCGAGCTGGCGCTGCACCTGGACGCCGGCGACCTCTGGTTCATCGTGGCCGTGAGCCACAACCAGGTGCGGCTGCTGCGCGCCACCGAGCACTCCATCGAGCGGCTGCCGCTCGAGGAGATCCCGGAGAGTTTCGACGAGGCGGTCGGCGACATCGAGCGGCAGGAGCACCTGTCGTGGACCGCCCGGCCGGGCGGCGGGGCCAACTTCCACGGCCTCGGCGGCGGAGGCGAGAACGACAAGGTGTGGCTCGAGAAGTTCCTCCGCCGGGTCGCGCAGGGACTGGACGTCCACTCGAGCCGGCCCGGCGAGGGGACCGTCGTCCTCGCCGGGGTGGAGGCGCTCGTCGCGTCGCTGCGGTCGATCTGGCGGCCGCCGGGGCTGCTCGCGGCGTCCGTTCGCGGCAACCCCGACCACATGTCGGTGAAGGACCTCTACGCGGCGGCGCTCCCGCTCCTCGAGGCCGAGCGTCAGCGGCGCGACGACGTCCTGCTCGAGCGGCTCGCGGCCGGCGGCCAGCACGACCTCGCCGCGATCCTCCGGGCGGCGGCGGAGGGGCGGATCGCCGAACTGGCCCTCGGGCCGTCCGTCGACCACCTCGACCGGGCGGCGGCCGACCCGGCGATCAGGGCCACCGTGATGTTCGGCGGCAGCGTCGTGCCCCTGCACGATCTCGCCGAGCCGATGGCGGCGCTGACCCGCTACTGAGGGCGGCGGGCGGGGCTCACAGCCACAGCACCGGCAGCCACCTCCCCTGCCGGCGGCGCAGCAGGCGCTGCCGGCCGGTGTCCGCGACCCGGTCCACCGCCCGGCGCATCTCCACGACGGCGGCACGGGCCTCGGCGTCCTCCTCGGTGCCACTGGACGCCGGGACGCTGAAGCGGATCCGGATCCGGGCAGTGCCGCTGATCACCACGACCTCGGTGGCGTCGACGTGATGACCGCACGAGCCGACGGCGGCGTCCATGACCTCGGGCGGGGCCGTCCCGGGTCGCAGCCGGCCGATCTCGAGCTCCAGGCGGTAGGACGGCACCGGCCGAGTGTAGGCGGGCGGAATGCGGGAGGGCTTGCCGGAGTTGCAGAGGCGTGACCTCCGCCGCGTCCGCCACCCGCATGCCCGTCGCCTACCTGAGCCACGGCGCACCGCCGCTCGCCGACGACGACACCTGGACGCGGGAACTGGCCGAGTGGGGTTCCCACCTGCCCAGGCCGACGCAGATCCTCATGGTCTCGGCGCATTGGGAGAACGCCCCGGTCACCGTGAGCTCGACGACCGGCGCCCCCCTCGTCTACGACTTCTGGGGCTTTCCCAAGAAGTACTACGAGGTCACCTACGACGCTCCTCCGGCCACCCAGCTGGCCGAGGACGTCGCGAGCCTCGTCGGAACGCCGGACGCCCCGGTCTACCAGGACCCCACGCGCGGACTGGACCATGGCGCCTACGTGCCCCTTGTCGAGATGTACCCGGACGCCGACGTGCCGGTGCTGCAGTTGTCGATGCCGACCCTCGACCCGGTGCAGCTGTTCGACCTCGGCCGCGCGCTCGCGCCGCTGCGCGACGAGGGCACCCTCATCATCGGTTCGGGCTTCACCACCCACAACCTGCGCTGGTTCCACCCTGGTGAGCCCGCGGACGCCGAGCCACCCGCCCCCTCCGCGGAGTTCGACCACTGGGCCGCCGAGTCCGTCGCCGCCGGGGATCTCGACGCGCTGTTCGACTTCCTCGCCAAGGCGCCCGCCGCCCGGGAGGCGCACCCGCGCACGGAGCACTGGGCACCGCTGTACGTGGCGCTCGGCGCGGCGAACCCCGACGGGGCGGCGTCCGCGTCGGCGATGTCGACGATCGAGGGGTTCTGGTACGGGCTCAGCAAGCGCAGTTGGCAGCTGTCCTGATGAACTTTCGACATTTTCCACTGACTACGGTGGAAAACGTCGAACGTTGTTCGCGACCTCTTGGCCGAGGGCCTCGGAGCGGCGAAGAACACCCCCGATCGGGTCTGGGAGCGGGTGTTGTGCGGGTCGCGACAATGTGTTCGTGTCATTGACCGAATCCCAGCGGGAGCAGACGGCCCGCGAGTTGCGGGCGAACCTCGCCCTATCCGGCCTCGATGAGGAGTCGCTGGAGCGAACGACCGGCTGGACCGCCGAGCGGGTCGCGGCCACCCTGGACGTGCGGGGTGCTGCCCCGGCCGACGTCTGGCGGTTGCGCGACGTGCTCGAACGGGCCGTCGTCGCGGCCGGACGAACGCCGGTGCGGTTCACGGTGCTGACCGAGTCCTCGCGTGAGGCCGCGCGAGAGTGGTACGGGATCTCCTAGCAGTCCTGGCGGCGCCCCTCGGCTAGCCTGCAGCCATGACCACGGCGGTGTTCGACCTCGGCGGGGTCGTCGTGCGGTGGGACCCTGCGGCGGCCGTCGCGTCCGAGGTCGGCCGCGAGCGTGCCGAGCGGTTCATCAGCGGTGCCGAGTTCGACTTCACCGAATGGAACAGGCGTCAGGACGCCGGCCGGCCCTGGGCGGACGCCGAGGCAGAGGCGATGGCCACGCATCCGCACCTTGCGCCCGAGATCGCCGCCTACCGGCGCCACTTCGCCCAGTCGCTCACCGGCCTGGTGTCCGGCACGGCCGAGATCCTCGCCGAGCTGGACGCGAGCGGCGTCCGGCTGGTGGGGCTCACGAACTGGTCGGCCGAGACGTTCCCACGGGCGCTCGAGAAGTTCCCCGACGTGTTCGCCCTGTTCGACGACGTCGTCGTGTCGGGGGCCGAGGGCCTCATCAAACCCGATCCGCGGATCTTCGACGCCCTGGCGCAGCGGCTCGGACACGGTCTCGCCGGGGTGTTCTACGTCGACGACTCGCCCGAGAACGTCGCTGCGGCCGCGAGGGCGGGCATGGACGCCGTCCGGTTCAGCGACGCAGCCGACCTGCGCCGACAGCTCCGGAGGCGCGGGCTCGTCCGGTGACGACCTTGCATTGTGCAACACTTGCAGAGTGCAAGATCTGATCGAAACCTCCTCCGGGCCCAGCGGCCCTACCAGCACCTCGGACATCCTGGCGTTCCAGCTCGCCACCCGTGACCTCGTCGACCTCGCCATCCGCAGCGTCGACGCCGTGGCGCCCGCGGTGTCGTTGCCCCAGATGCGGCTCATGTTCGCACTGTCCGACTCCGGTCCCATCCCGTCGAGCACCCTGGCGAGGAGCGTCGGCGTTTCACCATCGTCCGTGACGCGGATGGTCGACCGCCTCGTGCGGGCCGGCCTCGTCGACCGCCGGGAGAACACCGGTAACCGGTCGATGGTGACGCTGACGCTCACGGACGCCGGCGGCGCGCTGGTCTGCCGGGTGCTCGCCTGGCGGCACGCGGAATGGGAGCGGTTGCTGTCGACCATCAGCCCGGACGACCGCGAGGTCGCGGCCCGGGTACTGGGGGCGATCCACGAGGCCGTCGCCGGCCTGCCGGCGTCCGTGCAGCGCGGAGGGCTGCCGCTGTGAGCGCGCCCTCCGACGCCCTGGAGGGCCGGCGCGGCCTGCTGCAGCGGCGCCAGCGCCCGGTGCTGGGCGACTTCGCCGTCGACCACCGGATGGTGATCGTCGCGCTGCTGGCCCTGCCCATCGGCGCGCTCGCCGGTCTCGCCGCCTGGGTGCTGCTGCGGCTCATCGGCCTGGTCACCAACCTCGTCTTCTTCCACCGGGCCGCCACCGCCCTCGTCGCGCCCGGCTCCGCACACGACCGGTGGTGGCTCATCCTGCTCGCCCCCGTCGTCGGGGGCCTCGTCGTGGGCCTCATGGCGCGCTTCGGCTCGGAGAAGATCCGCGGGCACGGCATGCCCGAAGCGATCGAGGCCATCCTCACGGGTGGCAGCCGGGTCTCGCCCAAGGTGACCGTGCTCAAGCCGATCTCCGCTGCGGTGAGCATCGGCACCGGCGGCCCGTTCGGGGCGGAGGGGCCGATCATCATGACGGGCGGCGCGCTCGGCTCGCTGTTCGCGCAGCTACTCCGCCTCACCGCCGACGAGCGCAAGGCGGTGCTGGTCGCCGGCGCGGCCGCCGGCATGGCGGCGACCTTCAACTCGCCCCTCGCCTCCGTGCTGCTGGCCGTCGAGTTGCTGCTGTTCGAGTGGCGCCCGCGGAGCTTCGTCCCGGTGGTGGCGGCCGTCGGCGTCGCCACCGTGCTGCGGGGCTACCTCCTCGGCGGGGGACCGGTGTTCGGCGTCCCCCAGGCGCCCATCCACCTGGACCCCACGATCAACGCGCTCGCCATCGTCACCGGCCTCACCGGGGGACTGCTCGCGCTCGGCGCCACCTGGCTCGTGTACAAGGCCGAGGACGCCTTCCACCGGCTGCCGATCCACTGGATGTGGTGGCCGGCCATCGGCGGGGTGATCATCGGACTCGGCGGCCTGGTGGAGCCCAAGGCGCTCGGGGTCGGCTACGACGTCATCGGGTCGCTGCTCACCGGGCGCGCGACGATGTCACTCATCCTCGGCATCCTCGTCGTCAAGACGCTCATCTGGTCACTGTCGCTGGGCTCCGGCACCTCGGGCGGCGTCCTCGCGCCGATGTTCATGATCGGCGGAGCCCTGGGCGCCCTCGAAGGCACCGTGCTGCCGCACGTTGCGCCGGGATTCTGGGCGATGTGCGGTCTCGCCGCCGTGCTCGGCGGCGTCATGCGCTCACCGCTCACCGGCGTCGTGTTCACCCTCGAGCTGACCCACCAGTGGGGCGCGCTGCTTCCCCTGCTCCTCGCCTCGACGGCGGCCTACGCGCTCTCGGTTCTCGTCCTCAAGCGGTCCGTGCTCACCGAGAAGATCGCCCGGCGCGGGCTGCACCTCACCCGCGAGTACTCCACCGACCCGTTGGAGACGTTCTTCGCCCGCGACGTCATGCACCCGGCGGCCTCCGGCACCGAGTTCACGCTCGACGTCCGCCCGGACACCACCCTGCGCACCGTCGCCTACCTGTTCGCCGAGCTGGACGTCGCGGAAGCCCGGGTGGTGGACGCCGACGGGCTGGCGGTCGGGGTGGTCACCCTGCCGGACCTGCTCCAGGCCCGCCTCCACGACCTCACCGAGGAGCACCACCGGGCGCGGACCCTACTGGCGTCCGGTCTCCGGCGGCGGGCGACGGAGACCACGGAGAGCTGACGAAGGGGCGGGCTCCCGGTTGTCCACCCGGAGCCCGCCCCCTGCTGTCAGCGGTGTTCAGATGTTGTGGTTCTTGACGATGACCACGGGGCAGGGCGAGGACGCCGCGCACCCCTGGCTCACGGCCCCGAGCAGCAGCCCCCGGAACGGCGACCGTCCGCGGGTGCCGAGCACGAGCAGGTCGGCACCCTGGGCGGCGGCGATGAGGCACTGGCCGGCGTCCCCGTGCACGGTGGTGGTCTCGAGGGGAACCCTGGGCGACGGGGCCACCTGGCTGACCGTGCGCACCAGCTCCTCGCCGGCGACCCGCTCCATCTCGTCGGGGTCGAAGGCCCCCGGCACCGCGATCATCGGCAGCTGCCAGGCGTAGACGGCCTGCACCTGCCAGCCCAGCCGCTCGGCGTGGTCGAGCGCCCAGCGGAGGGCGGCGATGGAGTGGGGCGAGCCGTCGACCCCGACGACGATCCGACCGGTGCTCATGCCGAGGCGGAGACGAGTTCCCTGTCGGACGCCCGGGAGCGGGAGAGCCCGATCTCGGTGAGCTCCTCGAGGGAGCGGCCCTTCGGCTCGGGCAGGCACACCGCGGTGATGACCACGCCCAGCAGCGAGACCAGGCCGGCGACGAGCTCGGCACCCCGGATGCCCATCGACGAGGCGAGCATCTGCGGGAAGAGGTAGGCGCCGACGAAGGCGCCGATCTTGCCGGCCGCGGCGGAGATGCCGTGCCCGGTGGTGCGCACCTCGACCGGGAAGATCTCCGCCGGGTAGACGAAGGTCGTCGTGTTCGGGCCGAACTCGCTGAACAGGTAGCTCATGCCGTACAGCAGCACGAACGCGCCGGCCGCGTGCACCACCCCGGGAACCGCGGCGATGAGCAGGAACGCCACCGCCATGAGCGCGAACCCGAAGAGCTGGATCGGGCGGCGTCCGATGCGGTCCATCAGCCAGATCGCCAGGAAGTAGCCGGGCAGGGCGAAGACCGCGAAGATGCCGAGCTGCACCAGGGTGTTGCTCAGCAGGCTGGCGTGCGGGTTGAGCAGGCCGAGCACCGCGGGGCTGGAGATCGAGTTGCCGTAGTAGGCGAAGTCGAGCAGCATCCAGGTGACCGCGGTGCCGATGAGCCAGCGGATCATGCGGGGGCTGGCGAACAGCGCGCGGGCGCCGGAGAAGGCGCCGCCGGTGATCCGGGCCACCGACTCACCGGACGCCGCCGGCGTCCCGGTGGTGCCCGTGGCCATGGCGATCGCGGCCGCGGCCTCGTCGGCGACGCCGCCCGCGAGGGCGAAGCGCGGCGTCTCCTTGATCTGGCGGCGGAGGTAGAACACGGCGAGGCCGGGGATCGCGCCGAAGCCGAGCAGCAGTCGCCACGTCATCTGGTGCGACAGGCCGGAGGCCAGCAGCCCAGAGGCGAGCAGCGGGCCGAACACCAGGCCGGCGCCCTGCATGGCGAAGACGAGCCCGACCATGCGGCCGCGGCTGCGCTTGCCCGAGTACTCGCTCATGATGGTCGCGGAGACCGGGTAGTCGCCCCCGACGCCGATCCCGAGGATCACCCGGGCGACGAGCAGGAACGCGAAGTTGGGGGAGAGGGCCGAGGCGATCGCGCCGGCGGCCAGTACGAGCACTTCGTACCCGTAGATGCGCTTGCGGCCGAGCATGTCGGCGATGCGGCCGAACACGATCGCGCCGAACGCCGAGGCGATGAGGGTCGCGGAGTTGAGGAGCGACACCTGCGTGGTGCTGAGGTGCCATTCGCTCTTGAGCAGGCTGACGACCACGCCGATGATGAACAGGTCATACGCGTCGGTGAAGAAGCCCATGCCCGACACGAACATGATCTTGAACTGGAAGCGATTGGGACGGGCCTCGTCAAGCGCCGCGAAATGGGCTGACCGGCCACTGGCTACGGTGTCGTACACGCAAGCGATGTTGCTCGGCCAAGGTTGCGCACCTCTGTCACCTAAATGTCATCGATCTGTCGTTTGGGTGAACAACAGGTGCCGGGAGGTGACGCGCGGGTGGCCGACAAGGGGCGCGGCGGTGCGGTTGCGGCGTCCGGATGTCGTCGGGGTGGGACGCCGATGTGCTTGAATCAGGGGCGCGCGAGCGCCGCCCCACCGGGTGCGGCCAGGCGCCGGCGCGCAGCGGGGCGTTAGCTCAGCCGGTCAGAGCATGGGACTCATAATCCCTGGGTCGTGGGTTCGAGCCCCACACGCCCCACACCTGCGGCCGCATCCCCTTGTCAGCGGTTGTAGACGTCCGCCCCGAACCGGCTGAGGCCGGGGGCCGCGGCGTAGCCGAGGTGCGCGAGCCCGAAGACGTCCTCGATCGAGGCGAGCAGCGAGTAGTGGTTGTAGGGCGTACTGCTCGTCGTGCCGGGCGAAACGAACGGCGACAGGATCAGGGCGCCGATCCGACCACCGCCCAGTCCGTTGATGCCGGGCAGGGGCGCGTTCGGCCCCGGGCCCTCGCCGCAGCAGGCGCTGGAGTCCGAGCGCGGGCTCTCCGACTCGTCGGCCGTGATGACGAGCATGCCCTGGTCCTTGTACGCGGGGCTGGCAAGGATCTTCGGCACCCACGTCTGCAGCCAGCCGTTGACACTCGTGAGGCCTCCCGGCTCACCGTCGACGCACGGGGAGTCGTGGCCGTCGTGGCACAGGTTCGGCGAGATGTAGGCGAGGTTGGGCGTCATGGACGCCGAGGACAGGTCGGTGGCGAGGCGGTTCAGGTCGACCACGTGCTCGCCGCAGTCGGCGGCGTCCGTGATCGAGGAGAAGTACATGAACGGGTTGTGCCGCACGACGTACTGGTCACCCACCCGCGCCCTCTGCATGGTGTCGGTGGTGTCGATCACAGGGTGCCGGCACGGGGTGCCCATGTCCTCCATGTAGCCCTTCCAGGTGAGGCCCTTGGCCTGGAGTTGGCCGGGCAGGTGCGGCACCGACGCCGGGAAGACGCAGCCCTCGCCGACGACCTGCCCCAGCGAGGAGGTGCCCTTCTGAACGAAGGTCGAGTAGGTCTTGCAGTCGCTCTGCATCTGGGGGTTCGGCCCCTGCCCGGAGATCTGGGCCACGTAGTTGGGCTGGGAGTTGTGGGCCGTGCCGTAGTAGTTCTCCAGCAGCACGCCCTGCGACCGCAGCGTCCGCGCGAGATAGGGGGCGCGCGACGTCGAGCCCCAGGTCGCGTCGTAGTCCTTGTTCTCGATGTTGATGACGAACACGTGGGTGATGGCCGGCACGCCGGACGCCGACCCGCTCGGGGAGGGCGTCGCCGAGCCCGGGGCAGCGGATCCCGAGGCCGGCGAGGTGGGATCGCCCGTCGCGTCGCCTCCGGTGAGCGTGGTGCCGCATCCGGCGGCGACCAGCAGCCCCAGCAGCGTCGTCGCGAGGGCGAGTCGTCGGGTCCGCAGTCCGCGGGTTGTCGTCATGGCAGTCTCCTTCCACCGGCGGATCGGCACGCAGGCAACTCGCCTGCAGGCACAACTGGAACCGCGGGGGTGAGCGCCGGGGGACGCCGTCGAGTTGAAGTTTCGCCACATCGCACGTAGACCTGACCCGTGACGACGGCAGATGCGGCAGACGCAAGGTACAAGTGGATCGCCCTCTCCAACACCACGTTGGGAGTGCTCATCGTCACCATCAACTCCTCGATCCTCATGATCGCACTGCCCGACATCTTCCGGGGGCTGCAGATGAACCCGGTGGCCCCGGGGAACACCAGCTACCTGCTGTGGCTGATGATGGGCTACCTCGTGGTGACGGCGGTGTTGGTGGTGAGCTTCGGTCGCCTCGGCGACATGTTCGGCCGGGTGCGCATGTACAACCTCGGCTTCCTCATCTTCACGATCAGCTCGATCCTGCTCAGTGTCACCTGGATGACCGGGGCGGCCGGCGCGCTGTGGCTGATCCTCATGCGGGTCGTCCAGGGCATCGGCGGCGCCCTGCTCATGGCGAACTCGAGCGCGATCATCACCGACGCGTTCCCCGCCAACCAGCGCGGCCTCGCGCTCGGGCTCAACCAGGTGGCCGGCATCGCGGGCTCGTTCATCGGGCTGGTCGTCGGCGGCCTGCTGGCTCCGCTCGAGTGGCACCTCGTGTTCCTCGTGTCCGTGCCCGTGAGCCTGTTCGGCACGGTGTGGGCCTACCACAAGCTCATCGACACCGGTCTGCGGCGTCCGGGCGGCATCGACTGGTGGGGCAACGTCACGTTCGGTGTCGGGCTCATCGCCATCCTCGTCGGCATCACCTACGGCATCCAGCCCTACGGCACGCACATGATGGGTTGGACCAACCCGTGGGTGCTCACCGGACTGATCGGCGGGGCGCTGCTGCTCGTGCTGTTCACCTGGATCGAGACCCGGGTCGAGCACCCGATGTTCCACGTCGACCTGTTCCGCATCCGGGCCTTCACGGCGGGCAATGTCGCCGCCCTGCTGGCCGCCCTCGGACGCGGCGGGCTGATGTTCATCCTCATCATCTGGCTGCAGGGCATCTGGCTGCCCCGCCACGGCTACTCGTTCGAGTCGACTCCCCTGTGGGCGGGCATCTTCATGCTGCCGATGACCCTCGGGTTCCTCATCGCCGGGCCCGTGTCCGGCTTCCTGTCCGACCGCTACGGGGCACGCCTGTTCGCCACGACCGGGATGATCGTCGCCTCGCTGAGCTTCTGGTGGCTCGCTGCCATGTCGGTGAACTTCACCTACCCGGCGTTCGCGACGGCGCTGTTCCTCAACGGCGTGGGGATGGGCCTGTTCGCCTCGCCCAACCGGGCCGCGATCATGAACTCGCTGCCGCCGCACCGGCGTGGGGTCGGTTCGGGCATGAGCGCGACGTTCCAGAACGCCGCGATGGTGCTGTCGATCGGCATCTTCTTCTCGCTCATGATCACCGGCCTCTCGCGCAGCCTGCCCAGCGCCATGGTCGCCGGTCTCACCGCCCACAGCGTCCCGTCCGCGATCGCCCACGCGCTGGCGGCCCTGCCGCCGGTCGCCGTGCTGTTCGCCTCACTGCTCGGCTACAACCCGATCTCGTCCCTGCTCGGGCCTCAGGTGCTGCACGCGCTCCCGGCGTCGGACGCCGCTTACCTCACCGGGCACTCGTTCTTCCCTGCGCTCATCTCGCCGCCGTTCCACCAGGGGCTGGTCGTGGCCTTCGGGTTCGCGATCGCGGCGTGTCTCGTCGCCGCCGCGGCGTCCCTTCTGCGAGGGAGGCGCTACATCCACCAGGACGACGAGCTCGCCGACGAGGAGGGCGCGCCCCGCGAGGACGTCATGAGCGAGGCGGGCGACCGCTGACCGCGGTCCTCCCGGCCTCGCTCAGCGGGTCGATCTGTCGAAGCGCTTCAACTCCCGGAGGGGTCGAGGGCGCGGGCCTGGGGTGACAGCAGCCGCGTCTGCGCGGCCGCCCCGTCGTCGCTCTGGGCCATCACCAGATCGACCGCCTCGCGGCCGATGGCCTGTGCCGGAAGCGCGATGAGGTCGAGCCGCGTGCCCAGGCCGGTCGCGATCGATTCGGGGGCGATCGCCACGACGTCCAGCGGCTCGCGGAGGCCCGCCCGAGCCATGAGGACGCCGGGAAGCGCGGCCTCGTTGTGCACCACCACCCCGGTGATCTCGGGCTGCGCGGCGAGGAGTTCGGTGACCGCCTCCTGGCCGGCGGCGATGCTCGCCGTCGTCTGGAGCACGCGCGCCTCGAGGCCGCGGTCGGCGCAGGCGGCGCGGTAGCCGCGGTCGAGCCGGCGCGCGTAGCTCGTGCCCCGCTCGTAGACGCTGGGGGGCGAGCCGATGAGGGCCAGGTGGGTGTGGCCGCGGGCGGCGAGGCGGGCCACCGCGAGCCGCCCGGCGCCCTCGAAGTCGAAGTCGACGCAGCTGAGCCCGCCCGGGTCGTCGGGGAGGCCGATGAGCATGACCGGGACGGGGGAGTTGGCGAGCGCCGCGATCCGCGGGTCGTTGCTCTCGACGTCCATGACGATGAGGGAGTCGACCATCGACCCGCCGATCGCACGGCCGATGGCGTCCGGGTCGTCGGCGGTGACGATGAGCACGTCGTGCGCGAGTTCGCGGGCCCGGGTGACGACGCCGCCCGCGAACTCCATGACCACCGCGACGTTGACGCCGGGGCGCAGGGGCAGCATGAGCCCGATGACGTTGGTGCGCGACGAGGCCAGCGCACGGGCCCCGGCGTGCGGTCGGTATCCGAGGTCCTTCACCGCCTGGAGCACGCGGTCTCGGGTCGGCTTCGAGATGCTGCGCTTGCCGGACAGCACGTACGAAACCGTGGAGGACGAGACGCCGGCCTTGCGGGCGACGTCGTCGATGCGGGCCATCGGAGCTCCTCTGCTGGGGAAGGCAGGTGCCGGCCCGGCCGGGGCGGGGCTGTTCCTGACCGAATGCTAGGACATCGATCCGCTCGCCGATGGGGCCGTTTCCGTCGTCTTTCCCAGATCAGAGCCGCCCTGATAACGTGCTGTCGAAGCGCTTCACCACCATGATGGTGCCAGCTCCTTCCCCAGGCAACCATGACGCGGGCAGCCCCGCGCACCGCGAATCAAGGACGACTCATGAAGTTCACCGACGGCTACTGGCAGGTCCGGCCCGGCATCACCGTGCTGCGGGCCCGCGAGGTCACCGACGTCGAGGCCGGCGAGCACGCGTTCACGGCCTTCGCGGCGACCGCGGTGATGGCCTCCCGCGGCAGCACCCTCAACACCCCGGTGCTCTCGGTGACCGTCGACTCGCCCGCCGAGGGGATCATCGGCGTGACGGTCGAGCACCACCGCGGACGCCGTCAGCACGGCCCCGAGTTCGGCCTCAGCAGCGACGGTGCCCACGGCCGGGTCGTGGTGACCGACGAGTCGGCGACGCTGACGAGCGGCGAGCTCAGCGCGACGGTGCGCGTCGGGGGCGCCTGGTCCCTCGAGTTCCGGCACGGCGACCGGTTGCTCACCTCCTCGGACGCCCGCAGCCTCGCCGCCGTCGTCCTCGGCGACGGCCGGCACCTCATGCGCGAGCAGCTGGCCCTCGGCGTGGGGGAGCACATCTACGGCCTCGGGGAGCGGTTCGGTCCGTTCGTCAAGAACGGCCAGACCGTCGACCTGTGGCAGGCCGACGGCGGCACCTCGTCGGAGCAGGCGTACAAGAACGTGCCGTTCCACCTGTCCGACCGGGGGTACGGGGTGTTCGTCGACAGTCCAGACCACGTCTCCTACGAGATCGCCTCCGAGGCGGTGTCGTACACCCAGTTCTCGGTGCCGGGCCACCGGCTGCGCTACTACATCGTCGACGGGCCCACCCCGGCGGACGTCCTCGAGCGCTACACCGGGCTCACCGGCCGGCCCGCCCGCGTCCCCGACTGGTCGTGGGGCCTGTGGCTGTCCACCTCGTTCACCACCAACTACGACGAACAGACCGTGCTGGCGTTCGTCGACGGGATGGCCGAGCGCGGCATCCCGCTGTCGGTGTTCCACTTCGACTGCTTCTGGATGCGCGCCTTCCACTGGTCCGACTTCGTCTGGGATCCCGCGACCTTCCCCGACCCGCGCGGTCTCATCGCCAAGCTGCACGAGCGTGGGCTGCGGGTGTCGGTGTGGATCAACCCCTACATCGCCCAGCGGTCGCACCTGTTCGAGGAGGGCGCCGCCCAGGGCTACCTCGTGACCACGCCCGAGGGCGACGTGTGGCAGTGGGACATGTGGCAGGCGGGCATGGGGTTGGTCGACTTCACCAACCCGGACGCCGCCGCCTGGTTCGCCGGCAAGCTCAAGCTGCTGCTCGACGACGGCGTCGACACCTTCAAGACCGACTTCGGCGAGCGGATCCCCACCGAGGTCGTGTGGCACGACGGGTCGGACCCCGCCCGGATGCACAACTACTACACGCACCTGTACAACCGCACGGTGTTCGAGCTGCTCGAACGGGAGCGCGGCGCGGGCGAGGCTGTCGTGTTCGCCCGCTCCGCGACCTCCGGGGGCCAGCAGTTCCCGGTGCACTGGGGCGGTGACAACGAGTCGAGCTTCGCGTCGATGGCCGAGACGCTGCGGGGCGGGCTCTCGCTCGCCTCGTCCGGGTTCGGATACTGGAGCCACGACATCGGCGGCTTCGAGGGCACGCCCGATCCCGCGGTGTTCAAGCGATGGCTGGCGTTCGGGCTGCTGAGCTCGCACAGCCGGCTGCACGGCTCCAACTCCTACCGGGTGCCATGGGCCTTCGACGACGAGGCGGTGGCCGTGGCCGCGAAGTTCGCCCGGCTCAAGGCGTCGCTCATGCCCTACCTGCAGTCGATGGGCGACATCGCCCACGAACGCGGCCTGCCGGTGCTGCGTCCGATGGTGCTGGAGTTCCCCGACGACCCGACCTGCCGGGTGCTGGAGAACCAGTACATGCTGGGTGAGTCGCTCCTCGTCGCGCCCGTCTTCTCGGCCGACGGCGAGGTGACGTTCTACCTGCCCGAGGGCGAGTGGACGCATCTGCTCACCGGCGAGGTCGCCACCGGGCCGCGCTGGCTCACCCAGACCCACGGCTTCGACAGCCTCCCGCTGTACGTGCGTCCCGGGTCGGTCATCCCGCGAGTGCCGGACGCCCAGCGTCCCGACGACGACCACGCGGTCGATCTGCACCTGGAGGCCTATCGCCCCCAGCCCGGCACGCGGACCGTCGCCCTGCGGCGTCCCGACGGCCGGACGGCGCGCTACGAGATCGTCACGGACGCGGCGGGCACGCGCGTGAGCGGCCACGACTGCGAGGGGTGGACCCTGGTGGTCGACGGCGTCGCTCAGGCCGGCTGACCGGGCGGCGACGCGATCGCGTCGAGCACCCGGGCGAGCACCTGGGCCACCCCGTCCTCCCCGTGATGCGGGGCGATGGGGAACCCCTCGGCGTGCAGGGCGGGATGCCCGTTCGCCATCGCGTAGGGGTGGCCGACCTCGCGCAGCATGGCGAGGTCGTTGGGCATGTCTCCGAAGGCCACGACGTCGGCCATGGCGACGCCCAGCTCGTCGCACAGCTCCCGCAGCGCGCTGGCCTTGCTGACCCCCGGCGGCCCGATCTCGAGCAGACCGCGCGACCCCGTCATCGACCAGGTGGCGGTGAGCCGTTCGGCGACCACCGGGATGAGCGCCTCGGCGAGCGCGTCGCTGTCGTGGCGAGGGCTGACGACGAGCAGTTTGACGACCTCGAGGTGCAGCAGTTCCTCGATCGGGGCGACCACGTCGGGGACCAGGCCGTCGCCGCGGAGTGGGAAGCTCGGCTCGCATCCCCACCCGGGGCCCGCCTCGACCGCGAAGCTCACGTCGGGGAGCTGCTCGCGGAGCTCGGCCACCACCTCGAGGCCGACGGGCGGGGGCACGACATGGCGGCGCTCGACCGCTCCCGTGGCGATGTCGACCCGCACCGCGCCGTTGCTGCAGATGACGTGGGGGCGGGTGGCCGCGATCGGTTCGAGGTCGGCGAGCCACCGCAGCGGCCGCCCGGTGGTGATCGCGATCGGCACACCGAGGCGGTGCGCACGCCACAGCGCGCCCGCGTTGCCTGCCGACACCCGGCCGTCGGGACCCAGAAGGGTGCCGTCGAGATCGGTGGCGATCAGGGCCGGCAGCATGTCACAGGCGCGGGTTCGGAGGCGTGGTGCCGGCCAGGCCGGACGACGACCCGCTCGGGTTGGCCGAGTTCATGCTCGGATGGTCGCTCGCCTCGCCGGCGCTGCCCGGCGACGACGGCGAGGTCGGGGAGCCGCTGCTCGACGCGCTGCGGCTCGCCGACGGCGATCCCGACGTGGGCGTCGGCTTCGACGGGGAGCCCGACCCCTTCGACGGGGAGCTCGCGGGGCTGGAGGCCTTCGACGAGGACGCGGAGCCGCTCGCCGAACTGGACGCCGTCGCCGACGACGCCGTCGGCACCGGTGGCTGGGGCGGTTCGGGCGGCGCGTTCTGGAACAGCAGCACGGCGATCAGCACCGCGATCGCCGCCAGCAGCACCATGAGCAGCCAGCTCACCAGGATGGTGATCCATCCGGCCCGGTCGTGCCGGCCGGGCCAGGGGAGCGGCCAGAGCCGGCCGTGCCCGGGCGCGCTGTTGTCGATCCACGAGAGCCGGTAGTCGGGGCCGGCCATCGCGCCCAACTGGCGGGTGCCGACCAGTGCGACCGAGGCGAGCAGCCGATCGGCCTCGGCGAGCGCGGCCGTCGAGCCGTCATAGGCGAGGGCGACCCACGGGGCGATCGGCGCCTGCTGCGGACCGACCGGGTCGTCGTCCTCGCCCCGGAACTTCGTCGCGAGCCGCCCCTCATCCTGTCCCTGACCACCGCGGGCCACGACGGTGTCGACGTGCAGCCGGTTCACCTCGCCGGCGAGCCGCTCGCGGGCGCCGGGATCGCGGGACGCGCCGTCGCTGAGCACCACGAGCAGGACGGGGGAGTTGTCGTCGTCGTGACCGAGATACGCGACCCCGCTGGGACGCACGACCGCCCGGGCGTCCAGCCAGAAGTCACCGACCTTGGGCGGGTCGATGTCGAGCAGCGGTCCGAACAGGACGCTTGCTCGGGATCCGCCGGGAGGGAGAGGGGAGTCGGACATCGCACCCAATGACACCACACGTTGTGGCGACGCACACCTTGCGACCCGTGACCGTCGCCCCCGCCGGCCGTGTGCCGGGGTCGTGAGGCTGGCGACTTCGACACCCGCCCGCGCGGCCCGGACGAGCGGGACCCTCAGTCGGGACGGGTATCGTGTCTGCAGCGTCGTCGAGTCGGCGCTCCGGCTCCGGACCGCTTGCCGGAAGCCTGGTGCACCCGCCGCGCGGCGGGCGAAACCATCCGTGGGCGTACAGGAGATCTCGTGACGACACCCGGCCAGCCGTACCAGAACGGCCCCCAGCCCCCGGCCCCGGCACGCCCCGCCGCCACCGGGCAGCCGAGGACGCCGACCCAGGAGGCCGCGCGACTCCTCGGTGAGGCGATCGGGCAGGTGCAGCGGGTGATCGTGGGCCAGGAGCACATGGTCGAGCAGCTCATGGTGGGGCTGCTGGCCAAGGGCCACATCCTCCTCGAAGGTGTTCCCGGCGTCGCCAAGACCCTCGCCGTGCGCAGCTTCGCGACCGTCGTCGGCGGCGAGTTCGCGCGCGTCCAGTTCACCCCCGACCTCGTGCCCTCCGACATCGTCGGCACCCGCATCTACTCGGCGTCCACGGAGCGGTTCGACACCGAACTCGGACCGGTGTTCGTCAACTTCGTGCTCGCGGACGAGATCAACCGGGCGCCGGCCAAGGTGCAGTCGGCGATGCTCGAACTCATGGCCGAGCGCCAGGTGTCGATCGCCGGCACCACGTACCCCGCGAAGAAGCCGTTCATCGTCATCGCCACCCAGAACCCCATCGAGAGCGAGGGCGTGTACCCCCTCCCGGAGGCGCAGCGCGACCGGTTCCTGCTCAAGGTCGACGTCCCCTACCCCCGGGGGAACGAGGAGTTCGAGATCCTGCGCCGGATGAGCGTGACGCCGCCCGAGCCGACGCCCGTGCTCGACCCCCAGAAGGTGCTGGCCCTGCAGGAACAGGCGTCCGCGGTGTTCGTGCACAACCTCGTCGCCGAGTACATCGTCCGGCTGGTGCTCGCCACGCGGAACCCCGCCGACTTCGGCATGCCCGACCTCGTGCCGGTCATCCAGGTCGGCTGCTCGCCCCGCGCGACGCTCGGCCTGGTCGCCGCGGCCCGCGCCCTCGCCCTGATCCACGGACGCGACTACGTGCTGCCCACCGACGTGCAGGCGGTGGCGCGCGACGTCATGGCGCACCGGCTGGTGCTGAGCTTCGACGCCGTGGCCGACAACATCGAGTCGATCCAGGTGGTCGACCGGGTGCTCGCCATGGTGCCCCCGCCCACTCCGGTGTGGAACTCCCAGCAGCGCCAGACGCGGCACGACCAGCACAGCCACAGCCCCGAGTTCCACAACTGAGACCGGCGCCGATGCCCCGCACCCCCGATCCCGCGGCGGACCGCGACGCCGATCTCGGCGCCGCGATCAGCCTGCTGCGCTCCCCGGAGCGGGCCACCCTGCCCCTGCACAAGCTCGCTCCCGAGGCCGCCCTGCACCGTCTCGAGCTCACCGTCGTCCGCCGGCTCGAGGGGTTCCTCCACGGCGACCACCTCGGGCTGCTTCCCGGTCCCGGGTCGGACATGAACGACGCGCGGGTCTACCAGCCGGGGCAGGACGACGTGCGGCGGATGGACTGGGCGGTGACCGCCCGCACCTCGGTCCCGCACGTGCGCGACACCATCGCCGATCGGGAGCTGGAGGTGTGGGCCCTGCTCGACGCCACCCCGTCGATGAACTGGGGCACCGAGGGCGTCACCAAGCGCGACCTCGGCATCGCGGCGATCGCCACCCTGGGATTCCTCAGCCAGCGGATGGGCGACCGGTTCGGCGGCATGGTCATGCACCCCGACGGCATGCGGCAGCTGCCCGCCCGGTCGGGACGCACCGCGCTCTACGCCCTGCTGCGCAAGCTGCTCGACGACCCGATCGTCCCCGACCACGCCGAGGGCTCGATGACGCTCGCCCACGGCATCGAGCGGCTGGTCCGCACCCAGCCCCGCCGCGGCATGCGGGTGGTCGTCTCCGACTTCCTCAGCCCGGTCGACCCGGAACTCAACCCCAACACCCCGCCCGATTGGGAGCGTCCGCTGCGCCGGCTCTCGGTGCGCAACCAGGTGCTGTGCATCGAGGTGGTGGACGCCCGCGAGCTCGACTTCCCCGACATGGGCGAACTGCTCATCAGGGACCCCGAGTCGGACTTCGCCCGCTACGTCAACACCTCCGACCGGGTCGCGCGCGCCCGGATGAACGCCGCCAGCGCCGCCCAGCGCGACCGCATCCGGCAGGCGATGCGGCGGGCGGGAGTCGGGCACCTGCAACTGCGCACCGACCGCGACTGGGTGCAGGACATCGCCAGGTTCGTCCTCACCTACCGCCGCACGGCCGGCGTCCTGCACCAACCCCCGCAGGGAGTCGCCAAGTGAGCCCGCTCGTGCCGCTGGTGAGCCTGCCGCAGTTCGCCAGTCCCGGCCGCCTGTGGGTGCTGCTCGTGCCCCCGCTGCTGCTGCTCGCCTACATCCTGGCGATCAGGATGAAGGGGCGCAGCAGCGTCCGGTTCACCAACACCGCGATCCTCGGCGCGGTGATGCCGAAGCAGACCCAGTGGCGCCGTCACGTCGCCGTCGCGATGTCGCTCGCCAGCCTGGTGGCGCTGACGATGGCATGGGCCCGGCCGCTGGGTGTGGAGAAGGTGCCGCGGGAGCGGGCCACGGTCGTGGTCGTCATCGACATCTCCCGGTCGATGGGCGCCGTGGACGTCAAGCCGAATCGGCTGGACGTCGCGAAGCAGGCGGCGGAGAGCTTCATCGACCAGCTGCCCAGCCAGTACAACGTCGCGGTGGTGGCGCTGTCGGGCAAGCCGCAGATCGTCATGCCCCCGAGCATCGACCGGGACGCGATCCACCGCGCCATCAGCCACCTCGAACTCGCCGACGGCACCGCCATCGGCGACGCGATCCATTCCTCGCTCAAGGCGATCAAGGAGGCCCCGCTCGGGCCCAACAAGTCGGCCGCCCCGGCCATGGTCGTCATGCTGAGCGACGGGACGAACACCGCCGGCAGCGACCCGCTCGCCGCCGCGGCGTCCGCGAAGCAGGCCAAGGTGCCGATCTACACGATCGCCTACGGCACGGAGAACGGCTACGTCGACCTCGACTCCCAGCGCTACCGGGTGCCGCCCGACCCCGCGCTGCTCACCCAGATCAGCCAGGAGACGGGCGGGCGCGAGGTCTCGGCGAAGTCGGCCGGCCAGTTGGACAGCGCCTACAAGGACCTCAAGAGCAGCGTGGGCTACGAGAAGGTGCGCAAGGAGGTCACCGCCGAGTACGCCATGTACGCGCTGGGGTTCGCGGTGGTCGCCGCGCTCGGCGCGGTGTCGATGGCAGGGCGGTGGCCCTGATGAACGCCGGACTCGTCGTCATGGCGCTGCAGTTCCGGGCGCCCTGGCGGTTGTGGTGGCTGCTGCTCGTGCCCGCCATCCTGCTCCTCTACGCGGCCCTGGCCCGTCGCCTCAGCACCCGGCGGCGCACCCGCTCACGCCTCGACCGGGTGATCCCGCGGGACGCCCCGTGGAAGCGGCACGCCGCCGTCGCCGCCGCGCTCGCCTCGCTGGCCG
This sequence comes from Propionibacteriaceae bacterium, assembly GCA_036261615.1. Taxonomy (GTDB): domain Bacteria; phylum Actinomycetota; class Actinomycetes; order Propionibacteriales; family Propionibacteriaceae; genus JAJYQH01. Next base: position 28,901 of record DATAKK010000085.1, on the reverse strand, counting down.
CGCTGGTGCTCGCCTACGCGATCCCGATGGACTACACGCTGGTGCCGCGCGACCGGGCGACCGTGGTCATCGCGATCGACGTGTCGAAGTCGATGATCGCCACCGACGTCCCCCCCAACCGGATCGAGGCGGAGAAGACGGCGGCCAAGCAGTTCCTCGGCGAGCTGCCGGCGCGGTTCAACGTCGCGCTGGTGAGCTTCGCGGCGACGGCCGAGATCCGGGTGCCGCCCACCACCGACCGGGGCGCGCTGTCCCGGGCCATCGACGCCCTGCAGGTCGCGCCGTCCACGGCCATCGGCGAGGGGGTCTACACCTCCCTCCAGGCGGTGGCCGAAGCACCCACCGACCCCGCCCATCCGAAGGACCGTGCACCCGCGGCCATCGTGCTGCTGTCCGATGGCGCCACCAACACCGGACGGGACTCGCTGGGGGCGGCCAAGGCGGCGAAGCAGGAGGGCGTCCCGGTCTACACCATCGCCTACGGCACGCCGTGGGGCTACGTCACGGAGAACGGGCAGAATCTGCCCGTGCCCGTCGACCACGCCGAACTGCACGCCATCGCCGCGGAGTCCGGTGGCAAGCCGTTCTCGGCCCAGTCGGCGTCCCAGCTCACCTCCGTGTACCAGACCATCGCCTCGGCGGTGGGCCAGGAGCGGGTGTACGTCGAGGTGACGGCCCGCTACGCCGGCATCGCGCTCGTGCTGGCGATCATCGCCGCCGTCGGCGTCGTGTCGCTGGGAGCACGCTGGCCGTGAGCGCGGACCCCGTCGAGAACCTCCGCCGCGTGGAGGTTCGGATCGCACAGGCCTGCGCGGAGGCGGGCCGCGACCCCCACTCGGTGCGGCTGCTGCCCGTGTCGAAGACCCACCCGGTCGAGGCGATGCTCCGCGTGAGCGAGCAGGGCTACCAGCTCTTCGGCGAGAACCGGGTGCAGGAGATGCAGGCGAAGTCCGACCGGCTGCGCGAGCTGGGGCGCACGGACATCGGGTTCAGCCTCATCGGACACCTGCAGGTGAACAAGGCGAGGGTCGTGGCCCGGCTGGCGCGCGAGTTCCAGGCGCTCGACTCCGCCCGGCTCGCCCACGAACTCGACCGGCGCTGCCTCGCCGAGGGCCGGCGACTCGACGTGCTGGTCCAGGTGAACACGAGCGGGGAGGCGTCCAAGTCGGGCATCACGCCGGAGGACGCCCTGGCGTTGGCCGTGGAGTTGCGGCACTGCGAGGCCCTCCGGGTGCGGGGGCTCATGACCGTCGCGCTCAACGCGCGCGATCCCGAACCCGTGGCCGCCTGCTTCGATCGCCTCGTCGAGGTGCAGCGGCGGCTCCGGGACGCCGACATCCCCGGGCTCGCCTGGGACGAGCTGAGCATGGGGATGACCGGTGACCTGGAACTGGCCATCTCCCGGGGCGCGACCTGCGTCCGGGTCGGGCGCGCGATCTTCGGCGACAGAGCACTGCGAGGAGCGGTATGAGCACGGCATCCGTCGTCGGACCCACGGCCGGAGGCGGAGCCAGGACGCGCCGGCGCGCCACGGACGTGCTGGGCGTCGTCGGCGTCCTAGCGGCGCTGGTGGTTTTCGTGTGCTCCCTGTCCCTTGCCCGGTTCCTCCCGGCCGCCGTCAACCACCTGCCCGGTGTGGGGCTGGTGCACAACCGGCTGGGCCGCCAGATCGCCGTGGCGATCCTCATCGCGGCCCTCGGCTGCCTCGGTGCCGCGTGGTGGTTCCTGCGGGCGGCGTCCGGACGGCGACGCTGGCTCTACCTCGCGGCCTGGCTGGTGCCCCTCACGCTGGCGCTGCCCACGATCTCGAGTGACCTGTACAACTACGCCGAACAGGGCTGGGCGCTCCTGCACGGCGGCAACCCGACCGTTGTTCCCGCCGGCAGCGTCCCCGGGCCGTTCCAGAACTGGGCCGGCTACTGGTGGGGCACCACCGTGCGCTACCCGCAGCTCGGCCTCGCGCTGTCGGCGGTCAGCGTCGCGCTCGGCGGGGGACACCAGTACCCGACGCTGGTGCTGCTGCGGCTGTGGCCGCTGGCCGGCCTGGTCCTGCTCGCGGTCGCCGTCATCGCGCTCAGCCCGGACGCCGGGGAGGCGCCCGGCAACCGCGCATGGCTCGCCGTCGCCAACCCGGTCATCCTCGTCCACGGCATCGTCGACGGCCACAGCGACCTGCTGGCGATCGCCCTCGTCCTGCTCGGGGTCGCAAGTTTCCAGGGCCGGCTGGGGCGGGCGGGCAACCGGTGGTTCCGGTGGGGCGTCGCCGTCGCCCTGTGGGTGCTCGCCGGGCTCATCAAGCCCACGGCGCTCATCCTGCTCGCGGCGCTTCCGTGGCTGCGGGGACGACCGCCGGTCGGCTGGAGGGCCAGGATCGTCCGCCTGACACTGGCCGGCGCCGTCGTCGCCGCGGCCGCCGCCCTGACGACCGCGGTGACGTTCGTGCTCCCGGGCGGCCTGCGCTGGCTGAGCGGCACGGGTGACCCGGGCAGCTTCACCGACTCGCTGCCGCGCGTCATCCAGACCGCGGTCGGGGAGGCGTCCAAGCGGGTGGCGGGCGTCTCGGGCGACACCCCGCCGTTCGGCTCGATCATCGTGCCGCTGTCGGTCGTCCTGGCCCTGCTCTTCATCGCCGTGGTGACGCTGCGGGCGAGGACCCTGGACGGGTGGATGGTCGTGCTCATCGTGCTCACCGGGCTCGCCCTCCTCGGGCCGGCCTCGCGCCCGTGGTACTTCCTCGGCATCGCCCCGAGCCTGGCGCTCCTGCCCACGGCCACCCGCCGGCACGCGTTGTTCTGGCTGCAGTTCCTCCTGTGGGGCCTGCTCCGACTGCCCACGCTGTTCGTCAACGGGATCGTCGTGTCGCTCGTCCCGTGGCTGGCGATCTCGCTCGTTGTCGTGGTCGCCGCCCTCGAGGGGCTGTCGCGGCGCGCGGGCCTCGCGCCGCCGTCGTCAGCGCGGACCGCGCCGGGAGCCTAGGTTGTCGATCGCGAGTCGGGGCACGTCGTCGGCGGGGGTGTAGCCGAAGAGCTGGGCGAAGAAGCTCAGCTCGCACTCCAGACGCCTCCGCCTCGCGGCGACGCTGCGGAACCCGTGCCCCTCGCCCTCGAACATGACCAGCGCCACCGGGAGACCCCGCTCGCGCACCGCCCGGGCCATCGTCTCGGCCTGGTTCGGCGGAACCACCCGGTCGTCGAGGCCCTGGAGCAGCAGCATCGGGGTCCGCAGCGCGCCGAGGTGGTGGATGGGCGAGCGGGCGAGGTAGAGCTCGCGCTCGGCGGGGTAGGGCCCGACCAGCGAGTCGAGGTAGCGCGACTCGAACTTGTGCGTGTCGCGCACGAGCAGTTCCAGGTCTCCGACGCCGTAACGGCTGACGCCGGCGGCGAAGACGTCGCTGCTCACGAGCGCCTGGAGGGTGGTGTAGCCGCCCGCGCTGCCCCCGGTGATGACCACCCGGGACGCATCGACCGCGGCGTCCATGTCGAGGTGCGACACCGTGTCGACGCAGTCGTCGACATCGGCGACGCCCCACTGGCCCCGGAGCCGGTTGCGGTAGGCGCGGCCGAAACCGGTCGAGCCGGAGTAGTTGACGTCGACGACGCCGAACCCGCGCGAGGTCCAGAACTGGGTGGACAGGTCGAACTCGGGGGACGTCATCGAGGTGGGACCGCCGTGGGTGAGCACGATGAGGGGCGGCCGTTCCCCGGGCGGCGCGGCGATGTCCCCGGCCGGCGTCGGCGGGTAGAACCAGGCGTGCACCGTGCCATGGCGGCCGGCGACGGTGAGCGGACGGGCCACGGAGATCGGGGCCTCCGGCGCGTCGCCCGCGCGGCGCACCGTCGACTCCCGGCCCGTGCGCGGGTCGATCCGCAGCACCGCCGCCGGAGCGGTCGCGCTCCCCGCGATCGCCCAGATCTGCCCGTCGGCGACGACGAGGGAGGAGAGCCCGGCCCACGGCTCGCCGAGCCGGCGGCGCTTCCCGTCCGGAGTGAGCAGGACGATCTCGCGGCGGCCGGCGACGAAGGGCGCGACCACGAGGGATCCGTCGGGGAGACCGGCCGCCGCGTCGTGGTTGAGCGTCCAGAGGGGGGCGGCGTAGTCGTGCTCGTCGTCGGTGAGCGACCGGACCTCGCGGCCGTCCCACACGTGCGGCGTCCAGAACCCCGATGCGTCGGTGAAGAACAGCAGGCGCCCGTCGGGCAGCCATTGCGGGCGGGTGGCCGCGGCGTCCCGGAGGTCGGAGACGGTCTCGACCGACGTCACCGAGGCGGCCCCGACCCGGCCGACCCGGACTCGGGTGTGGTCCCACGGCATGTTCGGGTGGTCCCACTCCATCCACGCCAGCCTGCCGTCGGGCGAGATGTCGGCGCAGGCGTAGAAGTCGGCGCCGGAGACGAGGACGCGGCCGCCGTCCCGGTTGTCGGTGTCGAGGTCGAGGGCCACGATCGCGGTGACCGCCTCGCCCGGACCTGAGTGGTCCTCACGGATCGCGGTCGCGATCCGCAGCCGGGGGTGCACCCGCAGACCCCCGTACCGGAACGGGGAGGTGACGGGGGTGATCGGCCGCCGCTCCTGGTCGGGCTCCAGCACGTGGACGCCGCCATCGTGGTCGTCGCAGTAGACCACCCAGCCCCCGCGGGCGTGATAGGCGCCGCCGCCGTACTCCATCACCCGGCTGCGCACGGAGACCGGCTGGGGTGTCACCTCGACGGTGGTGCCGTGCCGGTGCCGCACGAGGCTCTGCCGCCCGTCCTCGTCGGGCAGGCTCTCCAGCCACAGCACCGAGTCTCCGTCGCCGGTGAGCTCCTGCAACCCGACGCTGCCGCCGAGCACGTCGTCGATGGTGATGGGCGAGGGCCAGGAGCCGTAGGGGAGAACCGTGCTCATGCCCTCAGCCTCGCACACCGGCGTCCTGACAGGCAGTCCGGACGCCGCGCCACGGGCCGGCCCCCGTCCCTCCCGGGGCGTACGGTTCGTCGCTCTGGGCCGTCATTTCGTACGCCCCCAGACGATTCGTACGCCCGGGGGAGGGGGAGGAGGGGCAGGGCCGGGCCGCCGCCGGCGAGGCTTTCGGCCGGTGCATTGCCCATGACGAGGGACTACGGCAGAATCGTGCGCACAACGTCCGAATCCGTCACGCGCTGCTGGGGAAGGCACCCGCCGACGAGGGAGGACACCATGACGACCGTGAACCACCCCACCCGGGGCATGGTCTACATCCACAGCGCGCCGCCGGCGCTCTGCCCGCACGTCGAGTGGGCACTGTCCGGCGTCCTTGGCGTGCCGGTGCGGCTCACGTGGTCGCGCCAGCCGGCGTCCCCGACGACCCGGCGCACCGAGTATTCGTGGAGCGCGCCGAGCGGAACCGGCGCGCGGATAGCCAGCGCCCTCAACAGCTGGCAGCAGCTGCGCTTCGAGGTGACCGAGGACTTCAGCGCCGTGAGCGAGGGGCACCGCTGGAGCTACACGCCGAGCCTCGGCATTTTCTACGCGGCCACCGGGGTGCATGGCGACATCATGATCAGCGAGGACCGCATCCGGAACGCGCTGCTGGGAGAGGCCCTGGGCAGGGAACCGGTGAGCGTGGCGCTCGACCGGTTGCTCGGGCGCCCCTGGGACGACGAGCTCGAGACCTTCCGGCACGCCGGGGACGACGCGCCGGTGCGCTGGCTGCACCGTGTCGGCTGAGGGCGCCTCCGGCCGGGTGCCCTTTCCGGGCAACGCGATCACCCCGCAGCTCCCCGAGGTGCCACCGGACCTCCTGCTGTCCCTCGCCGGCGGCCGTCCGGTCGAGGGCGTGTGGCGCAACGAGATCGGCGGGAGCACCTGGCGCGTGGGGACCGGAGCAGCAACCACGTACATCAAGGTCGGACCTCGGCACCCCGAGTTCGACCCGCTCCGGGACGCCGCACGCTACGAGTGGCTGGCCGCCTACGTCCCCGTGCCACGGCCGCGGTCTGTGGGCGAGCAGGGCGAGTGGGCCTGGTTCGAGACGTCGCCGCTGCCGGGATGGATGACGGTCGACGGGGCCGGGGGCCCCGCCTCCCGGTTCGCCGATCGGATCGAGGACACCGTGCGAGCGCTCGGTGCGGCCCTGCGCCACTTCCACGACACCGTGCCGCTGCCCGGCTGCCCGTTCACGTGGAGCGCCGCCGACCGCCTCGCCGACGTCGTGCCGGCGTCCGCGGCCGAGCTGGGCCCGCCCCCGGACCTCGACCCGGTCGTCTGCCACGGGGACGCGTGCAACCCGAACTTCCACCTGTACGACGACCTCGGCGTGGCCGGCTATGTCGACCTGGCCCGCTCCGGGGTGGGCGACCGCTGGGCCGACCTCGCCCCGGCGTCCATGAGCGTGGGCTGGAACTTCGGCGACGGCCTGCAGCCGCTCCTGCTCGAGGGATACGGCGTCGGCCGCGACGTGCCCATGGACGCCGACAAGCTCGCCTGGTACTGGCGGTTGTGGGACGCCCCGCGCGAGCAGGACGCCCCACAGCGCAGCTGAACCCGGCTGGGACGCCGAGGCGGCGGGAGCTCAGTCCCTGAGGCCCCGGGACTGGTGCTGGTTGGTCACCACGACCGCGACGTTGTGGCCGCCGAACCCGAACGAGTTGTTGATCCCGGCGAGGTCGCCGCCGGGAAGATCGCGGGGCGTGGTCGCGACGTCGATCGGAAGGTCGGGCTCGATGTGTTCGATGTTGATGGTGGGCGGCACCCGGCGGGCGTTGAGGGCCATCGCGGTGGCGAACGTCTCCAGCGCGCCGGCGCCGCCGAGCAGGTGCCCGGTCATCGACTTCGTGCTGGTGACGATGACCTGGTCGGCCGCGTCCCCGAGCGCCCGGCGGATCGAGTGCGCCTCGGTGACGTCACCGGCGGGGGTCGAGGTGCCGTGGGCGTTGACGTGCTTGATGTCGCCGGCCGACAGCCCCGAGTTCTGCAGGGCGCGCACCATGGCGCTCGACTGGCCGTGGCCGCTGGGGTCGGGCTGGACGATGTCGTACGAGTCCGCGCTGATGCCGGCACCGGCGAGGGTCCCGTAGATGCGAGCGCCGCGCGCCGTGGCGTGCTCGAGGGTCTCGAGCACCATGAGGCAGGCCCCCTCGCCGAGGACGAAGCCGTCGCGGTCGACGTCCCAGGGGCGGGACGCGTGCTCGGGGTCGTCGTTGCGGCGCGACAGGGCGTTCATCTGGGCGAACGCGTTGAGCGGGAGCGGGTGGATGACCGCTTCGGTACCCCCGGCGACCACCACGTCGGCCCGGCCGAGCCGGATCATGTCGACGGCCAGCGAGAGCGCCTCGTTCGAGGAGGCGCACGCCGACACGGGCGTGTGGACGCCGGCCCGCGCGCCGATCTTCAGGGCGAGGTTCGCGGCGGGGGCGTTGGCCATGAGCATCGGCACGGTGAGAGGGCTGACCCGACGCGGCCCCTTCTCCTTCTGCACGTCCCACTGGCCGAGCAGGGACTGGAGGCCGCCGATGCCTGAGGCGCAGGTGACGCCCAGCCGCTCGGGGTCGACGGGGTTGTCGTCGCCGAAGCCGAAGCCGGCGTCCTGCCACGCCTCGAGGCCGGCGATGAGCGAGAGCTGGGCGGAGCGGTCGAGCCGGCGGGCGGCGACCCGGTCGAGGTGCTCGGTGGGCTCCTCGGCCGTCTGGGCGGCGAAGCGCACGGGCAGGTCGGCGGCCCAGTCCTGCGTGAGGGTGGAGACGCCGTTGCGCCCGCTGATCAGCCCTTCCCAGGTCGTGGGCGCGTCGGCACCGAGGGGGGTGAAGGCACCGAAACCGGTGATCACGATGTCAGTCATGGCCGTCCTCCGAACGAGGCGTAATCGAGCGGGGTGGGGTGTGGGTCGTGCGGACGCCGTGACGGCGTCCGCACGAGGGCGGGCCGGCGACGCCGGCGCCGAGAGTCAGGCCTGGGCGCGCTCGATGTAGGCGACGGCGTCCCCGACGGTCTTGAGGTTGCCCTGCTCCTCCTGCGGGATGGTGATGCCGAACTTCTCCTCGCAGGCGACGACGATCTCGACCATCGAGAGCGAGTCGACGTCGAGGTCGTCGGCGAAGCTCTTGTCGAGCTGGACGTCCTCGGGGGCGACGCCGACGATCTCGTTGACGATCTGCGCGACCTCGGAACGGATCTCTTCAGTGCTGGCCATGGTTGCTCCTTCGTCGGGCCACCGGGGGTGGTCCTGGGGTTGGGACGGGTCTCAGGTGCCTCGGGCGAGGTCCTGGGGTGATCAGGGCAGGGTGACGACCTGGCCCGCGAAGACCAGCCCGGCGCCGAACCCGATGATCAGGGCGTTCTGGCCTGAGGTGGCCTCGCCCGACTCGAGGAGGGCCTCCATCGCGAGCGGCACGGACGCCGCGGAGGAGTTGCCCATGTGGACGATGTCGCGCGAGACCACGACGGACTCGGGCAACTTGAGGTGCCGCAGCATCGAATCGGTGATGCGGTTGTTCGCCTGGTGCGGGATGAACACGTCGAGCTCGTGCGGCTCGAGACCGGCGAGGGCGAGCGCCTCCTTGGTCTTGTCGGCGATGAAGGTCGTCGCCCACAGGAAGACGGTGCGCCCGTCCATGTGGATGTACGGGGTTTCGCCGGCGGCCGCCTTCTGCTTCCAGTCCTCGATCTCGATGACCTTGGTGGCCTTCGGGTCCGAGCCCCAGACGGTCGGGCCGATGGCCGGCACGTCACTGGGGCCGACCACCGTCGCGCCGGCGCCGTCGGAGAAGAGGAACGCGGTGCCGCGGTCGTTGAAGTCGGTGAGCCGGCTCAGCACCTCGACCCCGATGACCAGCACGTAGTCGGACGACCCCGAGCGGATGAGACCCTCGGCGATGCCCACGCCGTAGGAGAAGCCGGCGCAGGCGGCCGAGATGTCGAAGGCGGCGGGCTCGGGGCAGCCGAGTTCGGCGGCGACCTCGCACGCGAGCGACGGGGTCTGCTTGAAGTGGCTCACCGTCGACACGATGACCGCGCCGATCTGGTCGGGCGTCAGCCCGGCCCGCTTGATCGCCTTGCGGCCGGCCGCCACCGACATGCTGAGCGGCGTCTCGTCCTCGGTGGCCCACCGGCGCTCGACGATGCCGGTGCGCTGGCGGATCCACTCGTCGCTCGAGTCGATCATCGTGCACATCTCGGCGTTGTCGACGACCCGGCTGCCGCGGTAGCCGCCCACCGACATGAGGCGTGCGTAACGGTGTCCGGGACGGGTGTTCAGCGTGGTCACGGGTTCCTCACTGGGCGGGGACGGGGGTGGTGTGCCGGGCGACGAACTCGCGGGCGGCCTCGAGCTGGTCGGGCGTGTTGAGGTTGAAGGTCTCGACGCCCTTCATCTGGCGCCGGGCGATGCCGGTGAGGGTGCCGGCGGGTGCGAGTTCGAGCAGCCCGGTCACCCCGTGGTCGAGCAGGGCGGTCATGCACAGGTCCCAGCGCACGGGGTTGGCGACCTGGTTGACGATCCGCTCGAGGTACTCGCCGCCGTCGCTGACCGCGGCTCCGTCGCGGTTGCTCAGCAGGGTCCCGGTGACGGCCGAGGTGGGCACCGACATCGACAGCACGCGCAGGTGTTCGACGGCGGGGCGCATGTGTTCGGTGTGGAACGCGCCGGCCACGCTCAGCGGGATGAGCCGGGCGCGGGCCGGCGGGTTGGCGGCCAGCCGTTCGAGCTGTTCGACGGTTCCGGCGGCGACGATCTGGCCGGGGCCGTTGTTGTTCGCGGCGGTCAGCCCGCACGTTTCGATGGCACCGAGCACCTCGTCCCGGTCGCCGCCGACGACGGCGGTCATCGACGTGGGTCGTACTGCGGACGCCTCGGCCATCGACCGCCCCCGCTCGCGGACGAGCACGAGCGCGCTCTCGACCGAGAAGACACCCGCCAGGGCGGCCGCCGCGATCTCGCCCACGCTGTGCCCCGCGACCACGGTGCCTGCCGGAAGCGACGCGCCCTCGACCAGTTCGTTCGCGGTGGCCAGGGCCGCGGCGACGAGCAGCGGCTGGGCGATCGCGGTGTCGCGGATGGTCTCGGCGTCCGCATCGGTGCCGTAGTGGACCAGGTCGAGACCGGTGACGGCGGAGTACCACGCGAGCCGGCGCGCGAACCCCGGGGAGGAGAGCCAGGGGGCCAGGAAGCCGGGCGCCTGAGCGCCCTGTCCGGGCGCGACGATTGCGAGCACGTCATCCACTATGGCCCGCGGCGGGACGCCCGCGGGGACAGCGACACACGAAATATCGCGGCAGGAACTTGTGGGGATCCCACAACATCCGGGGGCGCTGGCTAGGGCCCGAGCGGCCCTCCTTTGTAGGGGATGATCATCGACTGCGGTTGTCCGGGCGGGAATGCCGCCGCCCGGCCCCTGGCCGGCGCGGGTGGGCCGGCGTCCCCGTTCGGGCCTGAACGTCGCGAACGTACGCCGTAGGAACGGCACCCAGGAGGCCGGACGGAGCGGCTCAGGCCTGGCTGAGCCGGCCCAGGGTGATGGCCAACCGCAGCACGTACGCGTCCCGTGCGTCGCCGGGGCTGTACCGGGTGACCTCCTGGATCCGCTTGAGCCGGTAGCGGACGGTGTTGGCGTGGACGAACAGGGCACGGCCGGTCGCCTCGACGGAGTAGCCGTGGTCGAGGAAGGCGACGCAGGTGCTCAGCAGGTCGCCGCCGGCGTCCAGCAGCGGCCGGTAGACGTCGTGGACGAGGGACCGCCGGGCGTGGCCGTCACCGGCGAGCGCCCGCTCGGGCAGCAGCTCGGCGGCCGACACCACCCGGTCGCCCTCGGGCCAGGCGACCGACGCCCGGACGCCGGAGATCGCGGCCCGGGCGGAGGTCGCGGCGTCCGCCAGCGAGTCGACCAGTGGTCCGACGACGATGTGCCCCGGTCCGAAGAACTCGGTGAGCTCGTCGACGGCCGCGATGGCGGCGTGTTCGTGGACGAGGGCGTCACCGCCGATGACCAGGATGAGCCGCTCTCCCTGGCTGGCCACGAGGCAGTCGAGGCCACCCCGGCGCGCCCGGCGGCGCAGGTCCGGCAGGCGGGAGGGCGTGCCGTCGCTGCTGCCCACGACGACGCACACCTGCGCGTTGTGCTGCCAGCCGAACGCCGAGGCCCGCGACATGACGGTGTCGGCGCCCTCGGCGCGCACGATCGAGTCGACGACGAGGGCCTCGAGCCGGGCGTCCCAGGCGCCCCGCGCCTCGGCGGCACGGGCGTACACCTCGGCGGCGGCGAAGGCGACCTCCCGCGAGTAGGTGAGGATCGCGGTCTGGGTCACCGCCTGGTCGTCGGCAGGGATGAACTCGGTGAGCGCCTGCTCCACGGCCTCGACGGTGGTGCGGACGAGTTCCACGGTCTGGTGCAGCGAGATGTCCCCGGTGAGCGCGCTGGGCGCCGCGCTGAACACCGAGGACGCGTCGAACCGGCTGCCCGGCTGGGGCTGCTCGCGCTGCACCCAGTCGACGAACCCGTCGATGCCCGAGCGCGCGACGAGGGTGATCCAGGAGCGCTGTTCGGCCGACAGGGCGGCGAACCAGGGGAGTTCCCGCTCCATCGAGGTGAGCGCCCGGGTGGTCATCGTCGACGCATTGGCCCGCAGCGTGTCGACGAGGACGGGATCCAGCTGGGGACGCCGGGCCTGCCGCACGAGCGGGTCGTTGCTCTGCCCCACCATCGGTGCCGCCTCCGTCGAGCTCGGGTATCCGGTCGACCGCTCAGTCGTCGGTGCGCCGGTGGTCTCCAGCAAAGCGGGCGGGCATGATCGAGGTCAACCCGGGGGCCCAGCACCCGAGAGAGACGACCGACCGACGAGAAGGAGGGCGCGGATGGCAGCCTCCGAGCCCGCGCACCCGCCGGCTCCCCGGGCCGTGGAGGCGCTGCGGGAGATGGCCTACTGGCTGGAGCGCTCCCTGTCCGACGGGTTCCGGGTGCGGGCCTACCGGCGGGCGGCCGACGCGCTCGCGCAGCTCAGCGACGAGGAGCTCGACCTGCTGGACGAGCGCGACGCGTGGACCAGCGTGCCGGGCCTCGGCGAGAAGATCGCCGCCTTCGTCCGCGAGACCAGGCAGGGCCGGGTGCCCGAGCCCCTGGCCCGGGTCAGGGACGCCGGCAGCGCGCCTCTCGCCGACGACGCCGGCCTGCGGGCCGCGCTCCGCGGCGACCTGCACGTGCACACGGTCTGGTCGGACGGGACGGTGCCGCTGCGGGAGATGGTGGAGACGGCCGAGCAGCTGGGGCACGAGTACATCGCGGTCACCGACCACTCGCCCCGGCTGCGCGTCGCCCACGGCCTCAGCGCCGATCGGGTGCGGGCCCAGTGGCGCGAGATCGAGGAGGTGCAGGCCGGCACGCCGCTGCGCATCCTGCGAGGCGGAGAGATCGACATCCTCGAGACCGGCGCCCTCGACCAGTCCGCCGAGGTGCTCGACGGCTTCGACGTCGTCGTGGCCAGCGTCCACAGCGACCTGCGGGCCGAGCGGGAGACGATGACCCGCCGGATGGTCGCCGGCATCGCGAACCCCCACACCACGGTCCTCGGGCACTGCACCGGCCGCCTGGTGCGTGGCGACCGGGGCGTGCGCCCGGAGTCGGCCTTCGACGCCGAAGTGGTCTTCGAGGCCTGCCGCACGTTCGGGGTCGCGGTCGAGATCAACTCGCGACCGGAGCGGCTCGACCCGCCGATGCGCCTGCTGCGGCTGGCCGCGGACATGGGGTGCCTGTTCAGCATCGACACCGACGCCCACGCACCCGGACAGCTGGACTTCCTGTCCTACGGCTGCGAGCGCGCCGCCGCGGCCGGCATCGCGGCCGACCGCATCATCACCACGTGGCCCCTCGACGACCTGCTCGCGTTCGCCCGGAAATGATCAGGCCCGGGGGCCACCGAACATGATCTCGTCCCACGTGGGAACCGACGCGCGCTTGCGGCGCTTCGGCTTCTGCTGCTGAGACGCCTCCGGCGCCGCCTCGGGTCCGTCGACCAGCGCGTCCTGGGCGGCGTCGGCGTCCGCCGCCTGCCCGGTTCCGGGACCACCCGCGCCCGCGCGGCGCCGCTCGGACGCCGGGGACCTCGGCGCCTCGCGCTCGGCCGGTTCGGGCTCCGGCTCCTCGTCGGGTTCCGGCTCGACCTGCGCCGCGTCGCCCTCGGGCGCCGGTGGTTCGGACAGGCCGGCGTAGATGTTGACCGAGTCCTCGTTGAAGCTCGAGAGCATGTCGTAGAGCGTGTCGAGCTGGCTGTGGCTGCTGGGGACGAAGTCGTAGACGCCGTCGACCTGCTCCAGTTCGGTGTCGAGGAAGTCCTCGACGGCCGGCTCACCGGTGGCCTCGGGCCGGCCCGCGGGTTCCTCGGCCGGGTCGTCGTCGCGGAAGTGCGGAGCGGGCTCCTCCTCGGCCGCCTCCACGACCACCGGACGCCGGGACCGTGCCGAGGGCCGGTGGGGCAGCGGCACCGTCATCTCGCCGGCGTCCGCCTTCGCCCGCTCCATGGCCTGCTCGTCGTTGAGGTCGACGGTCGGTTCGGCGTCGGGGTCGGCACCCGGACGCCGGCGGCCCGGCTGGGGCACCTGCGCCGGCACCCCCTCGCCGATGAGTGCGCTCGCCTCGGCGTTCGCCGCGGTGCTGAACCGGGCCCGCTGGTCGTAGTGGAAGAGCAGTTCCTGTTCGCCGGCGTCGGACGGGTAGCGCCCCTGCACGGTCCAGATCCGGTTCTCGCCCCGCCAGGCGTCCCACTGGACGCCGTCGGGGTCGACCCCGCGCGACTGCAGCCGCTCACCGACGACCATCGACAGCGAGCGGTGCGACCCCGTCTCGCCGCGCCGACGTACGGGCGACGACAGGGCGGCCGCAGCCTGGTGCTCGCGCTCGGCGAGCACCGGCGTGGCGAAGGCCTCGACCTGCTCAGCGGGGACGCCGGCGGCTCTCGCGACCTGATCGACAGACTCGCCGGCGCGGATGCGAGTCTGGATCTCACGAGGGTTGAGCGCGCTGTCCATGTGAATTCTCCAGGTGGTTCTGTGCTGGTCCTCCGCCCACCCGGCACGCTGGCCTGCCAGCTCCGCCGGGCGCGTGAGGGTGACCTCCACGAGGTGGTCCAAAGCTATCTCGCCCTCCGGCAGGGCAGGCAAGGACGGGGCCGGGGGCCGCTCCGGACCTGAAGTTGGGGTCGAGACGCGAGCGCCGGGCGGTCGTGCCCGTCGGCACCGGACGGCAGTTGCCCTGTCTGTCAGGATGGTCCCCGTGACCTCGATCCTTGACGCGGTGCCGGGTGCGGGCAGCGTCCCGCCGGCCGACTTCGACGCCCTGCTGCTGCTGTCGTTCGGGGGCCCCGAGGCGCCCGACGAGGTGGTGCCGTTCCTCGAGAACGTCACCCGTGGCTCCGGCATCCCCAAGGAGCGCCTCTCCGAGGTGGGCCAGCACTACTTCCTGTTCGGCGGCCGCAGTCCGATCAACGACCAGAACCGGGCGCTCATCGACGCGCTGCGCAAGGAACTCGATTCCCGGGGGGTCACCGCGCCGATCTACTGGGGCAACCGCAACTGGCGCCCCTACGTCTCCGAGGCGCTCGAGCAGCTCGTCGCCGACGGGCACCGCACCGTCCGTGTGCTCACGACGAGCGCCTACCCGTCGTACTCCGGCTGCCGCAGCTACCGGGAGGATCTCGCGGGTGCCCTCGCCCGGCTCTCACACGTCCCCGACGACCTCGAATTCACCCGCGTCGGTAACTACGGACTCGACGAGTCGTTCGTCGCCGCCAACGCCCTCGCCCTGGCCGCCGCGCTCCGCGAGCTGCCGGAGGCCCGCATCGTCTTCGTCACCCACTCGATCCCGACCGAGATGAACGACACGTCCGGGCCCGGCGGCGGGGCCTACGTCGACTGGCACCGGCAGGTCGCCGAGCGGGTCGCCGCGAGCGCCGCGCCGGGCGCCGAGTACGACCTGGTCTTCTGCTCCCGCTCGGGGCGCCCCGGCCAGCCGTGGCTCGAGCCCGACGTCAACGACCACCTCCGCGACCTCGCCGGCCGCGGCGTCACCCGCGTCGTCCTCGCGCCGATCGGCTTCGTGTCCGACCACATGGAGGTCATCTACGACCTCGACACCCAGGCCCGCGAGACCTGCGAGCGGGAGGGCGTCTCGATGGTCCGGGCGGCCACGGCCGGCGTCCTGCCCGGGTTCGTGCGCGGGCTCGTCGACCGGGTGCTCGCCGCCGGACGCCGCGACGTCGAGCGTCCCGCCGACGGGTGCGGAGGCGTCTGCGTGAGCCCGTGCGGGGCCGCCACGTGCTGCCCCAACCTGCGCCGTCCGGGCACGCCGGCGGTCGACTGAAACCAGCCCCGACCCCGGGTGTGTGGGGGTCGCCAGAATGTGGTACACATTGCGCGCACGTTTCGACCCAGCGGGGTGACGACGCCGCTGGGGGAGCCGGGCAACCGCCCTGCACGACCCGGGAACAAACCGGCCTCCCCGGGCGTTGCTCGGCCGGGTCGGGACGCTTCCCCACGTCCGACTCACCCACCATCCGCGGAAGGGCACCATGGCGACTGACTACGACGCACCACGCAAGACCGACGAGGAGATGAACGAGGACTCCCTCGAGGAGCTCAAGTCACGGCGCAACGACAAGAATTCCGGAAAGGTCGACGAGGACGAGGTCGAGGCGGCCGAGTCCTTCGAGCTGCCGGGCGCAGACCTCTCGCACGAGGAACTCACCGTGCGGGTGCTGCCCCGCCAGGCCGACGAGTTCACCTGCGCCGGCTGCTTCCTCGTGAAGGGACGCAGCCAGCTCGCCGAGCAGCGCGGCGACCTCATGTACTGCGTCGATTGCGTGTGACCCCGACAGTCCCGCCCATCGGGGTGGGAAGTCTGCGGCAACCTGCGCACCACGGAACCGGCGCCGGACCCCAACGGGTCCGGCGCCGGTTCGTCGTGGAAGGGCTGGGCGGCGTCCTCAGCCGATCTTGACGATCGTGTTGAGCGGCTTGGGCGGCAGCTCGCCGGTGAAGGCGATCCACCGTCGGGTGAGGAAGCGGTTGGTGGCGAGCTGCGCCATGCCCATCCCGATCCCGCTCGCAAGGGCCCACATCGCCGCCTGGCGCATCGGCGTGTCCGGATCGTTGGGGTCGGGCGGCGTGTCGTCGCCCGTGATGACCTTCCAGGCCGCGTGCATGAGTTTCTCCGTGGCCACCGTCGAGACCAGTCCGATCCCGACCGTGTAGGCCCTCCACATCAACGAACGCGAAATGCTCACGGCAGTCCTTTCGAGGTCGACGTCCCTGCCCATCGTAGGGGGGATCGGCGCGCATGGGATGATGGGCGGCCTGGCGACAGGGTGAAGGAAGGGCGATGGCACATACCGCGCACGTGACGGCGCAGGGCTACGTCGAGCGGCTGCGCCCCCCGTTCTGGTGGTGGCTGATCGCGCTCGGCCTGTGGGCGAGCGTTGCGGTCGCGGTCTGGGCCTACCTCGGCCCGTGGTGGGCTGCGCTCGCCACCGGAGCGGTCATGGCGGCCACCGGAGCCCTCATCCTCCAGCAGTCGCTCACGGTGCGCGTGGACGCCGACGGGCTCCGCGCCGGCCGCAACCTGCTCGAGTGGCCGTGGCTGGCGTCCGTGCATCCCCTGCAGCCGGCCGGCACCCGCTCGTACCTCAGCTCCCCGGACCATCACGACGACTTCTTCGCGGTGCGCCCGTACGCGGCCGCCGCGCTCGTCCTGGTCCTCGACGATCCGGCCGACCCCCACCCGCGGTGGGTCGTGAGCTCGGCGCGTCCCGACAGGTTGGCGGCGGCGATCGCCGCCCACGGTGTCCCGGTCGGTGACCTCGATGACTGACCCGCAACGCCTCGCCGTCTCGATCGTTCGGCTCGATCCCGGACTTCCCCTGCCGCGCGCCGCGCACGCCTTCGACGCCGGCCTCGACCTCGCCACCCGCGTCGACGTCGTCCTCCCGCCCGGCGAGCGGGCCCTGGTGCCCACGGGCATCGCCCTGGCGCTGCCAGCCGGGTGGGCCGGCTTCGTGCACCCGCGCTCCGGGCTGGCGGCCCGGTCCGGAGTGACCATCGTCAACGCGCCCGGCACCATCGACGCCGGCTACCGGGGCGAGGTCAAGGTCTGCCTGCTCAACACCGACCTCCGCACGCCCGTCTCGCTGGCCCGCGGCGACCTCATCGCACAGCTCGTCGTGCAACGGGTGGCCCAGGTGGAGTGGCTCGAGGTGGACGAGCTGCCGGCCTCGAGTCGCGGGGCCGGGGGCCACGGGTCGACCGGGGGCGTCGCGTCCTGGGCCCCGAAGGCCGACCGGTAGAGTTGACGGGACATTCGAGACGAGGGGAGTTCCCGGTGATCTTTCGCCGTAGAAAGTCCGACGACGAGGTCGCTCAGGTCGGCGACCTCGACGACGGGCAGCTCGACGCTCTCGACGACGACGCCGACGAGGAGGGGGTCGGTGAGGAGTCGTTCGACGACGAGGTGACCGACGACGAGCCGATCGAGGACGCGTCCGCCCCCGACGAGTGGCTCGCGCTCGACGAGTCGCGCGACTGGCGCGACGACGGTCCGTTCGACATCACCGAGGTCGACCTGTCCAGCGACGCCGACTCCGGCATCGAGCGCCTCGACTTCGGCAGCCTCGTCGTCACCCCCGACCCCGAGGTCTCGATCCAGCTGCAGATCGAGCAGGAGTCGCAACGGGTGCAGTCGCTCATGGCGCTGCACGCGTCGTCGGGCCTCGAAGTCGCCCTGTTCGCCGCGCCGGCGAAGTCGTCGATGATCCCCGAGGTGCGGGCGGCGCTCCAGGAGGGCGCGGCCCAGGGCGGCGGCAACGTCACCCTCGGCGAAGGGCCCTTCGGCACCGAGATCCGCCGGCTGGTTCCCGTCCAGGGACCCCAGGGCGAACAGATGCTGCACGCCTCCCGGGTGTGGCTCGTCCAGGGCCCCCGGTGGCTGCTCCGCGGCACGCTCATGGGCGAGGCGGCGATGAGCGCCGACAACACCGGCTCGGCCGGCGTCCTGCTCGAGTTCTTCAAGAACCTCGTGGTCTCGCGCGACACGCAGCCTCGGGTTCCCGGCGACCTGGTCTGGCTCAGCGTGCCCGACAACATCTCGCTCGCCGAACCGCCGGCCCAGGACGCCTGACCCGCTCCCGCTCGATGCACACCCAGTGCACGCGGGACGCCACGAACATCGGACAATGATGACTATGTCGGCTGGCACGAACGGCATGAGGGCTCGGCTGCTGCGGGCCTGGAAGAGGAGCGGCAGCCCGGCGTCCTCACCCGAACCCGTCCGCGAGGAGGAGCCGCCCGAGCATCTCGACGAGTGCCGGCTGCGCACGGAGGTGACCCTGGAGGGACGCATCACCGTGCTCACCTTGTCGGCCACGGGCGTGGGTCGCGGACTCGAGGCCGAACTCGACGACGGCACGGGCACGGTGCGACTGGTGTGGCTGGGACGCCCCTCGGTGCCGGGCATCGTCGCCGGACGCCGGCTGCGTGTCACCGGCCGCCTCACCCAGTCCGACGGGCGCCGGACGATCTTCAACCCGCGCTACCAGCTGCTCGCCTCCTGACCCGCCTCTCGAGGGCGGTCAGTCGCGCGGGGCGAGCAGTTCGGTGAGTTCCTCTTCGTACTCCGCAGAGACGATGAACAGCAACTCGTCGCCGCCTTCGAGCGCGGCGTCGCGCTCGGGGGCCCGTGCCAGCCCGTCCCGCACGATCGCCACCAGGACGCCGTCGCCCGGCAGCCGCAGGGCGTCCACCCGCCGGCCGACACAGGGACTCTCGTGCGGCAGGGTCATCTCGACGAGGTTGGTGCTCCCCTTCTTGAAGGTGAACAGCCGCACCAGGTCGCCCACCGTCACGGCCTCCTCGACGAGCGCGGACATCAGCCGTGGCGTCGACACCATGACGTCGACACCCCACTTCTCGTCGAACAGCCACTCGTTGCGGGGATGGTTGACGCGCCCGACGGTGCGCGGGATGCCGAACTCGGTCTTGGCCAGCAGCGAGTGCACGAGGTTCACCTTGTCGTCGCCGGTGGCGGCGATCGACACATCGGCCGTCTCGAGCCGGGCCTCCTTGAGCGAGTCGAGCTCGCAGGCGTCCGCCAGCAGCCAGTCGGCCTCGGGCACGCTCTCGGTCTTCATCGCTCGCGGGTCGCGGTCGACCAGCAGCACCGAGTGCCCGTTGTGGATGAGCTCGCGGGCGATCGAGCGTCCGACGTTGCCCGCTCCGACGATGACGACGCGCATGGTGTCTCTCCTCTGCTTCCAGCCGGCCAGTGGGACTCAGTGCTGGGGTGGGGTGCCGGCGAGCAGGGTCTCGATCTCGTCGAGGCGGTCGTTCTCGACGGCCACGTAGAGCAGGTCGCCGTCCTGGAACACGGTGGACGCCGTCGGCACCAGCCCGTCGCCGAAGCGGACGAGGAACGGCACGGGGACGTGCAGGGCCTCCTGCATGGCGCCCACGGTCATCCCCACCCAGGACGGGTCGGTGCCCACCTGGGCGAGACGCACCTTGCCCGCCGGGTCGCGCCACACCGGCTCGGACCCCTCCGGAAGCAGGCCGCGGAGCACCTGGTTGGCGGCCCAGCGGACGGTGGCGACCGTGGGGATGCCGAGGCGTTCGTACACCTCCGCGCGGCCCTGGTCGTAGATGCGCGCCATCACGTTGTGGACGCCGAACTCCTCCCGCACGACCCGCGCGGCGATGATGTTCGAGTTGTCGCCGCTCGACACGGCGGCGAAGCCGTCGGCCCGCTCGATGCCCGCCTCGATGAGCACGTCGCGGTCGAAGCCCATGCCCTTGACCGTGAGGCCCTGGAAGTCGGGCCCCAGCCGACGGAACGCCTCGACGTCGACGTCGATGACCGCGACCCCGTGGCCGCGCTTCTCGAGGCTCCGCGCGAGGGTCGCTCCCACCCGCCCGCAACCCATGATGACGATGTGCACGTTTCCTCCGGAGCAGTGGCGGACCAGGCCGCGCCGCCGTGGAGCGGGCGACCCGTCGAGGCTATCGCACGCAGGCGCGCGCAGCCCGGGCACGGACGCTGCCCGCGCCCGGCCGCGCCGTGGGTGGCTCGCGGTACAGTCGCCACGTGAAGCTGTCCGGAGCCGCCAAAAGACTGCTTGTCGGACGCAAACTCGCGTCGACGCAACTGGGCGAGACGCTGCTGCCGAAGCGGATCGCACTCCCGGTGTTCGCCTCGGACGCCCTGAGTTCGGTGGCCTACGCCCCCGACGAGATCATCCTCACCCTGTCGCTGGCGGGCATGGCCGGGTTCGCCTTCTCGTGGCGGATCGCCATCGCCGTCGCGTTGGTCATGCTCGTCGTGGTGATGAGCTACCGCCAGACGGTGCACGCCTACCCGTCGGGCGGCGGCGACTACGAGGTCGCGACCACCAACATCGGCCCGATGGCCGGGCTGACGGTCGCCAGCGCCCTGCTCGTCGACTACGTCCTCACCGTCGCGGTGTCGGTGTCGTCCGGCGTCCAGAACGCCGAGGCGATGATCCCCGCGCTCCAGGGGCACGAGGCGATCACCGCGGTCGTCGTCATCGTCGTGCTCATGGGCATGAACCTGCGCGGGGTGCGCGAGTCGGGCACGTTCTTCGCGATCCCCACCTACGCGTTCATGCTCGGCGTGCTCGGCATGGTGCTCTACGGATTCTTCCGCATCTTCGTCCTCGGCGAGACGCTGCGCGCCGAGACCGCCGACTACACCGTGGTCGCGACCACGGGCTACCGCAACTTCTCCGGCGTCCTCATGGTCGCGCTGCTGGCCCGCGCCTTCTCCTCGGGCTGCGCGGCGCTCACCGGGGTCGAGGCGATCAGCAACGGGGTGCCCGCGTTCCGCAAACCGAAGAGCAGGAACGCCGCCACCACGCTCGCGCTGCTGGGCACCGTCGCGGTGTCGATGTTCTTCGGGATGATCATCCTCGCCAACATCACCCGGGTGCACCTGGTCGACAGCAGCCAGGGCGGCTCGTACTTCCTCACGCCGTCGGGGCAGAAGCTCACCGAGAGCAATCTCACCGTCGTCGGTCAGCTCGCGACGACCGTCTTCTACCACTCGTTCCGGCCTGGGTTCTACTTCCTCATCACGGCCACCATGATCATCCTCGTGCTGGCGGCGAACACGGCCTTCAACGGGTTCCCGGTGCTCGGGTCGATCCTGGCCCGCGACAACTTCCTGCCCCACCAGTTGCACACGCGGGGGGACCGGCTCGCCTACTCCAACGGCATCATCACCCTCGCCCTCGCGGCGTCCGGCCTGGTGGTCGCCTTCAACGCCTCGGTCACCCAGCTCATCCAGATGTACGTCGTCGGCGTCTTCGTCTCGTTCACGGTGAGCCAGTTCGGAATGATGCGGCACTGGAACAGGCACCTCCGGGTCGAGACGGACGCCGTCGTGCGGCGTCGGATGAGGCGCTCGAGGGTGATCAACGGCATCGGATTCACCATGACCGGTGTCGTGCTCATCGTCGTGCTGATCAGCAAGTTCATCCATGGCGCCTACCTCGCCATCCTCGCCATGGTGGTGCTGTTCTTCGTCATGCGGGGCATCCGCAAGCACTACGAGTCGGTGGCCCGCGAGACGGCCGTCTCGGGCGACGAGGACCGCATCCTGCCGAGCCGGGTGCACGCCGTGGTGCTCGTCAACGAGGTCAACAAGCCCACCATGCGGGCCCTCGCCTTCGCCCGCGCCTCCCGCCCGTCCACCCTCGCCGCGGTCATGGTGGCGGTCGACGACGACACGAGCCAGCGCCTGGTCGAGCGCTGGACCGAGATCGGCATCGACGTGCCGCTCACGGTCATCGCGTCCCCCTACCGTGAGGTCACCGGCCCGTTCATCGACTTCGTCCGCCGGCTGCGCACCGGCAACCCGCGCGACATCGTCGCCGTGTACATCCCGGAGTACGTCGTCGGGCACTGGTGGGAGCAGCTCCTGCACAACCAGACCGCCCTGATGATCCGCACCCGGCTGCACTTCATGTCGAGCGTCATGGTCACATCGGTACCCTTCCAGCTGCGTTCCTCCGAGCACGAGGAGCAGCGGTACGAGCGGTCCGACCCGCTGGCGTGGCGTCCCCTCGAGACGCGGACCCCGCGGTGACGCTCGGCGAACCGGACGGGGTCCCCGTCCCCGGCGACGTCGTCGGTCCGGTCCACGCGACCGCGATCGCCCACGGCGGCCACGTCGTCGCCCGGCTCGGCGAGCGGGTGATCTTCGTGCGCCACGCGCTGCCCGGCGAACTCGTCACCGTGCGCCTCACCGACACCAGCAAGGCGAGGTACTGGCGCGGGGACGCCGACCACGTTCTCGTCGCCTCCCCCGACCGGGTCGTGCCCCCCTGCCCGGTGGCGGGCATCTGCGGTGGGTGCGACTTCCAACACGTCTCCGCCCCTGCCCAGCGGCGGCTCAAGGCCCAGGTGCTCGACGAGCAGCTGCGCCGCCTCGCGGGCATCGACCTCGGGGCCGACCTCGACACGCTCGTGGAGCCGGCCGATTCGGACGACCCCGACAACCTGCTCGGATGGCGCACCCGGATGCGCTACCGGGTCGCCGAGGGGCGACCGGCGATGCTGCGCCACCACAGCGACGACCTCGTGGTGCTGCCCCCCGAGGGTTGCGCGATCGCGCATCCCGACATCGAGGCCGACCAGGTGGCGGCCGCCGCCCGCCAGGCGGAGTCCACGGTCGACGTGGTCGTGGCCGAGAACGAGACGCTCTACCTCCTCGACGGCGGACCCCGGCCCGCGCCGCTGGTGTCGCAGCGTGTCGGCGACGTGTCGTACGAGGTGTCCGGCGCCGGGTTCTGGCAGGTCCACCCCCGCGCACCCCGGGCGCTCGTGGACGCCGTTCTCAGCGGCCTGCAGCCGGTCGCGGGCGAACAAGCGTGGGACCTGTACTGCGGCGTCGGCCTCTTCGCGGCCCAGTTCGCCGCTCGTGGCCTCTCGGTGGTCGGGGTGGAGGCGAACCGGGGCGCCGTCGCGTCCGCGCGCCGGAACGCCCCGGGGGCGAGGTTTCACGCCCTCCCCGTCGACAGGTCGCTCTCCCGGCTGCCCGACCCCGACGTCGTCGTGCTCGACCCGCCCCGGAAGGGGGCCGGGGCAGCCGTGTGCGAGGAGATCGCCGGCCGGCGTCCGCGCGCGATCGCCTACGTGGCCTGCGACCCTGCCGCGCTGGCGCGCGACCTGGCGACCTTCGCCCGGGCGGGGTACCACCTCGCGTCGTTGCGGGCGTTCGACCTGTTTCCGATGACTCACCACGTGGAGTGCGTCGCCCTCCTCACCCCCGCGCCACCAGCCCAGTCGCACTGAGGTCGTCCCCCGTGGGTGCCTCCGGGGGTGGCGGCCGACTTTGACACCCGGTCCTGACAAGCTCGGGCGGAGCGGGCAGACTGGGGGAGCGACACGTGACCGGGGTTGATTCCCGGTGATATCTTGACGTCAAGAGACCTGGCGCCGACGCCGGGTGACCAGAAGAAGGGTGGCCCCCACGACATGAGCCTCGACAGTTTCCACGCCCGCGCCAGCCTCACCGTTGACGACAAGGACTACGAGATCTTCCGGATCGACACGGTGTCGGGGCACGACACCCTGCCGTTCAGCCTCAAGGTGCTCCTCGAGAACCTGTTGCGCACCGAGGACGGCGCCAACATCACCAGCGACGACATCTCCGCGCTGGGCGCGTGGGACCCGGCCGGCGAGCCCGACCGCGAGATCCAGTTCACGCCCGCCCGGGTGATCATGCAGGACTTCACCGGCGTCCCCTGCATCGTCGACCTCGCCACCATGCGCGAGGCGATGCAGGAGCTGGGGGGCGATCCCTCCCGCATCAACCCGCTCTCGCCCGCCGAGATGGTCATCGACCACTCCGTCATCGCCGAGGTCTTCGGCACGCCCAACGCGTTCGAGCGCAACGTCGAGATCGAGTACCAGCGCAACCGCGAGCGCTACCAGTTCCTGCGCTGGGGCCAGACCGCGTTCGACGACTTCAAGGTGGTGCCGCCGGGCACCGGCATCGTGCACCAGGTGAACATCGAGCACCTCGCCCGCGTGGTCTTCCCCCGCGTGGTCGACGGCGTCCTGCAGGCCTACCCCGACACGCTCGTCGGCACCGACTCGCACACGACCATGGTCAACGGCCTCGGCGTCGTGGGCTGGGGCGTGGGCGGCATCGAGGCCGAGGCGGCGATGCTCGGGCAGCCGGTGTCGATGCTCATCCCGCGCGTCGTCGGGTTCAAGCTGTCGGGCAAGCTGCCCGAGGGCGCGACCGCCACCGACCTCGTGCTCACCATCACCGAGATGCTGCGCCAGCACAAGGTGGTCGGGAAGTTCGTCGAGTTCTACGGCGACGGCGTCGCCGAGGTCGCGGTGGCCAACCGGGCGACCATCGGCAACATGAGCCCCGAGTACGGCTCGACCATCGCGATCTTCCCGATCGACGAGAAGACGATCGACTACCTGCGCCTCACCGGACGCGACGACCACCAGATCAAGCTGGTGGAGGCCTACGCCAAGGAGCAGGGGCTCTGGCACGACCCGGCCCGCGAGCCGCGGTTCAGTGAGTACCTCGAACTCGACCTCTCGACGGTGGTGCCGAGCATCGCCGGCCCGAAGCGCCCGCAGGACCGGATCACGCTGTCGGAGGCCAAGGAGGCGTTCGAGGAGTCGGTGCGCCAGCACGTGTCCGAGCGGACGGCTCCCGCCGAGGTGACCCTCAAGACCGGCGAGTCGTTCGAGCTGAAGAACGGCGCGGTGACCATCGCCGCGATCACCTCCTGCACCAACACGAGCAACCCGAGCGTGATGATCGGGGCGGCGCTCGTGGCGAAGAAGGCGTACGAGCTCGGCCTGCGCCGGCGTCCCTGGGTGAAGACGAGCCTCGCCCCCGGGTCCAAGGTGGTGAGCGAGTACTACGAGAAGAGCGGCCTGCAGAAGTACCTCGACGACCTCGACTTCGACCTCGTCGGCTACGGGTGCACCACCTGCATCGGCAACTCCGGCCCCCTCATCCCGGAGGTGTCGGAGGCGGTCAACGAGAACGACCTCGCGGTCGTGTCGGTGCTGTCGGGCAACCGCAACTTCGAGGGCCGGATCAACCCCGACGTCAAGATGAACTACCTGGCCAGCCCGCCGCTGGTGGTGGCCTACGCGCTCGCCGGCACGATGGACATCGACCTCGAGAACGACCCGATCGGTGAGGGCAGCGACGGCCGCAAGGTCTACCTGCACGACATCTGGCCGAGCCAGCAGGAGATCGACGAGGTCGTGCAGGCGTCCATCTCCGCCGACATGTACACCAAGGGCTACGAGGACGTGTTCGCCGGCGACGAGCGCTGGCAGACACTGCCCACGCCCGAGGGCGACATCTTCGAGTGGGACGACGCGTCGACCTACGTGCGCAAGCCCCCGTACTTCGAGAACATGCCCGCGGATCCGGAGCCGGTGCACGACATCACCGGTGCCCGGGTGCTCCTCAAGCTCGGCGACTCGGTGACCACCGACCACATCTCCCCGGCCGGTGCCATCAAGCACGACAGTCCCGCCGGCCACTACCTCAGCGAGCACGGGGTCAGCCACCGCGACTTCAACAGCTACGGCTCGCGCCGGGGCAACCACGAGGTGATGATCCGCGGAACCTTCGCCAACATCCGGCTGCGCAACCAGCTGGCCCCCGGCACCGAGGGCGGTTTCACCCGCGACTTCACCCGGGCTGACGGGCCGGTGTCGACGGTCTACGACGCCTCGGTCAACTACGCGGAGGCCGGCACGCCGCTCATCATCCTGGCCGGCAAGGAGTACGGGTCGGGATCGTCGCGCGACTGGGCCGCCAAGGGCACCGCGCTGCTCGGCGTCCGGGCGGTCATCGCCGAGAGCTACGAGCGGATCCACCGCTCCAACCTCATCGGGATGGGCGTGCTGCCGCTGCAGTTCCCCGAGGGCGAGGGTGCGGAGAGCCTCGGGCTCGACGGTACCGAGACCTTCCAGATCGACGGCATCACCCGGCTCAACGAGGGCGTGACGCCGCGGACGATGCGGGTGACGGCCACCAAGGGCGACGGGACGAGCACGAGCTTCGACGCCGTCGTGCGCATCGACACGCCAGGGGAGCGGTCGTACTACGTCAACGGCGGCATCCTGCAGTACGTGCTGCGCTCGCTCATCCGCAAGTGACACCGCCGGCCTGAGGCCGGGGATCGGGGGTCGCACCGCTCGGTGCGGCCCCCGTCGTCGTCTGTCCCGGTGGTCGTCAGCCGTGGGCGAGGGCGGCCCGGAGGACGGAGGCCACCTCCTGCGCCTCGCCGGGCGAGTAGCGCTGCCGCGGCCAGAAGAAGCCCCGCAGCCCGTCGCGGCGCCGCCGGGGGACGACGTGCAGGTGTACGTGCGGCACCGACTGGCTCACGATGTTGTTGAGGGCGACGAAGCTGCCGTCGGCGCCCAGGGCCGACTGCTGGGCGAGGGAGACGCGGCGTCCGAGCGCGAGCAGCGGGCCGGTCAGCCGGTCGTCGAGGTCGTTGAGGGTGGCCACGTGCTCGACCGGGCTCACCAGCACGTGCCCCGGGAACAACGGGCGGTGGTCGAGGAAGGCGACGAGCGTCTCGTCCTGGTAGACCACCTCCGCCTCCAGGCGTCCGGCGGCGATCGCGCAGATGAGGTCGGGGTCGACGGGGTCCGGGGAAGTGTCGGAGCGCTCGGACATGCTGGCCATCATGACACGCGCGGACGCGGCGACCCGATGGCGAGCGGGTCTTGCCGGCTGTCCCGGGTCGGGGCTAGAATAGAACACACGTTCGAGAGGAGTGGATCATGAGTCGGATGCCGTCCACCACGCCCACCGTCCGGGAGGCCGGCCGAGGGGTCTTCGCCCATCACGACGGGCCGCGCGACCGGTCGAGTTCGCACGCCGGCGCGGCGGTGCGGTCGGTCACTCCTCGTCCCGGCTGGTCGACGCCCGACCAGATCTACGTGCCGCCGGGCTGGCCCGAGGCGGTGCAGCCGCCTGCCGGCGACGACTGGATCCCGTCGGCGGTCGCGTTCCTGCTCGACTGCTGCCCGGCCGACTACCGGGGCCACCAGGTGCTGCGCCGTCATCCGGTGGTGCTCGCCCGGCTCGCGGCGCAGTTCGTCGAGAGTCAGATCCGGGCGAGTCGTGAGGCGTTGGCGTCGGCGCGGGCCGGTCTCGGCGACGTCGTCGGCCCCGACGTGCTCGACAGCACCGTCGACGTGCTGCAGAGCGAGGAGGCCCGGCTGGTGCGGGTGCGACGAGGGGTTCTACTCGTCGAGGAGGCACTGCGGGGTCGGGTGTTCATCCGCAAGCTGTAGGCGGTCGGCGTCCGGTGTCGGCCCGGTGGCCGATATGCCGGAGAGGGGAGGGCGACCTAAGATTCCTGACATGGCTATTCTCGACCGCATCAGCGGCCCCGACGACGTCCGGGCGCTCACGAAAGTGGAGCTCGAGACTCTCGTCGACGAGATTCGCCGTTCGCTCATCCGCAACGTCAGCCGCACGGGCGGCCATCTGGGCCCCAATCTCGGCATCGTCGAACTCACCGTGGCGATCCACAAGGTCTTCAATTCGCCGAGCGACCCGGTCATCTTCGACACCGGACACCAGAGCTACGTGCACAAGATGCTCACCGGACGCGAAGACCGGTTCCCCACCCTGCGGCAGAGCGGGGGCCTGTCCGGATACCCGTCGCGTCGCGAGTCCGAGCACGACTGGGTCGAGAACTCGCACGCCTCGACGTCGCTCTCGTGGGCCACGGGGCTGGCCGAGGGGCTGCACGTACGCGGGGAGTCCGGGCGCACGGTGGTCGCCGTGATCGGTGACGGCGCGCTCACCGGGGGGATGGCGTGGGAGGCCCTCAACAACCTCTCGGCGCATCCCGAACTGCCGGTGGTCGTCGTGGTCAACGACAACGGCCGGTCGTACGAGCCGACCGTCGGCGGCCTCGCCCGGCACCTCTCCGGCATGCGCACCGATCCCCGCTACGAGCAGACCCTGCACGCGGTGAAGCGGGGCGTGCGCGGGGCGCCGCTGGTCGGTCGGCCCGCCTACGACCTGCTGCACGGTCTCAAGACCGGCGTCAAGGACGTCCTCGCCCCCCAGGGCATGTTCAGCGACCTCGGCATCAAGTACCTCGGTCCGATCGACGGGCACGACATCCCCGCCCTCACCAGGGCGCTCGAGCAGGCCAAGGGCTTCCGCGGGCCGGTACTCGTGCACTGCATCACCCAGAAGGGACGCGGGTTCCGAGCGGCCGAGGAGCACGAGGAGGACCGGTTCCACGCCGTCGGGCGCATCGACGAGTTCACCGGCAAGTCGCTCACGTCGTCGGCCCCGAGCTGGACCGGCGCCTTCTCCGACGCGCTCGTCCGGCTGGGGGAGCGGCGTCCCGACATCGTCGCGGTGACCGCGGCGATGCTGCATCCGACCGGCCTGGCGGCCTTCGCCAAGCGGTTCCCGGGCCGCGCCTTCGACGTCGGCATCGCCGAGCAGCACGCGATGACCAGCGCCGCCGGCATGGCCACCGCGGGGTTGCACCCGGTCGTCGCGGTCTACTCCACGTTCCTCAACCGGGCGTTCGACCAGGTGCTCATGGACATCGCCCTGCATCGACTCGGCGTCACCATCGTGCTCGACCGGGCCGGCATCACCGGCCCCGACGGCGCAAGCCACCACGGCATGTGGGACATGTCGATCATGGGCCTGGTGCCGGGCCTGCGCCTCGCCGCGCCACGCGACGCCGTCCGGCTGACCCAGGCGCTCGACGCGGCCACCGATGTCGACGACGCACCCACGGTCGTCCGCTTCTCCAAGGACAGCCTGCCGGAGCCGATGGAGGCCGTCCGGTCGGTGCACGGCCTCGACATCGTCCGCGACGCGCCGCACGCCGACGTGCTCCTCGTGGCCGTCGGCCAG
>DATAKK010000083.1:0-18342 GCA_036261615.1 Propionibacteriaceae bacterium | reverse complement strand
ACCTGAAACCTCTGTCCACAACTCCCGTCATTCGCCCTCATATTTGACCCGGTGGTGTCCTAAAGTCCCGGTTGCACAACAGTTCGAGGCGCAGCGAAAGACATCGATGACCATCACGCAGCGACGCATTCGGGGCAGCGTCGAGCAGCCGAGCGAACCCGGTTCGGGCGAGCGGTTCGGCTCCCGGCCCGGCGACGTCCGGCTGAGGGCACGGCGGAGCCCGCGACTGATCGCCGTCGGAATCCTGCTCGCCTGTCTCGGTGGTCTCGGGGGAGCCGCCCTCCTCTCGACATCCACCCACACGTCGTCGGTCGTGGTGATGGCCCGCTCGGTCGCCCGGGGAGAGACGGTGCGGGCGGCCGACCTGGGGGTCGTGACCATCGGGCCCGCGCCCGGCGTCCTCACCATTCCCTCGACCCAACTGTCCCACCTGGTCGGCAGCAGCGCCCGCGTCGACCTCCCGGAGGGGTCGCTGCCCGGCCCCGACGCGATCGGGGAACTGACAGTGCCGGCCGACTACTCGCAGCTGGGGCTCAAGCTCGAGGCCGGCCATGTGCCCGTCTCCGACCTGCCTCCCGGCACCGTCGTCCGGCTCGTCCCCGTGAGCGCGACGGCGTCCGACCCGGCCCCTGACGGGAGCCCCATCACCGCTGTCGTCGTGACGTCACCCGAGTCGAGCGAGAGCGGTGGCTCCGTCGTCCTCGATGTCGCCGTCCGCGCCGACCAGGCGGTCACGGTCGCCAGGCTCGCCGCCCGCGGGCAACTGGCCGTCGTGCGGGAGGGCCGGCCGTGAGCCTGGTCGTATGCTGCTCGTTCACGGGTGCGCCGGGCGTGACGACGACGGCGCTCGGGCTCGCCCTCGCGTGGCCCCGCGACGTGGTCCTCGCCGATTGCGACCGTGACCCGGCCCAGGTCATCGAGGCCGGTTACCTCCGCGGGGTCGACCTCGGAGGACGTGGGCTCGCCCCCCTGGCGAGGGCTCACCGCGAGCGTCGCAGCCTGGCCGACGAGCTGCCCAGCCAACTCGTCCCGCTTCAGGAGAACGGGTCGCGGGGCAGGCGTTTCCTGCCCGGCTTCGCGCATCCCGCGTCGGCCACGGTCTTCGCGCCGGTCTGGCCGGAGTTCGCCGCGTCCCTTGCCGGGCTGTCGTCCCAGGGCACCGACGTGATCGTGGACGCCGGACGCGTCGGCCGGGACGGGCTGCCGGCCGCCCTGCTCACCGAGGCCGACCTCGTCCTGGTCGTGCTGCGCAGCACGCTGCGCTCGCTGGCGGGTGCCCGGCTGCACCTGCTCCCGCTGAGCGAGCAGATCGGCGCGCTCGCGGCACCGGCCGAGCTGTGCATCGTCCTCATCGGGCCCGGGATGCCCTACTCGGAGGCCGAGATCGGCGCCCATTTCGGTGTGCCCGTGATCGCCTCCATCTGCCACCACCCCCATGCCTCGGTGCTCACCGACGGCCGGCCCGCACCGCGTCGCTTCGGCGATGGCCCACTCATGCGCTCCTACCGTGCCGCCGCCGCGTCGCTGTCCAACCGGCTGATGCGCCGCGAGGCGGTGCTGGACGCCGGCACCGCCAGCGACTGGGCGAGGATGACCGAGCCCACGGCGGTATCCCGATGAGCGCGCCCAACCTCACCCGCGACCTCGCCGACCTCCCCGGGCACCGACTCGCCGACCTCCGAGTCGCGGCGGCCGCATCCGATGTCCCGACCGCCACCCTCGAACCCGGAGAGCGGCGACCCGGCCGCGGGGGCGTGCCGGCGTCCCGTGACACCGGCGTCGACTGGGACCTCGTGGTGCGCCTGAGGCGCATCGCCAGCGAGGAGATCACCGCGGCCAGTGCCACCTACGCGGCCGAGCACCAGCGGCCGATGGCGCCCGACGACCGTCGCGCACTCGGGCGCAGCATCATCCGCCGGGTGGTGCGCCACCACGCCGAGACGCTCGTCACCCAGGGGCAGGCGCTGTGGCCGCTCGAACTCGAACACGCCCACGCGACAGCCGTCGACAACGCGATCTTCGGGTACGGCAGGTTGCAGCCGCTGTTCGAGATCCCGACCGCCGAGAACATCGAGATCCACGGGTTCGACTCGGTGGTGGTGCAGCACGGCGACGGCCACCGCGAGACCCATCCGCCGGTCGCCGACAGCGACGAGGAGCTCGTCGAGGCGATCCGGTTCCTCGGCGAGACCACCACGCCCACCCGGCCCTTCGACGACGCCCACCCGATGATGACGATGGCCCTCGGGGCCAGGTTCCGGCTGCACGCCATCGGGTTCGGGCTCTCCTACCGGCCGAGCGTCGTCATCCGCCAGCACATCCTCACAGCCATCACCCTGCGCGACCTGGCAGCGGGCGGCATGATGCCTCCGGAGGTCGCCCGCCTGCTGCACGACTGCGTGCTCGCCCGCAAGTCGATGGTGGTCTCGGGCGACCAGGGGGCTGGAAAGACCACTCTTCTTCGTGGCCTCATCGCGGCCATCCCCCACACCGAGCGTTTCGGCACCCTCGAGACCGACTACGAGCTGCTCACCCACCTGCTCCCCGGACGCCGCAACATCCTCGCCCTGCAGGCGAAGACCGGCGTGGGTGAACTGCACGAGGGACGCAGCCTCGGCGAGTACTCCGTCGCCGACCTCATCCCCGAGACCCTCCGGCAGAACCTGAGCCGACTGGTCGTGGGCGAGGTGCGGGGCAGCGAGGCCGGGGCGATGTTCGAGGCGATGCAGTCCGGGCAAGGGACGCTGAGCACCACCCACTCGCACTCGGCGGCGTCCACCATCGACAGGCTGGCCTCGCGCGTGGCCCAGGGCGGAGTGCTCACCGTCGCCGAGGCGTACCGGCAGATCGCGCACAACATCCACGTGCTGGTGCACGTGAAGCTCGACGACGACACCTGGCGCGGAGGCGTCCGTCGCCGCTACGTGTCGGAGATCCGAGTGCTGACGGGGGCGATGGAGGGCGAGCGGCCGGTCACCCACCTCGTCTACCGCGCCGCGTCGCCAGGACGCCCCGCCGAGTTGCATCCGTATCCCCCGCTCGAGGAGGAACTCGGCGAGTTCCGTGGGGTGTGGGAGCGGGCGTCATGACCGCCGCAGTGGGTGCGCTGAGCGGAGTTCTCCTCGTGGTCGGGCTGTTCGTCCTTGCCGTGGGGCTGCGCCGGCGACCTGTCGCACCCCTCACCGCTCCGTCCACAGCGTCGTCCACAGGGCTGTGGACGAGGGGACGCCGGTGGTGGACCGGGCACACCGCCGCGGAGCGCCGCCTGTGGACGATCGGCGTCGCGGGCGGGGTGGTGGCCCTCGCCGTCACCCGGTGGCCGGTCTCGATCATCGCCGTCCCGGTCGTCGTGACGGTCGTGCCGGGGCTGCTGCGCACGCCTCCCAACGCCGAACTCGAGGTGCTCGAGGCCCTCGATCGGTGGGTGCGGCTGCTCACCGGATCGCTGCCGACCGGGAAGTCGATCCCGGACGCGATCCGGGCCACCGCCCGACAAGTGCCCGACCGCCTCGCCGGCCCGGTCGGCCTGCTCGTCGCCCGGCTCAACGACCGGTGGCGGGCGGGCGACGCCCTCCGAGCGTTCGCCGACGATCTCGCGACCGCCGATTCGGACGCGGTCGTGGCGGCGCTCATCCTCGCCGCCGACCGCGGCGGTCGCGGCGCGACGACGACGCTGCAGGAGCTCGCCGAGTCGGTTCAGGACCGCATCCGCGCGCTGCGCGAGG
Organism: Propionibacteriaceae bacterium; assembly: GCA_036261615.1. Taxonomy (GTDB): domain Bacteria; phylum Actinomycetota; class Actinomycetes; order Propionibacteriales; family Propionibacteriaceae; genus JAJYQH01. The sequence continues at coordinate 14,617 of DATAKK010000083.1, read as the reverse complement.
TCGAGTCGGAACGGGAGAAGCCACGGATCGTCGTGCGCCAGGTCACCGGCATCACCGTCGTCGTGCTCGCGCTGGTCGCGGTCATCAACCCCGGCTACTTCGGGGCGCTGGCCCAGCCTCTCGGGCAGCTCGTCGTGCTGGGCTGCCTCGCGGTTGAGCTCGGCTCGCTGGCGCTGCTGCGACGCCGGGCCGCGCCGCGGCCCCGCGCCCGCATCCTGTCCACCGCGGGGGCCTGACATGCCGGCGTCCCTCGATCTGCTCACGTGGGCCGTCCTCAGCGGCATGGCCGCGGTCGCTGGCCTCACCCTCGTCGTCGTCGGGAGCGCCCGTCGCACTCCCCGCCTGTCCGACGCCCTGCGCGCGCTGGACGCCGCCCCGGCCCGGCAGGTGGGGGCCCCGGATCTCGGGGGGAGCGACGAGTGGGACGCCCGGCTCGGGCGCTGGGCCTACACGCACGCCCACCTGCCGGTCTCGGACCGAACCTGGCGGCGGCTGCAGCTCAGCGGGCGCAGCGTCGGCGAGTTCCTCGCCGAGAAGCTCATCCTCGCGGTCGCGGGGGCCGCCGCCCCTCAGCTCGCGGCCGCGGCCGCCTCCCTGCTGGGGGTTCGACTCGCGATGGTCCCGGTCGGCGCCTCGCTGGTGCTCGCCGCAGCCGGCTACCTGTGGCCGACGCTGCGGCTCCGCCGGGGAGAACACGAGACGCACGAACAGGCCCGGCACGCCATCCTCACCCTCTTCGACCTGGTCACCCTCGAACGGCTCGCGAACCAGTCGGCCATCGGCGCGCTGGAGTCGGCCGCGGGGCTCAGCGACGCGCTCGTCTTCCGGCGGATCCGCGAGGCCGCCGACAGGGCACGCCTCGAGCAACGCGCTCCGTGGTCGGACCTTCGGGCCCTCGCCGACGAGCTCTCCCTCCCCGAGATCTCCGACCTGTGCGACGTCCTGCAACTCGACGAGCAGGGCGCGGCCCTCGCCGGGAGCCTCCGCGCCCGGGTGAAGGAACTGCGCGGTGCCGACCTTTTGCGGGAGAAGACACGGGCCCAGCGGGCGGCCGAATCGATGACGGTCTGGATGGTCATCCCGAGCCTCGTCCTCGGCGTCCTTCTCATCGCGCCACCGTTGCTCAAGCTCGGCGGCACCGGCTGACACCACCGGTTGCTTGTGGACGAGTGGCGTTCCCGGCCCCCGCCTGTGGACACGCGAGCCGCACGCCGGCGGCGTCCACACAGTCCAGACGACATCGACGATCCGTCCTCCGGCCCCGGCCGAAGGTCACCACCCACACCGCAGCCCAACCTCGAGGAAGGAACCAGAGATGCTCGACCACCTCACCACCCAGGCGATCCGCCTGCGCCACGCGCTCACCCCGCACCCCGTCCGCACCTCCCGCGAACGGGGACTCTCCCAGTCCACCGAGAACGCGATCCTGCTGGCGGGGGCGGTGACCATCGCTCTCATCGTCATCAGTGCGATCACCGCCTACGTCACCAAGCACCTGCCCAACTGATCCCCATGCCGCGGCACCAGCTCCCCCGCCGCACCGATCGCGGGCTCAGCGAATCGGTGCAATGGACGCTGCTCGCCACGACCACGGTGCTGCTCGTCATCGCGGCCGTTCAGACGGCGATCGTCCTCCACACGCGCTCGGTGGTGGCCAACGCGGCACTCGCCGCGGCCGAGGCCCGCGCCCTCCTCGACGCGCCCGGGGACTCCGCCGTCGAGGCGGCCCGCAGCGTCGCCTCGCAGTCGGGCCTCACCTCGATCTCCGTCACCAGTTCGCTGGAACCGACCCTCGTCACCGTCACCGTGATCAGTCCGGTACCCGTCCTCGTCGGCTTCGGCCCGCGGCAGGTGAGCGCCACGGCCACCGTTCCCCGAGAGCCCTGACATGACCGGCACATGGCTTCGTCGAATGAGAACCGGTCCGATCCGTCGGGCACCGGACGCCGGCGCTGTTGCGGTAGAACTCGCGCTGATCACCCCCGCGCTCATGATGGTGGTCGGCCTGCTCGTCTTCGGCTACCGGTTCTGGGAGGCACGAGCGGCAGTGCAGTCGGCGGCAGGCGCCGCGGCCCGCGCCGCGTCCCTCGCACCCACCCCCGACGCAGCGGCCGACGCCGCGCGCCGCCTGGCCCTGGCCGATCTGGGCACGCTCGGCGTCCACTGCGCCACCTCGTCGGTCACCTCCGACACCTCCGGCCTGGCCACCCCCGCGGGCCGGGCCGGCACGGTGCGGGTGAGCGTCACCTGCGTCGTCTCGATGACCGACCTCGTCGTGCCCGGTGCTCCCGGATCACTGTCGGTCACCCGCTCGGCCAGTGAACCGGTCGACAGCTTCCGGGAGCGGCGGCCATGATCCGGGCACTGCGCGCCGCGGGCGCCTTCCTCGTCCTCGTCCTCGTCCTCGCCGGCACCCCCTGGCTGCTGCTCCGGTGGGGAGGGCTCGGCGCCGTGTCCCGCATCCCCTGGCGCGACCTGCTCCACCAGCCCGACAACGGCGACCTGTTGCTCGTGACCCTGTCGCTCGTGGGCTGGCTCGCCTGGGCGCACATCGCTCTCACCGTCGCGTCCGAGGCGGTCACCGTGGTGACCCGGCAGCGCGTGGTCATTCCGGTGCCCGGCTCGCGCTGGACGAGGCCGATCGCTGGTGCGCTCGTCGCAGCGCTGGCGGGCCTCGTGCTCGCCCAGACGCTGCGCTCACCGGTCGCCCACGTCCCGTCGGGCGGCACCAGCCCCTCCCCACCCACCAGCATGGCCACGTCCACGCCGGCCGGCGCGTCGATGACGAGTCCGGCCACCCACTCGACTCCCCGGGCCAGTTTCCCCGCACCCCCGAGCACGCGCGATCCGCGGGCCGACGATCGGGCGGTCGCCGCGGCGGCCGCCCCTGCGTCGGGCGTCCGGACGGCAGAGGCCCGGCCCGGCAGCTACATCGTTCAGCCGGGCGACGACCTCTGGACGCTCGCGGTGACCCTCTTCGACGACGGGCTCCGATGGCGGACCCTGGCCACCGCGAACCAGCTCGACCCCGAGCAACCGCTGCTTCCCGGCACCGTCCTGGTCGTGCCCACGCTGAGCCAGGCCGAGGTCTCCCGGCTCACCGGCCAGGGGGAGATCGACAGCTCCGAGCGCACGATCGTGGTGCACAGCGGCGATACGCTCGCCGGGCTGGCGGCCCGACACCTCGGAGCCGCGGCCCACTGGCCGGCGCTGCAGCGGGCGAACCCGACGCTCATCCTCGACCCCGATCACCTCGAGCCCGGCTGGGTGCTGCACCTGCCGCCCCGCATCGTCCCAGGTGCCGCACCCTCGTCCCTTCCCTCGGATGGCCACGCCTCCCCACGCCACCGCGACCCCCAGGCAGCCGAGGAGACCGCCGACCCCGCCGTCCCCGACGACATCCTCAGGTCGACCGGCACAACCGCTCGGGATGCGGGCCCCCGCGTCGAGGAGGCATCCCTGCCGGCCGACTCCGAGTCCCAGGGCCGGTGGCAGGGAGAGGAGCGCGCCACCTCCGGTTCCTCGGCCGAGCGCGGCGCCCCCGTCGAGAGGGCCTCCGGCGCCGACCGCTCTCACGACGCGCACGGCGTCGTGGGCGGTCTGGCGGCGGCGGTGCTCGCGGGCGTCGGCCTGGGCCTCGCCCGTCGGCGCCGCGGCCAGCTGTGGGGCCGGCCGCTCGGACGCCGGTTCCGCCCGGCCGATCCCCCGGCCCGCCGCTTCCACCAGGCCCTGTCGCAGCTCGCCGTCCAGGCTCCGGAAGGCCCGACAGCGGTGCAACCGACGACCGTAGTGGTCGGCGAACGCCACGAGGGGGGCACATGCGCCGAGTCCGTCACCGTCACACTCGGCGACGTCGGACGCCTCCGAGTGGCGGGACCGCCCGACCTCGTGCTCGCGGCCGGGGGCGGTATCGGCACGAGCCTCGCGTGCGCTCCCTGGTCGGAGGGCGTCGCGGTCGTGGTCGTGGGCTCGGCCCTGGGCTGGCTGGCGGGGCTCGACGACCCGAGCATCGAGGTGATCCACCGGCTGGACGAGGGACTGTCACGACTGGACCGTCTCCTCACCACTGTGGGCGACGAGACCGACGGGGAATCGGCGGGGATCGTGGTCATCGTCGACCTCACCGGGCTCCCGACCGCCGACCGGCAGGCAGTCGTCGACCGGTTCGAGCCGCGCCTCGCGGGTCCCTGTCACGTCGCGGTCGTCTGGCTGTGCGGTGAGATCGAATCCCCCAGCAGCGCGAGCGGCTCCTCCCCCACCGTGACGGTCGTCAGCGAGGAGCGTGCGCGCCTCAGCGGGCTGGCCGGGGAGTTCGTGCCCAACCTCGTGAGCGAGCCGGCCCGCCACGCCCTGGTCGAGCTGTTCGACACGGCCACCCGCACCGACACCGAACCCGCTCCCTGGTGGGCACCCGACGTCGACCCGACCCCAGAGGCGGACGCCCAGTCACACGCGGACCCGTTGCGCGCCGCCGGTGCGCCGCAGCTCGGAACGCTCACAGCGCTCCCACTCCGCGACCCGTCATCGCAGGGCCGGCCGGCGACCGGTCGCCTGCCACTCGCCCGCCGCCCGGCCACGACCGATCTGGAGGACGCCGTGCCACCAGTGCCCGAGTTTCTCGCCACCGCCGCCCACCCGGTGCTGCTGCTTCTGGGGGAGGTGGAGCTCATCGGAGCCCGAGGTCCACGCCCGACCCGGGCCGTCAAGCAGTGCGAGGAGTACTGCGCGTGGATCCTCGAGCATCCCGGCCGCACCGCCGTCGCCATGACCCGCTCGCTCCTCGTCGCGGAGGGTACGAGGCGCTCGAACATGTCGCGGCTGCGCACCTGGTTGGGGGCCGACGACGCCGGCGACGAGTACCTTCCGGACGCGTACTCCGGCCACATCCGCCTGCACCCCGGCATCACGACCGATTGGGAGCAGCTACGGCTGCTGATCTCGGCCGGCGTGAAGCAGGCGGCGAGCGACGCCCTCGTCGAAGCGCTCGAGCTCGTCCGGGGCGCACCACTCGCGGACGCCGCTCCCGGCCAGTGGCACTGGGCCGAGGAGCTGCGGATCGAGATGTCGTCGACGATCCGTGACATCGGGGCGGTGCTGGCCGGGCGAGCCCTCGAGGTCAACGACCTCGATCTGGCCCGGTGGGCGGCCGCCCGTTCGCTCACCGCCGCACCCGAGGACGAACTGCTCATGGCCCTCCGGGTACGCACCGAGCACCTGGCCGGGAACCGCGCCGAGGTCGAGCGACTGGTGTTGCACATCACCCGTCAGGCCCGCCTGCTCGGCGTCGACCTCTCCGACGAAACGGTCACCGTGCTGCAGGAGGCGATGGAGGGACGGGCCCGCGCACGGCGGGCGTGACGGACTCGAGCGGCCCCCGGCCCCCAGGAAGGCCCGCGTCGAGGCGCGGCTCCTCACCGTCCCTGGTCGGCCACCGCCCTGAGCACGTCCTGCAGCGCCATCCACCACTGCTTCTTCGGCCGCCGGTGGGTCATGTCGATCATCTCGGCCATGTGCGCGAGCGGGAAGTGCTCGATCTTCGACTCCACGAGTCCGAGGTGCCAGGCGTCCCACGTGCCGGCGGCGAACTCTTCGTCGAGCAGGTCGAGCGCCCGCGACACCAGCCGGGTCGCGAGCAGCCGGTCGAACGGGCTCGGGGCGCCGCCCTGCTGGATGTGGCCGAGGATCGTCGTGCGCACGTCGTAGAGCCCGTGGCTCTCCTCCTCGAGCAGCCGGCCGAGGAAGTCGGTGGTGTAGTGCTCGCTCGCCTCCTCGTTGCGCACGGCGAGGAACAGCTTGCGGCCGGCCTTGAACGAGTCCCGCAGCCACTCGACGTCGTGGTAGAGCTCCTCGAGGGTGATGCCGGTCTCGTTGAGGTAGACCCGCTCGGCGCCGCCGGCGAGGCCGCCCATCATCGCGAGGTAGCCGCAGTAGCGGCCCATGGTCTCGACGACGAACGAGCGGGTGCTCGCCGAGCCGGACAGCTTGAGCCGGTCGATCGCCTCGACGATGACGTTGAGCGCGGTGTCGGCGCCGATCGCCAGCTCGGAGCCGGGCAGGTTGTTGTCGATGGACGCCGGCACGCACACGATCGGGATCCGGAAGGCCGGGTAGCGCTCCTGCTCCTGGCGCAGGATGTCGGCGCCCAGGTAGGCGTTGAAGCCCCCGATGATGAGCAACCCCTCGACCTTCGTGTCCTCCATCTGCTTGTTCATCGCGTACAGCTGGTCGAGGGTCGGCAGCGTCCGGCGGGTGCCGAGCTCCGAGCCGCCGTCCGCGGTCCAGTGCTCGACGGCGTCCCAGTCGAGCTGGTCGATCTTGCCGTCGCGCAGGCCGACGAAGCCGTCGCGGACGCCGAGCATGGTGTGGCCGCGGCTGATGCCCAGCCGCACGGCGACCCGGGCGGCGGTGTTCATGCCGGGCGCGAGGCCGCCGGCGTGCAGGATCGCGATCCTCCGGGCGCCCTCCCCCACGTCGACCCGGGTGGGCTCGGCGAGCTCGCGGAAGATGCCGCTCATCTCGGTGAACGACCCGCCGCGCAGCGCCATCGCCGCCTCGTAGTCGCCCGCGGCGATCCGCTCGGGCACCTCCCGGGTCTTGCGCACCGCCTCGACCAGGTCGATCGGCACCACCCGGTTGCCGCGGATGCCCATGACGTGACCGGGCGTGTCGGACGTCGCGCCGAGCACCTCCTTCACCGCCCGGTAGCCGAGCCAGGTGGACGCCCACCGGTCGTACGCGCTGGGCGCCCCACCGCGCTGGACGTGCCCGAGGATGGTGACCCGGGCGTCCTCCTGCAGCCGCTCCTCGAGCACCTGGCGAACGTAGCCGCTGCTGATCGGGTGGCCGGCGGCGTCCTGGGCACCCTCGGCGACGACGACGATCGACTCGCGGCGTCCGGCACTGCGCCCGCGCCGCAGCTCGGCGCACATCCGGTCCTCCCAGCCCTCGGCGGGCGGGTTCTCGGGGATGAGCACGTAGTCGGCGCCGCCGGCCACCGCGGCCATGAGCGCGAGGTAGCCGCAGTGACGTCCCATCACCTCGACGACGAAGCTGCGCTGGTGGGACGCCGCAGTGCTGACCAGCGCGTCGATCGCGTCGATGATGCGGTGCAGCGCGGAGTCGGCGCCGATCGTCATGTCGCTGCCGACCAGGTCGTTGTCGATGCTGCCGACCAGCCCGGCGATCATCAGCGTGGGATGCGCCGCCGCCTGGTCGGGGCCGATCTCGCCGGAGGCGACCAGCTCGGCTAGCAGGTCGGGCCACTCGCGGCGGAACAGGTCGAGCCCCGACAGCGACCCGTCGCCGCCGATGACGACCAGCCGGTCGATGCCCCGGGCGACCAGGTTGCGGGCTGCCCGCAGCCGGCCCGACCGCTCCCGGAAGTCCGTGCTGCGGAAGGTGCCGATGAGGGTGCCGCCCTTGTGCAGGATGCTGCCGACGTCCTCCCAGCCGAACTGGCGGATGCCGCCGCCCGGCATGTCGTCGCCCTCGATCATTCCCTGGTAGCCCTCGAAGATCGCGAAGACGTCGGCGCCGGCGCTGATCGCCGAGCGCACCACGGCCCGGACCGCGGCGTTCATGCCCTGGGCGTCGCCTCCGGAGGTGAGGATGCCGATCCGGGGCTTCTGCGCGGGCTGCGCCGCCATCGTGCCGCTGAGGAGCGCGTCGGTCATGGCTCAATCCTGGCCCACTCGGGCCGGACGCCGCGGCGCCCGGCCCCAACTCACCAGCGGACTCAGGCCGCCCGGCGTCCCCAGAACCCGTCGCGGGCGAACAGCTCGGCGACGAGGTCGGACAGCAGCCCGGCCTCGAACGCCGTGTCGAGCACCGTGTAGCGGTTGCGGATCGTGCGCGCCCGCTCGTAGGTGGCGCGGAACCGCGCCCAGTCCAGTCCGATCTCCGCGGGGTGGGCCGGTGCGCCGGCGGCGCGGAGCATGTCCTGCAGCTCGGCCGCCGGGATCAGCTGTGCCCGGAGCCGCTCGGAGAGCTCGGGCCAGATCCGGCGCAGCAGCTCGAGCCGCTCCCGCAGGCGGTCGGGCGCGACCCACTTGTCGAGGGTGAGCCGGACGCTCTCGTCCGCGAGCCCGCCCGCCGGGTGCATCGCCCGCACCCGCCGCTCCGCCTCCCCCCGGTCGGGCCACCCGGCCACGGCCGCGTCGACGTCGAGGTCGGTGAGGTCGCGCCCGAGCAGCCGCTCGTAGAGCGCCGCCACCGCGACCGTGCCGATGCCCACCTTGAAGCCGTGCGGCAGCCGCCGGGGAGTGCGGTCGACGCCGAGGCCCTCCATCTCCCACAGGTGGCTGAACTGGTGCTCGGCGCCGGACGCCGGGCGCGACGAGCGCTGCGCCTGCATCGCCAGGCCGCTCATCACCAGGCCCTCGGTGAGGTCCGCGAGGGCGCCCGGCTCGGCCCGGGGCAGGTCCGCGGGCCGGGCGAGGGCGTGGAGCAGCGGACCCTGGACGAGGTCCCAGGCCCCCTGGTGGATCGGCTCGACGCCGAGGGCGTCCGCGAGGATCCAGTCGGCCCCCGCCGGCACCTTGCCGATGAGGTCGCCGTACCCGGACGCCGTCATGGCCGGCGGCGCCGCGGCCAGCACCCCGAGATCGCAGATCGCCGCCCGCGGAGGCGGGCACGACAGGGTCTGCTTGAACCCCTCGTAGGCGATCGACGCGCCGAAGGCGGTGTAGCCGTCCATCGAGGCAGCCGTGCCCACGACGAGGTAGCCGCGCCCTAGTTCGCCGCAGGCCCGCTTGACGATGTCGTTGAGGGTGCCCGAGCCGACCGCCACTGCGACGGCGTCCACCGGGCGCAGCGCGTCGCGGAGCAGTTCGCAGTTCTCGTAGCGCGCGTACAGCTCCGGTTCGCCGGGGAAGACGTACGGCTCGAGCCGGGGGACGCCGGCGGCCTCGAGCAGCGCCACCACCCGCTCCCCCGCGGCGGCCATCGTCCGCCCGTCGGCGACGACGATCGCGGGCAGGTCGCCGAACAGCCGCCGGAACACGGCCGGGAGCTCGTCGAGGACGCCCTCGCCGACGAGCACCTCGGCGGTGTCGGGCGCGGTGCGCAGGGCGCGGTCGATGAGGTCGGACATCGGTCTCCTTCGCGGTCAGCCGTCGTTGTCCTCGGTCCAGCCCAGCTCCTGCCACACGGACGCCGGCAGCAGCCGGTCGATCCGGTCGAGCACGTAGCGGGGCCGCTGGTCCGGCGTCCGGGCCGCGACGTCGTCGAGGGTCGACTCCCCGGTGAGCACCAGCGCGGACGCCATGCCCGTGTCGAGGGCCATCTGGATGTCGGTGTGCAGCCGGTCGCCGACCATGACGGCGTCCGCGAGGTCGACGTCGAGCCCAGCCATCGCCTCGTGGATCATGATCGGCGACGGCTTGCCGAGGCTCACCCGGCAGGTGGTGCCGGTGCAGGCCTCGATCGCGGCGGTGATCGCGGCGCAGTCGGGCTCGCCGCGGCCGCCGGGGAACGGGCAGAAGCGGTCGGGGTTGGTCTCGATGAGGAACGCGCGCCGGTGGAACCAGATGGCGTCGAAGGCGATCTGCAGCTTGCGGTAGTCGAATCCGCGGTCGTAGGAGGCGACGACAATGTCGATCTCCGCGGGGTCCTCCGACAGCCGGAACCCGGCCCCGGCCAGCGCCCGCTTGAGCGGCTCCTCGGCGATCGGGAACAGGACGGCGTCCGGGTGGTTCTCCCGCAGCCACCGCGTGGTGGTGACGACGGTGTTGGCGATGTCGGCCACGTCGGTGGGCAGGCCCAGCCCCGCGAGCTTGTCCGCGTACTGCCGGGGATCCTTGGTCGGGTTGTTCGACAGAAACCGCACCGGCAGCCCCCGGCGCCGCAGCTCCTCGACCAGCCGCCTGGCGCCGGGAAGCAGGTGGTCGCCGAGGTAGATCGTCCCGTCCATGTCGAAGACGTAGGCGCGGTGCAGCCGCTCGGGGGCGGCGAGGACGCCGGTAGCGCGCGGCCGGTGCTGCGATGACATGCCCGAATCCTCCTCGGTGAGCGGCGGCTGCGGCGAGCCCTGCGCACCCATCCTGCCCTGTCGGCGACCGGTTCCGGGACGCCGACGGGTCTCAGTCGCCCGCGGCGAGCACCTCGTCGATGTAGCACCAGCGCCACGACTCGCCCGGCTCGATCGATCGCATCGTCGGGTGCCCGGTGCGGTGGAAGTGTCGTTCGGCGTGCCGGGCCTCCGAGGAGTCGCAGCAGCCGACGTTGCCGCATGTGAGGCACATCCTCAGGTGCACCCACACGGTGCCCTCGACGAGGCAGTCCTGGCACTCGAGGTCGGACGTCGGCACCACCAGTTCGCCGGAATGCGCGAGGTGCACGCACGGGGCGTCCGCGAGCCGCGGGCGCAGCGGCGTCTCCCGCACGAGGTCGGAGCGGTTCTGCACCCGGGTGAGGGTGATCTCCTCGCCGTCCAGCTCCGCGAGCACCCGGCTGATCACCTGGTCGTCGGCCCTGCCGTCGTCCCGGATGCGCAGCACCTCGTCGCGTTCGGCGTCCAGGGCGGCCATCCGGAGGCGGCGGAACGCGTCCGAGGGGGTCTCGGAGTCGGGGTCGCGGCCCAGCCGCTCCCAGGCCTGGTTGCCGCGCAGCTGGATCATCCGTTCGACCCGGTCCAGCGCCTTCTCGTCCTCGGGCCGGGCGACCTCCCTCGCCCGCCTCATCCCGGCGCGGGCGGCCCGCTGGTAGAGGATCGCCTCCTGAAGGGCGTCCTCCCTGGGGTCGGGACCGGAGATGTCGAGCACGCGGGCCACGGTGGGCAGGGTGAGGCCCTGGATGACGAGGGTGCCGATGGTCACCGAGACGGCGGCGAGGATGAGCACCGCGCGGTTGGGGATCGGCGGGAGAGTCAGGGCGGCGGCGAGCGTCACCACGCCCCGCATGCCGGCCCACGCGATGACGAGCGACTCCCGGAACGGCGGCGACTGCTCCCGGGCGCGGTGCACGACGGCCCGGGTGCCGAGCACCCAGATCACCCGGAGCACGATGACGCCGGCCACGCTCGCGGCGCAGACCGCCACGATCCGCCAGCCGCTCAGGTCGCTCTGCAGCGCGTCCGCGACCACGCCCTGCACCTGGAGCCCGATGAGCAGGAAGACCGAGTTCTCGAGCAGGTACTGGATCACCGACCAGTTGACCCGCGTGCTCAGTCGGGTCATCCCGTTCTCCTGCACGCGCGGCGCCGCGTGGCCGAGGGCGAGCCCGGCCACCACGACCGCCAGCACCCCCGAGCCCCCGAGCTCGTCCGCCGGCACGTAGGCGAGGAACGGGACGATGAAGGTGAGTGCCGTGCCCGTGTTCATGTCCTTGGTGCGGCCGAAGAGGAACGCCATGATCCGGGCGATGACCAGACCGGTGATCACCGAGATCACGACCGCCTTGAGGAAGTCGAGGCTGACCCAGCCGAAGCTCACCGAAGCGCCGATGGCCGCGACGGCGCTGCGCAGGCTCACCAGCGCGGCGGCGTCGTTGACCAGCCCCTCCCCCTCGAGGATCGTCACCACCCGGCGCGGGAAGCCGACCGCACTGGCGATGGCCGTGGTGGCCACCGGGTCGGGAGGCGAGACGATGGCCCCGAGCGCGAACGCGGCCGCCCACCCGACGGGCATGAGCGCGTGCACGATGACCCCGACGCCGAACATCGTGAACAGCACGAGCCCCACGCTGAGCCAGCCGATCGTCGCGAGGTTGTGCCGGAAGTCGATGAGGGACTGGTTCACGGCGGCGGCGTACAGCAGCGGGGGCAGCAGGCCGATGAGGATGACGTTCGCGGTGAGGTGGACCGTGGGAATGAACTGCACATAGCTCGCGAGGACGCCGATGAGCACCAGCAGCAGCGGCGCGCTCAGCCCGAACCGCCGCGAGAGCGACGTGACGGCGAGCACCGTGATGGCGAAGGCCGAGAGCCAGATGACGATGTCCACCCCGGCCATTGTGCCGGGTCGCGGGGGGCGGTGACGCCGCGGCGACTTCGGCGGCAGCAGCGGCCCGGGAGCGCCGCCGTAACCGGGCGTCCGGATGCTGGGCCGAATCGGCTCACCTGCTGGTCGTGACCCCCGGTGACCGCCATTTGCGCACTGCCCCGGTGGTATTACTACATCATGTAGTAATTCTTCTGGACGGCCTGCCGCCCGGATGCCACCAAGGACGACCATGCACATCACCCGAGGAACCGACGTCGCACTTCGCACGATGATGCTGCTCGCGAGATCGCCCGAACCCAAGGTGTCGATCAGCAGGGTCGCCGAGCAGCTGAACCTGCCGGAGCGGCACGTGGGCAAGATCGTCCAGGTACTCGCCCACTACGGCTGGGTGGCCACCGTCCGCGGACGCACCGGCGGGGTCGTCATCACCTCCGCCGGGCTCGGCACCTCAGCCGACACGGTGATGGCAGCGATCGAGGGGGACGAGCCGGTGCTCGACTGCTTCGACCCGCCCTGCCCGCTGCTGCACGACGGCTGCGCGCTCAAGGAGGCGCTCGACTCGGCCCAGCACGCGTTCCGGGCCCACCTGGCCGGGGCGACGATCGCCGAGCTCGCCGGCGTCCCCGACGACGAGGTCGAGGCCCGGGCGCTGGCGGCGTCCGCTGGGCACCTCGGCTAGACGCGCACCGTCCAGCCGAACGGGTCGTCGGCTCGCCCGTACTGGATGTCGAGCAGGTGACCCCGCATGGCCATCGTCTTCGGGCCGGGTGTGGCGTCGGCCACCGGCAGGGTGATGTCGTGCGCGTCCAGCGTGGCGCCCGGACGCCGGATGCCGAGCACCGGCACGACCACGGCGGCGGTGCCGCAGGCGAGCACCTCGCAGATCTCACCGGAGGCGATCCGGGTGGCCACCTCGTGGATGCCGATCTGCCGCTCGACCGGCCGCAGCCCATGGTGCGGGGCGAGCTTGAGCAGCGAGTCGCGGGTGACGCCGTCGAGGATGGTGCCGCGCAGGTCGGGGGTGATGAGCTCGCCGTCGCGGGTGATGAACAAGATGTTCATCGTGCCGCACTCCTCCACCCAGCGGTGCTCGGCCCCGTCGAGCCAGAGCACCTGGTCGCAGGCGTGCTGCTTGGCCTCTCCGGCAGCAATGAGGCTGGCCGCGTAGTTGCCGCCGCACTTCGCCGCACCGGTGCCCCCGGACGCCGCCCGCGTGAACGTCGGCGTCGCCCAGAGCCACACGGGGTCGGGGTAGTAGGGCCCGACCGGCGAGGCGATCACGGTGAACCGGTACTCGTGCGACTCCCGGACGCCGAGGAACGTCTCGGACGCGATCTCGAACGGGCGGATGTACAGGCTCTGCTCCTTGGCCGGGGCGGGCACCCAGTCGCGGTCGAGGTCGACCAGGGTGGTGACGGCGTCCACGAACAGGTCGGGCGGCAGCGGCGCCATCGAGAGGCGCTCGGCCGACGCCGCGAAGCGAACGGCGTTCTTGCGGGGGCGGAACAGCCACACGGAGTCGTCGGCGCGGCGGTAGGCCTTGAGGCCCTCGAAGATCTCCTGCCCATAGTGCAGCACGCCGGCGCTCGGGTGCATCTCGAAGGGCTTCGTCTGCTCGATGACCAGCCCGTGCCAGCCGGCGTCCGGGGTGTACGTCGCGCTCGCCATGTGGTCGGTGAAGTACTTGCCGAACCCTGGATCGGCCAGCGCGCGGGCGATCTCCTCGGGGGGCGTGGACGTGGCGGTGGGGTCGAGCTCGAACTGCGACATGGTCGCGATGGTATGCCCAGCGTTTCGGCTGCCCGGAAGCCCAACCGTGAGTGGACTTGTCTCCGGGCGACCCCGTAGCTATTCTTTCGATATATCGATGACATGCCGACGATACTGAGGTGAGCGGCCGACCGGCGTCCGCGTCACCCGACTCTCACATCACAACCATCACTCTCAAGGAGAGCACTCATGCACAACTTCGGATTCGACAAGATGCACGGCCACGACGAGTTCGAGGGCCGGGGACGCGGACGGGGCTTCGGCCGCGGTCCGCGCGGTCCCCGACCCGAGGGCTTCGAGGGCGGAGGCATGGGGGGCCGCATGGGCGGCCCCGGTTTCGGCCCGATGGGCGGACCCGGCTTCGGGCCGATGGGGGGCCCGGGCTTCGGCCCCGGCTTCGGTCCCATGGGCGGACCCGGCTTCCGCGGGCGTCCCGGCGGACGGGGTCCGGGACGCGGCCGCAAGGGCGACGTCCGCAACGCCATCCTCGCGCTGCTCGCCGAGCAGCCGATGAACGGCTACCAGCTGATCAGCGCGATCAGCGACAAGACCCAGGGCCTGTGGAGCCCGAGCGCCGGCTCCATCTACCCGGCGCTCGGCCTGCTCACCGACGAGGGCCTCATCCGCGAGGTCGAGGTCGACGGGCGCAAGGCCAACGAACTCACCGAGGCCGGGCGCGCCTACGTCGAAGAGCACGCCGACGAGCTCGAATCGCCGTGGGACAAGGTCACCGGCCCCCACCAGGGCTTCCTCGACGTCCGTCCCGAGGTCCGGCAGCTGGCCATGGCGGTGCAGCAGGTCGTGATGACCGGCGACCGCGACCAGATCGAGGCCGTCCGCCGCATCCTGGACGCCGCTCGCCGCGACGTCTACCGGCTGCTCGCGGGGGACATGCCCGCCGAGTGAGC
>DATAKK010000064.1:0-12056 GCA_036261615.1 Propionibacteriaceae bacterium | reverse complement strand
GGCGTGCTTCATCTCCTTCTCCAGCTCGGCCACGATGGCGGGGATCTGCTCGGGCTGGTACTCGGCCCCATCGGCGGCCACCGGCACGGTCACGTAGTCGGCCTCGTACACCGCCATCCCGAGGTCGCTGATGTTGCGCTTCACCGACTGCGGCGTGATCCCGTGCTCGTCGTTGTAGCGGCGCTGGATCTCCCGGCGGCGGTCCGTCTCCTCGAGGGCCTTCCGCATCGAGTCGGTCACCGTGTCGGCGTACAGGATCACGCGCCCCTTCACGTTGCGCGCGGCGCGGCCGATGGTCTGGATGAGCGACACCTCGGAGCGGAGGAAGCCCTCCTTGTCGGCGTCGAGCACCGCGACCAGCGAGACCTCGGGGATGTCGAGCCCCTCCCGCAGGAGGTTGATGCCGATGAGGACGTCGAACTCCCCGCGGCGCAGGTCGCGGATGAGCGCGCTCCGCTCCAGCGTGTCGATGTCGGAGTGGAGGTAGCGGCACTTCACGCCCACGTCGGTGAAGTACTCGGTGAGGTCCTCGGCCATCCGCTTGGTGAGCGTGGTCACGAGCACGCGCTCCCCCGCCTCCGCCCGGGCCCGCACCTCCCCCAGGAGATCGTCCACCTGGGAGCCCACCGGCCGC
This sequence comes from Propionibacteriaceae bacterium, assembly GCA_036261615.1. Lineage (GTDB taxonomy): Bacteria > Actinomycetota > Actinomycetes > Propionibacteriales > Propionibacteriaceae > JAJYQH01. The sequence continues at coordinate 11,422 of DATAKK010000064.1, read as the reverse complement.
ACCTCGACCTCCGGATCCACCAGGCCGGTCGGGCGGATGATCTGCTCGACCACCACCCCGCCGGCGCGGTCCAGCTCGTACCGCGCAGGCGTCGCCGAGACGTAGATGGTCTGCTTCGTGATCGCCTCGAACTCCTCGAACTTGAGCGGCCGGTTGTCGAGCGCCGAGGGGAGCCGGAAGCCGAAGTCGACCAGCGTCTCCTTGCGCGAGCGGTCGCCGCGGTACATGGCGCCGATCTGCGGGACGGTCTGGTGCGACTCGTCGAGGACGAGGAGGAAGTCCCCCGGGAAGTAGTCGATGAGGCAGGGCGGCGGGTCGCCCGCCTTCCGGCCGGAGAGCCAGCGCGAGTAGTTCTCGATCCCGGAGCAGAAGCCCATCTGCTCCAGCATCTCGAGGTCGAAGAGCGTCCGCTGCTCGAGCCGCTGCGCCTCCACCAGCTTGTCCTGCGCCTTGAGCTCCTGCAGGCGCGCGCGCAGCTCGTCGCGGATGCCGTCGATGGCGCGCCGCCGCGTCTCGGGCGCGGAGACGTAGTGGCTGTTGGGGAAGATGGCGACCTTGTCGATCTCGGCCAGGTTCTGCCCGCGGAGCGGGTCGAACTCGGTGATCCGGTCGACCACGTCGCCGAAGAACTCGATGCGGACGGCCCGCTCCTCCTCGTACGGCGGGAAGACCTCGATGGTGTCGCCGCGGACGCGGAAGGTGCCGCGGTGGAAGTCGAGGTCGTTGCGCTCGTACTGGATGTCGATGAGCGAGCGGATGAAGCGGTCGCGCAGGAACTCCTGGCCCCGCTCCACCTGCTGCAGGAGGCCGTAGTACGCCTCGGCCGTGCCGAGGCCGTAGATGCAGGAGACGGAGGCGACGATGAGGACGTCGTTGCGGGTGAGGAGCGCGTGCGTCGCCGCGTGCCGCATGCGGTCGATCTCGTCGTTGATGGACGAGTCCTTCTCGATGTAGGTGTCGGTCGAGGGGACGTACGCCTCCGGCTGGTAGTAGTCGTAGTAGCTGACGAAGTATTCGATGGCGTTGTCGGGGAAGAACTCGCGGAGCTCGGTGGCGAACTGCGCCGCCAGCGTCTTGTTCGGCTGCATCACCAGCACCGGACGCTGCAACCGCTCGGCCAGCCAGGCCACGGTCGCGGTCTTCCCGGTGCCGGTCGCGCCGAGCAGCACGACGTCGTGCTCGCCCCCGCGGATGCGCCGCTCGAGCTCGTCGATCGCGGCCGGCTGGTCGCCCGACGGCTCGAAGGACGCCTGCACATGAAGGGGCGCCACCCGGCGCTGCACGATGTTCGCGGGACGCATATCACCGAGGGTAGTTGTGCCCACTGACAAAGTCGGGGCCGCCGGCGTCCGGGGTGCCCGGTTCGGCCGAGAGCTGAGCCCAGAGGCGCTCGACCCGCTCGCGGAGCAGCTCCTCGCCCCCGGAGTTGTCGACCACGTGGGTGGCTGCTGCCAGCCGCTCCGCCCGGGAGCACTGGGCCCGCACCCGCGCCCGGGCGGCGTCCTCGTCGACGCCGTCGCGGGCCATCACCCGGGACACCTGGACGTCCTCCGGGACGTCGACCACGACGACGGCGTCGAAGCCGCCCTGCTGGCCGGTCTCGACGAGCAGCGGGATGACGTGCACCACGAGAGCGTCGGGCGGTGTGCGGCGTTCCCGTTCCCCGGCGAGCCGGCGGACCTCGGGGTGGACGATCGCGTTGAGATCCCGGCGGGCCGCCTCGTCGGCGAAGACGATGCGCCCCAGCGCCGGCCGGTCCAGCGTCCCGTCCGCTCCCAGCACGCCCGACCCGAAGCGGGACTCGATGGCGCGCAGGCCAGGGGTGCCGGGTGCCACCGCCTCGCGGGCCAGCTCGTCCGCGTCGATGACCACCGCCCCTCTCCCGGCGAGCAGCCGGGCGACGGTGGACTTGCCCGAGCCGATGCCTCCGGTGAGGCCGACCCGCACGCGCGGCATCAGGACGCCCCGTCGTCCTCGAACTGCACCTCGTCGTCGAACGACTGGTCCATGTCGAGGGCTGGGAACGCGCTCGCAGGCATGGCCACCGCCCTGGCCGGGACGCCGGCGACCGTCGTGTGCGGCGGCACGTCGTGCAGCACGACACTGCCGGCACCCACCTTCGCGCCGTCGCCGACCCGGATGTTGCCCAGCACCTTGGCGCCGGCACCGATCATCACGCCGCGCCCGATCTTGGGGTGGCGGTCGCCTCCGATCTTGCCCGTGCCGCCCAGCGTCACCTCGTGGAGCATCGAGAAGTCGTCGCCGACCACGGCGGTCTCGCCGATGACGACGCTGGTCGCGTGGTCGAACATGACTCCCTTGCCGATCCGGGCGCCGGGGTGGATGTCGACGGCGAACACCTCCGAGATGCGGTTCTGCAGGTAGAACGCCAGGGCGTGGCGTCCCTGCTCCCAGAAGTAGTGGGCCACCCGGTAGGCCTGCACGGCGTGGAACCCCTTGAGGTAGAGCAGCGGTTGCGAGAAGCCCCGGGTCGCGGGGTCGCGCGTCGTCACCGCCCGCAGGTCGGCGTAGACGGCCTCGAGGATGGCGGGTTCCTCGTCGATCGCCTCGCTGATGAAGTCGCGGAGCACGTGGGTGTCCATCGCCGAGCTCTCGAGCTTGGAGGCGAGGATGTAGCTCAGGGCCTGCGACACGCAGTCGTGCCGGAGGATCGCGTTGTGGAGGAAGCCGGCCAGTGCCGGTTCCCGGTTGGCGTCGGCCTGGGCCTCCGCGCGGATCCGCTCCCAGATCTCGCCCTCGTCGTCGTAGCTCATCGCTTGCTCCCTTCGCGGTGGCAGAACACCGCCATGTCGTCGACGCATTCCCACACGACGCGAGGGCCCGATCCGATGGATCGAGCCCTCGCTGTCAGATGGGACCCTGGTCAGGTCGCCGCGGCGTCGCTCAGTGGTTGCCCGTGAGCTTGTCGCGCAGCGCCTGCAGCGCCTCGTCGGACGCCAGCGCGCCCTGGCCGCCGCCGGTGCTCGGAGCGGCGGGAGCGGCGGAGTAGCTGTTCTGCGCCCCGGCCTCGGCCGCCGAACGCTCGGCCTCCTCGACCTGGCGCTTGTGCGCCTCCCACCGGGCGTGCGCCTCGGCGTACTGCTGCTCCCACGCCCGCTGCTGCTCCTCGTAGCCCGGCTTCCACTCGTTGGTCTCCGGATCGAAGCCCTCGGGGTAGATGTAGTTGCCGTTCTCGTCGTAGCTGGCGGTCATGCCGTACAGCGACGGGTCGAAGTCCTCGGCCGCGATGTCGACGCCCTCGTTCGCCTGCTTGAGCGACAGCGAGATGCGCCGGCGCTCGAGGTCGACGTCGATGATCTTGACCATGACCTCGTCGTTGATCGAGACGACCTGCTCGGGGATCTCGACGTGACGCTCGGCCAGCTCCGACACGTGCACCAGGCCCTCGATGCCCTCGTCGACGCGCACGAACGCACCGAACGGGACGAGCTTGGTGACCTTGCCGGGCACGATCTGCCCGATGGCGTGGGTGCGGGCGAAGGTCTGCCACGGGTCTTCCTGGGTGGCCTTCAGCGACAGCGAGACGCGCTCGCGGTCCATGTCGACGTCGAGCACCTCGACGGTGACCGGCATGCCGACCTCGACGACCTCGCTCGGGTGGTCGATGTGCTTCCACGAGAGCTCGGAGACGTGCACGAGGCCGTCGACGCCGCCGAGGTCGACGAACGCACCGAAGTTGACGATGCTCGACACGACACCCTTGCGGATCTGGCCCTTCTGCAGCTGGGTGAGGAAGTTCTGGCGAACCTCGCTCTGGGTCTGCTCGAGCCACGCCCGCCGCGACAGCACGACGTTGTTGCGGTTCTTGTCGAGCTCGATGATCTTGGCCTCGAGCTCCATGCCCACGTAGGGCTGGAGGTCGCGGACCCGGCGCATCTCGACGAGGGACGCCGGCAGGAAGCCGCGCAGGCCGATGTCGACGATGAGGCCACCCTTGACGACCTCGATGACCGTGCCGGACACGACGCCGTCCTCGTCCTTGATCTTCTCGATCGTGCCCCAGGCCCGCTCGTACTGAGCGCGCTTCTTGGACAGGATGAGGCGGCCTTCCTTGTCTTCCTTCTGCTGCACAAGGGCCTCGACCTCGTCGCCGACCTTGACGACCTCGAAGGGGTCGACGTCGTGCTTGATCGAGAGTTCCTTGGAGGGGATGACGCCTTCGGTCTTGTAGCCGATGTCGAGCAGGACCTCGTCCCGGTCGACCTTGACGACGGTGCCGGTGACGATGTCGCCGTCATTGAAGTACTTGATGGTTGCGTCGACGGCAGCGAGGAAGGCTTCCGGCGACCCGAGGTCGTCAACAGCGACCTGCGAGGCCTCAGTAGTGGAGGTCATGTAGTAGGGCTCCGATGGATTGGGTGTGTGGTTCGGCGCGCTGCAGCCCGCCGTAGGAGCCGTGAGTTGTGCCAGACACATACGAGCGCAGCCTGCTAGGTCCGAAGCCGCGCAGGCCACAGCGCCCCAGTAGCTTATCTTTCGCCCGCGGAGGGGGTCAATCCGCGCGGGCCGCCGGATCGCGCCCGCTCCGCCTGCTTCTCCCGGCGAGGTAGCCTCAGGGGCGAGCGGCGCAGCACGCCGCGTCCACCGAGGAGAACCATGGCACGCACCCGCAGGCTGCTCACGCTGCTCGCCGTGCTGCTGGTCGTGGCCGCGGTCGCCGTCTGGGAGGTCGGCCGCCACCCCGCGGGCCGGTCGGACGCCGCCCCCGCTCCGGCGACCGCCACCTCGGCGCCGACGAGCATCGCCCCCACCGCCGACACCCTCCCCTCGTCGCCGACCTCGGAGCCCGCGAGTGGCGCCCCGTCGCCGGCCCCGGCCACCGCGTCGTCGTCGTCCACGTCGCAGTGCACGGCGTCCCGCTCGTTCGTTCCCACCAGGTTCGCCATCCCGCGGTTGAAGATCACCGTCCCCGTCGTCCCGGTCGACGAGCAGTCGAGCAACGGGACGATGGCTCCCCCCGTGGACCAGCCGTGGGAGGTCGCCTGGATCGACACCAGCAACAAGCCCGCCTCGCACAGCCCGGGCGTCATCAACCTCACGGCGCACACCTACCACGCGGGCGGCGCCATCGGGAACAGCCTGTACCTCACGAATCCGCTGCGTTCGGGCGACCTCATCGTGCTGAGCGACGGGTCGGGACACCAGTCGTGCTACCGGTACACCAAGCAGGTGAAGTTCTCCGCCGCGTCGTACACGTCCAACTCCACTGTCTTCTACGACCAGCAGTCGAGCCCCCAGGTACGGCTGATGATCTGCTGGGACTATCACCCCGACACCCGCTACTGGGCCTCGCGGGTCGTCTTCTACGCCAACCCGGTGCGGTCGTGACGCCCCCGGCCCCGAGAGTGTTCTAGGTCGCCAGCGGCCAGTGCGGGTGGATCGGGTGGCGGGACTGGAAGGTGAGGATCGCGGGGTTCTGGATGACCCCGTCCCTGATCTCGATGGCCTTGCGGATCGTCGGGTTGGCGTCCCAGGCGTCCGGCCCGGCGAGCACGACCGGCAGGAACGGGATGAGCGCCTCGCTGATCTCCCACGTCGCGGAGTTCCACAGATACGACGGACTGTGGTCGACCGCGTAGTACGTGACCTTGTCGCCCACGACGAACGTCGGGTGGTCGAACGAGGTCGGCCGCGCCCAGGAGAAGCCCATGCCCTGGTCGCAGGACACGTCGACGATCAGAGTGCCGGGCCGCAGCTGCGGGAGGTCGTCGTCGGTCAGGAAGACGAGCGGCGCGTCGGTGTTCTGAAGGACGCAGTTGACGACGATGTCGTGCGCGGCGAGGTATTCCGCGAGCGGCACGGGGCCGGTGTCGGTGATCGCGCTGATCACCTTGTCGGTGGCGGACTCGGTGCCGAAGTGGACGATGCGCGCGGAGTGGATGGGGTTGGCCACCGCGGCGGTCTGCCGGTGGGTGAGCACGTCGACGTCGAGCACTCCCATCGCGGTGAGGGCGGTCACGGCCCCGCGGGCGGTGGCGCCGAAGCCGATGACGACCGCTCGCAGGCGGCGGCCGAAGTGCCCGCTGCAACCGCCCAGCTGCAGGGCGTGCAGCACCGAGCAGTAGCCGGCGAGTTCGTTGTTCTTGTGGAACACGTGCAGGCTGAAGGAGCCGTCCCGGTTCCAGTGGTTCATCGCCTCGAAGGCGATGAGCGTGAGCAGGTTGTCGATGGCGAGCTGGGTCAGCTCCTCGTCCTGGACGCAGTGGGGCCAGCCCCACAGCACCTGTCCGGGGCGCATCTCCGCGAGGTCCCTGAGCAGGGGCTTGGGGTGCAGGATGATGTCGCACTCGGCGACGAGCTCCTCATGGCTGCGGAAGCCCGCCACCTGCCCCGCGAGCTCGTCGTCGGTGATGCCGAACTGCTGCCCGTAGCCGTGTTCGAGGAAGATGCTTCCGCGCAGGTGCTCGGGGATGCGCGCCAAGTGCGCGGGATGCAGCGGCAGCCGCCGCTCGTTCTCCTTCCGCGAGCGGCCCATCACGCCGAGGCTGAGCTGGTCCACGTCTCCCCCACTTCACCGTAGGAGTGTCACTACGACTCACCGTAGTGATCCCCGACGGCCCGCGGGCGGGCAGGAACGATTCGGCGGGACCTCCCGGACGCCGTCAGTGCGCGGCGTCGTGCCACGACCGGCCGAGGCCGACCGAGACGTCGAGCGGCACCGACAGCTCGACCGCGTGACCCATGCGTTCGCGCACCAGCGCGACCACCCGGTCGGTCTCGCCCTCGGCGATCTCGAGCACCAGCTCGTCGTGCACCTGCAGCAGCATCCGCGAGCGCAGGCCCTCGGCCCGCAGCCCGGCCTCGACGTCGAGCATCGCGACCTTGATGATGTCGGCAGCCGATCCCTGGATCGGCGCGTTGAGCGCCATCCGCTCGGCCATCTCGCGGCGCTGCCGGTTGGGCGAGTTGAGGTCGGGAAGGTAGCGCCGGCGTCCGAGGATGGTCTCGGTGTAGCCCGTCTTCCGCGCCACCGCGACGACCGAGTTGAGGTAGTCGCGAATGCCGCCGAAGCGCTCGAAGTAGTCGTCCATGAGACCCCGGGCCTCGCTCACCGGGATGCCGAGCTGGTTCGACAGCCCGAACGCCGACAGGCCGTAGGCGAGCCCGAAGTTCATCTGCTTGACCTTGGCCCGCTGCGCGTGGGTGATCTCGTCGGGCTGGACGCCGAACACCCTGGCGGCGGTGGTGGTGTGGAAGTCGGCCCCCGAGCGGAGGGCCTCGATCACCAGGGAGTCCTGGGACAGGTGGGCCATCACCCGCATCTCGATCTGCGAGTAGTCGGCGGTGAGCAGGGTCTCGTAGCCGGGGCCGACGACGAACGCCTCGCGGATGCGGCGGCCGGCGTCGGTGCGGATCGGGATGTTCTGCAGGTTGGGATCGGTGCTCGACAGCCGCCCCGTGGCCGCGACCGTCTGCACGTAGGTGGTGTGGATGCGGCCGTCGTCGGCGATGCTCTTGATCAGCCCGTCGACGGTCTGCCGCAGCCGGATGGCGTCGCGGTGCGCCAGCAAATGCTGCAGGAACGGGTGCTCGGTCTTGGCGTACAGGCCCTCGAGCGCCTCGGCGTCGGTGGTGTAGCCGGACTTGGTGCGCCGGGTCTTCGGCATCTGGAACTCGTCGAACAGCACCTGTTGCAGCTGCTTCGGGGAGCCGAGGTTGATCTGGCGTCCGAGCACGTGGTAGGCGCTCTGCTCGGCGGTGACCACCGCCGCGTCGAAGTCGGCGCGCAGCCCGTCGAGCCGCTCGGCGTCGACCGCGATGCCGGCCCGCTCCATGCGGGCGAGGGTGCCGAGGAGGGGCAACTCGACCTCGGCCATGAGGTGATGACCCCCCTGGGCCTCGAGGTCGGCCATGAGGGCGTCGGCGAGGTCGATGACCGCGCGCGCCCGCACCATCGAGGCCTGCGCGGCCGCCTCGTCGGGCCGGTCGTCGCCGAAGTCGAGCGCCAGCTGGTCTCCGGCCTCCTCGCCGGCGCCCCCCTCGACACGCAGCTCGCGCTTGAGGTGCCGCACCGCGAGGTCGGCGAGGTCGAAGGTGCGCTGGTCGGGACGTAGGAGGTAGGCGGCCAGCAGTGTGTCGCACGTGACGCCGTTGATCTCCCACCCGCGGGCCCAGGCGGCGAGGGTGGGCCCCTTGGCCTCGTGCAGCGCCTTCGGCACCCCGGCGTCGGCGAGCCACTCGGCCAGTGCGGCGTCGTCGTCGGGGCTCACCTCGTGGGTGACCAGGTGGGCGGCGGCGCCGTCGGCGGTGGCGAGGCTGAGCGCCGCGATGTCGCCGGAGCCGGACCCCCAGTGCCCCATGAAGTCGAGCCCGGTGAGCCGGCCGTGGCCGTGCTCGTCGAGCCACGCCCGCACCCGTCCGGGCTCGAGCACGTCGCCGGCCAGCTCGAATCCGCCCTGGGTGCTCTCCTCCTCCTGCGGCAGGGTCTCGAGCAGCCGCTCGCGCAGCACCCGGAACTCGAGCGCGTCGAACAGCTCGTGCACGGCCTCCCGGTTCCAGGGCTGGCGTTCGAGGTCGGTGAGGGCCACCGGGAGTTCGAGGGTGCGGACCAGCGCGTTGACCTCGCGGTTGCGGAGCACGTCGGCGAGATGCTCGCGGAACGAGCCTCCCGCCTTCCCAGGCACCTCGGCACTGCGCCGGACGAGGTTCTCGAGCCCGTCGTACGCGGCGAGCCACTTGGCCGCCGTCTTCGGGCCCACCCCGGGGATGCCGGGCAGGTTGTCGCTGGTCTCGCCGACCAGTGCCGCCAGCTCGGGGTAGCGGCGGGGGGTGACGAAGTACTTCTCCTCGACCGCGGCGGGTGTCATGCGCGCCAGGTCGGAGACGCCCTTGCGGGGATAGAGCACTGTGACGTCGTCGTTCACGAGCTGGAGGGCGTCGCGGTCGCCCGTGCAGATGAGCACTTCGAAGCCGGCCTCGGACGCGCGCGTGCTGAGCGTGGCGATGATGTCGTCGGCCTCGTAGCCGTCGACCTCGCAGTGGACGACGTTGAGGGCGTCGAGGACGTCCTTGACCAGGGCCACCTGCCCCTTGAACTCGTCGGGGGACGCCGACCGGTTGGCCTTGTACTCGCTGTAGACCTCGGTGCGGAAGGTCTGCCTGCTGACGTCGAACGCGACGCACAGGTGCGTGGGCCGCTCGTCGCGCAGCACGTTGATGAGCATCGAGGTGAACCCGTACACCGCGTTCGTGTGCTGCCCGGTGGAGGTGGAGAAGTTCTCGACAGGGAGGGCGAAGAAGGCGCGGTAGGCGATCGAGTGACCGTCGATCAGCAGCAGCCTGGGTCGTTCGGGCGAGTCGGGGCTGGCCGAGGGCGCGGCGGGTGGAGTCACGCCATGACTCTAGCCAACCGGGCCGACAGTTCCCGGCCTCCGCCGGCTGCGGCTCAGGGGTCTCGGGTCACTCCCCCACGGACCCCGAGGGAAGCAGCCGGCAGGTGAGCCGACCGGTGGCGACCCGGCGTCCGGCGTCGTCGGTGAGAACCACCTCGTAGCAGGTGGAGGTGCGGCCGAGGTGGATGGGGGTGGCCACGCCGGTGACCCAGCCCTCGCGAACGGCCCGGTGGTGGGTGACGTTGAGGTCGACCCCCACCGGCAGCCGGTCGGGGCGCCCGTAGGCCCACGATCCCATCGAGGCCAGCGACTCGACCAGCACTCCCGACGCCCCGCCGTGCCAGAGACCGGCAGGCTGGGTGTTGCCGGAGACCGGCATCCGGCCGACGACCCGCTCGGGGGTCAGCTCGAGCAGTTCGAGGCCCATCCGGTCGTCGAGCGGTGACGGGAGTTCGGCGAGCCAGTCGGGGAGCCCGGGGGTCACGTGGTCTTCTTCTTGGCGCCGCTCTTCTGGTCGTTCACCTGGTCGATGACCCCCTGCGCCACCTCGCGCATCGACTTGCGGAGGTCCATCGCGGTCTTCTGGATGAACCGGAACGCCTCGGGCTCGCTCAACCCGAGACCCTCCATGAGCAGTCCCTTGGCCTGCTCGACGACGCGGCGCGAGTCGAGGCGCTCCTGGAGGTCGGCGACCTCGTCCTCGACGGCGCGGATCTCGTCGAAGCGCGCGAGCGCGATCTCGATCGCGGGCACCACGTCGGACGCGTCGAACGGCTTGACCACGTAGGCCATCGCGCCCGCCTGGCGGGCGCGCTCGACGAGGTCGCGCTGGCTGAACGCGGTGAGCATCACCACCGGCGCGATGCGCTCCTCGGCGATGTGCTCGGCGGCGGTGATGCCGTCCATCTTCGGCATCTTGACGTCCATGACGACAAGGTCGGGCTCGAGCTCGCGGGCCATCGCCAACGCCTGCTCGCCGTCGGCCGCCTGGCCGACCACGTCGTAGCCCTCGTCGGTCAACAACTCGACGAGGTCCATCCGGATCAGCGCTTCATCCTCGGCAACGAGAACGCGAGGCTTCGGAGTGGTGGCCGCGCGGCTGCGATCTGGTGCTTCGGCGGTGCTCATCTTCGTACGTTTCCCCTTGTCGGTGCACGTCAGTGTGTGGACTCAGCGTAGTCCGGGCGGGCGAACGGTCACAGTGTGCGCCCGGGGACAGGCTACCGCCCGGCGGCGGCCCTCTGCGTCCGCGCCGGGCGTACCCCGCTGTGGCATGATGGTGCGGCGCCCGGCCCGGGTGGCGGAATGGTATACGCGGACGGCTCAAACCCGTCTGGCCGCGAGGCTGTAGGGGTTCGACTCCCCTCCCGGGCACCCTTCGTGGCGCCCATGCACGTGGCGCCGCATCCCCGCGTCGCGACCCCCAAGCCTCCGGTCGAACCTCAGGACCGCGCCACAAGGCGAGTCACCCGGAGGCCGGCGCTCACCCCGACCCTCACCCCGATCGATTGACACCGCATGCTTGGTGTCAAATCACGCTCGTGGAAAAGATTCAATCTTTGTGGAGTTTTTGGCGGACCGGGAAAGGGAGTTAAGACGATCATCCTAGGAGATAATCGAATAACCCGTTGTGAGGCTGAAATTGACGGCAGCGGAAGGCGTTTCCCTCAGCCGCTGCTCGAATGACGCCCTGGCGATCCCGCGTCGGAGCGGCTCCCGATTCGACCGCCGGACTCGCAAAAACGCTTCTCATCCCCTCCTAATTGGCCTAGCATCCGAGTAGCGGGGGAAAGCCATCGGGGGCGGTGTCACGCCGGCTATTTCCCCGCCACAATCGGGGGAAAAGATGGTCGCCGCACCAGGGCAACATGCCCTTGGCGTGGGAGAGAAGGCTTGGGGACGCCCGCGTGAGCTCCGCTCACGCGTGCATCTGCATACCCTCGTCTCGCGCATGAGGGCCACCGACAGTCTCGTCATCCTGGCGAGTTTCATCGTGGCCGAGTTGGCCCGCTTCGGGTGGAGCGGGTGGAGGAGCCTGTTCCGTCCGGCCACGGCAAACGACTGGTTCT
>DATAKK010000050.1:0-11556 GCA_036261615.1 Propionibacteriaceae bacterium | reverse complement strand
GTCCAGGGCCCCTACGCGGCCACGGTGTTCGCATCCTGGCTGTTGGTGGTCCGGGGCCAGGTGCGCCGCACCGGTCCCCGGGGCGTGTCCGTGCTGGCCACCGGCGCCTGGGACCTCGCGGCCCTGCACGCGGTCTGGCGGGCCGAACTCGCCGCCACCGGCGACCACCGGGCCGCGATCGCGGCCGTCCGTCGCGAGCTCGACGCCGTCCCGGTGGGGGTCGGCGTCGTCGGTGAGCCGCTCCCCTCCGGGGCGCCGGACCCCGACGACCCGTCGCGCCCCGGCCACCCGGCCTACGCCGACTGGGTTCCCGGGAGCCGGCGCGGGGGTGCCGGGTACGCGCGGGGCGGGGAGCCGGGGGAGGATCCCGTCGCGGGCGACGAGGGGGAGGCCGACACCGGGCACCGCACCCGCGCCGGTGGCATGGGCCGGCGCCGGGTGCTCGTGCACGCCTCGGGGTTCAAGCAGTCCCCCTACGCCGACGTCCGGCCCTCCGGGTCGCCCGCCTCGCAGGCGCCGCCGCCGAGCGTCGTGCCCGGTGGGCCGCTGACCGACCCTCCCAGCGCCGAGGCCCCCCGCAAGCTGTGGCATTCGAGCCCCGGAAGCTCGGGCAGGTGAGTGCCGTGCCGGTGATCCTGCACGTCGACATGGACGCCTTCTACGCCTCGATCGAGCTGTCCCGGCGTCCCGACCTGGTGGGCCGGCCGATGTGGGTGGGTGGGGCCGCCCGGGGAGTCGTGCTGTCGGCCAGCTATGAGGCCAGGGCGTGCGGCGTCCGGTCGGGGATGAGTTCCACCCGCGCCCGCCGGCTGTGCCCGAGCGCGGTGGCGATCCCCCCCGACTTCGACACCTACGCGGCCACGTCCAAGGGCGTCTTCGCGATCTTCCGCACCGTCACCTCCCAGGTCGAGGCGGCGTCCATCGACGAGGCCTTCCTCGACATCACGGGGGCGCTCCGACGGCTGGGCGGCGATCCGGTGGCCATCGGCGAACGGTTGCGGGCCCAGGTGGCCGACGAGCAGAGGGTGAGCTGTTCGGTCGGCATCGCCCCCAACAAGTTCCTCGCCAAGCTCGCCTCCACCCGGGCCAAACCCGACGGCCTGGTGCAGGTGCGCCCCGAAGACGTCATCACGTTCCTCCACCCGTTGCCGGTCGAGGCGATGTGGGGGGTGGGGGAGTCGACCGCGGCCGCCCTTCACAAGCTCGGGCTGACGAGTGTCGCCGACCTCGCGCACACGCCCCGCACCACCCTCCACCGGGCCTTCGGCGCCACCCAGGGCACGCTGTTGCACGACCTCGCGTGGGGACGCGACACCCGCCGGGTGAGCGCCCTGCCGGCCGAGCGCAGCATCGGATCCCAGGAGACCTTCTCCCGCGACACCGACGACCCCGAGCTCATCGCCACCGAGCTGTTGCGGATGAGCGCCCGCACGGCCGAGCGGATGCGGTGGGCCGGGGTGCTGGGGCGCACCGTGAGCGTCAGCATCCGCTTCGCCGACTTCACCACCCTCACCCGGTCGTCGACGATGCGGGGGCTGAGCGACGTCACCGACGACATCCACGCCGCCGCGATGGCCGCCTACGCGAAGCTCAACCTGCAGCGGGCCCGCGTCCGGCGGGTGGGGGTGCGGGTCGAAGGGCTCGTCGACGGTGACCGGGCCTATCAGCAGCCGACTCTCGACACCCCGGAACGGGGGATGCGCGAGGTCGAACGGGCCGCCGACGTGGCCGTTCAACGCTTCGGGCCGGGGGCCGTCCGGCGGGCCAGCCTCACCCGCCGCGACCGCCGTCCGGTGTCGAGCGCGGTCGACGAGATCGAGGGATGGTCATGACCTGATAACGATGGTGAGAACGACCAACGGGTGGCTGTCGCGGGTCAGGTGTGCGACCTAAACTGGTGCTACTCGCAGGAACCGAAGGAGACGACGATGGCCCTCACTGATGAGGAGAGGCGGCAGCTCGCCCAGCTCGAAGCTTCTCTGGCCGCCGACGATCCCCATCTGGCCAGCACCCTGCGTGGTGCGCGTCCCAAGCGGGTTCCCGTTCGCCGGATCGTCGTCGCCACCGTCGGGCTCGCCGCGGGGATCGCCCTGCTCATCATCGGCATGCAGACCGACCCGCTGGTCAGCGTGCTCGGTTTCCTCGTCATGCTCGTCTCCTCGGTCGTCGCGGTCGGCGCCTGGCACAACCCCGACCAGCCGCCCGGTTCACCGCGCCCCCGCCGCACCCCCGGCCACCGGCGTCCCCGCACCCCCAACCAGCGGTCGGGCGGCGACTTCATGAACCGGATGGAGGAGCGCTGGCGTCGGCGCCGCGAGCAGGGTTTCTGATCCCTCGCGCCCGTCCCCGCCACAGCGAGCGGGGAAGCACCAGCGCCGCCCACCGTTCCTGCCACCCGGCCTCGTCGAGCCAGTGCCTGCGGATCAGCCGCACGGCCGCCGCGAGGTCGGTCGTGTCCTCCGGTAGCGTCGCCCCGTAGCGTGACACCTCCACCCGGTGCGCCACCCGCCGCAGCGTCGCGGCCGCGGTCTCGTCGCTCCGCGCCGCCAGCCGCTCACCGATCGCCCGCGGCGACCCGTTGAGCCACCGCCCCCCGAGGTCGACGAAGCTGTCGCGGATCTCCCGCCAGGCCGCCTCGATCCGCTCGTGCTCGTCGCCCCGCGCCGTCCCCAGCCGGTACCTGCGCATCGACAGGCGCACGGACATCGGTGCGACGAGCAGCAGCACGATGAGCAGCCCCGCGCCGCCCCCGACGAGGATCCCCGCCCAGTTCGTGCCCGCCGGGCCCCCCGTCGGAGTCTCGGTGACCGGCGCCACGGGGGACGCCGACACCGACGCCTGGTGGCTGGGGCCGGTCGACGGGCCCGCCGACTCGGAGGTCGACGCGCTCGACGCGGGCTTGGGCGGCTGCAGGCTGGTGAGCGACGACCAGCCGGGAGCCGACGCGACGGCCGCGGTCGGCTCGAACCGCACCCATCCGTAACCCCCGAAGTAGAGCTCCGGCCACGCGTGGGCGTCGCGGATGTTGACCTCGTAGTGGTTGCCCACCTTCGTTCCTGGGGCGAAGCCGACCGAGACGCGGGACGGGATGCCGACGATCCGGGCCATCAACGCCATCGCCGAGGCGAAGTGGATGCAGTAGCCGCTGTGGGTCTTGGTGAGGAAGTTGACGAGGACGTCGTAGCCGGCGCCGCCCGGGGCGTTGGTGTTGTAGGTGAACCGGCTGGGATCGGTGAGGTACGCCTGGATGTCGGCGGCCTTGATCGCGTCGGTCGCGGCGCCCCGGGTGATCTGCCGGGCGAGGTTGACGATCACCTGGGGGACGTCGGCGGGCACGTACGACAGGATCTGCGAGTCGCGCGGGGGGATCCCCGCCTCCGCCTGGGAGAACTCGGCCGGGTTCGGCTCCTCGATCTCCGCCGTCACCGTGTACGAGAGGTTGCGCGTGGCCTGACGGCGTCCGGAGCCGTTGGTCGACAGCACCATGAGCGACGACGGGTCGTAGGCCCACTGCCCGCGGGCGTTGAACGACTCGGGGGCGTAGGGCGCGGGGAGGTACTCGCTGTCGAGGTTGGCGATGGTCACGTGGGTGGTCACCCGGACCTGCCCGGTGGCCGCTCCTGGCGCCGGGGGCAGCTGTCCGTTGAGCAGGGAGACGCTCGGCAGCTTCCACCCGCTGGCGTCCACCACGCTGAGCGTCGCCAGGCGCAGGTAGACGGGTTGGCCGTTCGACGTCGTGTAGCTCAGCACGTGCCGGTTGATCGGCTGGTTGAGGTCCTTGGCCAGGTTGATCGTGGGGTCCTGCATCTGGATCGGCCCGTTGCCCGACTTGGTGCCGATCGCCGGCGTGTTGCCGAACATCGGGAGGGCCGAGCCGACCAGCAGGGTGATCGCCAGGGCGGGCACGCCGATGAGCAGCGCCATCCGCCACACCCCGAGCTGGGGGCTGCCCCGGTGCGCCGTGTCGGTGTTGACGTTGCGGGTCCACTCCTCGTTCCGGTTGACCGCCTCCACCGCCAGCATGGCGAGATAGCCGAGGGCCACCAGGACGAACTGCCACCAGGGCAGGTCGTCGGCGGTGGCGGTGACGGCCGCGATGACGTAGGGCGTCGCGAGGGGGGCCAGCGCCCACGCCGGGGCGGCGAGCGTGGCGACCATGAGGTCGGTGAGGACGACGAGCGTGGCGACGAACGCCACGAGCAGCCACCGGGTGGGGGCGTAGACGGTGAGCGGCGCCCCCTCGGTGCGCATCTGGGTGATGGCGCCGTCGAAGACGCGGGTCAGGCCGATCGAGGCGCCCTTGGCCGTGCGGATCTGCACCTCGGTGAACCCGAGCACCGCCACGAGGACGGCGACCTGGGCCGCGTGCACGACGACCGGGCTGAGCCGGGCGAGGCGCAGGCCCGCCGCGAGGAACACCAGCAGCCCGGCCAGCAGCGCCGACTGCCACCACACCGCGCCGTCCTCGGTGAGGGTCGTGAGCGGCACGGCGGACGCCGCCGCGGCCAGCCAGACCACCAGGGCCGTGCGCAGGATCGCCGCCGGATTCATACCAGCGCCTCCTGCCCCAGTCGTTCCCAGGCCCCGCCCACGGTCATGCCCGCGCGCACCTCGACGACCCGCCAGCCCTGTTCGCGCAACTGCCGGATCGCCTGCACCTGCTCGGCTCCGGCGGCGAGGCCGGCGCCGACGAAGCTTTCCGGGTGCAGGGCGAGTGCGAACCCCTGGGCCCGGGCCCGGCGAATCCGCTCGAGGCTGACGACGTCGTCGATGGTGAGCCGCCCGAGCACGGCGATCATGATCTCGCCCTCCCGCGTGGCGACCGACGCGTTGACCGCCGCGGAGAGGGAGTCGGTGCGGTGCAGCGCCGCGTCGGTGAGCGCGATGAGCATCGCCTCCCGGCTGGTCACGGGATCCTCGCTCCCCCCGGAGACGACGCCGCCGGACGCGTCGATGAGCGCCACCCGGTAGCCCGCGCCGGTGAGATGGCTGCAGACGGACGCCGCCGCCGACACCGCCCACTCGAAGGAGCCCTCCCGCCCCGCGCCCTCGTGATGGGCGACCCGGTTGTCGAGGAGCACCGTCGCCGAGGGCTCCCAGGCCTGCTCCTCGCGGCGCACCATCACCTGGCCCCACCGGGCGGTCGACCGCCAGTGCACCCGGCGCACGTCGTCGCCCTGCCGGTACTCGCGCACGAGCACGTCGTCCTGGCCCAGCCTCCCGACGTGCTGGGGGGCGGTGTCGCCGGCGCTTCCGGACCCCCCGGCGTTGGTGAGTTGCGACAGGGGGACGACGTGCGGGGTGATCATCACCTCGTCGCTGCCCGCGAGGGTGCTGTCGAGACGCGCCAGGCCGAACGGGTCGGCGGCGTGCACGACGAGGGGGCCGACGCGGAACCGACCGCGGGACAGGCCCATCAGCGGGTAGGTGATCCGGCGCTGCCACCGGCCCGTGAACTGGTGCACCGAGAACCGGGGACGCCGGCCCAGTTGCGCGGGCACCGCCTCCTCGAACTGCAGCAGGCCCACCGGCAGCGAGCCCGCCTTGGTGAGGGCGAGGGTGCCGGTGAGCCGGTCGCCGACGGGCGCCCGCGAGGGCTCGATGCGTCGCTCGCTCCCGAGGCTGAGCCGCGTCCGGTGCACCTGGATCACCGCGGCGAGCGGCAGCACGACGAGCAGGACGCCGAGCCAGGCCAGGTCGGGTTGTCCCCACGCGCTGGAGGTCACCGTGACCGCGACACCGAGGACGAGGAAGAAACGGCCTCGTCCGGTCAGGGTGGTCCAGGCTACGAGCAAGGCGTCACCGTCGGTCGGGGATCGGAACGGAGGCGACGATGTCGCTGACGACGCGGTCGACCGTGCGCCCGGCCAGCTGCGCCTGGGTCGACATGAGCACCCGGTGGCCCAGCACCGCGGGGGCGATCGACGAGATGTCGTCGGGGATCGTGTAGTCGCGCCCGCTCATCGCGGCCCGTGCGCGGGCGATCCGCAGCAGGTGCAGGCTGGCCCGCGGGCTGGCGCCCAGGCGCAGGGCGCTGCTCGAGCGGGTCGCCGCGACGATGTCGACGATATAGTCCTTCACCGCAGGGGCCACGTGGACGCGGCGGGTGGTCGCGATCAGCCGGTTCACGGTCGCGGCGTCGGTGACCGGCCGAAGGTCGTCGAGGGGGTTGCTCGCCCCGTGCGACTCGAGCATGCTCAACTCGGCGGCGCGTGCGGGATAGCCCATGGTGATGCGGGTCATGAACCGGTCGCGCTGCGCCTCGGGCAGGGGATAGGTGCCCTCCATCTCGATCGGGTTCTGGGTGGCGACCACCATGAACGGTGCCTCGAGCCGGTGCGTCACCCCGTCGACCGACACCGTGCGTTCGGCCATCGCCTCCAGCAGCGCGGACTGCGTCTTGGGGGAGGCCCGGTTGATCTCGTCGCCGACGACGATGTTGGCGAAGACGCCCCCGGGCTTGAACTCGAACTCGCGCGTCTCCTGATTGAAGACGCTCATCCCCGTGATGTCGCCCGGCAGCAGGTCGGGCGTGAACTGGATGCGGTGCACCGAGCAGTCGATGGCGCGCGCGAGCGCCTTGGCGAGCATGGTCTTGCCCACCCCGGGAACGTCCTCGAGCAGCAGGTGGCCCTCCGCCAGCAGCGTCGCGAGCGAGGTGTCGATCTGGTCGCTCTTGCCCTCGATGACCTGCGACATGGCGCCGCGGATCTCGTCGATGACCGCGCTGAGGTGCCGGCGATCGGCGTCGTCAATGCTCACGTGACTCCCTGCGTGACGTCCCGTGGCGTGTGCGCCGAGCCCCGAACCGGCGATGCGGACCGCACAAGCCCTCGCGCCCAAGATACCCGGCCGCCGACACGCCGCGGGAGTGGTGCGAGGGGTAGTCCCGGTGGAGCGAAGTGGAGTATGGTGGAGCGAAATGGAGGGCAGTGGTGACCACGTGGAGTGGAAGGGGGTGCCGGCGTGTTTCTCGGCACCCACTACCCGAAGCTCGATGACAAGGGCCGCTTCTTTCTTCCCGCGAAATTCCGCGAGGGCCTCGACGAGGGCTTCGTGATCACCAAGAACTACGACCACTGTCTGGCCATCTACACACGGGAGGACTTCCTGCGCATGGTCACTCCCGTGAGCACGGCCCCCGACAGCCTCAAGCGGGTCCGCCAGTTCCAGCGGCAGTTCGGCGGCTCCGCCACCGAGGGGGTGGCCGACAAGCAGGGGCGGGTGACGATCCCGCCGCCGCTGCGCGACTACGCCGGCCTCGACCGCGACATCGTCGTGGTGGGAGCCGTGAACCGGATCGAGGTCTGGGACGCCGCGACGTGGGCGGCCTACGACGCCGAGCAGGAAGAAACCTTCGCCGACATGGACGGCGAGATCTTCCCGGTCACCTGACCGGGCGAACCGGATTGTGCCGCGAGGCTTCGGTCCGGAACCCCGTCGCCCTGGCGCACCTTCCCCGGTGCCAGGTCGACAACTCACCGGGTTCCGGGTCGAAACCCCGACGCACAATCCACCGGCCCAGGCCGGCGGAGCCCAGCTCCGGCACGAGACGAGCAGTAGCCGATGCGATGACGTGGGGTCGACATGGAGATGGTGCAGCCACCGGTGCCGGACGCCGGTGCCGCCCCGGCCGACCCGCCCGCCGGCGACGCCCAGCAACGGCACGTGCCCGTGATGCGCGACCGGATCGTCGCCCTGCTCGCCGAGCCCCTCCAGGGTCCGGGTGTCACGACCTACGTCGACGGGACGCTGGGGATGGGGGGCCACGCCGAGGCCGTCCTTTCGGTCAGCCCCGGCTGCCACCTCGTCGGCATCGACCGTGACCCGGACGCGCTCGGCCTCGCCGGGGCCCGCCTCGCCCGGTTCGCCGACCGCGTGCACCTGGTCCGCGCCGTCTTCGACGAGCTGCCCGAGGTGCTGCAGCGCCTCCGCCTCGACCACGTCGAGGCGATCCTGCTCGACCTCGGGCTGTCGTCGCTCCAGATCGACGAGACCGACCGCGGCTTCTCCTACGCGGTCGACGCCCCGCTCGACATGCGGATGGACCCCGCCCAGCCGCTCACCGCCGCCGCCATCCTCAACGAGCGCACCGCCCCCGACCTCGCGCGGCTCTTCCGCACCTACGGCGAGGAACCCTTCGCCCAGCGGATCGCCGACCGCATCGTCGCCGCCCGCGCCGCCGAGCCCTTCTCCACCTCGGGGCGATTGGTCGAGGTGATCACGGCGGCCATCCCGATGGCGGCACGCAAGGGACGCGGGCACCCCGCCAAGCGGGTGTTCCAGGCCCTCCGCATCGAAGTGAACGGCGAACTGGACGCCCTGCGCCGGGTGCTCCCCGGCGCGCTGGACGCGCTCGCCGTGGGCGGCCGGCTGGCCGTGCTCGCCTACCACTCGCTGGAGGACCGGATGGTCAAGCAGGCGTTCGCCTCGGCGAGCAGCGACACCGCCCCTCCCGGACTGCCCGTCGTCCCCGAGGCCCTGCGCGCCCGGTTCCGTCTCGTGACCCGAGGGGCCGAACGTCCCGGGGCCGAGGAAGTCACCGCAAATCCACGATCCGCGTCGGCACGACTGCGGGTGATCGAACGAGTGAGGGAGGCGGCATGAGCGCAGTACTGGCTCCGGTCGAGTCACCGACATGGGCATCAGGCAGCCGTCTGCGACCGCTGCCGCGGACACGGGGCAGGCTGGCCCGGTTGCCGTTCCTCATCGTGCTCGCGGTGATGGTCGCGCTCGGCATGGTCGGCGTGCTCGTCCTCTCGGTGCAGCTGCAGCAGCGCGCCGACCAGCTGAGCAACCTGCGCTCCCAGGACGCCGAACTGAGCTATCAGGAGGCGAGCCTGCAGACCCAGGTCGAGCAGCTGTCCTCGGTCACCCAGCTGAGCCACCGGGCGTGGCAGCTGGGGATGCGTCCCAACCCCGCGCCCGTGTTCATCAACCTGCGCACGGGCGCGATCATCGGCACGCCGACCCGGGTCACCGGGCACGAGATGCTCGACCAGAGCGGTGCGTCGATCTACAACCAGGACGCCGGCATCGTCGCGGCCCGGACCAAGGCGATGGCACCCAAGCCCACGCCCAAGCCCACCCCGACGCCGGCCCCCCAGGGCCTCCCGACGGCGCCACCGGTGACGGCCCCCTCGGCCGCGCCAACCGCCGCCTCGAAGCCCGCCGGTGCACAATCGGCGCAGGCGAAGCCGCTGGCCCGCGCGACCGCGTCGGCACACTCCACGGCGTCGTCGTCTGGAGGTCACTGATGGCAGGCCCGAGCGACCCGCACGCACCCCGACCCCATCAGCACCGCGGGAGGCCAGGCTCCGAGCCGGCCTCCCGTGCCGGTTCGGGCGGCGGCCGCGTCCCCACCAGCCGCTCCGGCCACCGGACGCCGTCGGGCGGCGGCCGCAGCCGGTCGTCCCGGCGTCCCGGGTCGAGGTCGTACCGGTCCGGGCGCCGGTTCCCCATCGCGAACTCGGGTCGGCGGCTGCGGATCCTCATCGGCCTCGTCACGCTGGCCCTCGTGCTCCTGCTGGGCCGGGCCTTCCAGCTGCAGGCCCTGGAGTCGCAGTCGTAAGCGGTCGCGGCCGCCAAGCAGATGACCCGTACCCAGGAGTTGCTCCCGACGCGCGGTGAGATCGTCGACCGCAACGGCCGGGTGCTCGCCACCAGCGAGGCGGCGGTCCGGGTGATCGCCGACCCCTCGATCATCGCCACGAACGGGGTCGACCCGCGGCTCACGCTCACGGCGTCCCAGCAGGCGGCCGCGCAGGCGGCGCCGCACGCCATCGCGACCGTCCTCGCGAAGTACCTGGGCGGCTCGCCCAACGACTACCTCAAGTTCCTCACCGCGAAGCAGCCGAACTCGTCGAAGTGGAGCATGTACCAGGTCGTCAAGACCAGGGTGCCCGCCTGGACCTACGTGCAGATCGCCAACGAGCTGGCCAAGGGCGGCGAGGTCGACGGCCACAAGGTTTCCTCCTGGTACGGCATCCACAAGGAGGACGACCCCATCCGGGTCTATCCCGCCGGCTCCGTGGCGTCCAACATCGTGGGCTTCATGCGCGCCAACGGCAACGGTGGCGGCGGTCTCGAGTACACGCTCAACAACTCCCTGAGCGGCGTGCCCGGTCGCGAGAGCTACGAGGTGGCTGCGTACGGCCGCATCCCGCTCGGCAACTCCACCCTCACCCCGGCGGTCAACGGGACGAGCTACACGCTGACGATCGACAGCGAGATGCAACTGCTCGCCCAGAACGCGATCGCCGCGCAGGTGAAGAAGACCGCGGCGAAGAGCGGCACGGCGATCGTCATGAACGTCAAGACCGGCGAGGTGCTGGCCATGGCGACCACGCCGGGGTTCGACCCGAACAACATGGCCAAGGCCAACCTCGACGAGCTGGGCAACGCGGCCGTCACGTCGCCGTACGAACCGGGGTCCGTGGAGAAGGTGCTCACCATGGCGACGCTGGCAGACCAGGGCCTGGTCACCGCCGACACGCACGTCGTCGTGCCGCCGCGGATCGCGAGCGGCGGGGGCTACATCCACGACGTGTACGCGCACGGCACGGTGAACATGACCGCCCGCGGCGTCATCGCCAACTCCTCCAACATCGGCATGACCGAGCTCGCCCGGACGATGTCGAAGCAGTCGTTCGTCGACCACCTCAGGGCCTTCGGGCTGGGGCAGCCGACGGGGATCGGGTTGCCGGGGGAGTCGGGGGGGTACGTCCCCAGCGTGAACATGCCCGACTACACCCGTGACCAGATCTCCTTCGGACAGGGCATCTCGGTCACCGCGATCCAGATGGCCGCCGCGGTCGCCGCCGTCGCCAACGGCGGCGTCTACAACCCGCCGACCATCCTCAAGTCGGCGGTCGACGGGTCGGGCAACCCGGTGGCGCTGCCCACCCCTGAACCGCGCCGGGTGGTCTCGCAGCAGGCGGCCTCGCAGGTTCTTGACATGATGGAGTCCGTGATCACCCAGATCGGCGGCGGCACCCGTGAGATCCCCAACTACCGGATGGCCGGCAAGTCGGGCACCGCGGAGATCGCGAGCAACGGGGCCAAGAACGGTTACACCGCGAGCTTCGTCGGGGTCGCCCCGGTGGAGAACCCGCAGATCCTCGTCTACGTGGTCATCAACAAGCCGATCCACGGCACCGAGGGTGGCGTCATCGCGGTGCCGGTGGTGAAGCAGCTCATGCAACTCGCCCTTCCCCGCTACGGGGTGGCGCCGTCGACCACTCCGGCACGCGTGGAGCCGCTCACCTTCAAGTGAGCGACAGCGAGCCCGTGACCATGCCACCCCAGACCCCACCCGGCCCCGCGCCGCTGCGCCCGCTCACGGTCGCGCCCGTGAGCCTCGCCGCCGCGTTCGCGGGCCTGGACGTCCGGCTTCCCCGCGACGCCGACTCGGTCGCGGTCACCGGCGTCAGCCTCGACTCGCGCACCGTCGCGACGGGGGAGCTGTACGTCGCGCTGCCGGGCAGCCGGGCGCACGGCGCCGCCTTCGCCGCGGACGCCGCCGCCCGCGGGGCCGCCGCCGTCCTCACCGACCCC
>DATAKK010000049.1:0-34838 GCA_036261615.1 Propionibacteriaceae bacterium | reverse complement strand
GCATACTCGACCATCGTGGCGCCCTTGTCCGTGTTTGCGCGCCGCAGCCACGAATCAGCCGTGGCGATGAGCGCACCAAGGTGGGACATGACATCTTCCTTCGAATCTCGCGCCCGCGTTCAGGATCCCCCATAGTCCCTGAGCCAAGCGATGAGGCCAACCTTCTCCTTCCCCGGCCCGGGTGTCAATAACGCTCCGCAGGCGTCGAATTGATTCATTCGACATATCGTGGCCCGGCCGCGCGCCGATAATGACCATGAGCGAACGCGCAGGTGAGGGCCAGGCGGGCCGCAGTGACACGGAGGAGAACCATGGAGTGTGTCGTCCTGTATCGGCTCCGGGACGGCGCGGACCGGGGGCGCGTGATGCAGGTCTACCCTCGCCACAAGGCCTACTACCAGGCGTTCCAGGCGGCGGGCGGTGGAGTACTCGCCCTCGGCCCCTTCCTCAATCCTGACCCGGTCGCGGGGTCGATGGGGCTGTTCACGAGCCGCGCGGACGCCGAGCGGTTCGTCGCGGGCGACCCCTTCGTTCTCGAGGGGTTGGCGGAGCCGCACCTGCTCGACTGGGACCCCGTGCGCTTCTCGTAGACCGCAATTTGCCCCCTTTCTAGTACCGCGTACTTAGACCCCCTTGGCAGCTTTCCTCATGCTCGGCTGCTTGTCAGAAGCAACAGTGTGTTTGTGCACGCACCGGCACCGAAACCGGCGGCCGAGCTGAGGAGATTCATGAGCGCCATGTCCCGCAACGAAGCAACGGACACCACCCCCTGCGCCCAGCGTCCCGACCTTTTCCATCATCGCCTGCTCGAGGACGGCGCGTCGGGCGCGCCCGACCGGCGGCTCCAGCGATCGCTGCAGCGCCAGGCGGCCGAGGTCTGCGGGGCATGCCCGATGATGGCGCAGTGCCTCTACCGCGCCGTCGTCGAGTGCGACGTCGCGGGCTTCGCCGGCGGCACCACGGAGGCGCAGCGCCGCGAGATCCGCGCGCGACTCGGCGTGCACGTGAGTCCCGAGGATCTGTCGGGCCTGCTCGGCGTCCGCGACCGGCACCACCCGATCAACCGTGCGGAGATCCTCCGCGCCCGGGCCGCGCACCCCGACGAGTCGCTCCGTGAATTGGCCAACCGCTTCGGGTGCTCGGTGTCGTCGATCAAGCGGCACCTGCGCGACCACGTCCCCGGCCAGCCGGTCGACCCGCCCAGCCCACGCACCCCGCACCCCACGCTGCGCGACGTGCTCGCCACCTTCCGACAGGTGGTTTCGGACGCCGCGCAGGGGGTGCGTGCGGCCTGATCGGCGAACTCCTGGTGACGTCCCTGCGTGCCGTCGCGCCAGGTGAGGTGACCCTTAGGAACGTCGTGCAATGGTGGAGGCGTGACCAGTAGTTTCCGCCCCCGTCTGGTGGCGCTCGACGTCGACGGCACGCTGGTCGGACACGACAACTCGTTGAGCCCCCGGATCCGCGACGCCGTGCAGCGGGTCGTGGACGCCGGCGTCCATGTGGTGATCAGCACCGGGCGGTCGTGGCCCGGCACGCTCGACGTGCTCGATCGCCTCGACCTGCCGCCCGGCCTGGCGGTGATGAGCAACGGCGCGGTCGTGGCGTCCACGGACCCCTTCTCCGTGGTGCGCCAGGTGACGTTCGACGCGCGAGCGGTGGTCGAGATGGCGCTCAGCCTGCACCCCGACGCCATCGTCGCCGTCGAGGACGTGGGGCGCGGGTACCGCGTCACCCGCGCCTTCCCCGACGGGGAGATCAACGGCGACATCCGGGTCGAGCCGGTCGAGCGGCTGGTGGCCGAGCCGGTCACCCGCGTCGTCATCCGCGACCCGAACGCCGAGGCCGCCGACTTCGAGCGCCTCGCCACCGCGCTGGGCTACCAGGGCGTCGAGTATTTCGTCGGCTGGACCGCCTGGCTCGACATCGCGCCCCGCAACGTCACCAAGGCGGACGGGCTGAAGGTCGTGTGCGAGCGGCTGGGAGTGGACGCGCGCGAGGTGCTGGCCGTGGGTGACGGCAGCAACGACATCGAGATGCTCCGCTGGGCGGGCCGGGGCGTGGCGATGGGCCAGGCGCTCGACCCGGTGCGCGGCGCGGCCGACCACGTCACGGCGTCCGTGGAGCACGACGGCCTGGCCATCGAGCTCGACCGGTGGTTCCCCGGACGCTGACTACCTCGCCTGGTTGTCCGCGAAGTACGCGAGCAGGTCGGAGGGCAGGTCGGGCAGCCGCCGCGGGGTCGACCCGTCGCGCAGGGACTCGGTCGCCAGGATGCCGGTGACGGCCGCGTGCCAGGCCCCGACCGGCGAGGTGTCGGTGCGAGCACCCTCGCGGACGAACCGGAGGAACTCGGTGACCGTCAGCAGGTCGGCGTCCCCGTGCCCGCCGGCGTCCCCGAGGATCGGGAACTGCTCGTCGCCGTCGGGGTTGTACTCGGTGCGCCGGTTCCACAGCCGCACCACCCCGCCCTCGGTGTCGCCGAAGTTCTCCAGCCGCCCCTCGGTGCCGATGACCGTGTAGTTGCGCCAGTAGTCGGGCGTGTAGTGGCACTGCTCGTAGGACGCGTAGACGCCCGACTCCATGCGCAGCAGCAGCATCGAGAGGTCCTCGACGTCGATGACCGGGTTGAGGCCGGTGGCCCGGGTGGGGGGCCAGTTGTCGAGCGAGTACCAGTCGTGCATGAGCTCGTCCCCGCGGTCGCGGCGCTCGCTGATGCGGTCGTAGAGCGTGAGGCCGCCCATGGCGACGACCTCGGTGGCGTGCGAGCCGGCGAGCCAGTGCATCACGTCGATGTCGTGCGAGCCCTTCTGCACCAGCAGGCCGGTGCCGCGCTCGCGGGTGGCGTGCCAGTCCTTGAAGTAGAAGTCACCGCCGGAGCCGACGAAGTGGCGGCACCAGATCGCCTTCACCTCGCCGATCCGGCCGGCCGTGATGAGGTCGCGCATGGTGCGGACGACGCTCATGTGGCGCATGTTGTGGCCCACGTAGAGCTTGGTGCCGGTCGCGTAGGCGCACTGGAGCACCCGGGTGGCCGACTCGACGGTGATCGCCAGCGGCTTCTCGAGGTACACCGGGATCCCCGCCTCGAGCAGCCGGCAGGTGACCTCCGCGTGCGTGTCATCGGGTGAGGTGACGAAGGCGACGTCGATCCCGGCGGCGATGAGGCCGTCGAGGTCGCGGGCGATGGTGAGCGTGTCGGGGTCCTTCCCGAGGCGCTCCCGGACGCGGTCACGGGCCAGTCGGTGGGGCTCGGCCACGGCGGTGATGACGCCGCCATTGCCCTCGCGCTCGGCGTGCAGCGCGACGGTGGCGCGGAGGCCCACCCCCACCACCCCGACCCGCAGCGCGTCCGAACGGTTCGAGGGTGCGGACGCCGGCCGGCCGGAGTTCTGCGGGGAGGTCATCGTTGGAAGCTAACCGCCGTTGTCGGAGCGGTCAAGGGTGCTCCCCGACCGGTACAGCCCGTCGGGCGGTCGATTGTGGCAAACCGAGTGAGCGATGCTGGCGTCCGGCGCGTCGCCGCCGATAGGAATTGGCCATGATCCAGTTCGGGACCGGCGGGTGGCGCGAGATCATCGGCGACGGTTTCACCCGCGCGAACGTCCGCCTCATCGCCCAGGCCCTGGCCGACCGCATGCACCGCGAGGGCGTCGCCGAGCGCGGGATCGTCGTCGGCTTCGACCGGCGGTTCCTGTCGGAGGAGGCCGCGTGGTGGGCGGTCGAGGTGCTGGCGGGCAACGGCGTCCCGGTCACGCTCATCGGCCGGCCCGCACCGACGCCGATGTTCATGTGGACCGTGCGCAACCTCGGCTGCGCCTACGGCATCGCGATCACCGCGAGCCACAACCCGGCGCTGTACAACGGCATCAAGCTGTTCACCGAGGGCGGCCGCGATGCCGACCTCGAGGTGACCGACGACTTCACGCTGGCGGTCAACGCCCTCAGCGACGCCGACGTGCGCTCGCTGCAGCCCGAGGAAGCCACGTCCTCCCCGCTGGTGCGGGTGCAACCGTCGCTCAACTGGTACATCGACGCGATCATCAGCCAGCTCGACATGGAGGCGATCCGGCACCGGCACCTGCACATCATTCTCGACCCGATGTTCGGGGTCGCCCAGACCTGCCTGCAGACCGTCCTCATGACCGCCCGCTGCCAGGTCGACGTCATCAACCAGCGCCACGACGCCCTGTTCGGCGGCCGGGTGCCCTCGCCCACGGCGCCCGCCCTCGAGGGGCTGCGGCGCGCGGTGATCGAGCAGCACGCCGACCTCGGCATCGCGACCGACGGGGACGCCGACCGGCTCGGCATCATCGACGACACCGGCCGCTACCTGCACCCCAACGAGATCCTCGTGCTGCTCTACCACTACCTGCTCACCGTCAAGGGGTGGTCGGGCCCGGCGGTGCGCAACATGTCGACCACCCACCTGCTCGACCGGGTGGCCGCGGCCCACGGCGAGCAGTGCTACGAGGTGCCGGTGGGGTTCAAGCACATCTCGGCGAAGATGGCCGAGACGGACGCCGTCATCGGCGGCGAGTCGTCGGGCGGGCTGACCGTGCGCGGCCACATCGCCGGCAAGGACGGCATCTACTCGGGCTCGCTGCTCGTCGAGGCCGTCGCCGCGAGCGGCAAGAAGCTCAGCGAACTGTCCGCGGAGATCGCCGACCTCTACGGCCGCCTGGTCATGGTCGAGCGCGGCTACGAGTTCAACGCCGCCCGCAAGGCGGAGTTGCAGGAGCGGATCTTCGAGCGGCACGACCTGCCCGAGTTCGGTGTCGAGGTGGAGCGCGTCCGGTGGGACGACGGGTGCAAGGTCTACTTCGCCAACGGCGGCTGGCTGACGGTGCGGTTCTCCGGCACCGAGCCGCTGCTGCGGGTGTTCTGCGAGATGCCGAGCGAGTGGCAGGCCGCCGACGAGGCCGAGCGGGTGGCCCGCTACTACGAACTGGCCTGAGGGCCGCGAGAATCAGACCAGCACTCCGCTCCCCCACCCCTGAGGACATCGATGGCACCGGACACCGTGAAGATCGTCGTGCTCGCGCGCGGCCTGGGCACCCGCATGCGCAGGGACGCCGGCGTCCGGCTCAGCGAGGAGCAGCGGCAGGCGGCCGCGTCGGGGGTCAAGGCGATGATGCCGATCGGCCGCCCGTTCCTCGACCACTGCCTCACCGCCTACGCCGACGCCGGGTTCACCGAGGCGTGCCTGGTCATCGGGCCCGAACACCAGGCGATCCGTGACTACTACCGCGACCTCGCGCCGACGCGCATCCGGGTGTCGTTCGCGGTGCAGGACGAGCCTCGGGGCACCGCGGACGCCGTCCTGGCCGCCGAGGCGTTCGTCGGCCCCGACCGGTTCGTCATGGTCAACGGGGACAACTTCTACTCGGTCGACGCGCTGAGGGCGCTGCGGGCGGCGTCCGGCAACGCGGCGGCGGGCTACGAGGTGGGGCCGCTGGTGCAGCACAGCAACGTGAGCGCCGAGCGGGTGAGCGCGTTCGCCCTGCTCGACCTCGACGGCGACGGCCAGGTGCGCGACATCCTCGAGAAGCCGACCGCCGACGAGACCGCCCGGCGTGGCGACGGGGCGTTGGTGAGCATGAACTGCTTCGCGTTCACCCCGGCGATCTTCGCCGCCGCCCGCGCGATCGGACCGTCGCCCCGGGGCGAGTTGGAGATCACCGACGCGGTGCGCCGGCTCATCGCCGACGGGACGCCGGTGACCGTGGTGCCGGTGCGCGACGGCGTCCTCGATCTGTCCAGCCAGGCCGACGTCGCCTCGGTGACGGCGGCGCTCGAGGGCCACGAGGTGCGGTTGTGAGCGGCTGGTTCGTGCCGGGCCGGATCGAGGTACTCGGCAAGCACACCGACTACGCGGGCGGCGCGGTGCTCGTGTGCGCCGTCGACCGCGGCGTCACCGTGACGGCCGAGCCCGGGGCCGACGTCATCGAGGCGTCGAGCGCCCACGGCGAGCCCGTCCGACTGAAGGCGGGCCACGACCCGGGGCTGCCCGGGGGGCACTGGGGCCGGTACGTCCAGACGGTCATCGACCGGCTCACCGCGAACTTCGGGCCACTGCCGCCGACCCGGCTGCGGGTCGAGTCCGACCTGCCGCTGGCGTCGGGCATGAGCAGTTCCTCGGCGCTGCTCGTCGGCTGCGCCCTCACCCTCGCGGACGCCGCCGGCCTGCCCGACCGGCGGCCCTGGCGCTCCGTCATCGGCTCCCGGCTCGACCTGGCCGGCTACCTCGCCTGCGTCGAGAACGGCAGCGCGTTCGGGCCATTGGCGGGCGACGCCGGGGTCGGGACGCGCGGCGGCTCGGAGGACCATTGCGCGATGCTGTGCGGCGAGCCCGGCAAGCTCTCCCGCTTCCGGTTCGACCCGATGAGCCAGGAGGACGGGGTCGATTTCCCCGACGACTGGGCGTTCGTCGTCGCGTCGAGCGGGGTCCGCGCCGAGAAGACCGGAGCCGCGCGGGAGGCGTACAACGCGGCGTCCGCGGCCGTGGCGGAGATCGTGCACCGGGGCCGGACGCTGCTCGGGTCGCACGCGCGGACGCTGGCCGGCCTGGTTCGGGCCGCGGGTGCCGACGAGGTGCTGCGGGCGGTCGCCGACTCGCCGGCTCTGACCCGGCGGCTGGAGCACTTCCTCGCCGAGTCGGAGCGGCTGGTGCCCGCGGGGGCGCGGGCGGTGGCCGGGCGGGACGCCGCGGGCTTCGGCGTCGTCGCGGCCGAGTCGCACAAGCTGGCGTCCGAGCTGCTGGGTAATCAGGTGCCGCAGACCAACCACCTGGTGGCGGCAGCGCGGCGGCTCGGAGCGCCGGCGGCGTCCGCGTTCGGGGCCGGGTTCGGGGGTAGCGTGTGGGCGCTCGTGCGCCGTGGGGACGCCGACGGGTTCGCCGCCGACTGGCTCGCGGAGTACCGGGAGGCCTTCCCCGTCGAGGGGGACGCCGCCGAGACCCTCGTCACCCGGCCCAGCGAGCCGGCGCACCGGCTGGCCTGACGCACAAACGTGCGCCACCTGCCACACACCCGCCGTGGAGACGGGGGTGTGGCAGGTGGCGTGAATTTCGCAGAACCGGCGGGCGGTCAGCTCGTCCAGGCCCGCCAGAGGGCGGCGTACTCGCCGTCGCGGGCCATGAGCTCGTCGTGACTGCCGAGTTCGGCGATCCGGCCGTCGACGACCACCGCGATGCGGTCGGCGTCGTGGGCGGTGTGCAGCCGGTGCGCGATCGCGACCACCGTGCGTCCGGTGAGCAGGGTGGCCATCGAGCCTTCGAGGTGCCGCGCGGTGCGCGGGTCGATGAGCGAGGTGGCCTCGTCGAGCACCAGCGTGTGCGGGTCGGCGATCACCAGCCGGGCCAGCGCGATCTGCTGCGCCTGGGCCGGGGTGAGCGCCTGGTTGCCCGAACCGATGAGGGTGTCGAGCCCCTTCGGCAGCCGCTCGACCCACTCGAGCGCGTCGACCGCCACCAGCGCACGCCGCACCTCGTCCTCGGTGGCGGTGTTCTCCCGGGCCAGCACGATGTTGTCGCGGACGCTGCCGACGAACACGTGGTGCTCCTGGGTGACCAGCGCCACCTCGGTGCGCAGCAGGTTGAGCGGGAGGTCCATGACGTCGACCCCGCCGACCGTGACCCGGCCGGTGCGGGGCCGGTTGATGCCGGAGACGAGCCGCGACAGGGTCGACTTGCCCGAGCCGGACGGCCCGACGATCGCCAGCCGCTCCCCGGGTCGGAGCACGAGGTCGATGCCGTGCAGCACGTCGTGGCCCTCGCGGTAGGCGAACCGCAGGTCGCGTCCGACGACGTCGGTGCCGTGCGGGAACTCGTCGCCCTCGTCGCGGTCGGCCGGCACGTCGGCGATGCCGAGCAGCCGGGTGGTGGAGGCCATGCCCACCTGCAGCCGGTCGAGCGTCTGCACCAGCCGGTCCATCGGCTCGACGAGCTGCTGGGTGTAGATGGTCGCCGCGGTGATCTGGCCCAGGCTCACCCAGCCCTTCATGTACCCGTAACCGCCGATGAGCAGGATGAGCACCAGCGGCCCGTTGTAGACGAAGTCCATGACGAGGAACATGAGGTTGCGCAGCGACATGGTGTAGCGCTCCGCCTGGGCCGACACCGCGATGTCGCCCTCGGTCTGGACGCGGCGGAGGTCCTGCAGACCGAGCGCCTCCATCGTCCGGGCCCCCTCGACGGTCTCGGTGAGCGTCGAGTTGATCGTCGAGTACGTCCCGCCCTCGGTGATGTAGCCCATCGGCGCCCGCGCGAGGTAGCGGCGCACCGACAGGTAGAGCACCCCCAGCGAGAGCAGCGACGGCAGCGCGAGCACCCAGGCGTTGAGCACCATCGCGACCAGGGTGAGCAGGCTCATCGTGAACGCGATGACCAGTTGCGGCAGGGCCCACCGCACGGCCCCGGACATCGTGCTGACGTCGCGGGTGACCCGCGTCACGAGGTCGCCCGAAGACGCCTGTTCGACCCGGGACAGCGGCAGCCGCAGCACGGTGCGGACGATGTACTCGCGCGCCTCGGCGAGCAGGTCCTGGCCGAAGACCGCCGACATCCAGCGGGCGAGGAAGGTGAGCACGGCCTGGACGACGACCACACCCCCCACCCCGAGCGCGATGGCGTCGAGCGAGCCCGCGAGGTCGGTGCGCGAGGCACCGGACGCCGCCCGGTTGACGAGGTCGCCGAGCATCCGCGGCACGATGAGGCCGGCCGCGGCCGCGGCGACGTTCGCGACGACCAGGCCGGCGAACACCCGGCGGCGGGTGCGCATCAGCCGCCGGAGGAACTCGACAACGGAGTGGTTCGAGGCGACCGGAAGCCCGCGCTCCGGGTTCCGGGACCGGGCGTAGAAGTCCCGGGCGCGTTCGGCCCGCAGTGAGTGCCGGGCGCGCCAGGCGTCGAACCGCTCCCGCGGGCCGCCCCCGCGGTCGGTGAGCAGCGGCGGCACGCGGACGACGGCGTCCTGCCGCTCGAGCCAAGTCGCGGCCGACGTGGCCAGCGGATCCTCGATCCCGATGCTCATTCGCTCACCTCCCAATGCTCGCCTCGGACGCGGTCGGCCATCGGCACGGGGCCGTAGGGGGCGACCAGGACGGGTTCGTCGACGAGGATCGGCTCCTCGTCGACGTCCGGACGCCGCGACGTCGCGTCGACCCGCCCGCGCTCGGGGGGTTCGGCGTCCAGCCCCCGGGCCACGACGGCGCGGTAGTCGGGGTTGCTCGCCAGCAGGTCGTGGTGGCGTCCACGGGCGATGACCACCCCGTCGCGGAGCAGCACCACGGTGTCGGCGTGGTGCAGCACGAGCGGCGAGACGGTCGTGACGACCGTCGTGCGGCCGCGCCGGTGCTCGGCGAGCCGGGCGGCGATGCGCGCCTCGGTGTGCGCGTCGACGGCCGACGTGGGTTCGACCAGCACGAGCACCTCGGCGTCGCTGAGCAGGGCCCGGGCGAGCACGAGGCGCTGCCGCTGTCCGCCGGACAGGCCGCGCCCGCGCTCGTCGAGCACGCCCTGCCAGCCGCCGGGAAGCGCGTCGTAGACGTCCTCGGCGTTCGCCACCCGCAGGGCCTCCTCGGCCTCCGCACGGGTGTGGCGGCGGTGCGGGTCGAGCAGCTGCTGCAGCGTGCCCGCGAAGACGAGGGACGCCGTGTCGCTGACGAGCACCCGCGCGCGGAGTTCGGCGAGGTCGACCCGCGAGAGGTCGACGCCGCCGATCGTGACGCCCCACGGGCGCCCCGCGCGTTCCTCGTCGGCCCGGGCCTGCTCGGCGCGCTTCCGGGCGCGCTCCTGCCGGACGCGGCGGGCGGCCCGGCCGCTGACGTCGTCGCCGACGTCGCTCGAGACGGGCTCCTCGCCGGTCGGGAGGTAGCGGCCCAGCCGATCGGCCAGCGCCGCGGACTCGTCGGGCACCGCGCTGACGACGACCGTGAGTTCGCCGGGCCGGGCCCTGAAGCCCGAGACCTCGTCGACGATCTCGGCGTCCACCGGCAGCGGCAGCGGGTGCTCGGCCGACGCCCACGGCGGCCGCTGGCCGAGCACGGCGAGGGTCTTCCCGGCCGCGACGAGGCCCTGGATCCACTTCTGGGCGAGTTCGAAGAAGGTCTGGATCGGCCAGACCATGAACACGGCGTAGCCGAAGAAGCTCACCAGCTGGCCGAGGCTGAGCCGTCCGGCGAGCATCTCCCGGGTGCCCAGCCAGGTGAGCACGACGAGCAGCAGCCCCGAGAGCAGCGCCCCCAGCGCGTCGACCCCGGCCTGCCACACGCCCGCCCGGACGCCGGCCTCCCGGGTGCGCTGGGACTGCGCCGCGTAGTTGTCGCCGAAGGTGCGCTCGCCGCCGATGCCGCGCAGGATGCGCAGGCCGGCGACGATGTCGGTGGCCATCCCGGTGAGTTCGCTCGACCGGGTGCGCTCGAGCGCCTGGGCGCGCTGCAGTGGGCGCAGCAGCGGGCTGGCCGCGCCCACCAGCAGCGGCGCGGCGATGAGGGTGACCAGGCCGAGGGTGCGCGACTCGGTGAGCACGATCGCCGCGATGACGAGGAAGGCGCAGCCGGCGGCGATGGCGCGTCCGACCACCTCGGTGAGGGCGCCGAAGGTGTCGGAGTCGCTCGAGGCCACCGACAGGATCTCGCCTGTCGGCGTCCGGCGGGGCAGGACGTGTCCCATCTGGGCGACCTTGCGGGCGACCAGGAGCATCGTCTTGTACAGCGCGACCAGCCAGCCCGACACCGCCCCTGTGTGCAGGCCGATGCCCGCGAACACCCCGACGGTGATCGCGATGAGCAGCAGCCCCGCCCAGGTGGCGGTGGCGCCGAGGTCGTGCGCGAGGATGCCCCGGTCGATGGCCTTGCCCATGAGGAACGGGCCGACGGTGCCGGGCAGGAACCACAGCAGTCCGACGCCCGCGCTCAGGGCGACGAGGCGGCCCTGGTCACGCAACAACCAGACGAGGAAACGGGCCGGCGTCCGGGTGTCGGGGTCGGCGGAAGCGCCCGCGGACAAGCGGGTCCGCGACGTGAAGGCACCGACGCTCGGGGGGAAAACGGCCACCTGTTCACGATACGGAGAGGGGCGGGCCAGGCTCCACCGGTTTTCGTCCGCCGTCGGCCGCCCCTGGCCCCAAAACTTGCACTACCTGCCAGACCCTGCCCGTGGGTGGCCGGGTGTGGCAGGTGAGGTGAATTTCGCAGAAGGGTCGGGTCGGACGGAGTCTCACGGGGCGCGGACGAGGCGCGGACGGGGTGGGAACGGGGCGCTGACGGGGTGGGGACGGGTGGGGACGGGCAGCCCTCAGCCCTTCGGCCGCAGGAACTCCTGACCGCCGAGATAGGGGCGAAGCGCCTCGGGGACGCGCACCGACATGTCGGCCTGCTGGTGGTTCTCGAGCAGCATGATGATCATCCGGGTCATCGCGCAGAGGGTGCCGTTGAGCGTCGCGACCGGCCGGACGCCGTCGGCGAACCGTCCGCGGATGTTGAGCCGGCGGGCCTGGAACTCCGTGCAGTTCGAGGTCGAGGTGATCTCGCGGAAGCGGTTCTGGGTGGGCAGCCAGGCGTAGCAGTCGAACTTGCGGGCGGCGCTGAGCCCGAGGTCGCCGGAGGCGACGTCGAGCACCTGGAACGGCAGCTCGAGCGCCTCGATGAAGCTCTTCTCGTAGCCGAGCAGCTTCTCGTGCCACGACTCTGCCTCCGCCGGGTCGCAGTAGACGAACATCTCGACCTTGTCGAACCAGTGGACGCGGAAGATGCCGCGGGTGTCCTTGCCGTAGCTGCCGGCCTCGCGGCGGAAGCACGGGCTGAAGGCGGTGTAGCGCAGCGGGAGCCGGTCGGCGTCCAGGATCTCCTCGCTGTGGTAGGCCGCCAGCGCCACCTCGGACGTGCCGACGAGGTAGAGCTCGTCCTTGGGCAGGTAATAGACGTCTTCGGCGGCCTGGCCCAGGAAGCCGGTGCCCTCCATCGCCGACGGCTTGACCAGCGCGGGCGGGATCATCGGGGTGAAACCCCACTCGGTGGCCTTCGCCATCGCGAGGTTGAGCAGGGCGAGCTCGAGCTGGGCGCCGACGCCGGTGAGTACGTAGAACCGGGAGCCTGAGATCTTCGTGCCGCGCTCCATGTCGATCGCGCCGAGCGCCTCGCCGATTTCGAGGTGGTCCCTCGGCTCGAACCCCTCGGCGGCGAAGTCGCGCGGCGTCCCGTGGCTCTCGACGACGACGAAGTCGTCCTCACCGCCCTCGGGGATGCCCTCGACGATGAGGTTGCCCACCTGCTTCATGAGCTGGTCGAAGCGCTGCTTGGCCTCGTCGGACGCCGCCTGCGCGGCCTTCACCTCGGTCGCCAGCTGCCGGGTGCGGGCGAGCAGGGCGGCCTTCTCGTCGCCGGTGGCCCGGGGCACCTGCTTGCCGAGGTCCTTCTGCTCGGCCCGGAGGGTCTCGAACTCCTGGATGCTCGACCGCCGGTCGGCGTCGGCGGCCAGCAGCTCGTCGACCAGCTCGTCGGACTCCCCCCGCGCGCGCTGGGACCGGCGGATGCGGTCGGGGTCGTGGCGGAGCACCTGCGGATCGATCATGGCTCACGATCCTACCGACGAGCGACGGGACGCCGCCCGGCGTCAGCGCCAGCCGAGCCGGTCGGCGACGACGTCGGCGGCTCGGGAGGGGTAGGCGTCCCAGCCGGGCTCGAGCAGTTCGCGGGACAGGTCGAACAGGCCCCGGGCGCAGGCCTCCATGTCGGCGTCCAGCGCCTCGGCGATGCGGGACGCCGGCCCGGGCAGCGCCTGCTCGATGCGGCGGAACGGGTCGAACGGGCTGCGGGGCGCGTCGGGGGCCAGCCGCTGGCGGAGCGCCTCCGCGAGGCCGCCGAGGGCGTGGCAGCGGATGTGTGCGTTCGCGGCGACCCGCTCGCCGCGGCGCAGCCGGCCCATCCCGATGTAGAGCTTCGCGAGGAACAGCCGCACCGACTGGGCGGGGTCGGGCAGCGCCGGGGGGTCGGTGAGGGTGAGGTCGCCGCCGTCGATGACCACGTCGCGGTGCGGGTCGCTGAAGGGCCACGGCGTCCCGGCGCCGAACTCGTAGAGCGTGCCGTCGTCGTAGATGACCACGCCGCCGTTGTCGTACTCGCGGGCCTCGAGCACGACGTGCTCGCGCCACGGGAGGAAGGCCCAGGACGCCCGGAGGTCGTCGGCCCGGTCGGGGCGGAAGAACACGCAGAAGTCGAGGTCGGACCACTCGTCGCGGCGTCCGGCCTCGGAGGCCGCGGTGCTGCCGAAGGTGGTGAGGCTGGTGACGCCCTCGGTCGTCCGGCAGCCGGCGACGAGGGCGTCGAGGTGCTCGTCGAAGCGCATCAGGCCACCATGGGACGCGCGACGTCGAGCTGACCGTGGTCGATGAGCCAGGCGACCGCCTGCCGCACGGCGTCCTCGGGCTCGTACGCGGGGTGGTAGCCGAGCGCCGCGCGGGTGCGCTCGATGGAGACGTACTGGCTGCGCCACAGGTGGTCCCAGCTGGTCTGGGCGTACTGCTCGCCGGTGCCCGCGCGGAACTCGTCCCACGACACCGAGCGCAGCCGGGCCTCCTGGCCGAACCATCCGGCCGCGATCGCGGCGAAGCCGCGGACGGTGAGCGCCGAGGAGGCCACGACGTTGAACGATCCGCCGGCGGCGGCGTTGCGGTTCTCGAGCGCGAGGTGGAACGCCTGGGCGACGTCGTCGGCGTGCACGTGGTGCATGAGCTCGGTGCCGAGCCCGGGGATCGCGAGCTCCTCGCCGGCGGACAGGGTGCGCCAGACGGCGGGGTCGAGGTTGCCGACCGGCCCGATGGGGTGCCAGCCGGGACCGCTGATATGTCCCGGATGCAGGCTCGTCGTCACCAGGCCGCCGGACGCCGTCTCCTCCTGCAGCAGCCGGGCGATCGCGGCCTTCTGGGTGCCGTACTCCCCCACCGGCGGGGTCGCGTTGTCCTCGTCGACTGGCAGCTTCTCGCTGGGTCCGTAGCGCCAGATCGAGCCGCAGCTGACCAGGTGACCGGTGCGCCCGCGCAGCCCCTCGACGAGCAGGCGGGCCGAGTCGGCCGTGAAGCAGACCATGTCGACGACGGCGTCCGGCCTGAGGGACGCCACCCGCTGGGGGAAGGTGCCCTCGGAGTCCTCGGCGTTCCTGTCGGCCCGCACCTGCTCGACCTCGCGCCAGGCCTCGTCGTCCTGGTAGGGCGCCCGCTGCCCGCGGCTGATCGTCACCACCTCGTGCCCGGAGCGCACGAGGCGCGGGACCAGGTAGGTGCCGACATGTCCACTGCCACCGATGACGACGATCCGCATGGCCGCCACGCTACCTGGGGCCGCGGGTCGCGGGGGGCGGGCCGGGCGGCGTCCGCGGGGCGGGGCGGTGGGGGCGGCCCCGATAGGCTGGGCGCATGCGAACCCGCGGGGACATCCAGTGCTGGCTCACCGACATGGACGGCGTCCTCGTGCACGAGAGCCGCGCGCTGCCGGGCGCACCGGAGCTCATCCAGCAGTGGCTGGACGCCGGGATCGAGTTCCTCGTGCTCACCAACAACTCGATGTACACGCCCCGCGACCTGGCCGCGCGGCTGCGGGCGTCCGGGCTGGACGTGCCGGAGGACCGGATCTGGACCTCGGCGCTGGCGACCGCGGAGTTCCTCCGCTCACAGCTGCCCGGAGGGACGGCGTACGTGCTCGGCGAGGCGGGCATCGTCACCGCCCTGCACGAGGCGGGCTTCGTGCTCACCGACACCGACCCAGACTTCGTCGTGCTCGGCGAGACCCGCACCTACTCGTTCGAGCAGATCACCCGGGCGATCCGGCTGATCCTCAACGGGGCGCGGTTCATCGCCACCAACCCCGACCCGACGGGTCCGAGCGTCGACGGCATCCTCCCGGCCACCGGGGCGGTCGCGGCGATGATCACCAAGGCGACCGGCCGGACGCCGTACGTCGTCGGCAAGCCCAACCCGATGATGTTCCGGGTCGCGCTGAACCGGCTGCACACCCACAGCGAGGTCACCGGCATGATCGGCGACCGGATGGACACCGACATCGTCGCGGGCATCGAGGCCGGGCTGCACACGGTGCTCGTGCTCACCGGGATCTCCACCCGGGCCGACATCGCCCGCTTCCCCTTCCGACCGGACGAGGTGCTCGAGGGCGTCACCGACCTGCTCTGAACATCCCCCGGGGCGCCCCTTGCCCCCGCTCCTCGGCGTCCGGTCCGCGGTGGGCGTCCCCGCACCGGGGCGGCGTCCCGGCACCGGGGCGGCGTCCGAGGCACGGGGGGCGGGCGATCTCGACGGTGGGGCGGGCGATCTCTGCCAAATCGGTGTCGAGAACTCCCGCCCCAGCAGAAATCACCCGCCCCAGGGACGGTGCCAGGGGAGATCCTCCCGATCGGCGGCCGCGGGCCCGGGGGCGAGCACCATGACCGCCGCAACCCGGCGCCTGGACCGCGGATCGGGGGTAGGGAACTCCCCCGCGGCCGCGGGGCGGACGATCACAACGGTGGGCGGGCGATCACAACGCTGGGGCGGGCGATCTATGCCAAATCGGCGTCGAAAACTCCCGCCCCAGCAGAAATCGCCCGCCCCGGGACACGACCACCGCGAGCGGGTGAACCGGAGCCGACAGAATGGTCGGGTGAGGTTCGGACGCTGGCGGCACCTGCGGGGGACGCTCGTCGTCGTCCTCGCGCTCGCCTTCGCCCTGTGGACGTGGCTGACGCTCAGCGGGCACCTGCCGGCCTGGATCGACCAGAGCCAGCAGCACCTGCACCTGCACGAGGACACCCAGTGGGCGGAGATCTCCACCGCGATCGCCCTCGACACCCATCCACTCGTGGTCACAATCCTGCTCGGCGTGCTCGCGATCTGGGCGTGGCGCCGCCGGCTCCGCAACATCAGCGTGGCGATCGTGCTCGGCGTCCTGCTCGCCTGGCCGGTGGATTCGCTCATCAAGGTGCTCGCCAAGCGCCCGCGGCCGCACAGTGACCTGGAGTCGCTCACCCTGCAGGGCTACTCCTACCCGAGCACGCACGTGTCCGTGGCCACCGCCGCCGCGATCCTCATCATCGCCACGACGACCACCACCCGGCAGTCGCGGTTCAGCGTCTTCGTCTGGCGGGTGGTCGCCGTGCTCGCCGTGCTGGTCATCGGCTTCGACCGGTGGCTCACCAACGCCCACTGGGTGTCGGACATCGTCGGCGGGGCGCTGCTCGGCACGTTCGCCGCGGTGACCGGCCTGGTGCTCACCGGCGTCCGGATGCTCCCCGATCTCATCACCCCACCCAAGGTGGGGGGCGACAGGCCGGTCTGCGCGGTCATTCACAACCCCACCAAGGTCACCGACATGTCGACCTTCCGGCGACACATCGACTGGGAACTGCACGAGCGGGGCTGGTACGACGCGCTGTGGCTGCAGACGACGCGCGACGACCCGGGCGTGGCGATGACCAAACAGGCCGTGGACGCCGGCGTCGACCTCGTCATCGTCGCGGGCGGCGACGGGACGGTCCGGGCCGTCTGCTCGGGGCTGGCCGGCACGAACATCCCGATGGCGATCGTCCCCGCGGGCACCGGAAATCTGCTCGCCCGCAACCTCGGCATCCCCCTCGACGAGCCGAGCGCCGTCGACATCGCCTTCGGCGGGGTCACCGAGCGGATCGACCTCGTCCGGGTGCGCGTCGACGACGAGCCGCCCACCCACTTCGCCGTGATGGCCGGGCTCGGCATCGACGCCCGGGTACTCGCGGCGACCAACGCCGACCTCAAGCGCGCGGTGGGCTCGGCCGCCTACTTCCTCGCCGCCGCCCAGCAGGTCGGGGCACCCGCGACGCCCCTGCGCTACTGGGTGGACGACGAACCGCCGGTCGACTGCGACGCCACCCTCGCCCTGGTCGGCAACGTGGGCCTCATCCAGGGCAACATCAAGGTGTTCCGCCGGGCACGGCCCAACGACGGGCTGTTCGACGTGATGGTCGCCTCCACGGCCACCCGGCGCGACTGGGCCGAACTCGTCGGCCGGGTGGTGCTCCGGCTGCGTCGCACCGATCCGCAGGTGCACGAGTTCACCGGACGCCGGGTGCGCTTCGAACCCGCCGAACCCGTCCCCTACGAACTGGACGGCGACACCGGGGGGCTGGCGAGCAGCTTCGAGGCGACCCTCGAGCCGGGGGCGCTCCGCATCCGGCTTCCGCAGCGGCTGCCGGCGGCGAACGGCGTCCGGCCGGCCCGGTCTCAGCGGCCCACCGGTGCTCTGACGCCCCAGCCCTGAGTCGCGGTCCCCTACCATCGAGGGGTGCTCGGATACTTCGGCCCCGAGGGGACCTTCACCCACCAGGCGCTGCTGAGCCTGGGCATCAACTCCCCCGCCCGGCCCTACGCCACCGTCGCCGCCGCCCTGCAGGCCACCCGCACCGGTGAGGTCGAAGCCGCCCTGGTGCCGATCGAGAACTCGGTCGAGGGCGGCGTCTCGGCCACGCTGGACGCCCTGGCCGCCGGTCAGCTGCTCACCATCGTCCGGGAGGTGCTGCTGGAGGTGCAGTTCGGGCTGTTCGTCCGGCCGGGCACCCGGCTCGACGAGGTGCGCAGCGTCCTCACCCATCCGCACGCGTTCGCGCAGACCCGCGGCTGGGTGAGCGCCCACCTGCCCGACGCGCAGGTCACCGAGGGCGGGTCGACCGCCGGGGCCGCGCAGGAGGTGTCCAACCCCCAGTCGCGGTTCGACGCCGCGATCTGCGCCCCGATCGCCGGGCAGATGTACGGGCTCACCGCTGCGGCGAGCAACATCGCCGACAACGACTCGGCCGTCACCCGGTTCGTGCTCGTCGGGCGGGCCGGCAGCCTGCCCCCGCGCACCGGTGCGGACAAGACCACCCTGGTCGCGTACATGCGCAAGGACCACCCGGGCGCGCTGCTGGAGATCCTCGAGCAGTTCGCCGGCCGCGGCGTCAACCTGTGCCGGATCGAGTCGCGGCCCACCAAGAGCAAGCTCGGCGACTACTGCTTCTCGATCGACGCCGAGGGGCACGTGCTCGACGCGCGGATGGGCGAGGCGCTCATGGGCCTGCACCGCATCTGCCAGGACGTCGTCTTCCTCGGCTCCTACCCCCGGGCCGACCGGGTGGAGCCCAAGGTGCCGCACGGCGGCCGTGACAGCGACTACGAGCGGGCAGCCGCCTGGCTGTCCCGGCTCCGCGGGGAGCCCTCCCCCGCCTGAGGTCGAGGAGAAGCGATGAACCGTCCCGGCGTCCGGAGCGAGACCGGTCGGCTGCGCACCGTGCTGCTCCACCGACCGGGGGCCGAGCTCAGCCGGCTGACCCCGCGCAACAACGATGCGCTCCTGTTCGACGGCATCCCCTGGCTCGAGCGCGCCCAGCAGGAGCACGACGCGTTCGCCCAGCTGCTCCGCGACCACGGCGTCGAAGTGCTGCTGCTCACCGACCTGCTGGGCGAGACGCTCGCCATCCCCGAGGCGCGCGAGGACGCCGTCACCCATGCGTTGGCCGACCTGCGGCTGGGAGACCAGCTCCGCCGTCACCTCACCCGCGAGCTGCTGTCGCAGCCGCCCGGGGAGTTGGCCGGCACCCTCATCGCCGGGCTGCGCAACGACGAGCTCAGCGGCATCCGGTCGCTCGTCACCGCGCTCAAGGCGCCCGACGACTTCGTCATCGACCCGCTGCCGAACCTGCTGTTCACCCGCGACTCCTCCACCTGGATCGGCGACCGGCCGGTCATCACGTCGCTCGCCATGCCGGCCCGGCGGCGCGAGTCGCAGCTCACCGGGCTGATCTACACCCACCACCCGCGGTTCGCGGGCTGCCGGCCGATCCACAGCCCGGACGCCGAGTTCGTCGAGGGCGGCGACGTGCTGCTGCTGTCCGACGGGGTGGTGGCGATGGGCGTCGGCGAGCGGACCACTCCCGCCGGGGTCGAGCGCCTCGCCGGGACCCTCCTCGGCGAGAACCTCGCGCACACGGTGCTGGCGGTGCCAATCCACCAGCAGCGCGCGACGATGCACCTCGACACGATCTGCACGATGGTCGACGTCGACATGGTGCTCATGTACTCCGCAGCCGCCGAACAGCTGCAGGCCTACACGGTCACCGCGGCGGCGGGCGGCCTGGCGGTCGGCGAGCCCGAGCCGTTCCTCGTCGCCGCGGCGCGGGCGATGGGGATCGACCGGCTGCGCAACGTCGAGACCGGCCTCGACCCGGTGACCGCCGAACGCGAGCAGTGGGACGACGGGAACAACACCCTCGCGATCGCCCCGAGCGTCTGCGTCGCCTACGAGCGCAACGTGCAGACCAACCGGCGGCTCGCCGAGCTGGGCATCACCGTGCTTGCCATCAGCGGCTCGGAGCTGGGGTCGGGCCGCGGCGGACCCCGGTGCATGAGCTGCCCGATCGAGCGCGCCGACTGAGCGATGCCGCGTCCGGGCCCCGGTGGACCGCCCGGGGCATAGGCTCGACGAACGGGTCACCCCGGGTGGCCCACCGAGGTCGTCGGAGCAGGGAGAGTCACATGTCCGACACACCCACCCCACCGCCCCAGGGCGCCGCCGCGGAGTCGGATCTGCTGCTGGACGCCCGGCGCGTCGAGGCCCGCCACCAGCAGCTCTACCAGGTGCAACTCGACCTCGCCGAGCGCATCGAGCAGCTGCTCGCCGGGTGGAGCACCCCGGACGCCGCCACCCTCTACAGCGCCTACGAGAGCTTCGACGGAGACATCGAGCACATCAAGGAGTCCCTCGACCTCATGCACGGACGCCTCGTCGACGCGCACCGCGCCCGCGGCCACGCGGCGGCGGGTGTCGAGAAGTGAAGCTCGGCCAGTGGTTCCGGCGTCCCGAGCAGGCGGACGCCGCACAGCGCCGCACCGACGCAGCCGACGACCGGGTCGGCGAGGGGGCCGACGAGCTGCAGGCCACGCGTGAGGCGATCGCTGACACGCTCGGCGCGCTCAGCACCCAGTTGGAGGCCTCCCGCGGCCAGTGGGACGACCAGCTGCGGGAGGCCTACGAGCGGATGACCGCGGAGTGGCACGACTCACTCGAGCGGATGGACGCCACCATCGCCCGGGTGCGTGGCGCCGACGCGGGTTGACGAGAAGACAGCGGAAGTCCGATGGGCGAATACGCCCACCGAACTTCCACGGAGGGCCGAGCGGGCCTGTCTCAGGCGCTGTAGCGGGCCAGCAGTTCCTCGAAGGGGACGACCTCCGCCTCGGTCTCGGCGACGTTCTCCGAAACTCCGCCCGTGCCGAGCCGCGACGCCAGTTCCCCGGCGGCCCGGTCGATGCGGGGCTGCAGGCCCTCGCCCCCGCCGAAATCGGAGGTCGCGGCGAAGATGCCGGTGACCAGCGGCTCCGCGCCGAGGTAGGCGAACAGCGGCCGCAGCGCGTGGTCGATCATGAGCGAGTGCCGCTCGCTGCCGCCCGTGGCCGCCAGCAGCACCGGGGTGCCGCGCAGGGCGTCCTTGTCGACGAGGTCGACGAAGGTCTTGAACAGCCCGGAGTAGGTGGCCTGGAACGTCGGCGTCACGACGACGAGGGCATCGGACGCCGCGACCCGCTCGAGCACCTCGGCGAGGACGCCGGTGGGGAACCCGGTGAGCAGGGCGTCCATCATCGGGTGCGCGTGGTCACGCAGGTCGACGATCTCCAGGTCGGCGCCCGGGAGGCGGTCGCGGACGGCGTCCGCGATCCGCTCGGCGAGTAACCGGGACGACGAGGGCACGCGGAGCCCCGCGTTGAGCACAGTGACGGTTGGGACGGACATGGCCACCTCCTGGCGGCTGGAACGGTTGAGGGATCAGGCGAGCCGCAGGACGTTGCCGTCCTCGGCCCGGGTGCCGGTGTAGTTGTCGGCGCTGGGAGCGGCCGGGGCGGCGTCCACCACCGCCGGACGCCGGGACGCGTGGGTCGGCGCGTCGGGCACGTCGGACGGGCGCAGGGCGTCGAACTCGCGGCGCAGCACCGGGGCGACCTCGGTGCCGAGCAGCTCGATCTGGTGCAGCACCTCCGTGAGCGGCAGGCCCGCGTGGTCGACGAGGAACAGCTGGCGCTGGTAGTCGCCGACGTAGTCGCGGAAGCCGAGGGTGCGCTCGATCACCTGCTCGGGCGTGCCGACGGTGAGCGGGGTGGCCCGGGTGAACTCCTCGAGGCTGGGGCCGCCGCCGTAGACAGGGGCCCGGTCGAAGTAGGGGCGGAACTGCCGCACGGCGTCCTGGCTGGTCTTCGCCATGAACACCTGCCCGCCGAGCCCGACGATCGCCTGGTCGGCGCGCCCGTGCCCGTAGTGCTCGAAGCGACGCCGGTACAGCGCGACCATCTGCTGGGTGTGCTGCGGGGGCCAGAAGATGTGGTTCGAGAAGAACCCGTCGCCGTAGAACGCGGCCTGCTCGGCGATCTCCGGGCTGCGGATCGAGCCGTGCCACACGAACGGGGGGACGCCGTCGAGCGGGCGCGGG
Source organism: Propionibacteriaceae bacterium (assembly GCA_036261615.1). Lineage (GTDB taxonomy): Bacteria > Actinomycetota > Actinomycetes > Propionibacteriales > Propionibacteriaceae > JAJYQH01. The sequence continues at coordinate 13,363 of DATAKK010000049.1, read as the reverse complement.
GTCGAGGTGAACGACTCGAGCGGGGTGCGGTACTTGCCCGACCAGCTCACGTTCTCCTCGCGCCACAGCTTGTGCAACAGCGCGTAGTTCTCGACCGCCAGGCCGATGCCGTCGCGGATGTCGCGGCCGAACCAGGGGTAGACCGGGCCGGTGTTGCCGCGTCCGAGCATGAGGTCGACGCGACCATCGGCGAGGTGCTGCAGGTAGGCGTAGTCCTCCGCCAGCCGCACCGGGTCGTTCGTCGTGATCAGCGTCGTGGCCGTCGTCAGCACCAGCCGCTTCGTCACCGCCGCCAGGTGCGCGAGCAGGATCGGCGGGTTGGCCGGCGCGGCGAACGGCGGGTTGTGGTGCTCACCGGTGGCGAAGACGTCGAGCCCCACCTCGTCGGCCAGCTTGGCCATCTCGACGGTGGCCTTGATCCGCTCGTGCTCGGTGGGCGTGCGGCCGGTCGTCGGGTCGGTCGTGACGTCGCCGACGGTGAAGATGCCGATCTGCATGATGTCCCCAATCTGTAGTTGATTATTCAACCAAAGATCGGGCTCTGCTATTCCCGCCTCACGAGTCGCCCACGGTGAGGGCCTCGGCCTCCACCTGAGAGTCGACCGGCTCGGCGCCGTGACCCGGGGCGGCGTCCATCGCGTGGATGGCGCCGCGGGCCGTCCACAGCACGATCATCGCGGCGAGCACGCCGAACGCGCCGACGTAGAACGGCAGGTGCACTGACGTCTCCCCGAGGCGGCCGGCCAGCCAGGGCGCGATCGCACCGCCCATGAACCGGACGAAGCTGTACGCGGACGACGCCACGCTCCGCTCGACCGGGGAGATCTTCATGACGGTCTCGGTGATGAGGGTGTTGTTGATGCCGAGGGCGGCGCCCGCGAGCACCGTGCAGGCGACGAGCACCCACCGGTCGGCGGTGAAGCGCCCCATCAGCGCGAGCAGCACCATGAACAGGGCGAGCGCGCCGACCAGCCCCACCGCGGTCCCGACCCGGCGCTGCACCCAGGGCGCGACGAGCACAGACGAGATCGCGAGCAGCACGCCCCAGCCGAAGAACACCCAGCCGACGCCGTGGGCATCCATGTTGAGGGGGAACGGGGTGAACGCGAGCAGCGTGAAGAAGCCGAAGTTGTAGAGGAACGCGGTCATCCCGACGGTGAGCAGCCCGCGGTGCTTGAGCGCCCTCAGCGGGGCCGAGATGGGCGTCGGGACACCGGTGGGCCGGGTGCCCGGCAGGGTCAGCGCGGTCGCGACGAGCGCGAGCGTCATGAGCGCGCTGACCCCGAAGAACGGGAAGCGCCACGACAGGGCGCCGAGGACGCCGCCGAGCAGCGGTCCCGCCGCGATCCCGAGGCCCAGCGAGGCCTCGTACAGGATGATCGCCTGGCTCACCGAGCCGATCGCCGAGTTGACGATGGTCGCCAGGGCGGTGGCGATGAACAGGGCGTTGCCGAGGCCCCACACGGCGCGGAAGGCCACGATCGCGGGCACGGAGTTCTGCGCCCCGGCGAACCCGGCGCCGACGATGATGACCGCGAGCCCGAGCAGCAGGGTGCGCTTGGCGCCGATCCGGCTCGACACCCAGCCGGTGATGAGCATGGCGACGGCCATGACGGCGTTGTAGGAGGTGAACAGCAGCGACACCTGCGAGGGGGAGGCGCCGAGTTCGTCGGCGATCGGCTTGAGGATCGGGTCGACGAGGCCGATGCCCATGAAGGCGATGACGCAGGCGAAGGCGACCGACCAGACGGTGGCGGGTTGGCGGGTGTGCACGCGGGATTCCTCTCGGGGAGCGGACGTGGGGTGGGACTGGCGATGCGAACGAGCCGGGACGCCGGTCAGGCGGGCCCGGCGGGTGGCTGGTCGATGAGCGCGGCGAGCAGTTCCTGGGCGCGCCGGATGGCGGCGAGGTCGTCGGCGTCCAGCCGGGCGAAGGCCGGGGCGAGCATCTCCGCCCGGGCGGCGCGCACCCGCCGGAGCAGGTCGCGCCCCGCGCCCGTGGTGGCGACCCGGTGCACCCGGGCGTCGCCCGATCCGGTCGAGCGGCTCACCAGCCCGGCGCCCTCGAGCCGGTTGACCTGCGCGGTGATGCCCGGCTGGCTCGTGTGGTCGGCCTGGGCGAGGTCGGTGATGCGGGCGGGCTCGAGTTCCTCGATGAGCGCGAGGAGGCGGATCTGGGCGGAGGGCAGTTCCCAGGAGGCCTGCATGGTGGCCCAGCGATTGAGCCGGGCGACGGTGCGCAGCACGGCGTCGGCAAGGTCCTCGGGGGTGGTCACATCACCTGATTATATAGCTTATTTATATTGTTTCGCGAACCCTGACGCGCCGGCCGTCCCGCCCCGGTGTCCGCCCGGGTCGGTAGCCTGAGGAGCATGCTGGCGCACCTGTTCGGGCCGCCCGACGAGTGGCCGTCGGCCGACCTCATCGCGTTCAGCGACGAGTTCGACACGCCGCTGGCGCTCGCCGCCTACCGCTCCGGCGTGTTCCCGATGCCGCTGCACCTCGGCGGCTTCGAGCAGCAGATGGGGTGGTGGTCGCCGGTGCACCGCGGCATCCTGCCCCTCGACGGCGTCCGCGTCACCCGCAGCCTGCGCCAGTCGGCGAAGAAGTACCGCACCACCGTCGACGCCGCCTTCGACGAGGTGATCCGGCGCTGCGGCGACCCGCGGCGTCCGGGCGGCTGGATCGACCCGGCGATCGTCGACGTCTACACCGAGATGTTCGGTGCCGGGCTGGTGCACTCGGTCGAGACCTGGGACGCCGCGGGACGGCTGGTCGGCGGCCTGTACGGGGTCTCGCTCAGCGGGATGTTCGCCGGGGAGTCGATGTTCCACGACGACCAGTTCGGGCGCGACGCGAGCAAGGTGGCGCTGCTGCGGCTCGCCGACATCCTCCGCGACGGCCACGACCGGCTGCTCGACGTGCAGTGGCGCACCGGACACCTCGCCAGCCTGGGCGCGATCGAGATCCCCCGCGACGTCTACCTGCGGCGACTGGACGCCGCCCTCGGCCAGCCGCCCGTGCACTGGCCGGGCCCCGACCCCCGCCCCGAGGAGGCGTGACATGCCCGAACTGCCCGAGGTCGAATCGCTCCGCACGTTCCTCGCGCCGCGGCTCACCGGCCGCACCGTCGCCCGGGTGCACCTCGCGGCGTTCACCGCGCTCAAGACCGTCCGGCCGCCGCTGGATGCCCTGCTCGGACTGGAGATCGACGGCGTCCACCGGCACGGCAAGTACCTCGACATCGAGGCGCAGGGCCTGCACCTCGTGTTCCACCTGGCCCGGGCCGGCTGGCTGGTGTGGCGCGACCCCATGCCCGAGACGATCCCTCGGCCCGGCAAGGGGCCGCTCAGCCTGCGGCTGGTGCTCGACGACGGCGCCGGGTTCGACCTCACCGAGGCGGGCACCCAGCGCAAGCTCGCCGTGCACGTGGTCACCGATCCGCTCGACATCGAGCGCATCCGCACGCTCGGCCCCGACCCGCTGGCGTCCGGGTTCACCCCCGAGGTGCTCGACGGCATCCTCGACCGCGCCGGTCGCGCCCAGCTCAAGGGGGTGCTCCGCGACCAGCAGGTGATCGCAGGCATCGGCAACGCCTACAGCGACGAGATCCTGCACGCCGCCCGGCTCAGCCCGTACCAGCCGGCGTCCGGTCTCGACGCCGAGCGGCGCGCGGTGCTGTTCGACGCGATCCGCTCGAGCCTCACCGACGCGATCGCGCGGGCCGACGGGCTGGCCGCCAAGGACCTCAAGGACGACAAGCGCAGCAACCTGCGGGTGCACGGCCGCACCGGGGAACCGTGCCCCGTCTGCGGCACGCCGATCGCCGAGGTCAGCTTCGCCGACTCCTCACTGCAGTACTGCCCCACCTGCCAGACCGGCGGCCGCAAGCTCGCCGACCGCCGGCTGTCCCGACTGCTGAAGTAGCCGGGATCGAGCCTCACCGCTCCGCGCGCGGCACCCAGGGCTGGTCGGCCGGGCCGGTGTACAGCTGCCGCGGGCGGTAGATGCGCCCGGCGGCGTCGTCGTTGACTTCCTTCCAGTTCGCGATCCAGCCCGGCGTACGGCCGATCGCGAACATCACCGTGAACATGTCGAGCGGGATGCCGAGCGCCCGCAGGATGATGCCCGAGTAGAAGTCGACGTTGGGGTAGAGCTTGCGCTCGACGAAGTAGTCGTCGGCGAGCGCCGCCTCCTCGAGTTCCTTGGCCAGCGGCAGCAGCGGGTCGGTGATGTGCATCGACTCGAGCAGGTCGTCGGCGGCCTTCTTGAGGATCCTCGCCCGCGGGTCGAAGTTGCGGTAGACGCGGTGGCCGAAGCCCATGAGCTTGACGCCGGAGTTCTTGTCCTTGGCCTGGGCGATGATCCGGTCGACCGGCGTCCCGTCGGCCTGCATGCGCTGCAGCATCCGGATGACCTCCATGTTGGCGCCGCCGTGCAGCGGCCCCCACAGCGCCGAGACGCCGGCGGAGCAGGCGGCGTAGAGGTTGGCCTTGGCCGAGGCGACCATGCGCACCGTCGAGGTGGAGCAGTTCTGCTCGTGGTCGGCGTGCAGCACGAAGAACAGGTTGAGGGCGCGGGACGCCTCGTGGCTCGGCTCGTAGTCGTTGTAGGGCACCGAGAACATCATGTGCAGCAGGTTGCGCACGTAGCTGAGGTCGGGACGCGGGTAGACCAGCGGCTCGCCGATCGACGCCTTGTAGGACGCCGCCGCGATCGAGCGGACCCGGCTCATCAACCGGGCTGCGGCGAGCAGGAACGTCTCGTCGTCCACCACCCGCGGGCGGTGGAAGGTGCCCATCGCGTTGATCATGCTCGACATGATCGCCATCGGGTGCCCGTTCGACGGGAACGCGTCGAAGTGCTTGTTCATGTCGTGGTGCAGGGCGGCGTTCTCGGCCAGCAGCGCGGCGAAGCGGGAGCGCTCCTCCTCGTTGGGCAGGTGGCCGAACATGAGCAGCCACGCGGTCTCGACGAACGACGAGCGGTTCTCGGCGAGGTCCTCGATGGCGATGCCCCGGTAGCGCAGGATGCCCTTCTCGCCGTCGATGAAGGTGATGTCCGACGTGCACGAGCCGGTGTTACCGTACCCGTCGTCGAGGGTGATCAGCCCCGACTGGGCCCGCAGCTTGGAGATGTCGATGGCCCGCTCCCCCTGGCTGCCGACCACCACCGGGAGGTCGTAGACGACCCCGTCGATCTCGAGCTTCGCGGTTCCGGCGGGAGTGGGCGCTGCCATGTGTGGGCCTTCCTGACTGTGCGGCCCGGGAACGGGCCCGCACCCTCATCCTGTCGGGCTCCACCCGCCGCCCCCGACCGATTCCGCGATCCGGGCAGGCGTCTCGCGCCCTGCGGCCGGCACCTCCCGGCGTCCGCCCGTATCCCTCGGCCCGGTTCCCGCGGCGTACGACCTGACCGGCCCGGCGTACGATCCGTCGGATTCGGGGCCACATCTCGTACGCCGTCAGTCATCTTGTACGCCGACGGGCGGGTGGGAGATTCAGGGTTCAGCGGGGGTCGGGGGTGCCCGGGGCCCGAATACCCTGGAAGGGCACGTGGGCACGGGGACGCCGGCAGGTTCGGCCTCGGCTGCCGCACCGCACCACAGGAGGGATCCCCCGATGGCGAAGCTGTCAGTGAACAGGTCGACCGTGGCCGGCATCGGCCGGGCCCTCATCGCGGCCGCGCCCGCGATGGCGCCGGCGGTCGCGGTCAACGGGCTGCGGCGGATCATCGACCTCGGCATCGACGGCTACTCCCGGTTCCCGGGCGCCAAGCAGGCCGCGGCGTCCGCCCTGCAGAAGCACACGTCGAGCGAACCGGCGGTGGAGGCGATCATCAAGCAGCACCTGGCCCTGGCCGGCGCGCAGGGCTTCGTCACCAACCTCGGCGGCTTCGAGGTGATGGCGGTCACCATGCCCGCGAACGTCACCGGCATCGCGATCGTCCAGGCCCGGATGGTGGCGTCGGTCGCGCACCTTCGCGGCTACGACGTCGACGACCCCCGCGTGCGCGGGGCCGTGATGATGTGCCTTCTCGGCGAGAAGGGCGTCCACGAGCTCGTCGAGAAGGGCGAGCTGCCCAGCCCGATGGTGGTCGCCACCGCACCCGTGCTCGACGACACCCTGCACTCGACGATCGCCGAGAAGGTCATGGGCGCCCTGTTCGCCAACGCGACCGGACGCCGGATGGCGGTGGCCGCCACCAAGCGGGTGCCGGTGATCGGCGGCGGCGTCGGCGCGGTCGCCGACGGCTGGTCGACCTACGGCATCGCCCAGTTCGCCAAGAAGCAGTTCGTCAGCCGCCACCGCTGACCACCGGACGCCGGTCCCGGCGGGTCAGCCCCCGGTGTAGGTGCGCGTCACCCTCGACGTGACCAGGCAGGTGACCTCGTAGGGGATGGTGTCCATCGCGGCGGCCGTCTCCTCGACGCCGAGGGCTCCCGCCCCCATCGCCACCACCTCGTCGCCCACCTCGACCTCCGGGGCGTCCGGGCCCAGGTCGAGCATCGTCTGGTCCATGCACACGCGTCCGACCACCGGGTAGCTGCGCCCGCGGATGCTCATCCGCCCCCGGTTCGACAGCAGACGGGAGTACCCGTCGCCGTAGCCGAGGGGGACGGTGGCGATCCACGTGTCACGGGGCGCCGCCCACGTGCGGCCGTAGCCGACGGTCTCTCCCGCCCGGATCGGCTTGACGAAGGTGACCCGGCTGCGCAGCTCCATCGAGGGGCGCAGGTCGATGCTGTGCACCGCGTGCGGGTCGGGGTAGTACCCGTACACCATGACCCCGGGCCGCACCATCGTCATCCCGGTGAGGTCGTGGCCGAGCACCGCCCCCGAGTTGGACGAGTGCACGAGCGGTATCGGCCCACGGGCGTCCTCGACCTCGCCCACGGCCCGCCGGAACCGCGCGAGCTGCTGCCGGGTGAACTCGACCCCCCGGGGTTCGTCGCTGATCGGCAGGTGGGTCATCACCCCCTGGAGGTCGAGGCCCTCCCCGTCGATCCGGCGGGCCAGCTCGACCGCCGCCTCGGGCTCCGCGCCGATCCGGCGCATGCCGGTGTCGAGCACGAGGTGCACCGGGGTTCCGGGCCGGGCGCGAGCGGCCACCTGGTCGACGGTGGCGGCGTCCACGACCGTCAGCGTGATGCCGGCCTCCAGCGCCGCGTCGACCTCGTCCTCGGCGGCGTGCGACAGCTTGAGGATCGGCAGCCGGACGCCGGCGTCGCGCAGCGCGATGCCCTCCGGGACCGTCGCCACCCCCAGCCAGTCCGCGAGCCCCTCCTCCTCGATGAACCGGGACACCCGCTCGGCGCCGTGGCCGTAGCCGTTCGCCTTGACCGCCACGAGGACGGCCCGGTCGCCGACCCGCCGGCGGATGCCGCGCAGGTTGTGGGCGATGGCACCGAGATCGACGACGGCGTGGGTGGCGTAGAGCACCAGGTCATTCTCCCCCACACGGCGGCCGGGGCCCCCGGCCGCGACCGGCGGGCGCGGCACAATGGCAGGCATGTCCACGCAGAACTGGAACCAGAACCCGAACGAGCCGAACGACCAGACGGCGTGGGGCTCCTCGTGGGACGCCGTGGGGCGCCCGAACCCGCCCCAGCCCGGCCCGTCGCCCGAGGGCATCCCCGGACAGCCGGGGGCCCCGCGCCCTCAGCCGGGTCAGCCACTGCCGGACGGGTCGGCGTCCGAGCCGACCATCCCCGGGTTCCAGCCCGGCGTTCCGACGTCGCAGCCCACCGCTCCGCCGCCCGGCGAGGGGAGCTGGGTGGCTCCGGGGTGGAACGCTCCCCAGCAGGGCCAGTGGCAGACCGGGTGGCACAACAGCACCCCGCAGCCCGACGGACCGCGCTACGGCGACCAGCCGGCGGGTCAGCAGTGGCAGCCGCCCGCGGGCCAGGCGTGGGCCGGGGACGACTGGAATCGCGCGCCCGCGCCCCGGCCGGCCCGCACGAGCCCGCTGGCGGGCTTCCTCAGCGCCCTGTTCGACCTCGACTTCCGCCGCTACGTCACCCCGCAGATCGTGCGGATCCTCTACGTCCTGTCGATCATCGCGGTGGGGCTGTACTGGATCGGGTCGGTCATTGTCCTGTTCGCCGCGGCGAGGTCGACGTCGCTGCTCACCGGGCAGACGACGACCAACGGCGGCGTGATGTTCCTCGCCGTGCTCGACCTGCTGGTGGGCTGGATCTTCGCCCTCGCCGCGGTCGCCCTCGTGCGCATGCAGTACGAGTACATCGTGGCCCTCATCCGCACGAGCGAGTACGCCCGCGACATCAAGGCGCACCTCGGGGCCCCGGACGCCGGCGACAGCAGCCCCCGCCCGGGCGACCCGTTCTGACCGGCCGGCCCCCGAGCGGCCCGCCTCAGTACAGCAGGGCCAGCGTCGGGTCCTCGAGGATCGCGGCGACGTCGTAGAGGAACCGCGACCCCTGCTCGCCGTCGATGAGCCGGTGGTCGAACGACAGGGCCACGGTGGTGACCCACCGGGGCTCCACCCGCTCGTTCGCCCCCTCGCCGACCACCCACGGACGCCGCTGGATGGCGCCCATGCACAGGATCGCCGACTCGTTGCGGTTGATGATCGGCGTCCCGGCGTCGATGCCGAAGACGCCGACGTTGGTGATGGTGAAGGTGCCGTTGGCGTAGTCGGCCGGCTGCAGCTTGCCCTCGCGGCTCACCTGCACCAGCTGGTTGGTGGCCCTGGCGAGCTCGAGCAGCGACATCCGCTGGGCACCCTTGATGTTCGGCACCATCAGCCCCCGCGGCGTCGCCGCCGCGATGCCGAGGTTGACGTCCTCGTGGTAGACGATCTCCTGGTTCTCCTCGTCCCACGAGGCGTTGATCACCGGGGTCGCCTCCATCGCGAGGCACACGGCCTTGGCGTGCAGCAGCAGGGGCGAGATGCGCAGCCCCGCGAACTCGCGGCGCGCCTTGATCCGCTCGACCATGTCCATGGTCGCGGTGATGTCGACGGTCACCCACTCGGTGACGTGCACGTGGGTGGTGACGGAGTCGATCATCGCCTGCGCGGTGACCTTCCGGACGCCGCGGATCGGCTCCCGCCGCTCGCCGCCGGCCGCGCCCGTGCGGAAGGAGCCGCCGAAGCTGTGGTCGGTGGGTGCTCCGCCGAACGACGACCCGCCGAAGCCGCCCTCCGCCGACCCGACGTACGAGTCCGCCCCGATGCTCTGCTCGCCGAAGCGGCCGCCCGCGTACTCCTCCTGGTTGCCCTGGCCGAACTGCCCGTTCGCGGCGGCCTCGTCCTCGCTCATCACCCGACCGGAGGCCAGGGTCTGCAGGGCGGCGGCGGCCTCGACGTCGCCGCGGGTGATCCGACCGTCGGGTCCGGTGCCGGTGACCGTCTCGAGGTCGACGCCCAGCAGTTTGGCGAGCCGCCGCACCGGCGGTTTGGCCAACTTCGGTCCCGAGCCGCGGGCCGGCACGATGTCGGTGCTCCGCGGGGCGTGCCCAGGATCGGGCAGCGGGTCGCCGTGCGGCTCGGCCACGACCGGCCCCCCGGGCGTCACCTCGTCGGCGCGGCGTCCGTGCTCGCTCTGCTGGTAGCCCGCGTTGTAGTCCTCGTGCACCTGGCGGCCGTTGGCCTCACCCGCCGGACGCCGCCGGCGCCGCCTGGACGACGACCCGCTCGGCCCGTACCCCACGAGGTTGGGGCCGGAGCCGTCCCCCGGCTCGGCGGCCTCGCCGGAGGGAGCGGCGTCCGCGGGCGCGGTGCCGGACCCGTCGTCGATGCTGACGATCGGCGTTCCCACCTCGACCGTCGTGCCCTCGGGGACGAGCAGGGCGCTGATCGTGCCGGCGACCGGCGCGGGGAGCTCGACGAGGGACTTGCTCGTCTCGATCTCGACGATGATGTCGTTGACCTTGACGGTGTCGCCCTCGGCGACCATCCAGCGGATGATCTCGGCCTCGACGAGGCCCTCGCCCGGGTCGGGCAGGCGGAACTGGAACATCGTTTCTCCCTCGGCTTCGCGAACAGGGTGTCAGTAGGCCAGCGACCGGTCGACGGCGTCGAGGATGCGGTCGACGTCGGGCAGGAAGTCGCTCTCGACCCGGGAGTTCGGGTAGGGAAGGTCGTGCCCCGTGACCCGCAGCACGGGCGACTCCATGAGGTAGAACAGTTCCTCGCCCAGCCGGGCGGCCACCTCCGCGCCCACGCCGAGCGTGCGGACGTCCTCGTGGACGACGACGGCGCGCCGGGTGCGGCGGACGGAGTGGGTGAGGGTGACCATGTCGATCGGCGAGAGGCTGCGCAGGTCGATCACCTCGAGCGAGCGGCCCTCCTCCTCGGCGATCGCGGCCGCCTCGACGCAGGTCTTCACCATCGGCCCGTAGGCGATGAGGGTGGCGTCGGTGCCGCCGCGCACGATCCGCGCCTGGTGCAGCGCGATCGGCTTCGACTCGTGCACCACCTCGCCCTTGTCGTGGTAGCGCCGCTTGGGCTCGAGGAAGATCACCGGGTCGTCGGAGGCGACCGCCTGCTGGATCATCCAGTAGGCGTCGTTGGGGTTGGAACAGGTGACGACCTTGAGGCCGGCGGTGTGCACGAAGTAGGCCTCGGGCGACTCGGAGTGATGCTCGATCGCGCCGATGCCGCCACCGTAGGGGATCCGGACGACCATCGGGACGCTGCTGCGTCCGTTGGTGCGGTTGTGGAACTTGGCCACCTGGCTGACGATCTGGTCGAAGCCCGGATAGACGAAGCCGTCGAACTGGATCTCGATGACCGGCCGGTAGCCCCGCATGGCCATGCCGAACGACGTGCCGATGATCCCCGACTCCGCGAGCGGGGCGTCGATGACCCGCTCCTCGCCGAAGTCCTTCTGCAGCCCCTCGGTGATGCGGAACACCCCGCCGAGCTTGCCGATGTCCTCCCCGAACAGCAGCACCTTGGGGTTGGCGTCGAGCGCCCGGCGCAGGCCGGCGTTGAGCGCCTTGGCCATCGTCATCGTGCTCATCGGGCACTCTCCTCGGACAGCGGCTCGAAACGGGCGAGGTAGCTCAGGTGCGCGTCCCGGTCGTCCTCGGACTCGGCCGTCGGTTCGCGGAACAGCACGTCGAAGCGGTGGGCCAGCGACTCGCTGTCGAGCTGCCGGCAGGCCGATCGGATGTGCTCGCCGAGGGCGTCGGCCTCGGCGTCCAGATCGGAGAGCCACCCCTCGTCGACGGCCCCGGCCCCGAGCAGGTAGGTCTTCACCCGCTCGATCGGGTCCTTGCGCCGCCACGCCTCGGTCTCCTCGGAGAGCCGGTACTTCGTCGGATCGTCGGAGGTGGTGTGCGCGCCCATCCGGTAGGTGAAGGCCTCGATGAACGCGGGACCCTGCCCCTGGCGCGCCCGCTCCATCGCCCAGTCGGTGACCGCCTTGACGGCGAGCACGTCGTTGCCGTCGACCCGGACGCCGGGGAACCCGTAGCCCCAGGCCCGCTGGTAGAGGGGGATGCGGCTCTGCCGGGTGGACGGCTCGCTGATCGCCCACTGGTTGTTCATGCAGAAGAAGACGACGGGCGCCTGGAAGCTGGCGGCGAACACGTACGACTCGTTGACGTCGCCCTGGCTGGAGGCGCCGTCCCCGTGGTAGACGAGCACGGCGGCGTTGCGGTCGGGCTCGGGGTTGCCGACCAGCCCGTCGCGCTGCAGCGCCATCGCATAGCCGGTCGCGTGCAGCGTCTGGGCACCGATGATGATCTGGTACTGGCCGAAGCGGTGCTCGTCGATGTCCCAGTCGCCCATCGAGGTGCCCCGGAACAGCGCGAGCATGTCGCCGACCGGGACGCCGCGGAGCATGGCCACGCCGTGCTCGCGATAGGTGGGGAACACCATGTCGGCGCCCCGCACCGCGCGTCCGGACCCGATCTGCGCCGCCTCCTGGCCGAGCAGCGGCGGCCATAGTCCCAACTCGCCCTGCCGTTGCAGGCTCGTGCCCTCCTGGTCGAGGCGGCGCGCGAGCACCATCTCGCGGAGGAATCCGGCGATCTCCGCGTCGTCGCCCGAGAAGGCGAAGTCCGGATGCTCGACCCGACGACCCTCCGGCGTGAGCAACTGCACCATCTCGTCGGACGCCGTCATGGCGTCCGCGTGCGGCGTGGCACCAGGCGGGCCACCCCAGGGCTGGAGGGGCTGACTCATCGAGATCCTTTCCGGCGACGTCGTGGGCGCGGAGGCGACCGGCGTCCGCTCGGTGGGAGCCGGGGTCGGGCGGCGATCGCTGGGTCGAGACTAGTTGGACATGCGGGGCGAAGGAGACGGGAAACCGTAACCTACGCAGCCGGAGGTTACTACACCGTAACCATGCTCGGCCAGAGGGCCGAGGACGCCCCGGAAGGGCCGCGCCGTTTCGCGGCCGGGGTGGGGTAGACCTGCGTTCCCCCCGAAGGGGTGGTGCCAGGAGAAACTCACAGGTGTCCTCACTAGGCCCGTGACCCGAAGGGGTGGGGTGGTCACACCCGGGGGGGTGAGGAGATTCGGCTAAGCCGTTCGTGCCCGGTTCCCCGGATGCAATACTCCGAAAGTGACTACTGGGCCTTCCGCCGCGCCTCCGGTGCGCATCTCCGTCGTCAACGACTACGAGTTGGTCGTCCAGGGCGTTCGGATGATGTTGGCCCCCTGGTCCCACCGGATCGAAGTCGTCGAACTCGACGTCCACTCCACCGTCCGCCAACCCGTCGACATCGCACTGTTCGACATGTTTGGCCAGGACCGATCGGCACTGCAGAAGGTGCGGGTGCACCTTCGCGACGCCGGCGTCGGCAAGGTCGTCGTCTACTCCTGGCAGTTCACCCGCGAGGCAGCCCAGGCGCTGCTCGAAGCGGGAGTGTCGGGCGTCATCTCCAAGCGGCTCCCCGCCGCCCGCCTCGCCGGCGCGCTGCTCGACGTCGCGGCCGGCCACACTGTCGTCGCCGCCAACGGGTGGTCGCTGCGAGGAGACGACCCCGCCCCCACCCCCGAGGTCGCCGAGAACCACGCGGACTGGCCCGGGCGCGAGTACGGACTCACGATGCGCGAGGCCGAGATGATCGCGATGATCACCCAGGGGCTCACCAACACCGAGATCGCCCGCCGGGCGTTCATCAGCGGCAACACGGTCAAGTCCTACATCCGCGCCGCCTACCGCAAGATCGGGGTCACCCGGCGGTCCCAGGCGGTGGCATGGGGGCTGCGTCACAACATGACGCCGCACGCGAGCCGGGTCACGCCCGCGTCCTGACCGTTCGACCCGTCGGGCTGCCCGGTGGGTCGGCCCCCGGGGTCGCCTTCGGCAGTCCGGCCGCTGCTGGGTAGAGTGCCTGCGGTGACCAGCGAGACAACCCGGGCGGGCCTCCGCGTCGCGATCGTC
>DATAKK010000042.1:0-11002 GCA_036261615.1 Propionibacteriaceae bacterium | reverse complement strand
TGTCGATCCGTCCGCCGTCGGTCGCGGTGATCGCCACGGTGCCCTGCGTTCCCGCCGCGGCGGGCAGCTTGTCCGTGAGGGTGGCCAGCACCTGCTCGGACGCGGTTCCACTCATCGTGAGACTCGTGCTGATCGACGGGCGCTGGGTGACCAGCAACGCGAGCACGGCGAGGACGACGACGGCCCAGACGGCGAGCACCCGTCCGGCGTGGCCGGCAGCGAACCGGCCCCATCTGTACAGGGCATGGGACCTGAGGCACTCCTTCTCGTCACGTCGGGCCGCCGACCGGCGACGGCCCGGAGTGTCCAGCATCCATCCTGGTTGCACTTTGTGCAACTTTGCTCGCCGTGCAATCAATTCACCAGCGTTCGGCGAGCCTGTCCGTCGAAGCGACCACTAGGGTGAGCGGCGACATGTCCGCCGCCGACCTGCTGCTGCTCGTGCTCGCCGGTGTGGCCACCGGCCTCATCGGCTATCTGACCGGCCTGGCCTCGCTCGTGAGTTACCCCGCGCTGCTCGCGGCCGGACTGTCGCCCGTGGCTGCCAACGTCACCAACACCCTCGCGCTCATCGGCATCGGTGTCGGCGCCACCACCCGCTCGGCCCGCCTGCTGGGCGGTCGCGGACGCCGGCAGCTGGGGGTGCAGGTGGCCATCGCCCTGGCGGGCGGCGCCACCGGCGCCGTCCTGCTCCTGCTCGGTGGCAACGCCGTCTTCGCCCGCGTCGTGCCGTGGCTGGTGGCCCTCGCGTCGCTCGCGCTGCTGGTCAGCCCGCGCCTGCGCGCCCTGCACGGCTCGGCCGACAGCCGCGGGGCGGCTCTGGTGGCGCTGTTCCCGCTGTGCGTCTACGGCGGCTACTTCGGCGCCGGGGCCGGCGTCATGTACCTCGCGATCATGCTCGTGCTGACCGCCGACGACCTCGCCACCTCGATGATCGTCCGGTCGGTGCTGCTCGGCGTCAGCAACCTCGCGGCGTCCCTCGTGTTCATCGGGTTCGGCCCGGTGAACTGGGCGGCCGCGGTCGCCCTGGGGCTGGGGTGCGTCGCCGGCGGCAACCTGGGTCCGGCCGTGCAGCGGCTCATCCCTCCTGCCGTGCTCCGGGTGGTCGTCGCCCTGTGCGGCCTCGGGCTCGCGGGCTGGCTCGCCGTCCGCTGAGGGGGCGTACGCCCCGGGAACCGGGCGGGCACCGTCGGCGGGATCAGGTTGAATGGGGGCATGATCGCACCGCGTGACGAGACCCTCACCTGGCTGGCCCGACTGGTCGGCTTCGACACCACCAGCCGCGACTCGAACCTCGAGCTCATCTCGGCGATCGCCGACGAGGCGACGAGGGTGGGACTCAGCCCCCGCGTCGTCCCCGGCGCCGAGGGCCGCAAGGCCAACCTCGTGATCACCGTTCCCGCCGCCGATGGAGGCACCGGGGCCGGCGTCATGCTCGCCGGTCACGTCGACTGCGTGCCGGTCGACGGCCAGGACTGGTCGAGCGATCCGTTCCGCCTCACCACCCGCGACGGGCTCGTGTACGGCCGCGGCACCGCCGACATGAAGGGGTTCGACGCGGCGGTCGTCGCCGCGCTGCCCGACATGACCCGCACCCCGCTCCGCGAACCCCTGCACCTGTGCTTCACCTACGACGAGGAGGTCGGCTGCCGCGGTGCCCAGCCCCTCGTCGACGCGCTGCACGATGCCGGCGTCCGCCCGCCCGTCTGCTTCGTCGGCGAGCCCACCTCGATGCGGATGATCCGCGCGCACAAGTCCATCAACGTGGCCGAGGTGAGCGTCACCGGGGTGAGCGCCCACTCGTCCCTCACCCCCGACGGCGTCAACGCCATCGAGTACGCCGCCCGCGTCGTGGCGTTCCACCGCGAGCGGAGCGAGCGCTGGCGCTCCGAGGGCCCCTTCGACGACGCCTACCCGGTGCCCTACACCACCGGGTCGGTCAACCGGATCGCCGGCGGCACGGCGGTGAACATCGTCCCCGAGCAGTGCGTGGTGACGCTCGAATGGCGCTCGCTCGGGCAGCTCGACGACGCCGCCGAGATCTCCGCCCTCGAAAACTTCTGCGCGGGCCTCGAGCGCGAGATGCGCCGGGAGAACCCGGCCGCGTCGGTGAGCGTGGAGATGGTCGCCGCCGCCCCCGGGCTCGACACCCCCGAGGACGCCGCGGCCGTCCGCCTCGGCCTCGACCTCGGCCTCCAGGTGTGCCCCGACAAGGTGACCTACGGAACCGAGGCGGGAATCTACGACCGGGCCGGCATCTCGACCGTGGTGGTGGGCCCCGGCGACATCGCCCAGGCGCACAAGGCCGACGAGTTCGTCGCCCTCGACCAGCTCGCCGCCTGCGACGCGTTCGTCGCCCGCCTCGTCCGGCACCTGCGCGCCGAGGGCTGAGCCGCCGATGGACGCCGACGACGGCCGGGAGCCGGCCACCCGGCAGGTGACGAGCAACGTCACCGACACGGCGCTGATCTTCGAGGGCGGCGGCATGCGGGCGTCGTACACCTCGGCCGTCGTCGTCACCCTGCTCGCCGCGGGCATCCACGTCGACTGGGTGGCCGGCATCTCCGCCGGCGCGAGCAACGCGGTCAACTACCTGTCACGGGACGCGTCGAGGTCGCGCTACTCGTTCGTCGACTTCGCCACCGACCCGCGGTTCGGCGACTGGCGCACCTTCGTGCGCGGTCAGGGCCTGTTCAACGCGGCCTACATCTACGGTGAGGCCGGGCTGCCCGGCGGCCCGATGCCGTTCGACTGGGACACCTTCCGGGCCAACGCGGCGCGGCTCAGGGTGGGGGCCGTGCGGTGCAGCGACGCCGAGCCGGTCTACTGGACCGAGGCCGACATGCCCGAGCCGGCCGACATGATGGTGCGGGTACGGGCGTCCTCGACCATGCCGGGCCTCATGCCGTTCCCGATCATCGACGGCGTGGCCTACGCCGACGGGGCCCTGGGCCCCTCGGCCGGCATCCCGCTCGACGCGGCGCTCGCCGACGGCTTCGACAAGTTCCTCGTCGTGCTCACGCGGCCCCGCGACTACGTCAAGCGGCCCGCCCGCATCCCCGGCGTCTACCACCAGCTGTTCCGCCGCTACCCGGCGATCGCCCAGCGCATCCTCGCGCGCTGGCGCGACTACAACGCCGCGCGCGAGCGGCTGTTCGAACTCGAGCGCGAGGGCAGGGCCATGCTGTTCGTGCCCGACCACATGCCCGTGGCCAACGGCGAGCGCCGGCTGGCCCGGCTGAACGCCGCGCACGAGCTCGGGCTCGCGCAGGCGCGCCGGGAACTGCCGCGCTGGCGCGAGTTCCTCGGGCTCGACGGCGAACTGCCCCGCACCGGCTGAGGCTCCCCGACCGGCGCCGGCGGGCTCAGCCCCGCACGGCGGCGATGAGGTGCGCCAGCGCGTCGTCGACCGGGACGTTCTCCGACAGCCCCGACCTGCGGTCGCGCACCTCGACGACACCGTCGGCGAGGCCGCGCCCGACGACCACGGTGGTCGGCATCCCGAGCAGCTCGGCGTCGGTGAACTTCACCCCGGGGGACGCCTTGCGGTCGTCGAACAGCACCGAGAGCCCGGCCTCGTCGAGCTCGGTGGCGAGCTTCTCCGCCGCCTCGAACACAGCCGGGTCCTTGCCGGTGGCGAGCACCGTGAGATCGAACGGCGCCAGCTCGCGGGGCCAGGCCAGCCCTTTCTCGTCGGCGGTCGACTCGGCGACCGCGGCCACGGCACGGCTCACGCCGACCCCGTAGGACCCCATGGTCACGGTGACCAGGCGGCCGGACTGGTCGAGCACCTGGAGTCCGAGCGCATCGGCGTACTTGCGGCCGAGCTGGAAGATGTGGCCCATCTCGATGCCCCTGGCCAGCGTGAGCGGTCCGGAGCCGTCGGGGGCGGGGTCGCCCTCGCGCACCTCGGCGACGTCGATGACGCCGTCGGGGGTGAAGTCGCGGCCGCACACGAGGTCGAGCACGTGCCGGCCCGGCTCGTCGGCACCGGTCACCCAGCGGGTGCCGGTGACGACCCGGGGGTCGCAGAGGTAGCGGACGCCGCTCGCCGACGTCCCGCCCAGCGCGGCCGGCCCGATGTAGCCCTTGACCAGGCCCGGGTTCGCCTGGAAGTCGGCGTCGGTGAACGGCTCGACCTCGGCGGGCGAGACGGCCGACTCGAGCCGCTTGACGTCGACCTCGCGGTCGCCGGGCAGCCCGATGGCGAGCGGCTCGCGGCGTCCGTCGGGGTGACGGAGCACGAAGAGGACGTTCTTCAGCGTGTCCGCGGCGGTCCAGGGGCGGTCGTCGCGGGGGAAGCGGTCGTTGATCAGGGCGACGAGCGTCTCGATCGTCGGCGAGTCGGGGGTGTCCTCGACGTGCGCGGCAGGGGCGCCGTCGACGGGCAGGGGCTCGGGGGCCGGCACGGTGACGGCCTCGACGTTGGCGGCGTACCCGCCCGGTGAGCGGACGAAGGTGTCCTCGCCGTTCTCGGCGACGGCGAGAAACTCCTCGGACGCCGACCCGCCCATGGCGCCGGCGTCCGCCTGGACGATGACGTACTCGAGTCCGAGCCGTTCGAAGATGCGGATGTAGGCGCGGCGGTGCTGCTGGTAGCTCACCTCGAGGCCGGCGTCGTCGATGTCGAAGGAGTAGGAGTCCTTCATGACGAACTCGCGGCCACGGAGGATGCCGGCGCGGGGACGGGCCTCGTCGCGGTACTTCGTCTGGATCTGGTAGAGGCTGAGGGGAAGGTCCTTGTAGGACGAGTAGAGGTCCTTCACCATGAGGGTGAACATCTCCTCGTGGGTGGGCCCGAGGAGCATGTCGGCGCCCTTGCGGTCCTTGAGCCGGAACACGTTCGGGCCGTACTCGGTCCACCGGTTGGTGGCCTCGTAGGGCTCCCGGGGCAGCAGCGCCGGGAAGTGCACCTCCTGGGCGCCGATGGCGTCCATCTCCTCGCGCACGATCCGCTCGACGTTGTGCAGCACGCGCAGCCCCAGCGGCAGCCAGGAGTAGATGCCGGGCGCGACCCGGCGGATGTAGCCGGCCCGCACCAGCCAGCGGTGGCTCGGCACCTCGGCGTCCGCGGGATCGTCGCGCAGGGTCCGCACGAACAGGTGCGACATCCGGGTGATCATGGGCGGCCCCTCCAGTGGCGATGGTGCTGACGGCAGCGGGTGCTGAGGACAGCGGAGCAGGTGCTGAGGGCAGCGGGTGCTGACGACAGCGGGTCACAGCCTAGTGTCTGCGGCGGCGTCCCCTCGCCCCGGTTTTCCCGCCGCCGTTCCCGCGGCGCACGTCCGCCGCTCGAAGCCCGAGGGCCGGGGCAGCCCTACTCGACGATGCCGAAGCGCTGGTGCAGGCGTCGCAGCGCCGGGGGTGCCCACCAGTTCGCCTGGCCGAGCACCGTCATCGTGGCCGGGACGAGCAGCATCCGCACCAGGCTGGCGTCCAGCGCCACGGCGAGCACGAGCGCCAGCCCGGTCTCCTTGATGACGAGCACCTTCGCCGCCATGAACCCGGCGAAGACGATGACGATGAGCACCGCGGCGGAGGTGATGATCCGGCCCGAGCGCTGCAGTCCGAGCGCGACCGCCTCGTCGGTGGGCCGGCCCTGCTCGTGCAGTTCGACGACCCGCGACAGCAGGAACACCTCGTAGTCCATCGACAGGCCGAAGCCGAAGGCGAGCACCATGATGGGGATGATCTGCTCGACGGCCCCCACCGAGGTGAAGTCGAGCAGCTTCTGCAGGTGGCCGTCCTGGAAGCCCCACACGACGGCGCCGAGGCTCGCGCCCAGCGACAGCACGTTCATCACCAGCGCCTTGACCGGGATGACGACCGATCCCGTGAGCAGGAACAGCAGCACCAGCGTGGCCCCGACGACGAGCGCGATCGTCCACGGCGCGGTGCGCCAGGTGGACGCCGTGAAGTCGTCGAGGTTGGACGCCTGGCCGGTGACCCAGTTGGGGAACGGCGCCTGGTTGGTCGTGCGGAGCGCGGTCGTCACCTGCCGGGACGCCTCCCCCAGGCCGCCGTCGCCGGTGTGGACGCCGACCACGAACAGGTCGCCGTGGGCGACGGGCGGGTCGACCCGGGTCACTCCGGGCAGAGCGGACGCCGCACCGCTCGCCCAGGCAGCCACCTGCTGCTCGGTGGCCCCCGGCTTGGAGATGACGACCACCTCGGGCGAGGCGAGCAGCGGGTAGTCGGTGCGCAGCGTCTCGACCAGGGTGCGCTGCGGCGCGCCGACCGGCAGCAGCTCGGCCCCCGAGGCGGTGGCCTTGAGCGACAGGCTGGGGATCGCGAGGACGACGAGCACCGCGGCGACCAGCACGATGACCACCCACGGGGCCCGCTGCACGCCCTGCGCGAGTCGCGAGAAGACACCGTGCTCGGGCGCCACGTCGGTGCCGCCGCGTAGCAGCCGGCGGGCGCCGACCCGGCACAGCGCGGGCACCAGGGTGAGCGCGACGAGGATCGACACCGCCACCACCGTGACGCCTGCCGCTCCGATCGCCCGGAGGATGTCGGCCTGGAACAGCAGCAGCCCGACGAGGGAGATGGCCACGGTCAGGCCGGAGAACAGCACCGTGCGGCCGGCCCGGTTGACGGTGGCCCCCGCGGCCGCGATGAGCTGCTCGTCGGTGAGCTCGGACGCCGGCCGCCCCCGGGCGATGGCGCGCAGCTCCTCGCGATAGCGGCTGACGATGAGCAGCCCGTAGTCGATCGACAGCCCGAGGCCGAGCACGGTGACGATGTTGACCACCGTGGCGTCGAGCTGCATGAGGTAGGAGAAGCCGAGCAGTGCGCCGAAGGCGCCCGCGATGCTGGCGATGGCGCCGGCCAGCGGCATGCCGGCGGCCACGAAGCCGCCGAACACGAGGATCATCACGACGAAGGTGACTGGCAGCGCCAGCCCCTCGCCCACCTCGAGGTCGCGCTTGATCTGGCCGATGACGGCGTCCACCAGCTGCTGGGTGCCCCCGCGCACGGTCGAGGTGGCACCGGACGCCGTGACCAGCCCGGCCAGCGCCTCGTCGACCTTCGGGGTCTCCCGGGCGAGGTCCTGCTTGGTGGTCGACCCCGTGAACGTCACCACCACGGCGAACCCGCCGCTCTGGGCGGACCCGTGCGCGAGCAGCGCGGCCGCCTGCGGCCCCGAGATTCCCCCGGGCACGGTCCACGGCGTCGCCACCGATTCCACGTGCGGCAGTTGCGAGATGGCCCGGGCGGACGTGGCGGCGGCCGCGGCCACCCCTTGTCCGGTGACTCTCGCCCCGGTGGCGACGACCGTGTACCGCGGTCCGGCGGCCGCGGCCGCGGACGTGGCGTTGAGCGCGTCGATGCCGGCCTGCGACTGTCCGGGCACGACGATGTTCCCACTGTGCAACCTGGCGAACAGCCCCTCACCGACCAGTCCGAGGGCCAGCGCGAAGCCGACGACCACCACGACGATCCACGCCCCGACGACCCGTCCCCAGTGCCGCGCCATCACCATGCCGAGCCGCTCCAGGCGCCGCGGCTCGGGCAGGGCGTGCCGCGGTCTGTTCCCCCGATTCACAGTGCCAGTGTGGCATCCGCACCGCGGGCACAAGGGCTCCCGGGTCCGGCCCGGAAGGGCGGTGCCAGCGCGATGTCGCATTCCTGCTAGAGAATCGGAGGCCGCTGAGGCAGGGTTGACCCGTGATGCCCGACCGAGCCACCTGCCTCACGGCGATGCGCAGCCGCGACCCGCGCTTCGACGGGCACTTCTTCACCGCCGTGCGCACCACGGGCATCTACTGCCGGCCGAGCTGCCCGGCGCTCACGCCCCGGGCCGAGAACGTGGGCTTCTTCCCCAGCGCCGCGGCCGCCCAGGACGCCGGCTACCGCGCGTGCCGCCGCTGCCGCCCGGACGCCGTACCCGGCTCGCCCGAGTGGGACGCCCGGGGCGACGTGGTCGGACGGGCGGTGCGCCTGATCGGCGACGGGGTCGTCGAGCGCGAGGGCGTCCAGGGGCTCGCCGCGCGGCTCGGCTACTCGGTGCGCCAGGTGCAACGCCTCACCCAGCTCGAACTGGGGGCGTCCCCGCTCGCCCTGGCCCGGTCGCAGCGCGCCCACACCGCCCGGCTGCTCATCGAGACCACCGACCTGTCGATGTCCGAGGTGGCCTTCGCCGCCGGCTTCGGCTCGGTGCGCTCGTTCAACGACGCGGTGACCCTCACCTACGCCCGGACGCCGACCGAGCTGAGGGCCCGCCGGCGCACCCCCCGGCGACCCGACGACCAGCCGCTCGGCCAGGTCGACCTGCGCCTGCCGTTCCGGACGCCGTTCGAGCCCGGCAACGTCTTCGGCCACCTCGCCGCCACCGCCGTGCCCGGCGTCGAGGAGTGGCGCGACGGGGCGTACCGGCGCACGCTGGCGCTCCCCCACGGAGCGGGGATCGTCGCCCTGCGCCCGATGCCCGACCACGTCGCCGCCACGATGTGGCTCGCCGACCCGCGCGACCTCACCCCGGCCATCGGCCGGTGCCGCCGGCTGCTCGACCTGGACGCCGACCCCGTGGCGGTCGACACCCACCTGGCCGAGGACCCGGCTCTCGCTCCCCTGGTCGCCCGGGCGCCCGGACGCCGGGTGCCGCGCACCGTCGACCCCGCCGAGTTCGCGGTCCGCGCCGTGCTCGGACAGCAGGTGTCGACCGCCGCGGCCCGGACCCACGCGGGGCGGCTGGCCCGGCGCTTCGGGGAGCGGGTGTCCGACCCGGCCGGCGGCCTCACCCACCTGTTCCCCTCACCGGCGGCGCTCGCCGGCCTGGGCCCCGGCGATCTCGGCATGCCGGCGTCCCGGGTCGCGACGCTCACGGGGCTCGCGGGGGTGCTGGCCGACGGGACCCTGGACCTGTCACCGGGTGCGGACTGGGCCGCCGCTCGCGCCCGGCTGGGCGGGCTCGTCGGGGTCGGGCCCTGGACGGTCGAGATCGTCGCCATGCGGGCCCTCGGCGATCCCGACGCCTTCCCGGCGTCCGACCTCGGCGTGCGCCGGGCGCTCTCGGCGCTCGTGGACGAGCGGCCGGACCCCTCGCGCTGGCGGCCCTGGCGCAGCTACGCCACCCAGTACCTGTGGGCCACCCTGCCCCACCCCATCAACCACCTGCCGACCGACACCGACGCACGAGGAGACCGCGATGACCAGAGTGACCGTTGAGCCGAGCACGACGGGGCGGCGGCACCGGCTGGTTCCCTCGCCCGTGGGGCCGCTGACCCTCGTCGTGGACGCGTCCGACAGGCTCGTCGGGCTCTACCTGGACGCCCAGCGGCACCGTCCCGACGATGCGGAGTTCGGCGAGCGCGACGACACCGCCGCGGCGGAGGCCGCGCGGCAGCTCGAGGAGTACTTCGAGGGCCGCCGGGCCCGGTTCGAGCTCGACCTCGCGCCCCGCGGCACCGCGTTCCAGCAGCGGGTCTGGGACGCGCTGGCGCACATCCCGTCCGGCTCGACCACCACCTACGGCGAGCTGGCGGCGTCCCTGGGCCTGGCGCCCGGGGCGAGCAGGGCGGTCGGCGCGGCCGTCGGACGCAACCCGATCGGCATCGTCGTCCCCTGTCACCGGGTGATCGGCCGTGACGGGACGCTCACCGGCTACGCCGGCGGCCTCGACCGCAAGCGGTGGCTGCTCGAGCACGAGGGCGCTCTCGAGGACGCCGCCGGCGGGCAGCCCGCGCTGCCCAGCACTCAATAGAGCACCGTGGCCAGTTCGCCCACGGTGCGGAACCCGACGCGCTCGTAGAGCCGTCGCGCGCGGGTGTTGTAGTCGTTGACGTACAGGCTCACCGTGGGCCAGCGCAGCCGGCACATCTCGACGACGGCGGCCATCGCCGGGATGGAGAGTCCCTTGCCCCGCAGGCCGGGTTTCAGCCAGACACCCTGCACCTGGCAGACGCTGCCGAGGGAGGAGCCGACGTCGCTCTTGAAGATCACCTCGCCGCGCTCGTCGACGATGCCGAAGGCCCGCCGCTGCTCGATGAGTGAGCGGACGTAGCGCGCGTAGCTGCCAGAGGCGTCGAGCGGGGTCACCCCGACCTCCTCGGTGTACATCGCCACGGCCGCGCGGTAGTAGGCGTCGAAATCGGCCATCGTCATCTGCCGCACCCGGGGGTCGGGGTCGCAACTGGCCGGCCGCTCGATGACCATGAGCGGCTGGTGCGGCCGGACGTCGCGGGCCTGGCCCCACGAGTCGCCCCACCGCTCGCTCAGCACGCCGTGCAGCAGCGCCACCTGGCCGGCGTTGCCCATGATCGCGGCCGCGCCCCGACGGCGTCCGATGCGCTCGGCGAAGGCCACCGCGATCGTCTGGTCGAGACCGACCGGCACGACGTTGCTGCCGACGTGGCAGAGCGACACGAGGTTCTCCCCGCGTTCGTACCCCCAGATCGTGCAGCCCATCCGCACCGGGTCGAGCGCGAACGCGTCGATGCGGGCGGCGACGAAGAGATTCTCGACCGGGTCGGTCGACAGCAGGCGGAGCGCCCGCTCACGATCGGCCTGGGCCAGCTGGCGGACCAGCGCCCCGGGCTCAGCCGACAGCGACGTCTGGCGTGCCGACCGCGTCCATATCGGCCGCAAGACGATTCGCCTCCTCGATGAGGGTCTGCACGATCTCCTCCTCGGGAACGGTCTTGACGACCTCGCCCTTGACGAAGATCTGGCCCTTGCCGTTGCCCGACGCCACCCCCAGGTCGGCCTCGCGGGCCTCCCCGGGACCGTTGACGACGCAGCCCATCACCGCGACGCGCAGCGGGACGGTCATGCCTTCCAGGCCCTTGGTGACGTCCTCGGCGAGCTTGTACACGTCGACCTGGGCGCGCCCGCAGGACGGGCAGGAGACGATCTCGAGGTGCCGGGGGCGCAGGTTGAGCGACTCGAGGATCTTGATGCCGACCTTGACCTCCTCGACGGGCGGCGCGGACAGCGACACGCGGATCGTGTCGCCGATGCCCTCGGACAGCAGGTGGCCGAACGCGACGGCGCTCTTGAT